>CAZEHA010000005.1:0-99169 GCA_964511665.1 uncultured Bacteroidales bacterium
TGTTGTATTGCCACTGATAGCTTGTTGTTCCCGTGCCTCCCGAAGCAGCAATGGTTATATTACCCGAAGTTCCGCCTGCACAAATGGTAGCCGGACTGGTGGGTTGTGTTGTTATACTTGGGTCGGCTACTATGGTGTACTGTGCCGTATTGTAACCTGAAGCATCGCAGCCGTTTCCGGTAGCAGTTCTCCAGGTACGTATTTGCATATAGTTGGTTCCTGCCGTGGTACTGGTAATGGTGCTGCCGGGTGTGTAGGAAGACCAAGATGAGCCCCCGTTTAATGTATATTGATAATTGTCGGTAACAGTGCCGGTTCCTCCGGAGCCACCGCTAAAAGTAGCCGAAGCCGTACCTCCAATACACATGGTGGTGCCCGATGTCGGTGTAGCAGAAATGGTTTGCGCCACAGGATCGGCAACAACTGTTACTGTAACCGTACTCGAAGTAGCATTATCGCAACCACCACCCGAAGCCGAAACCACACAGTAATAGTTGCTGGCAGCCGTGGCAGTATACGATGATGATGTGGCACCGCTGATGGCTCCTCCCGAATTATACCACTGGTATGTGAGCGAAGGTGTTCCACCGGTAGCCGTAACCGACAGATTAATAGATCCGCCTGTACATATTGTACCTCCTGTGGGCTGTGATGTTATGCTTGGGTCGGCCACTATGGTATACTGTACCGTATTGTATGCAGAATTGTCGCAACCGTTTCCGGTGGCAGTTCTCCAGGTACGTATTTGCATATAGTTGGTTCCTGCCGTGGTACTGGTAATGGTGCTTCCGGGTGTATAGGTAGACCAAGATGAGCCTCCGTTTAAGGTATATTGGTAATTGTCGGTTATCGTACCTGTGCCACCCGAACCACCGCTAAATGTGGCCGAAGCCGTTCCGCCAATACACATGCTGGTGCCCGATGTAGGCGATTCAGATATGGTTTGTGCCACCGGGTCGGCAACCACTGTAACCGTTGCCGTATTTGAGGCAACATTGGTGCTGCACCCATTGCCACTGGCCGAAACCAGGCAGCGGTAGTCGCGGGTTGAAGGCGGTGCGGCTGCATACGAGGTACTTGTTGCCCCCGATATATTGGTCCAAGCTGAGCCCGTATAATACTGCCACTGGTATGTAAGCGAGGGGGTACCACCTGCTGCGGCAACCGTTAAGGTACGGCTGCCACCGCTACACACCGTACCACCGGTGGGTTGTGTGGTGAAATAGGGGTCGGGCACAACCGTAATGTATATAGTGTTACTTGTGGCTGTAACACAATTGGTTCCGGTTGCCGAACGAACACATCTGAAATATAAATTACCGGTAATGCCGCTATAGGTTGGGTTGGTTGTGGTAGTCCAGTTTGTCCATGTAGAACCATTGCTGCTGTATTGCCACTGGTTAGTAATGGAGCCGGTTCCTCCGCTCACGCTCTGTGTGAACGGTATGTTGGCTCCTGAACACACTGTGGTGGCACTGGTGGTTGATATCGAAATGCTGGGTTGTGTGCTTGTGGTTACCGAAGCACTGCCCTGCGCTCCCCAGCAACCTGCCGATGAACGCGCCCTGAAATAATACGTGCCACTACTGCCTACTGTTTGGGTTCTCGACGGAGTAGCTGTGCTGGTGCCATTGCTGGTGGTGTTTTGCCAGTAAATTGTTGGAGCCCATGTAAATCTATAATTTACGCGACTGGTAGTTAAATTTCCTGTTGTTGGTAAACTAGTATCTGAGTATGCATAGCTTTGAAGATTTGTACTTTGAGCGGTATATCTAAAATAGGGATAATTCGACGTATAGGAGGTATACCCATGCTGCCATTCAATTAGAAGGTTGTCAGAGTCCCATACAAAATCACTAATATCGAAAGTAACCCAACCTGTAGAGGAGAAAGTATAATTTCCTGACCAAACTAAAGTTCCATTTCCGGGGAATGTTGAAGGAACAGTTGTTTCAGTGGTTTTCTTCAAACGAATTTGTATGCCTGTGAAAGCGTGAGACCCCGACGTGCCAACATACACTGCAAGATGCGTAATTATTTGCCGAGTACTGGCTACCTCGCTTCGCAAAATAAGAGAGGCTGATCTGGAATAATTGTAATAACTGTACACAGGATGCAAATTCGATGTTGCGGTACCTGTTCCAATATCTTGTGTCTCTCCTCCGGTAGTAACGGTTGTTGCATTCAACGTAACATTCCCACAATAGGTGCCACCCCCCGAAACAGTTGTGGTGCCTGGGGTTTGGTTTGTTGTAACAGAAATTGTTGTTGCATTATATTGAACTGCCCCGAGATTCCCTACAACCCGGCCATAATAGTATGAAGTTCCAACACCCGGGTAAAAAGTAAGCTGATACGGGCTGGCGCCGCAGCTATACCAGGTACTGCCATTGGTTGAGTATTGTGCATAGCCTTGAGGTGAATCACCCAAATTATAGGTCCAGGTAATAGTAACCGATTGCCCTGAACAAATACTGGACGCACTACGTGATATAGTCATGCTGGTTCCGGCCAGATATGACGTCACGCCCGGTTCAGTATCGTTGTAGGAGGCTACAGGTGTTCCAATGCCTGCATCGGAGGCGGGAGTTTCATATTGGGTCAACTCGGTGGCTTTGCCCGTAACTGCTGCCAGAATATCAGAATAATTGTTGCTTTGAGCCAGAAGGCCATTTGCCGAGAGTATCAGGGTAATCAGTATGAGTCCCGGTTTCAGGTGCTTTGTAATAAAAGCTTGTACACTGTTAAGCATCGATTTCATAATTGCTTATTTATTTTGTTTATTTTTTAAAATTTCTTCTTCTTTTTGCTGCATATCGCTTGAATTCGGTCCTGCAGTATATTGGGTCGATTCATTAAGTTTTTTATGGTAATACAAATACAACTCATATTCGTGCCTGTAGTTGTTCATCCAATTCATCTTGGCTTCGGTTCTAGCATTATCGTCAGAAAAATCTTGTTTAAATATGTTATTCGGGGCAAAATCGTTAATGTCGCAATTGGGAAAACATGCATCGATATAGGCTTTACCGGCAAGTATTTTTTCGGCACTGGTTTGAGTTGCTTTATCTTGCGATTCAATCACTTGTCCAAAAGCCGAAAAAACCGATGCTAACAGAATTACAGTAAGTAAAGTTTTACCCATAGCGAAAAATTTTCCTAAAATAATACAAACATACGACTTTTAAGACGTGAAGAGGCGCGAAGAGTTGCCATATTATACGAAAATATTATGGCATTCACAAAACTGCTAAATACTATATAAAACGCTGTTAATGAAAAAGATAAATCGGTCGTAAATATTATGTTTTATTTGTGTAGTTTTGCAACACGTAAGCTGTGTAATTCTATGGGAAAACAACATGTGGCTATACCGCAAATAAGGGTGCTTTTGTTGCTTCTCGTTATCTTGTTTACCGTTGTGGTATATTGGGGTAGCTTAGGTTTTGGTTTTGTCAATTGGGACGACGACGAAAATATCAGGCAAAACCCGCGTTTCACTGAGTTTTCGGCCGAAAATATTACTTACCATTACCAACACGACAGATATAAGGCCTTGGCAATATGGACCTACATGGCCGAGTATCGGGTGTTTGGTGGCGACGCAGGCCCCTATCACCGCAATAATTTGATTTTGCATTTGCTGAATATTATTTTGGTTTTTGTTTTTGTGCGGAAGCTGTTACCCCATCGACCATGGGTGGCTGTAATCACTGCTTCGTTGTTTGCGCTGCACCCGGCCTTTGTGGAACCGGTGGCATGGGTTACCGGGCGCAAAGATTTGTTGTTTGTGCTGTTTGCCTTACTGTCGATGATGGCATATATTGGTTTGCAGGCCGCAAACGGTTTTATTCGAAAGCTTGCATGGTTCATATTGGTAGCAGTGCTTATGTATATGGCCGGTCTTGCTAAAATTCAGGCAGTAGCATTGCCATTCATCTTGCTTATTCTCGATGTGCTGGTCTTAAAAAAATTCTCGTATCACACTGTGTTTATGCTATTGATATTACTGGCAATGCAGTTCGATTTTTGGAGTGTTTCAGTGATTCTGGCTATCTTTTGGGCATTGGCGTTTACACAGAAAACCTGGTTGTTGGTTGTTTTTGGCAAGCATTACCCAAAGATAGTGTTGATATTGCTTGCCTTTGTATTGCTTACACTTGTGTTCCCGTTTTCATTCCTGCCGTTTACACTGTTACAAGATGTGATATGGGACTGGGTTTTTATAAGAACTGCAGTGTTTGTATTGTTTATAATTGTGTCGATTTGGAAGTACAAAAAACTAAATATAAAGCTTAACAGCTTGACGAAACGTTCGAAAATTATTCTTGTTTCAACAATAGTTTTTCTTTTTACAATCAACTATTACGGCCCTGCCATTGTTCTGTTTGCAAATTCAACATTGTTTTATATTCTCCATTTCTGGACGCAAAACTCCGATTCAGAAACCTATTTTAGTTTCATCGAACGCTTTGCTTTGCTGGGCAGCAGCATGTTGTTTTACCTGAAACGCTTTTTATTGCTGAAGGGTGTTGACCCTATGATTCCGTATCCCGAACGCGAAGCCGATGGATCATTACCCGGCTATATGTGGATTGATCTGCTTATTGTGATTGCATTAACAGCCATAGCATTGTTTGTTCTCATACGATATTTTCGCCGTAAGCCTCTGGTATGGTTTGGGCTGCTGTTTTTCCTTATCAATATTTCGCTGGTAATGCACCTATTGCCTATAGAGGGGCGCATTTTAGTGGGTGACCGATATACCTACTTATCGTTTGTAGGATTGTTTTTGCTGATTGCACTTGCCGCCGATTATTTTATCGAAAAGAAGAAAGCTGTTTTGGTAATTGCTGTTTTGGTTCCGATGTTGGCAGCCATGGCAGCAAACACCTGGCGCGACAAAGCCCTTTGGCAAAATTCTTTCACCTTATGGCAAAAAGCACTCGAGGTGAACCCCGAGAACCACTATGCCATGTTCAGTCTGGCTCTTGCCCATATGGCTGAAGGTGGCGATGCCGATGAGGCTGTGAAATTCCTGAGCATGGCCATAGAACGCAAACCCGACTATCTGTATTATAACAACCGTGGCAGGGTGCACTATGCCAATCAACATTACGCTGTTGCCTTATCCGACTTCGAAATGGCCATTGCCCTCGATTCTACAAGCTATGCTTCATACAACAACCGAGGCGCCGTTCACCAGCAATATTGTAATTTCTCGATGGCTTTGGCCGATTACGAAAAAGCAGTTGAAATACAGTCCGATTATCAAGAGGCCATAAACAATAAACAAAAGATACTTACCCTGATGCATTTCGACAGCATTGTAATGTTGCAGACAATGCCTCCCGGCACCGATACCACACGGCTTTCTGCTTTCATCATCAGTATGTCTGATAAGATGCTGAATACCAATCAGCGTGCCCGGGCCATCGATTATCTGAGTCGAGGTGTTTTGTTGATGGCATCCGATGCATCGTTGTATCAGGCGCTTGCCCTTGCTTATCATAGAAATCACGAATACAACAAGGCCAACATGGTGTATAACAAAGGTTTGGATGCCTTACCCGAAAACCCGATTTTACTACTGGGGCGTGGCTTGCTGTATATTCAAACCGGCGATACTCTGTCGGCTTGCAGCGATTTTAAGTCTGCCGCAATGCAAGGCGACAACGACTCGCAACAAATGCTCGATATGTTTTGTCGTTAAAAAGAGTGAATCTCTAATGCGAGCGAAGCTCGAAACAACTTACTTATAGATGCCGAATACATTTCGCTGAATACCACGAACCCATTTCCAGAATATATCGTTCATGTTCCACATAAAACGTATAATTCTGTTTTTAATGGCAAGTAGTTTTTCGCCGGGTTTCGAAATTATCCAAATGTTTTGCAAGTATCTTACAAATCGGAACTCAGGCTTCGTCTGGGGCATATATCGGCTAAACTTTCGACCAAGATACGAATGCGGTGCGATGCCGTTTTTCCTGATACCATGCCTTCGCCATTCTTCGTTAAGCAAATGAATGGCATGCCAGTGCATTGGAACGGCAATGTTCTTAATAATCAGTTGTTTTACAATGCGCCAGTCGTCGCAATTTGTAAATGGTAATATGTGATTCTCGAGATGTTTCAATGCAATATGCTTGTTCAAAATCTTAATGGGCAGATTCCAATCGGTGTTTTCGTCGGTAACCTGTTGTGTGGCTTCATCAAAACAGGCCTTCATCAGTTCACTTCCTTGGGGGCATTTCATAATATTTCCGATTACCGGAAAATCGTGATGATTTCTGAAAACATATGCTGCATCAAAATCGAGAGGTTTCAAACACACTACGTCCATGTCGGTCCACCAGCCGCCTTTTTCGTAAAGAAGCTTATAGCGGAAAATATCAGAGAACCCTGCAAAACTGCCTTTGCCATGTCCAAACTGGTTGGTATTGCGATAGCAAAAAACCTGCTCACGTGGAATTATCTCAGAGGCATTTTTTACATGAACTTCGGGGGGTAATTCGCCTTGCAGAGGTTCATATAACCAAAGATAAAACGAATGGCCGCACGATATATACGATCTGATGCAAAGCTGCTCGATAATCGACAGTGTGTTGCCAATCCACAATCCATGCACTATTTTGTTGCTCTCATTCATTACTCGTAGTTTGATCGAGCTCATCAAGCCGGGCTATCAACTTTTCTTCGCTGCTATTCAGTATTTGCGTGTGCAGTATTTCGGCGGGTATGTGCAGGGCTTTTATCAACAATTCGCGATAGTTCTTGCGTTGCCTGAATACAAACATGGTATTTTCGAACTTGTTTCTGATAGCTTCTTGATTGTGCAACTCGTTCTCCTGTATCGATGATATATTTAAGATATGGGCTATTACTTGTTGTTCGATTTGTTCGGTGCTGAATTCAGAAAAGCGATTTGTATCATTCAGTTTTTGCTTTTCATGCTCGTTCCAGCTTTCGGTAAGATGAATCAAATCGTTGAATGCAGCGAGATTATGACGTTCGGTTTCTGTTTTTGGTGCAAATGAAATGTTTTTATAGAATTGTAGTATTTCGGATGTAAGTGCGTAGGAACTTTCCCATATGGAACAAGATGGTGGCGACCACACCCGGTTAAAGGTTACGGGTATTTGCCGCCGGTTGAAATACTGAATAAATGCCGGAAGTTCTCTCCAGTTTTGTTGAATATAGCAGCATGCAATGCCAATAAAACGATTTTTTCTTCGGCATAAATCAATGAAGTAATCGATATTGTTCATTACTTCTTCAAATGTTGCGCCTTTTCTGATTCGTTCATAGGTCTCCTTTTGCACCGAATCGATAGAAATACTGATGGAGAAGTTGCCCTTTTCGAGAAGCTGTTTGATGTGATTGTTTAGTACACTGCCATTGGTTTGTACCACAATTTCACAGTTTGGGTTTATTTGGGTTATTAAATCCCAGATATCATAATAGATTGAGATTAAAAATGGCTCGCCTCCCATGAATTTTGTGCTTTTCAGATGGGGGATAAAAGGGCGAAGTTCTTCAACAAACTTATGGTTGTAGGGCAAGAGTTTTTCTTGTTCTCCCAGTTTTATTTTTGCAATTTTCGATGAGTTTTCTTCGGAGCACATCACACATTCAAGATTGCACCTGTTCGAAAGTTCAAATTCCATCGAAACCGGAAATTGAACCGAGGGTTTGAAGTAATCGTAGTTTCGTGCCAGAACTGTGGTGTATGCTTTCTCTTCCCATTGCACCTTACAGCAATAGCAGCCTGATGTTAAATCGCAATGTTTCATTTTTTGCCTGAGTTGCTGCAGGTTAGTGCTTTTCCAGGCTTGCATAATTCCGGTGTCGGGCCAGGTACCCAACAAATGGCTGCGATTGTAACAACATACCCCCATTTTACCACCGTAGCTGAAATACATATTGGTAAACGGAGCGTGACACAGATATTTCAAGTATATGGCATCGCGACTTCGGTTATACTCTACAAGTGTGCTTTTTGTTATCGATATCGGGTTTGTTGATGTCTTAAATCTCTTGTTGACAGATAATTGAGCCAGTTTTTTTAAAATATTACGAACAAATCGGTAAGATCGGTTGCTTATACTGCCTTCTTCGGAAATATATGTTTTATGTTTTGCCATATTCTTTCAGCCTGTATATCTTTCTATCACTTCAATAAGTTCTTCTTCGCGTTTCGATATTAGTTCCTGATAAATAGTGCTTGCAGGTATCTGTGCGGCAAATCTGAAGAAATCGTTTCGTTGCATCCCTGTAGAACTCATGTGGCTAATTATGTGTTCTATTTTGTTGAGTGCCGTGCCATATTGTTGACGAAATTCATCTTCTGATGAACAGCCTGCCCTGATTGTTTTTTCGAGTGCTGCAAAAAACGATAATTCGTAATCATCACCAAGAAAACACGACTTTTCGCTTTGGCTTTTTGACTGCTGTAGCCAATTGAAAATTTGGTTTTTTACAAGATTCTCAAACACTGAAATGTTATGATAGCTTTCGCGGGCTGTAATTGTAGGCTTAAATATTTCTTTTGAAAGAGTATCATAAATTTCTTGTAGTTTTTCGGGGGGCAATGCCCAAAGCGAATGTTCCTTTGGATGCTTTATGGTGTTAAACCAAAGCGGGGTATTATGAGTATTGCAAAATCTTACGAAATCGCCCATTTCGTGCCAGTTTTGTTTCATTGGATTAGTAAGTACGCAAAGCTTGGTTTTTTTCTTACGGCAGTAATCAAGAAAATACCGGAAATTATCCATCATTTCTTCAAAAACAGCATTCATTCTTATTGCTTCGTAAGTTTCTTTTTGCAAGGAATCGATGGAAATATTGATGTGAAAATTTCCTTTTTCGAGTAATCTTTTCACTGCATCGTTTACCACAGTGCCATTGGTAGCAATCACAATCTTCAGGTTTCGGTTCATCGAAACAGCATTATTCATAATGCGAAGGGCAATTTTACTCAGAAAAGGTTCGCCGCCATTCAGTCGCAACTCTTGCAGATGGGGTATAAATTCGTTTAACTGGCTAACAAATTCGTCATTGTAGGGGATTTCCAGCTTTGGTTTATTATCTCTGTTTTTTCGTATCGACGATGATAGAAACCCGTTGCACATGATACACTCTAAATTGCAGGTGTTGTCGAGTTCCAGCTCCATCATTTTTGGATATTTACGAGGCTTACCCAAATGGTCGTAAGCTTTGGCGAGTACCGAAACATAATTGCCATTGTTCAGATTTTCGAGGCAAGTTCCGCAAGTGTCTTCGAGTGTAAGATTTTTAATATTTTTTCTGAATGTGTTAAATCTTTCGCCTTCCCATATTTCTTTTATCGATTTTTGGGGATAAGAGTCGGGATTGATAAAACCCAGCCAGCAGGGAGCCGCATCGCCATGAATGTTGAAGTAGATGTTGGCAAAAGGAGCATTGCAAATGAATTTCTTGTGCAACACCGTTCTGCTGCGCTGATAATCTCGCTTAATATTCTTACTTAAGGCCATGCTGTTTTTCTCTTACAAAGTTAGGCTTTTTACCCAAGTGTCAAGTTCCGATTTTAGGCTTTCGGCCGATTTGTTTAAATACGCTTCATAAAACGATTGCATATCCCCATTTCGTATCGTAGCAATAATAGTTTCGAGTTGATTCTCGTATCCGGCCTCTCTAATTAGTTTTGTGAGGTTCAGTACTATTTCGGTTGCGTGTGCCCGGGCGGTTTCGGTACTCATGTTTTTGTTTTCGATAAAATAATTGCTTAGTTGCGAAACCAACTGCAATTTGTCATCGAAATTCTGAGACCAATAGCGCAGATGCTCGATTATTTCGGTATAGCATTTTCGGTTGTATTGCTCAATTGCCGATTTGGCAGTGAACGTAAACCCCGATAAGTACTCTTTTATTCTATCCTTTTCGTTATTAGGCAATGTCCACAGCGACAGTTCCCTGGGATTATATAAATAACTAAAAAAAACCGAAATTTTATTTTTATTGCAATAGCTTAATATATCAGGAATGTCTTCCCAGTTTTCTCTAAAAATAGTCATGCTAAGCGAAAGACTTCTTTTTTTTCTTTTTGAGTAATCAATAAACCAGTCAAGGTGTTGCATTACTTTTTCGAAATTTGCCCCCTTGCGTATTTTTTCAAACTTCTCGTTGTTTAAACTGTCGATAGAAACGGATATTTCGAAATTGCCATTATTAAGCAGGTTTTTTATGCGTTCGTTAAGATGTGTGCCATTGGTAATTACAAAAATTTTTGCTTGTGGGTTTAGGTTAACAATTATATCCCAAATCTTATAATATTGCTTGATAACAAATGGTTCACCACCATAAAATTTAGCTTCCTTAATATGTTTTAGAAGTGGAGTTATTTCTTCAATAAATTTATCATTGTAAATATTGTTTTCAGTTTCAACTTCACGGTTTTTTTCGTTACACATAATGCAACGCAGGTTGCAATATGAACTTATATCGAATTCGAGCACAGCCGGCCATTTGCTTTTATTACCACTGTAGATGTCGTAATTCATTGTTTTTAAACCCTGATATTTACCGCTAACAATATAATTTCGACAGTAATTGCACCCCAGTGTTAGATTGTTGTGCTGGTGTGCTTTGGTAAATTGTGTGCGTTTTTCTCCCATTACAATTTCATCGATACTTTTTTCGTGATATTTCCCAAACTTAAATTGTTGGTTATAAGAGCATGCAAGCACAGTTCCATCTCTCGAAAAAAGCATGTTGTTGTTGGCAACGTAGCATATTTGTCTTCGGGAGCCCAATGGGCGATGTTTCGAATATTCGTTCAGCTTTGCAGCCAATTCGGGGTCTCCCTTTGGTTTGTACGGCTTTCTGGTCAAGCTTTTTGCCCACTCTATTGGGTGGAAAACATTCTTTAGTATATTGGCCTTACCTGCTTTCATATTGCGAATTTTGCCGCAGCATTATAATCGTTCTGTAGCAACAGGGGGAGCAAATCGATTTGTTTTGCTTTCACCATGTTTGATTAAACCAGATTTGGCAGCTACCACATAAAACGAAAGTATGTTTTTTAGTTGCTGCATTATTGCTTATGGTTTGTAAAATACTTCTTCACATACTTATTCCGAAATCCTTTGTAATATATCCACTTAACAGGGTGGTAATAAAGCCAAAGCAATCCACGGTGCCACAACAATCTGATGATAATACCCAACAGAAAAAAAACAATTTTATTCCGAAACAACACAATGTGCACCACAGCCAGATATATGTAGAGTTGATTCGCGAAGCTTAACAAAACAAGAAATACCAGAGGTAAAACGTCTTCATAAAAGTCGTTGTGCATTTGCAGCCGCTCAATTTGTCGGGGCGATTTTCCTAATATGTACAAATTCAGGGTTTTAAAAACAATGTATAAAATATACGCAGGCGCCAGCAATGCAAACCAGATATGGTGAATTGAAACAATGCCAATAAATACTATTGATAATACCAGCTCAATGGGCAAAATACGGTAAGAAATAATGCGGATTGTTTTTTCGGAACCATGCCGAAGTACAAAACTCGGTAAACCGCTTTTTTGGTCGTTGTCGCTATCGAGCACCTGATGCAGTAAAATATTGCGAAACCCTCGAAGCACAAATGCAGCGAGCAATGCCAAATAGGCTGCAATAAACAGGATTTGCATACTTTCGGGTTTGAAAACAAAAAATGCTATGGCAATGGGCAACACACTGCTGTATAATGCATCGACCAATACCGAAATGCTGATGTGATTTTTCAAACGCACAGGTGGTAACGAATAGGCCGAAAGAAGTATCAACTGCAATGAAAACAAAACAATTGCCGGCAACGAAAACGGTATATATAACCAGGGTAGTATGGCCAAGTTCAAGCTTACGATGACCAATACTGCCCGCCAAATTTTGCTTAGCTGTACCGAATAATTCTTTTTTTGCGAAAGCTTGTCGCTTTCGATGTCGGAAATATCGTTGATTAGGAATCCAAATGAGGCCGACCCGATAACGCTGATAAAGAAAGCAAGCAAGATTTCGAAAAACTCTTCGGGGCTTGTTTGCGACATATACTGAAATGCATATATCACCCCCAACACCGGTGGAAAAATATATCCCCACCAGTCGCTTACTCTGAATATTTTTGCTATCGATTTCAACATCCTTATTTCACATCGCTTGCATTGGGTTTACGGGCAATGATTTCGAAAATATCGGCATACGAAAACATTTCTTCTCCTTCGCCAAAAAGTGTCAGATTACTTTTTTCTGAAAACTCTGCCGACATTATACCTCCATCGTCGTCGAATTTTGGTTTCCCGATGTTTATTATGTCCATGTTTTGTTTTCGTAAAATGCTTAGGGTATTGTACAAACAGGGTAGGTTGTATGCGTATTTTTTGTTCATCAGCTTGGCGATTTTATGAACACGTTTCATATCGGCCAAATCTTTTTTAAAATAGTCTTTTATGTAAAGTATTCCACCATTTTTTAACACAAACATTGCCGACTCAAGTAATTGTTTATGATTTAGGCAATGACCGTACGATTCGAGAAAATAAACAATATCGAAAGTGTTTTTCTGATAATGGTTTTTTAAAGAATGATAATCTCCGCAAACCGCATTAATTTTATTTTCGAGCCCCGAAGCGCGTATTTTATCTTTTGCAATTTCTATCTGGGTGTCTGATATGTTTAAAGCTTCAATTGCAATATCAGCTTTTTTTGCAAAATGAATGGCGGGGCCGCAAACGCCACAGCCGGCATCGAGCAGTTTCTGGCCACTTTTTATTTTCATAGTTTCGAAGTAATAGTCGAGCATGATTTCTTCATCGGCCGAGCGATGCGATTGAATTGCCGAATCGACCACTTCAAGATAAGTTTTGGTGTAGTCGCTGTAGTGCTTTATTATTTCTTCGATTTTCGATTTTTTAGTTATCCCCATATCTTGGCGTTTTCAGGTGATGGTCATTGTTTTATGATGCCTGCTTTCTTGAAGAATTCGTAAGTCTGTTGAAGTAACTGCATCGATTTCGATTCTTTAAGAAAAACATGATTGTGTTTGTTGAAAACGTAGGTTGCAGCCACTGTTCTGAGGCTTTTTGTGTAAAACAACGATTTGAATAATTTATGTCTGAATACTTTGGCAGTGTGAAGTTTTACCATATAATGGTTTATTACCTCCGACATTTCTTTGTTGTTCCCGTTTTTCACTGTATAGGTGAGATGACAGAAATTGTAATAAATCCAATCTTCGGGAAAATTGTTTTTAATCAATCTGTTTTCTTCATGCAACTGCAATTGTAGAGGCGTTTTGGGTAGAGGCGTGAGAAAGGTAAATGTAAACGTATCTAACGAACTTTTCATGATAAACTGTGCTCTGTCGTGGATGTCTTGAACAGTGTCGGTGTCGAATCCGCATATAAAAGCTGCAGTAACGGCAATTTTTTCTTTATGAAGCCTCCCGAATGTTTCTTTGTATGCTTGCTTTGCCGGATTTTCGTTTATGTTTTTGTGTATCAGTTGAATTGCTTTCAGCTTCTCGGTTTCTATGCCAATAAAAAACAACACAAATCCGGCTTTTCGTGCTAGTTTTAGAACCTGAAGGTCGTCGGCAATATTCACCGAAACAAAACATAAAAAGTCCTTTTTTATGCGATGTGCAATTATTTTTTCGAACAATTCAATAGCTTTGGCTTTGTGGGCAGGCGAATTTCCAATTAAATTGTCGTCTTTAAAAATCACATAGTTTTGTTTTATTTCTTTTAGTTCTTCAATTATTGTATCAACAGGCTTGTACCGCAACTTATGGCCCAAATACACCGGCACACCGCAGAAGCTGCAATTGAACGGACAGCCCCGCGTAAACTCCATAGTGGCAATTTCGTAATCATATTTTTCGAAAACATCTCTACGTGGTTTCACCGGTATAGAAAGATCGGCATATCCGGCTTCGTAAATATTCTTAAAGTCTTTTTTGTAGAAATCTTCAATAATTTGAGGCCACAGGTTTTCTGCCTCTCCTGCCATTGCTGCAGTACAATGCTTGCTTACTTCTTCTTTAAACAACGTGGCATGCACACCGCCTATTACTACAGGCACATTGTTGTCTATATATCGGTGAGCGATTTCGTAGCTGCGATTGATGCACATGCTGGTAGATGAAAGACCCACTAAGTCGGCTTCGGTATAAGTAAATTCATCAAAGTTTTCGTCGATAATTTCTACATCCCAGTTTTCTGGAGTTAATGCTGCAATTATTGCCAACGCAAGTGGTTGAAATGATGTGAGTCGGTGGATCGGGATAAATGTATTACCATCGTCCACAGTTCGGGTGTCGATTACGTTTATTAAAAGGAGTTTATATTTTGATTTTTTCATTCTATTTAATCAATTTCTTTACAATCAAACAGCTTTTTGTTCCCACATGAAAGTTCTTAACCAACACCAAAGCAGTTTTGGCTGTTGCATAACTGCGTGTATTTATAAGTGTTTTTATGAACTTGTTTCGTATGGTTTTGCAATCGACCAATTTAAGCGATGAATTGTAGAAAGCCTGCATGATTTCGTTTCTGTCGTTTTTGTAATCGATTGTGTAATTGCAAGCATTGTAGTATATCCAGTCGTGCGGAAAATTTGTGTGTAGCAGTAAATTTTCAGATTTCAGTTTTTCGAACAGAGGTGTTTTTGCTAAGGGCGAAAGGATGGTGAGTGTGCTGGCATCGATATCGCTGTTCAAAATGTATTTGCCTCGGGCAATTATGGTTTCTGGCGTATCGTTTTCGAACCCCGATATGAATCCACCCATAATTGCCATTTTGTAGGAGTGAATCTTCTTGATGGCCTCGGTATATTGCAACGACGACGATGCATAATTCATCCGTTTGTTTACATTTTTTAGGTCGCCAATATTTTCCGATTCAAAACCGATATACAACACTTTTACACCGGCTTTTCGGGCAAGCCTAAGAAATTCATCGTCTTCGTGTATGTTTATTGATGCAGCTGCTATTATGTGCTTGTTAATTTTATTCTGTGTGATTGCAACAAATAATTCTTTAATCGTTTTATTACTTACCGAATCGCAGTATATCGTGTCGTCGATAAAGAAAACGTACTTTTGTTTAATTTCGTTTAGCTCTGTAATTACATCCTGAATGGTGCGTTGTCGGTAGCTGTGTTTATAAAGCACCGGTACCCCGCAGAAATGACAATTGTTAACACAACCCCGCGAAAACTGAATTGTAGCTATTTCGTAATTATATTTATCGAAAATATCTCTGCGAGGTCTTGTATAATTTGCTAAATCGATGAATTCGCCGGTATAAGTTTTCTTCAAACTCTTGTTTTCGAAATCCAGAATAATAGTTGCCCAAACACTTTCGGCTTCTCCTTCTAAAACGGAGTCAAAATAACCAACAAGCTCATCGGGATATAGGCATGCGTGTTTTCCTCCAATTATGGTTTTGATTCCCTTTTTGCGTAAATTTTCCGAGATCTCTATAGCTCTGTTTATGCTTGTAGAGTATGCCGAAATACCGACAAGTTCAGCATCTGTATCAGTAAAATCTTCGAAGTTTTCGTCGGTTAATTCAATTTCCCAATCTACGGGTGTTAATGCAGCAATTATGCCGAGAGATATGGGTTGAAACCCGGGTAAGCCGTTGGTAGCGACAAAAAAATCGTCGCAGGCAGTTCGTTTGTCAACTACATTGATAAGCGCAAGTTTTTTTTGCATATCACCTCACCGTTTGGTTTGCTGCTTCTTCTTAAAAATTCATACCTGATACTATTGCGAAAACCTGAAGCGAAAGTACAAAAAAAACAAGTACTTTTGTTTTGAAAGTGTTCAATGAAGTGAGTTTTAGTTTGCCGGAAATGCCCTATGAGTAAAAAAGTGCATATATCTACCCCTTTTTGCCAGTGTTCGTTACGCAAGCTCGAGGCCGAAAGACTGAGGAAATATTTTGTGTTCAATGGATGTGAACTGGTCGATTCACCTGAATCTTCCGATTATCATATTTTAGTATCATGCGCTGTAACCAAGGCTAATATCGACAATCACTTACAATACATTAAAAACGTTGAGCAGAACAAGCCCGAACTTATTGTGATGGGCTGTTTGCCGGGAACAAACCCTGAAGAATTGATTCGGGTTTTTTCGGGGAAAATGGTTGTTACAAAAGACATTTGCGATATTGATGCGATATTTCCCGATTTCAGGATTGCATTCAACGAAACACCACAGGTTTATTCCTACGATATCGGAGCTTTTCATATGTTTACCGAAGACGTTGCTACTTATAGTGATTTTCAATTATTATCAAAGTATGGATTGTCGAAAACATTTCTGCGAAAAATTTACAGAAAACGACAGGCTAAATATTTTTATAATGTCAATAAGAACTCTAATGTCTATGAGCCTTGTTTTGTGAAGATTAGTTCAGGCTGTGCTAATAATTGCACCTATTGCAATATTCGCGATGCCATCGGTAAAATAAAGAGTAAGAGTATCGAAAGTGTATGCTCCGAGTATTTTGATTTGCTGAAAATGGGCTATCGCAATTTTCATTTTATTGCAGAGGATTTATGTTCCTATGGTCTTGATATTAGAAGTTCTTTGGGCTATTTATTGAATGCATTATCAGAAGTAGATACCAACTACCATGTGAAATGGACCTTAAATGGTGTAAACCCAAACTGGCTTGCCCAACATTATAAGGCGTTTGCTCCTTTGTTTAGCTCAAAAATTTGGGAGCTTATGATAGCCGTTGAAAGTGGCAGCGATAGGTTGATAGGATTGATGAACCGAAAGTATGACATCAAGGAGGTTGAGAATTCATTGGTAGATTTGCGGAAAATAAACAAAGGTTTAAAAATAAATGCTTTGTTTATTCTTGGATTTCCCACCGAAACCGAAGTTGATTTTCAAGCTACAATGAATCTTATTAAAAAGGTGAAATTCGATTCGGTTACACTGACCGATTATTCTGATTTCGAAAATCGCGCTTCTGCAAAGATACTTCCCAAAGTAGATGCCGAAACCGTTTGTGAAAGACGAAAGAGGGCAGAAGCTGTTTTGAAGAAACTTAATATTCCGCTTTATTAACGGCACCGGGCACCGAGTTTCCGCCCAAGCGGAAGTACCGAGGTGCCCGACCAATACCGGACACCGAGTGATTCTCTCCAGAGAGCGAATAGTATCGAGGTGCCCGATGAATGACAGTGTTTCAGCGAAGTGTTTTTGTAATTTATGCAGCAAGCGTCCACGCTGGCTGCATATATGATATTCAGTGAAGTATTACACAACGGACATCTCGATACGATTTTCTCCCTTATGGTCGAAAATCACTCGATGTCCGAACTACTCCGGACACCGAGCGATGTGTCGAGCATGTCGAGATATTTCCGCCCAAGCGGAAGTACCGAGGAGCCAGATGAATGATAATTTTTCAGCGAAGTGTTTCACTACGGACATCTCGATACGAATTACTCCTATCGTCGCAATTCACTCGATGTCCGATTGCCTGCGGACACTGAGTGATTCGCTCCCAAGAGCGAATAGTACCTAGGTGCCCGATGAATACAATTTTTAAAGTTTGAAATTTTATTTATTTTTAAAATTAAAAGTAAATTTTGTTTTATGAATTCATTTCTTTACATATTACAATGTTCAGATGGTACGTTTTATACAGGAAGTACGAAGAATTTGGAAAGGCGGTTGTCGCAGCATAATTCTGGGGAGGGAGCAAACTATACAAGAAAAAGATTGCCTGTTAAGCTTGTTTATTATGAGGAGTATCAGTATGTAAGTCAGGCTTTTGAACGTGAAAAGCATATACAAAAATGGAGTCACAAAAAGAAACTTGCACTTATCAATGGTGAGTTTGAAAATCTTTCTGCATTGTCGAAGAAGAAATTTGATTGAAAGTACGCACCGGGCACCGAGTGATTCGCTCCTCAGAGCGAATAGTACCGAGGTGCCCGATGAATGATAATTTTTCAGCGAAGTGTTTTTGTAATTTATGCAGCAAGCGTCCACGCTGGCTGCATATATGATATTCAGTGAAGTATTACACAACGGACATCTCGATACGATTTTCTCCCTTATGGTCGAAAATCACTCGATGTCCGAACGACTCCGGACACCGAGTGATTCGCTCCTCAGAGCGAATAGTACCGAGGTGCCCGTTGAATGATAATTTTTCAGAGAAGCGTTTCACTACGGACATCTCGATACGAATTACTCCTATCGTCGCAATTCACACCTCGATTTCACTCGGTGCACCGCTCGATGTCCGGTGGATTACGACTTCTTAAAAAAACGAAACAAACCACTTTTGTTATGGTCCAAAATAAACTCTGCCATATATGTATCTATACAAATATCGGCGGTGCATTTTCTGTTTTTGTTGTCGGGCTTAAAGCTCCCGTCTAATATGTTACCCATAGCTGTGGGTATCGACCGGCACTTATAAACCGTGCCATCAAGTTCTGTGGTAAAGTATCGGTGTCCCGCTTCGCACCGTACTCCCTTATAACTTGCACTGCATCTCAGAATGTCTTCTTCACGTTTGTACATCGAAAGTGTTGATATCAGTTTTATTTCGTCTTCGGTGTACGATTCAGGATAGGGCTTACCATCATATTCTCCTAGAAATGTGAAAGCAGTCATGTTTATTATTCCTTTGTTTTTCAGGTGTTCAAAGTCTTTTACGATACGCGAAAGCAGAGGGGGATAGATAACATAATTTACAACAACTCTAAACCCCTTTTCCTGCAAGAAAATACACTTTTCAATGAATTTTTCGAATTCAGGATCTACCTTTTCTCTCTCGGGCACATGAAGCGAAGCACTTATTACCATCACTTTTTCGGGCGATACGTATTCGGGGAATTTAAAAACTTCATCGGAACATAAATTCGTTGAGATTTGAATATGATGATTTTTGGTTAACTCCCTCATCAATGGCAGAAATTGTGGCATAATGAATGGCTCTCCACCCGCCAGCATGATAAGCCAGGTTTTTCCTGTTTTATCGAAACAATCGGCGATATATTCGGGACTGTAATTTTCGGTAATATAGTAGGGTTTTTGTGTTTTATCGATATAGCAGTAGGGGCACTTAAAATTACAGAAATTTGAAATTGTCCAGAATATTTTGTTTTCATACTTATGAAAAATCTCCATTTCGAAATGAGTGTTGTGCATAATCACTGATTTTATTTACTTGCCAGATGAACGATTTTTGCGATATTTTTAGTGCTGTTGGCGAAAAATAATGCATTAGCGAAAAAAGATTTCTGCATTATCAGGTTTCTGTAAAAAACCAATCTTTCGTGCTTGTTTAAATTGCTATCTTTTACTATGGTAACAATTTGATTGATTTGCTCGTTGAGTTGTTGTTGGTACCTAATTTGCGACAGCACACTGTTTCTATTTTGCCGGTAACCGGTTTTCATCAAATCGGTGAGTAAGCCGACAAGCTGTTCCGAGCTGATTTCGCCCGAATACATTGCATAAAAATCGAGTGCCGATGTATGCCACCATTTCATTTGATTAATTAAGGCATAATATCCTTTAGTATTAAATTGTTGGATATTGGTTGTGGGTGTAAATTTGAATTTTTCGAGATACGTAATTATTTCTTCAATTTTTTGAGGGCTCAGTGTCCACAATGCTGAATTGGCCGGATTCCACACCCGGTTGTACACCAAGCCTGCATCTAACTTATTTGCAAATTCGAGTATATCAGGTATTTCTTCCCAATTTTGCTGCATCGGGCAAAACG
Source organism: uncultured Bacteroidales bacterium (assembly GCA_964511665.1). Lineage (GTDB taxonomy): Bacteria > Bacteroidota > Bacteroidia > Bacteroidales > ML635J-15 > JAGOEF01. The sequence goes on from CAZEHA010000005.1 coordinate 19,802, forward strand.
AGATAAAGAATTGGGTGTTTTTAGTGCTGCAGTATTCATAAAAGTAATCGAGATTTTGCATAACCGTATCAAAATCGGCATTGTTGCGAATGCTTTCGAAACGTTCTTTTTGCAAAGAATCGATAGAAATGTTGATGTTAAAATTGGCTTTGCCGAGTATTGATTTTACTTTTTCGTTGACAACAGTGCCATTGGTAGTGATATCGATAATGCAATTGCGATTCAGGTTGATGATTTGTTCCCAGATATCGTAATATATTGAGATTAAAAATGGTTCTCCTCCAAAGAAATACGTGTGTTTAAGATTTGGAATAAAACTCTTGAGTTCATCTAAAAACGATTGGGTGTAGGGTGATTTTTGTTTACTTATTCCATTCTTTTTTGCAATAAGCGATGAATTTTCGGCAGAACACATGGTGCACTCAAGATTACAAGTGTTATCGAGATAAAATTCCATGCTTACCGGAAAATCAGCATCGGGCTTGTGTTGGTCGTAAACGCCTGCATAGCTTACATCAAAATTGCGTTCCAATACCTGAGTATAGCATAAATTGCAGGCCGGCGGTAAATACCGGTCTTCTACCAGACTTCTTGTTCTTTTTGCAGTATTGCTGTTCCACGCATCAGTAATTGAAGTTTCGGGATATTTGCCATAATCCACAATATAGCTTTGGGCATAACACGACGATATAGAACCGTCGATTCCAAAATACAGGTTTTTGAATGGTGCAAAACATAAGCGATCTTTGCTTTTCAACTGCAAATACTCTTTTACTGCAGGGTTCGAAACGTCTATTTTACTCCCATGCTTTTTTAGAAAAATTGTTTTTAAGGTGCTATGTAATGTTTGTAGTTTTTTCACAATTCAGGTAGGAGTTGCAGCTTACGATTTGTAAAATATTTTTGACAGCAGGCCTTGTTTTTTCTTTTTGGCATATATCAGGCACTGATATGGGCAAACACTGGCTTTTTCGTTGCATGTTTTGGGTTTTTTGTCGGGCAAAAAGCTTATGTCGAAAAAGTTCCCGTAGGTTTCGGTACTATTTTCACATCTTCGTGCTATTCCCTGTTCGTTTATGTAGAAAGTTCTCTGCCCGGCAAAACAAACATTCCCTTTAAAAGTGGTTGCAGGGGCATTGTCGCCCAAATCGTATTCGGGTAAATAGTATTTGTTCAGATATCCCCTTTCGGTTTCGCTGTACGCTTTCGGATACATCATATCGTTGTATAATCCGAAAAATGGCTTAAGTGTGAGTTTATCTATTCCATGCGATTTAAAGAATGCAAAATCTTCATCAACACGATGTATTAATGGCGGATAGAAAACATAAGAAACGAAAAAAAGAACACCGGCCGATTTAAGTATTTCTACTTTTTTTAAAAAATCGGTAAACCCTATATCTGTTTTTTCTCTTTCCTCGACATGTACTGCGATATTCATTCCCAGCTTTTGCGTATTTACTCTGTCAACCAGTTCGCGTAGTTTGTTTTCCGATAAACTGAGATTGGTATTTACAAATAAGGTATGTTTTTCTGAGAGTGCTTCAAAAATATCAATAATGTCGTTTTTCAATAGAGGCTCGCCTCCGGTAACTACAATATGCCATTTTTTATTATCGCGGTTAAATGAGTTTTTTATGGTTTCAACATCAAACCGGGCTTCTTGTTGGTTGCTGGCAAAATGGCAATACTTACAATTAAAATTACATTTGCGGTTGATGCACCAAATTATTACATCTTCGTTATCACACAAATATTCTTCGGCAAACGATTTGTCCTCAAGTTGTTTGAAATTTATAAGATTGTCGTGAAGTTTTATTAAGTTTTTCATCAGCTTAATTATCTCTATTCTTTCAAATATAGTTGACAAATTTATTGATAATTATTGAAACAAAGCTTGTTTTTCGATTGGAATAGATAGACATTGGTTCATAATCTGTTCTGCTGAATTTTCAGGATATTAATATGTAATAGTGAGATAATATATATCATACTTGTTGCGTTTATTTAAAAACCAAAAACCACTGACATGAAAACGACTCAAAAACTAGGATTGCTTATTACTTTATCTGTTTTGATGACTGGCTGTATAACAACCCAATCGGTAAATCTCAGAGCCTTACATGACAGCAACGAACTAGATATTTTTATTACTAGTCTTCCCGACAAACCTTATGAGGAAATTGCATTTATCGAAGCAAGCGGTAGTGTTTTTCATGGATCCAAATCTCTGTTTAGAAGTATAAAGCAACAAGCACAGGAAGAAGGCGCCGATGCAATAATTCAAGTGAAATTCACTTATATTCCCTGGGTTCTAATGAGTATTCCTTCGGCAGAATGTGTGGCAATAAAATACAAAGAGGAATAATATTTGTGTTTGCGAAACAGTAGATTCTTGAAGTTTTTCAACTCAAAATTCCTGTTACACATCGCCTCTGATTATTGGTGTTTTGAGTTTCATCAGTACCCGATTGGCTTTGTTTAACCTTTCGTGTACAATATCATTGGGAACCTTAGGTAAAATTTGGGAAGAAGCTCGTTTTGTAAATTCGGAGTATGCCGAAAGGGTAACGCAATCGAAGCGGGCTGTTTTAAATAAGTCGATTACCTGGTTAAAATCTTCTTCGGTTTCGCTGGGGAAGCCGAGTATAAACATGGCATTGATTTTAACACCGAGGTTAAGCTTTCGGAGTGTTTTTAACACTTGTTTCAAATCGGCAATTTTATAATGACGATTCATGAGTTTCAGAATTCTATCGCTGGCATGTTCCACCGAAAGCGTTATCTCCCAAACCTTTTTCGATTTTATAAATGGAAACAATTCATTTTGATGTTTGATTAACCATGCAGGGTGCATTCCTTCGAGCGACCATTTGGTATTGAATTCTGAGTCGGTTCTCTGAAGCGAAACAAGCAGCTCTTGAAGCGAGCTTTTTATATCCAGTCCGTATGAGCAAATATCTTCGGCAAGAAAGTGAAACAACCGATTTCCTTGCTCAAGTAATTCTGAATATTCACGGTTCAGCAATTCTGTGCTTTTGCTTTTTACTTTTCCCACCGCTTCGCGTATATTGCAATAAGAACAGTTGTTGGCGCAACCCGAGCAGATTTTAACGAAACGGGGTTCCGAAATATTCTTTCCGGGGTTTTCATCACGATACTTTTTATAATCGCTGTTTCGGTGCAAATGTCGGCGTAAATTGTGCGATACACCATATTTCAGTATGAGTGAAATAAGCGATTCATTGGGGTTGGCATCGGCAAACACATAGTTTCCGTAATCGTAATTGTAGGTTTCGGGAACATCATTAAATGGAATTCTGAAGTCGGGGAAAAGGGAATCGATATCCTCAATGTTTTTTGTTGCAATTGCCTTTCCGCGAAACACTTGCGAAAGCTCGTCACTATTGGCCCCCGGCAGGCATCCCATTACTATAAGTTCGCACGATGAGTTGGCAATTTCATTAATGGTTTCAAGCTCACTTTCTACAATGGGTTGAGTGGCCGAGCAGGTAACATAGAGGTAATAATCGGCATGTTGATACGAATCGACAATTGTGTAATTGTTCAGCAAAAAATAATTTTTGAGTTTTGCCGAATCGAGAACTCTGAGGGGGCAGGCAAATGCTGCAGAAATAAACACTTTATTTTTTCTTGGATTACTCATTTTTTGTTGCAGCACATCGGTATTTCAGTTTCTTAGTGAACATTGGTCAAACCATATTGTTGGGCGAACTTAAGTACTTCGTTGTATTCTTCAATACTGGTGTTTCGGTTAATTTCAGGGTAGTTTTTAGCTTTATATTGCGGAGCATAATTTGGCATAATAGTTATGTAAGTATCTTTTGGCAGGTTTTCTGATATCCATCGCATAACTTCATTACTGCACGAAACATTGTTTGGCATTACCAAATGTCTTATAATAAGCCCTTTCGACCATAAGCCGGTACTTGAATCAATGCATGCCTTCCCAACCTGTTTTTGCATTTCGATTAAGGAACCATATGCCGAATCAACATAGTTGTAGGCATTGGCAGTAAGTTTTGCGGCCGTTTGGTTGCATCCGAATTTTAAATCGGTAAGATAGATATCAACAACACCATCGAGGTATTGCAGTGACTCGGGGTTTTCGTAAGCACTGGTATTGTATATTATCGGAAGGCGCAGTCCTTTTTCGGAAGCAATGTCGAGAGCCAACAGAATGTGTGGTGTGTAGTGGGTTGGTGTAACCAAACAAATATTTTCGCAACCATCGTTTTGAAGCGATAGCATCATTTCGGCCAGGTCTTCGATGCTGTATTCCTGACCATACGATTCCTGACTAACTTTTGCATTGATGCAATATACGCAGCGTAAAGGGCAATTGGTAAAAAATATTCGTCCGGTGCCGCCTTTCCCAACAAATGCAGGTTCTTCGCCAAAGTGCGGTCCATACGATGCTATCTGCAGTATGCTATTGGCTCCGCATATTCCGCGTTGCCCTTCGATACGGTTTGCTTTACACTGGTGCGGACAAAGATTACACGAAACCATTCTTCCCCAAAGTATTTCCCCACGTGCTTTAAGCTCACCCGATTGATGCAGGGCAACATAAGCAGGTATGTATTGCCCAACTTCTTTCATTTGTTGGTTAGTTGTGTTTATGGTTTTATCATTCTTTGTTTCATGCACAGGGTTTGTGCATCCAAAAAAAACAATAATCAGAACAATGCCGTGATATTTAAAGAAAGATCTCACGTGTAAAAGTTTTTTATTGTTTGCAATGATACAAAAAACTGTGGTGCGTTAAACTATTATGGGCTGTCAATTGCAATCTTTTACATATCGAACCGATGCACCAAACCAACCTGAAACAAAATCCTGACCCGAAGTAGAGGCGTTCATAAAATAAACACATCGGTACACTTCTTCGTTTTGAGGTAATTTCGAAGAACTCCACCACATTCCAGTTACATCGATGTTGTTAAATTGTCCGTCATAAAAACGGAATCCTCCCAATACGGGGTTGAATGCGTTGTTACTGTTCGTCTTCAAATATTCAATTAAGGCAGCCCATTCATCATTATCGGGCAAGTGCCAGCCTTCGGGGCAAACTGCGATGGCTGTTTCCCAAGTGTATAAGCGACCGTAATTCTCGCATAGTTCCCTATTGTTGTTGTAACACCACGAGCCAGTTGATGTCTCGTAATTAAGGTTTTCGGCCATCCAAATTTTGTCACCGATTTTTATTGTTTTGTATTTTCTGCCGGCTTTGTCGGTCATGTATGCATTATCGGAGCTACACGCCCCCAATAGCAAAATTAAAACTGTCGATATAAAGGCTGCTGCCGGTGTTTTCATATGTATTGTTTTGTGCAAAGTGCGTTACTGATACGAGCAATCCACTTGCGTGGATAATAATTTAATAGAACCGGTATCGAAGGCGATTTAATTACAAAAAGAACAATATAAGCCCTCATTGCATGAAATAGAATAAAGTAAATCGGGCTAAGCGGAAGCTTTACAAGTAGTTTAATCAGCCTGATAGTAATCGGAAATTTTACTCCAAGATAAAACAGATAATACAAACGTTCAATTTGCTTTCTGTCATGGAGCTTTATTTCGCATTTATTCGACAGTTTCGAAAACTTTTCCGTCTGTTCATCAAGAAAGTTTTCTTTTATACTGTAATGAGTAAGGTCGATATTTGGAAATGGGTGAAACATGAAGGTCATGGGGTAGGTAATCTTGCATTTTGCATTCAGCTCAAGTGTTTCGAAAGCTGTATGAATATTCTCTTCGGGGAGTCCCAGCATATTGTAACCGAATATCGTTAAATTGTGCTTATGGAGTAGTTTGGTTGTTTCTATTATTTGTTCGTCGGTAATATTTCTTTTCAAAACATCGAATCTTAATGTTTCATTCCCCGATTCAATTCCAACGCGGGCAACTTTAAATCCCATTTTGTGCAATAGGCTAATGGTGGGTTCACCAATATCATCTATTCGGGTAAGTACTTCGAAAGGCAGATTAATATGTTCAATATATTTTGGGGCAAAATCTTCAAGCCATCTTTTATCGAATGTAAAAAGCTCGTCAACAAAGAAGATTATTTTCGGATTCAGCTCAGCTTTTGCAATTTTTAGTTCTTCTATTACATTGTCAACCGATCGGCGTCTCACATATTTACCTTTACCGGCAAATAAATGTCGGTAAAAATGATTAATGCAGTAAGGACAATTATATGGGCAACCTCTCGAAGTAGTAATGTCGTAAGTTGTAAACTTTCGATAGGCTTTGTATTGTTTGAAAATCTTAATATCGGGATGTGGCAAATCATCCAGATTTTCGTTTAGATTTCTGATTTCATTTTTTACAACAAGCCCATTTTGTTTTAGCCAAAAGTTATTGATTGAACCAATGTTTTCTTTATTTTTTAAATGTGTTGCTAATTCTACAAATGCCTGTTCTCCTTCGCCAATACAAATGGCATCAATACTTTCTTCATTAATAATATCGGTGGTGAGTGTTGGATGAGGCCCTCCGAAAAGCGAGAAATAATTAATATTTGATTTCAGTTTTTGGTTAAGTCTTAAAAAGTATGTGTACGAAAAACTGTCTGCCGAAAAACCGATTATGTCAGGAGCTAAATTTTTTATTTTTCTAAAATAGTTTCTTTCCAAGCTTAAGTCCATAATAATTACATCAAATCCTGCGTGTTCCAAAACCGAGCACAACGTTCTTATTCCTATCGGAATTATGAGAAAATCGCTTTTAAAAACAAGAAGAATTTTCATTAATCTTTTTAAGTTTTTATTAAGTCAGCAATGTTCGATAAAGAGCCTTCGCCACCTTTGGCATAGTTTTTATAAAACCAGCTTAGAATCAATCTCAAGGTTTCAAGAATTTTTCTTTTTATCAAGGTAGAAATTCGGTTTGTTGCATACATTTTTCTGAACGATTGCGTGTTTTTCTTGATGCCGTATTTTTCGGGATTCAAATTACAGTCGCTACGCGGTAGTAGCATGGCTGTTGAAATCATAAAATACGATAAATGTTTTCGTGTTTTTAAGATGAACCCAATCGTTTTGAGAAAATCGAAGATGTTTTCTGTTGGAGCTCCTACCATTAAGGTGATATTCACATTGATTTCCACATCGTGAGCATCTTTTATGATGCGGATTGATTCTTTAATATTCGCATTTTTATTCATAAAATCGAGCACTTTTTGGCTCCCGCTTTCGGCCCCAAAACTTAAATCGTAGCATCCGGCCTGCTTCATTTTCAGCAATAATTCTTTCGTAAGCCACTTTTCTAACCTTGCTTGCGAAAACCATTGTAGTTTGAGGTTTTGCTTAATAATAAGTTCGCAAATTTCATCCATTATTTTTCCTGAAGTAGCTAATATAGAGTCTCCTTTATGGAAGAAATTTGTGTTATAAGTTTTGGTTAAGTGCGATAATTCTGCAACTATATTTTGGGGAGATTTTTGACGCGCAGTTTTCCAAAACGGGCTTTCTTCGCAAAAAGCACATTTATTGTTGCAACCCCTTACAAACGAAGTAGAAAGATACACCCGGGAGCTTAATTTACGGTAGTCATCAATTATATCACCAAAATCGGGATATGGAAGCGTATTTACGTCGATTAGTTCACGGTTACCTCCATGCACAAGTTCATCGTTTTCAATCATACAGACCCCTTTGCAGAGCTTAAAATCGTTTACTAAATCGAGTAAAGTTTCTTCTCCTTCTCCAATTACAACAGCATCTACACCGTTTCTCAAAAATATTTCAGCATTATCGCGATGACATAATGCCCCTCCAAAAATTATCTTTACATCAGTTTGTTTTTTTATTGCCGAAACCAAAATCATAGCACTGTGTATCGATGCTGCGTTAACCGAAAAGCCAATTATATCGGCTTCTGATTTTAGTATTTGCTCAACCAGTGAGTTTATGTGTATTGCGGGAAGCACTATAGCATTAAACAAATCTTTATACAACCAATACTTTAAGCTTGAGTCTTCCCACAAGTATTTCTTTTCGGAATCAAAGAAGCTTTTTATGTTTAAGTCGATAACCGAAGCCGATTGCGAGTTTTGCGTAAGATATGCTTTAAGAGAACAAACACCCAATGGCATGGTAAACGATTTACAAATAGTTGACCCCGAAGGCGGATTTATTAGGAGTGTTCGCATTATTCACATTTGGTTGTAGACTCAATACTGCCTTTTTTGTCGGCAAAAACGTTCCATAATTTGTTCAGCCCTTTCGCTAAAAAAATATTCGTGCAAATTGCAAGTAAAAAGAAAATATATGCAAAAAACTGATATTGCTGAATGTCTTTATTGTATGTAAAAGAGCTATAAAATTGATTGATATGATCGTTTGTGAAAATGCCGGCACGCATATTTACAATTATAAAATCGACTATAGGGTAAAACAGGTTTAAAATGGCAATCATTAAAAATGAAATTGCTGTTGAAGCATATTTGTTGAAACTCTTTTTGAAAAGTTTCCTGAATACAAATTTGTTCAAATGTGTAATCGAAAAAAAGTATATGGCCGCCAGACAGATAATGGCAATCGGGTAATGAATAATTGGAATATGAATGGCTGTGGTATAAGTAATTTGACCCTGAGTATTGTCGAGCCATATAAACAGACTGCCTACAACGAAGCCTGAAATTAACAGTGCTGTATTTGTTGTTGTTTTTTTTACTATCGAAATCGATATGAGCAACAGCCAAATTAATATGAGAATAATTTCGATTTCAATCATTTTTCTACTTTTTTCTCCGGTAAAGTGTGTTCAACGGAGCAATATTAGCTCCCGAAAAGTATCCACAATACGAGCAGTTCATGCTTAGGCATGCATTGCGTTCTTCCATAATCGAATTATAGTGTTTTACCTTATCGCGCCAGTAGCATTTTTCGTTGTGATTGCCGCTTGCATACCAATTTATAACAAACTTATTTACTTTTAATAGTTTAGGGAATTGTTCTTTTGCCTGCTGTATTGCTTTTATAATTTGATGCCGTGTGTTGTTGTCAAAATACAAACTGTCCGATTCCGAAAAGGGTGTATACAGCGAAAATACTAACGAATCGATTTTGTTCTTTATGGCAAACTCGGCTACTTCGTTAATCATGGTGTAATTTTTACCGTTCAGGGTCATAAGTATTACCACCCGCTTGTCGTTGTAATAGTGTTGCGATATTTTTTCAAGAATCCGGCTGCTACGATACGTATTATTGTATTCATCGTTGCCGTCGATAGAGATAAATATTCTGTGATTGATATGTTCCGGAATTTTAATTTGTCCGTTCGAACAAATATCAATGTATGGGAATAATGTATTGGCTTTTTCAATAACATCTTGTCGCAATGCCGGTTCGCCGCCTACCAAACACAAACGTCGTATGCCCGATTTATAAAGGGCGATTAGTTTTTCTTCCCATTCTTCGATGCTTAATTCTATTTCGGGGATAAAATCGGGATTTTTAAAGTAGAAACAATGGCTACACCTAAGGTTACATTGGTTGGTTACATCAATTTCGGCAATATAGGCTTTGTTGCAAAATTTGTTTTTTAGCTCCAGGTAGCTTACGTGCAGCAGTCGCCCAAGGCTTATGCCATAGTTTTTGCTCCACAAATACACCGGATTTTTAAATTGTGCAAGCATAACGGTTAATTTAAAAATAATATATCGATGCTTACTATCAATCCGCCAACAAAGTAGGTGATGCGATAGAGCAATCGGTATAAAAGCCTTTTTGCACTATGGGTTTCGATGTTGCGACCAACAAAAAAATACAGTATCAGATGAATCTGGAATGCGAATGCGAATACCAGCATCTGAAACGTATCAACCAGACCCATCAACTTCAATGCAACCACATACATCGATGCACTTGCAAAAATGAGAAACGAAAACATTTTAGTGCTTGCAATGCCCCATTTCACGGTGCTGGTTTTTATTTTATTCGATTTGTCAACTTCGTAGTCAATAATTTCGTGATGCAGGTGCCCGCCCGTAATGAGCAAAGCAAAATATACCGATAGCAGCAGCGACTCAGCCGAAAGCGGCTGAAAAAACATATAGGCAAAGTTGAATTGAGCTATGGCAACCAATACATGAAGAATGCTGCCAACCACAGGCAAATGCTTGCCAAAGCCGGGTAGTGCATATAGAAACCACAATGCAAAAACAGCAAAATGTAAGAATAGCGATTCGGGGTTAAGTAAAAAACAAATTACAAACGATACGATATAGAACAGCAGACTTGTTATGGTGAAAAACGGTTTTTTGAAACCATGCAGGGCTTCGAGACGTTGGTTGTTTTTGTCGTCGTTCCAACCCAGTAACGAATTGGCCGAATATACCGAAAGCATCAGTAAATACGAAGCTGCCGAGACCCACATAAGCCCGGCCCAATCGATGTATGCTGTTTGTTGCAATGCAAAAACAGCCCCGACAATAATAAAACCGGTCATCAACAGGGCTTCGGCAAGTCGAAGGGCTTTAGCTATCTTCAAAATTTTCATTCAGCTGTAGTATTACCATTCTCAAAATTTGCACATTCAAAGATAATGTATTCGTCGGTTTCTTCAACAAGCTTGAGCAGTGCATTGTTGTGTAGCGAAATTTGTGATTCGTCGCGCCGGTCGAGAACCATGTTTCTATATATTATAATATGTGTTGTGCCTTGTTTCATTAACTCTTTCATACATTCCTCGTTCTGAATTTGATCGATACATTGTTGTGCTTCTATTCGGCTTTTCGGGAAGTAACCGTGAACACCATTCAACATGTTGCGATTAAAATAGGTTTGATGATTCATGTAAATCAGTTCACGGTTGTAGCAAAACATCCCGTGTTCTTCACCAAAAATACGATTCGAAGGTAAGCATAATAGCACCGCTTTTTCGTTGGTATTGGTTTTAATCGAATGTGTCAGTTGGGGCGATGGTGCAATATATGCAGCTTCGAATCCTGAGCTTAACTCCAGACCATGGTGCAGTTTTATTTCTGTTTTTATTCTATTATAATCGGAAAGCGGGAAAGGATACGGCATGTTTTCGGCAATATGAATAATTGCAATTAAAACGATGAGTAAGAGTTGTTGTTTTTTTCTTATTGTTTTCAATACTTCGCTCAAGCCTACAATTGCAATTACCGACATAGCCATCACCGAAATAAAGTAAGCCCGATAAGGAAGTCTGATAATTTCAAAAAACGTTATCTGAGAACTCAATATTTTGTATGGATAACTTGAAAATATAAAACCCAATGCAGCCACAACAATCCATGGCATTAGTTTTTTGTAATATTTTATCGAAAAGAATATGCCCATGCTCATAAACAGAGTTCCTACAAAAGCCGATTTTCGCATTTCGAAAAACGAAAACATTACATCAACTTCTTTAAATTCTGATGCGTAAATACTATTGTTAGGCATTACCCTGAAAAAGTCGCTTAACGTTAAATAGGCATTCGAAATTATACTGTTCCAGCTTCCAAATTCGGGTATGTAGGCTTGAGTATGCGTTTTTGCCAGCCAATACAAAATAACAAAGGGTATTAGTGTCACTACATAAATACCAAAGTTTATTGCTGTTTCAATAAGTTTTTTTCTATTTATTTTTTGAAATAAGTTGGTGGCATAAATAAAGAATACTGTAAAAACCAAAGTGCCGTAAACAAACACATATATCGAGAAATATATTTGTAATGCCGATATTACCGAAGCCAGATACAGCAAGTGTATTTTGCCCTGCTCTTTGTATCGCAACAATAAAACTACCGAAATAGCTGTGAAAAAATAGAAGAACACATGGGCATCGTCAATATTTACAAAAGCAAAGTTTGTAAATGCAAATATAATTCCTCCTAATACTGAAATGAAGAATTTTTTAGTGTAATGATGGGTCAAAGCAAATACACCCAAACTGTTTAAGCTAAAAATAGTTACAACATAAAAGTACCAGCTAAAAACATCGTTGCAGCCTAATAGTTTAAAAAAATTGAACACAAACAACAGGCCTATGGCACTTTCGCCCCACTGCAGCATATTTGTTTCGGGGAAAAGCGACGATGTGAGTAACTCGCCCCAAAACACTGAGTGTACATAATTTCCGAAAAAATTTGCCGAAGCTATGGTAAGCAGTGCATCGCAGGTACCTCCAATAGTTTTGTTAATAGCGAAAGGTAGAAATAACAATAAGAAAGCCGAAGCAAAAATCAAGAATGCCAATAATGCAGGTCGCAATATTTTTGTTTTGGCTTTCACGGTTTAGCAACTTGTTATTATTATAAGAATGAACCATAGTAACCCAAACAACGCTATCTGAAAAATGGGTTTTTTCGATTTCGATATTAACTCTCTAAGGCTTACGCTTTGTGTTATTTTTTTTGCCAAATATCTTCGGCTTTCGTTTTTAAGGGCAAGTACAAACAATACTCCTACAAGTATCAAAAAGCATATAATTATCAATATGTAATTATTCATTGCTTTTTCGAATGGCAGGTTCGAACAGAAAACATACGATATTTTTTTAACCCGATTGTTAGCCGTTCTATAGGGAATTTCTATCACGATTTTATTATCGGTTTTGCTTATGTTTTTTGTGTTAATACGAAATTCTTCTCCATTTACAATGTACTCCAGATGATGTATGTTCAACGAATCGGTTTTCAATTCAACACACATTTTACGAGCATAAATATTTCTTGTTTTCCATAGCCCGTTACCATGTTGGTGTATTTTGATTTGTTTATTGAATGGTGTGATAAAAACTAGTTCGCCGGTAGAGTTGTTTTTTACATGAATTTCCATATCTTCATAAACCCCCACTCGTGATAAATATAATGAGGTAAAGGCTATGAACATAGCTAAGACACAGGCATACACCCATAATATTTTACTATTAAATTTCAAAAAATCCATTATTTCTTTTACACCTATATGTGTTGTTATTTTAAAAATAGTTTAACAAAAAACCGAAATATTTTCATGTGCCAATAGCCTCTGACATTGCTGTAATTATTTATTGCCCAAAGGTATAGGTATGTGGTGCTTTTTAAACTCTTTGTGCTTAATAGTGTTCTAATAAAGCGTTTCAGCGTGTTTTTCTGATTATAATAGTAAGTGTTGGTTTTTATAAAAAACTCGTTGAGTTCTTCGGGGCTGAAATTGTTGGGTGTAAATACCGAATTTGTAAAATTGTATTGTTCCCAGTCGGTAGGGTAGTTGTTTTTTATTATTCTGTTTTCGTCTTGCAGCTTAAAAAATATTTGGCTACCCGGAATGGGAGTTAATAAGAATATTACATACCAGTCTATACCCGACTTTTCAATTCTTTCCATTCTTCGGTACATTTCATCAATGCTTTGGTCGGTATCGAATCCGAAAATAAGAAAGCCCATAACACTAATTTTGTAGCTGTGAATTATTTTCAGGCAGTCTTTTAAGCTTAGGTCGCCGAGAACTCGCTTATTTATGGGTTTTTTTATTGAGACTAAGGTGTCGATTTGGTCGGTTTCTATTCCTATGTAAAGAATAACACATCCGCTTTTTTGAAACATTTCGAGCAAATCGGGATGTTTAACGATATCGAGAGTGCAGAATGCCGCCCATTTTTTTTCGAATTTAATCAGTGCTTCAAGAATGATTTTTATTCGTTCTTTATCGCCAAAGTTCCCGATAAAGTTGTCGTCGGTAAAAAAAACAACCTTTTTATCGATGCATTCTAAATCTTTAACAATGTCGTCTATGGGTCTGGTATGCCTTCTGTTACGATACAGAGCATGAATAGAACAATAATCGCATGAGCCTGTGCAGCCGCGGCTTGTTTCAATACTTGCAGCACCATACGCGTATTTCTCGAAAATGCTTCTTTTGGGGGCAACAATATGTCTGTTTCTATAATCAAGATTTTCGTAAATCTTTTTTAGAGAATTGTTTTCGAAATCGTTAAGCAAGGTATTCCATACCCCTTCGGCATCGCCCACCACAACGCTTGTAAAGTAATTTGTGGCTTCATTGGGAATGTACGAAACATGAATTCCACCAATTATTGTGGGTATCCCATTTTTATTGTACTGTTCTGCAATATTATAAGCGCGGTTAATAGCAGATGTTGATGAGGTAAGTGCAACCAAATCGCATTCACGATAGGTGAAGGGTTCAAAATTCTCATCGATAAATTCAATTTCGTAAGTGTTGGGTGTAAGTGCTGCTAAAACGCCCAAAACCAGAGGTTCATTAAATGTAAAGCTTGCAAAACCCGATTTTGGATTAATCAGTAATATCTTTTTCATCACTCTTATTTGTTCTGTTAACTTCCCAGTTCATTTGTACCGGCTTTAGCGGAAGATTATAGTTTTTTGATAATGCCGCAAAACCGCTGTCCGCTTCAATATTCACGGGTTCTATTTTCAGATTCAGGGTGTTGGCATCGAAACAGATTACTGTGCCGTCGTTGCGATATAATCCAAATCCAACTGAGATAATGCTATGGTTGAAAAAGTGCTTCTCGATATGCATCTTCACGTGATACCTTCCGCTTTCGGTGTATTTATCGGGAATCAGGGTCGAATTGCCAAGGTGGTTTCCCAAAAACATGTGATGCATATTCGATACAATAAAACCTATGTCGTAAAAATCGTTGTTCGAGTATTTGTCGTATTCAATATTGATGCTGAAATTGTGTTCGGTGCTTATCGTATTGCTTCCGGGCAGGCTTTCGTTCAAGATGTACATCTTTCGTATTCTCACGAAATCATCGCCGGGAGCCGATTCAGCGTCGGGCCATTCGCGCAGTAATTGATTGATGAACACATAATCGCTTAGCGATTCGGCTTGGCTATTGCCATTAACGGGTAGGCTTGTTTGTGTTGATTCGGCAATCGATTTTTCGAAATATTTCACCACCAGGCTACTATCGGCAAAGTCGGTAAGTTGACCTTTGTCGAGAACCATAACCTTGGAACACAACATCGAAATGTCGTTGATGTTGTGGCTTACTATCAGAATCGTTTTGTTGGAACGGGCCAACTGAATAATTTTCTCGTAGCATTTTATTTGAAACGCATAATCGCCTACCGAAAGGGCTTCGTCGAACAGCATAATGTCGGCGTCGATATTAGCCGCCACCGCAAAGGCCAGACGCACATACATGCCGCTTGAATAATGTTTTACCGGTGTTTCGATAAATTTGTGTATCCCTGCAAAATCTACAATAGCATCAAATTTATGATCGATAGTTTTTCGAGGTATTCCTTGCATTATACCACTTAAATACACATTTTCGCGCCCCGACAGTTCGGGGTGAAAACCGGTGCCAATTTCGAGTACCGATGCCACTGAACCATTTATGCGTACGGTGCCACTACTGGGCTCGGTAACCTGACTCAGTATTTTTAGCAAGGTACTTTTCCCGGCACCGTTTTTTCCTATTATGCCAATCGTTTCTCCTTTTTGTATCGAGAAACTGATGTTCGAAAGGGCATAAAACTCCCTTGTGGGCGATTGTAATTTCCCCTCGGTTTTTCTTATTAATTGTTTCAGGCGTTCACCAATGCTTATTGCTGATTGCTGTTCGCTCAACGAGTATTTTTTATACAGATTTTCAACTTCAATGGCAATATTGGTATCTGACTTTTGCATCAACTTAGCTCGCTGTTATTAATTCTCCAAAATAATCAAATATTACAATATGAAATAAGTTTTAGGCGAGTTTTAGTTTTATTTTCTCGAAACAACGGTTTATAATGCGCAGTAGCCAAACCTTGTTCACCTCAGAACGATGGTTGCACATGTAGAAATTGGCATATAGGGCGGCACTCAGGCTCCTTGTTCCAAATATGGAGTGTATAAATCGGGCAGCAAGAAATGCAGGGCGACTGATTTGCTTGCGGATATCGGCAATGGTTTTATCGATATCTTCAATTGTATTGTTTTTGCAATGAATGGTGTAAAAGTTATATCTGTCCCAGTCGTTTGGAAAATTTGTGTACCGTAAATTACCGGCTTCGCGGTGTCTGTCGAAGAGTGCTGAGCCCGGCAACGGAGTGAGCAGTGTGATGAGAAACGAGTCGATATCCGAATTCAACATATATTTTTTTCGTTTTTCGAGGCTTAGTGTTGTATCGTTTTCGAGGCCGAACATAAAAACCCCACAAAGAGCGATGCGTTGTTTGTGGATATTTTTCACAATTGTTTTGTATTGTGCGCAATGCTTGGCATTTTGCACCTTATTCATGGCCATCAACGATTCTTTCTCTTCCGATTCAAAACCTATGATAAGCAGGCGACAACCGCTTTTTCGGGCATAATATAAAAACTCCTCATCCATTCCCGCATTTACCGATACCATGCCTATCCAATGTTTGTTCGTTTTAGCCTCTATCAACTTTTTGAACAACTCTATGACATGCTCACGGTTCCACGGTGTAAAACCATACATATTTTCGTCGCTAAAAAAAATAGTTTTTTGCTCTATGTTTTTTATTTCTTCAACCAGTAAATCAACAGGCCTGAAATGGTGTCGGCTTTTGTGTAATTTAACAATGCAGCAAAAGTCGCAAGCCAGCGGGCAGCCTCTCGACATTTGCACCGATGCGGTTTTGTATTGGTGACGATAGTATTTTCGCTGTAGTGTGTAGTCTAATGCTGAACTACCGTAGTACAGTTTTTTCAATTGGTGGTTTTCGAAATCATCGAGCAAGTCGGTCCATATACTTTCTGCCTCACCCACCACTACACAGTCGGCATATTTAACCGATTCATCGGGAAACAAACTGGCATGTATGCCTCCCAACACTGTGGTAATACCCCGTTGTTTTAGAATGCCCAAAATGTTGTAGGCAGCGTTAACAGTAAGTATTCGAGCAGTTACTGCAGCCAAATCGGCATCAATATCGTCCAAACTATCAATTCGTAAGTCAACTATGCTTATATCCCACTTTTCAACAGGTGTTAGCGAAGCCATAATCCCCAATTCAATGGGTTCGTAAAAGTTTTTTACATGCAGTTCATAATCGGGATTAATTAACACCAGTTTTTTCTTCATGCCTTGTTGCCGTGCTATTTTTTCTTGTTAAGTTTTTGTTTTGGAGGTTTATAAAAAGCATCTATTTTTTGTTTGCTGAAAAGCTTTTCCATCATATCAATACGCTGTTGGGTAACTTCGGGAGCTACTTTAGGGCTTAGTTTGGCAGCAGGCAGATAGTCAAATTCATAGTAATACGTTATGCGTGCATTGTCGAATTTAATTTTTTTAGCAAACTTGATGGTTTGCATAAAGTCTTCGTCGGTTTCGGTAGGGAAACCTGCAAAAAATAACGCATCCATGCGTAATGCAGGGTTGGCTTTTCGGAACATTTGCAATGTTTCGGCCACTTCGGCTGCTTTATAATGGCGGTTCATTAGCCGAATTATCTTGTCGCTGCCACTTTCCATGGCAATGGTAATATCCCAAATTTTCTTCGATTTGATATAGGGTAATAAAAAATCTCTGTTTTTTACAAGCCAGGCCGGGTTCATACCATGAAGCGACCATTTCACATTGTGTTTTTCATCGATTGCCGACAATTTTTCGATAAGCTCGTTCAACGAAGTCTTCAGGTCGATGCCGTAGGAGCTGATGTCGTCGGCAAGAAAATGAAATATTCTGTAGCCCTTCTCCAATAGTCCGGTATATTCCAACATCAGTTTTTCGGGCGATTTGCTCCTGACTTTACCAACAGCACGCCTGATATTGCAATATGAACAGTTGTTGGCACACCCGGTGCCGGTTATAATGAAACACTTATCGGAATAGTTGTATCCGGCATTTGCAACAATAAGTGCTTTGTAGTCTCTTAGCCGGCGCATGCGGCGGTAGAATGATTCTGTAAGGCCGAAGTGACGCAACAATTCGCCACACGAGTAGTAGTCGTGCTTGGTGTAGAAAATGGTTTCGTCCATTTCGGCAAAGTTGTAACTATGTGCTTCGGGTGTTTCATCGAACTTAATCCTGAAATCGGGAAAGAATTTGTCAATCTCTGCAATGTTTTTTGTGGCAATTGCCGGACCATCGTATATTTCTCGAAGTTCATCGAGATTGGCTCCGGGCATACATCCGGCTACTATCAACCGGGCTTTGTGCTGTTCTAATTCCTGAATTGTTTTTTTTGAATTTACCACATCCTGAGGCGATACAGAGCAAGTAACATATACTATGTAGTCAACATTATCGATGGTGTCGGATACATGCACATTGTTTATTGAGAAGTAGTTTCTGATTTTTGATGCATCGAGGCTTCGCAAGGGGCATTGCGAAGGTGGGTCAATCACAAAAACACGTTTGTTGTTGTTCATTTTTGTTTTTAAAGCAAAGTACTAATTAATTGCAAATTTACTTTTTAAAAATGAAACTACGGAATGGAGTTGAATTGATCTTTGTGTTTGTAACAAATAATTATTCCGAATGCCTGACAAAAACTCCTGATGTGCTTTTAGTAGGGCCCCGTTCATCTCATCTGCAGCATCAGTGTGGGTTTCGTTACATGAATCTATAATTTTCGTTGCATAGTATTCAACTATATTTGCCCTCTCTTTTTTGTAATAGCCATATTTTTTGCTTAAATCATTGTTCACCTGATAATAATAGTTTGAAAAAGAGATTGTTCCTTTACCGCATCCTATGGCATAATCAAATTTGTAACAGGTAAAATCAATCAACATTTGCTTATGACTATTAGAACACAAAGCAATCTTGATGTCTTCAATTGTTTTGTCGTTATATTTTATGAGAGGTGTTACATAGGGTTTGTCGTAACATAGAAGTTTTTCTTTTTCCAACTCCCTAAAAATCTTAGTACCGGGATATGCTGAAACTTCTCTTGATATGTTCCCGTAAATATGTAATTCATCAATGTCTTTTAAGAATTTTATGTTTTCTATTAATTTTTCTTTGTTTGAATATGGATTAAACATGATAAAACCAATATGTAAACCAATATTACACTCGCTCAGTATTCTATAGGCCTCTATTCCGTCATTAACGCTTGATGATTTATTGTAAAACGCCAGATCTTCTTCAGAACCTGACTCAAAACCACAATATACCATTGTTAAGCCTGCCCTCTTCAGTTTTTTCCAAAACTCAATACCGGCTTTAACAATGGCTTTAGCCTGACAAGCCAGTTTAATTTCGACAGTAATATTATTTGTCAAAATATAATCAGCAATCTTATTAGCTCTTTCGAGGGTAATGTTGTTTAAGCCCAGAAAGTCGCTGTCGGGGAAATATATCGATATTTCTTTGTTTTCGCTTTTTTGAATTATTTGAGAAATATCGTTGAATACCTTTTCGGCACTTTGAAATCTATATTTGCTGTTTCCGCTTAGTTTCATAAAATTCGGGGTACAGCAAAAAGAGCAATTTGAAACACATCCTCTCGAAGAGACCAGACAAATCTCATTAGTAAAAGCTAGTTGCGGTATCCCTAAATTGGGTAATGCGTCGAGGTTGGGAAAAAAGCTTGCTTTGTTTTCGATAATTTCTCCTTTTTGTCTGTATGTCAATCCCTCAATCGTTGCAAAATCTGTGTTTTTCAATTGCAAAAGAGTCAATAATAGTGTTGGGAACGAAACCTCTGCTTCCCCTTTAATAATATAGTCAACTTCTGCAATGTCGGTTAAAATATCAACCGCTGTAAGTGAAGCATGCACGCCTCCAAGAATAATTGTAGTTTGTGGTAATTTCGATTTTATTTTTTTTATCAAACCGATTGTTCTTTCCATCGAGAATTGAAATGGCGAAAACCCGACTATCGCGGGTTTGGATTTTAAAATCTTGTCTAGAATTTTATCATCATTCAAATTATCGAAGTCACCATCCAATGCTTCAACGTCAATATCGTAATCTTTTTTTAAAATTTCTGTCAAGCATAAAATGCCTAAGTGCGGCAAAGGCATATAAAGCTTATTATTCTTCGAGAAGTATAAGGTACTCAGACTTATTAAGAAGACCTTACAGTTGTTGTGTCTTTTGGTATTCATTATTGGGCGTTAGATTGTTCAATTTGCGAACAATATGCCAAATATACGTATTTTATTCTACTTCTAACGCAAGAATGCTCCAATTTTATCAAGAATAGAAGTTCTTATCTTGCCCAAATAGCAATCGTACCATTCTTCGGAGCCCGACATGCATTTGGTGTTTTTTGTGTTGGGAACAAATGTGCCTTCGAATAGATTACCAAAACTTTTCTTCATCGAAAAACATTGAATTACATTGCCGAAATTATCCATTGTAAAGTATCGGTGTCCTGCTTCGCAAACAATGCCTTTTCCCGTTGTTTGTGGCCATGGAAAACTAACCTCGCTTTTTTTTAGATTTGCCAATCGGGCAATTATTTCTATTTGTTCGTCGGAATATTCATAAGGGTAATGTTTGCCCTCGAACTCGCCTCGATAGGGTATCGGCATTATTTTATCTACACCGTGTTTGTGTAAATATTCAAAGTCCTTTTCGATGCGGCCGAACAGTAGGGGATAGGTAACGTAATTCCCGATTATGTTATAGCCATGTTTTTTTAGGAAGTGGTATTTTTCAATGTATTTCGAGAAATCAGCATCCACTTTTTCTCTTTCGAGTACATGAAAAGAGGCGCTAAGAAGCATTACCCTGTCGGGAGGCACATAGTCGGGAAATTTGTAAACATTGTCGGAGCACAAATTTGTAGAAATCTGAATATGATGTTTTTTTGTAAGCTCGTGCATTAAGGGTAAGAATTCGGGCATTAAGAATGGTTCTCCACCCAGAAAAAATATCAGCCAACTTTTACCGGTTTTATCAAAGCTTTCGGCAATATGCGCAGGACTGTATGTTTTTGTAATAAAATTGTCGGATATTTCTTTTGCATTGTAACAGTATATACAATTGAAGTTGCAGTGGCTCGAAATAGTCCACAGCATTTTATATTTGTATTTCTTCGAAACATTAATGTAAAAATCTCTGCTTTGCATTCTTCAGGCTCTTTAGCTGTTTCCTCCAATCTTTCTTCAATAATATACAGGCGCAATGACCTGTGCTGTAAAAACTAAACAAACAAAAATAGCAAAAAATATGGCACGTATTCATTATTATATTTTAATGTCTGCTCGCTTAGCATTGGCGCGGGCCTTGTGCTTCTAACAGTAATTTTGTGGAAATTAAACGCAATGAACTGATATTAAAATTACAAAATTTTCAAAAAAAATATTCTTACTTTTACCCAATGAACGCAACCAATAATAGGCAAGCCGCTAAAACATTTCGCCCTGTAAACAATAGTGTGTTACTGCTTGTTCTGCTTGTTATCACTACCCTGGTATATTCTGGGGTAAGGGGTTACGATTTTGTGAACTGGGACGATGACGACAACATTCGGTCGAACCCGCGTTACACCGAAATGACGCAAGAAAACATTGCACATCATTTTTATCACGACAGATACAAGGCATTGGCAATATGGTCGTATATGGCCGAATACCAGTTGTTTGGCCGAAGTGCAAAGGCGCATCATACCACTAATTTGTGTTTGCACCTGCTCAACGTATTGTTGGTTTATGTACTCATGGTAATGATGTTGCCCCAAAAGCGACGTGTGGCATTGATTGTGGCATCTTTTTTTGCCCTGCATCCGGTTTTTGTTGAGGCAGTTGCGTGGATTACAGGGCGAAAAGACCTGCTGTTTGTTTGTTTTGCCCTTATTGCCATGATGTCTTATAAGAAATATCTTCAATCGCCGGCAACTGTTGGCAAATGGCTTTGGTTTGCATTAACTTGCGCTGCGGTGTATATTTCGAGTCTGGCAAAAATTCAGGCTTTTGCAATTCCTGTTGTGTTGTTCCTTTTCGACTGGTTTACACGTCGCAAGGCAGGCTTTATTTCCATTCTCGAAAAACTTGCAATGATATTTCTGATATTTGGCATGTGGCTCATTGTTGCGATATTGATTGCGGCTATTTTACTCTATTCTCAAAAGCAATATCTAAAGCAAATAGTGACATCAAAACCGTTTCCGATACTTATTCTGGTGCTGTTTTGGGCAGCTGTTCACACGGCGGTTGCCCTTCCTGGTGTTTTCAGTGTTTTTGCAAATGTGCAAAGTGTTAAGATACTGGTTGCTGCCACTGCTGTGTTGTGTTCATTAATACTTGTTTTGGTTATTGTAAATAGTAAAACAAGAATGAGATTGCAAACGGTTTCTTTAACAACACGCATGGTTTCTTTTGTTGTAGTTATTGCTTTTAGCTTATGGGTTATTATAGAAAACAACTATGCTAATTTGTCGGGTCATTTGGCATACAACTTAAATCCTGAAAGATTTTGGTTACTGTTCAAGGGGCTTTGGTCGGTTGATTCAGGCCATGAAACATTCTTTTCTATAGGCGAAAGATTTCTGTTGCTGGGTTCGGCTGCAATGTTTTACTTGCAGCGCTATTTTCTTATTAAAGGGGTGGACCCTATGATTCCCTATCCAACACGCGATGCTGCCGGTAATTTGCCTGCCTATATGCTTAGCGATTTAATTGTTGTTCTTGTACTTGTTGCAATAGCTGCTTTTATTTTGTTTCGCTATTATCGCACTAATCGTTTGGTGTGGTTTGGAGTTATGTTTTTCATTATCAATATATCTCTGGTGTTGCACATTATCCCTATCGAAGGGCGCATTCTGGCAGGCGATCGCTATACCTATCTGGCCTATATAGGCTTGTTTCTCTTGGTAGGTCTGGCTGCTGATTATTTTATCGAAAAAAATAGAAAAGCCATTGTGCTTGGCGTTCTTGGGCTTTGTATTCTTGCTATGGGATTTACAAGCTATCGCGATAAAGAAATCTGGAGAAACTCGATAAGTCTTTGGCAACATGCATTATCGGCCAATCCAACAAATCATTATGCCATGTACAGTTTGGGGCTGGCATATTTTGCCGAAAAATCAGACCCGGCTTCAGCCCGGCAATTGCTCGACAGGGCTATTGAACAGAAGAAAGACTTTATGTATTACAATAATCGCGGCAGGGTGCGTTATGCTATGGGCGATTTACGGGGCGCGCTGGGCGATTTTGATAATGCGCTGGCTATCGACACCAATTCATATGCTGCTTATAACAACAGGGGCGCAACACGATTGCAATTTTGCGATTTCAAGGGCGCACTGCTCGACTATCAAAAAGCATTGGCGATATTGCCCAACTATACCGATGCCTTAACCAATAAGGCTAAGGTACTAAACCTGATGTATTTCGACAGCATCGTAATGCAGCAAGCACAAGTTCACGATAGCGATATAGCCAATCTGATAAGTCATGTGTTGGAAGTGTCAGAAAAAATGCTGGCTACTCAGCAGCAAGACCGTGCTATCGATTATTTGAATAGAGGTATTGCCTTGGTGCCCAACAATGCTGAGATGTACGAAAAACTTGCAGTGATATACCATTTGAATATGGACTATGCCACTGCTCTTCAAATTTACAGTACGGGTCTCGATGCCATTCACGATAATGCTGCTTTGTTGCTTGGCAGGGGCATATTGTTTGTACAAACCGGCGACACCATTGCAGCCTGCCGCGATTTAAGCATTTCGGCTGCGCAGGGCGACTCCGATGCCCAACAATTACTGCTACAGTTTTGCAAATAGACTTGCTATACGCTTAGTATCTTATTTTCGATTCTTCTTCGCGAGTGCGTGTCTGAGATATAATATTTTCGAAAGCAGCATAAGTGGCACAAGCCGTAAACGGAATGGTGAATATCAGTCCCAAACCGCAAAACAGCGCTCCTGCAACATTAATCATACCCATTACTAACGCAAATCCGAAAACAGGCCAGAAATTTTTAGTGACGATTCTCCTGCTCCATTCCATTGCGTCCCAAAATCCATAGTTCATGAATATAATGAAAAATCCGGTGAAGGAATACGAAATAGCCAAATAGATTCCCGGTATGATGAGCAACAACACACCGATGAGAATGAGAACTCCCGATACCAGTTGGGCCAGGATTAATTCGCCGGCAAATTTGAATCCGGCAAAAAAACGGTTAAAATCGGGTGTTTGATTCCGTACAATGTCGTTGGCAACAATATAAATACCGGCTACGAACACAGTTTGCAAAAGACTGCCTGCAAGGCTACCTACGTAGGGGATTATACTCAGAACAATAATAATGCCGCCCACCAAAGCTCCAAATCCTATAAAAGAACCCATGTTTTTCTTAAAAATATCCATGCCCGAATTAAAATAATCGCCAAAGCGAAAATCGTAGCCGCTTGCAATAAGGCCGTTCAGCAATTCATCGTTTTTGTTTTTCATGATTCAGAAGATGTTTTATGGTTATATACAGCACTGTAGCCCGACAATAAATGTGTGACCCGAGACGAAGGCGATGGAATAAGGTCGCAACCGATGATATCAGACCATTCTTTATCTATTTTATTAATTATAGATTCGTTCATAGATACTATGTTAGGCCAATCGCGGTTAAAATTATCATTTGTTTTCGATTTTATCTGTGCATTCACATACAGACAATTGTTTTGTATCAGGCAGTCGTAGCCGGGGTCGATACTGTTTAGAACATACCAGGCTTGCAGATAGGGCGATAGCTTTTCAACACCCGAATTCACAACAGCTATCAGCTTGGCATTGGGTTGTAACTGGTGTATTGTAGCAGCAATGTCGCCGAAAGACGGGGCTTCGTGTGGTGTAATGGCAGCAACTACAATATTGCCAAACACACAGCAATCGTATCCGGCTATTTTATTGAAAAGAACTTCGTCGTTGTTATCGGTTGGGTTATTGCTTGTTTGTGTTGCGTCGATGAGTATTTTTCCGCTTTGTGCCATTTTATACGCAGCATGGTCGAGAACGTCGGCAGGCCCCATACTGATGTGTACATCGGTATGCATATCAATTTGCGAAATAATAGCTTGTAGGTAATACGGAAAATTAGAAAAATTGAATGATTCGGGTACACATACAATAACTTTGGCAAACATCATCTGCCCGTTACCCAACAAGGCATGCATTATTTTAAGGGCATGTCCGGGGTAATCGGTTGTCATTTTAATAAACACCAGATTGTGTGCTACGCCATACGAAGGCAGATATATGTCGGATATTTCGGGGTGCATCATTTTAAGTGCATGTACAAAGATTCTTTCGGTGGCCAGAGCCATGTATTCATCTTCCATGGGTGGCACCCCCACAATAGTTGATGGATATACTGCATTTTTACGATGGGTAATGCAAGTAACGTGAAACACCGGATATTCATCGGGTAGCGAATACACTCCGGTATGGTCGCCAAAAGGGCCTTCGGTTCTAAGTGCTTCGTCGGGGTCGATGTACCCTTCAATTACAATGTCGGCATCTTCGGGTACGCTGATTGCCTGGGTGAGGCATTTCACAAATCTCACTTTCTTACGGCGCAGAAAACCGGTCATTATAAACTCGTCGATGCCGTCGGGAAGGGGAGCTGTGGCTGCATAAGTATATAGCGGGTCACCGCCAAGAATAACAGCTACCGGCATTTTTTTTCTTAGCTTTTTGTAGGCTCGGTAATGAGCAGCACCGCCCTTATGCATATGCCAGTGCATTCCGGTGGTTTTCTCATCAAAAACCTGCATGCGATACATGCCTGCATTGCGCACACCCGTCTCGGGATGCTGTGTGAGAACAATGGGTAGAGTAATAAAACGCCCGCCATCGTGAGGCCAGCATTGCATTATAGGTAATTTCGACAAATCGGGATTATCGAACACAACCTGCTGACATGCTGCTTTGCCCTTTGAGGATGTAGGGAAATACCCTGCTTTTCTGATGATTTGAGGAAGAAGTTTCAACTTCTTATTGTTTCGCATCTGCTTGCCCATCAATAACTTTGCCAACGACATCAATTCATTGGGGACGGTGTCGTAGTGTTGGCTGCGCAATACCGATTTCATTCGTTTCTCCGACCCAAATGCATTTATCAGCAAGGCGAAATCGGTTCCGTTGTTTTCGAATAAGAGTGCTTTTCCACCATGGGGCGATTTCATTACCCTATCGGCAACTTCGGTTATTTCGAGTATGGGCGATACAAGTGCATGTATTCTGATCAGCTCTTGCTGTTCTTCGAGTAATGCTATGAATTCCGATAGTGAGTTCAATGCCGCAAGTTAAAGGTCGAACTTAGCAACAAATCCATTCTGATGTTTACCTCTCGATTCAACAAACATATTTCCGAACATGGCATTCCCGCTAATTTCGCCACACACTACCAGCATGTGGTTGAGCGATACGTTGAACACTTTGGTAAGTCCTGTGGGTTTGTCGGCTGTTTTGGCCCAAAGCAGCTCTCCTGTGTCTGATATTTTCATCACCAGCATGCCGGGTGTGAAAGGAGCTTCGAGCGTTTTTACTTCTGTGTTATTTGGCAGGATAATATGATCGTAGAAGAACCCACCCGCATAACAATTGCCCTGTTTGTCGGCAACTATGCTAAGTGCCCGACTCGAATTTTGGCCTTTTGTGCTTATATGCCAATATGGATGTTCGCCTTTAAAACATATTACAAACCAGTTTTCGAGTAAACTGCCTTTGTTGTTTGTAACGGCATCAATTACGGTGGTGTCGCCAAAAATAGAAAAAGCGCCAATGCGTTCGGGGATATAGGCTCCGGTGTAGTATCCACAAAGGTAAACCTGGTCGTTGTGAAAGGCCATGTCGGTTACTTCTGCTTCGGTAATGGCACGGTGTATTCTTAAGAAACGCCCTTCGCTATCGAAATTGGCTACGTACACAAATCGGTGCGATGCAATCATTGGGTTGTCGTTCTTCAAATCAGTAACATCGAAACAATGGCCCGCAAAGTCGGCAATGCCCGAGAGCTCTCCGGTAATGGCAAAGTCGCCGTACTGGTTGGCTGCAATAGCAGAAATGGTAATCCCTGTAACAAAGGTGTCGCCACCCGAAACCTGCTTCATCCAGTGGAGTTTGCCATCCTGACTAATTTTGGCGATGAAGTTGTTCTTTTCGTGGGTTTTATTCAAGGTTTTGCCATCGAGGTTTATTTCGTTTCTAAAGGCACCGGTAATGTAAATATCGTTTTTTACCCCGCCCAGCGTCATATCGGCGGCAAACACATCGGCACTACCTGTTAGTTCTTTAAGCCAAATAACCTCTCCGTTTTCGGTATTTACGCTGGCAAGTACTGCCATGTAATGTTCGCCCGAGTATGCAATTGGATGTCCTGCAAAATTGCTGCTTTTTGAACTTTGAGCAAAAATGCTAAGAACATTACCGGTAATTTCGATATTTTTAATTTTCATATCTGCCCTGTGCATCCATACAATTTCGTTGTTAATGTCGAGTCGGGCAATAAACCCGCCCCAACGATCTTTGTAGCGGTATGACCCCATAATCAGATTTTTATTGAATTCCCCTGCCAGATAAGTGTTACCATCGGTATCGGTGCAAATGCAATTCACGCTGCTTGAATAAGGACTCCCAAAAATTTTGTGATAATCAGATGTATATTGAGCAACTACCGAGGTAGAAACAATTATCAGCAATCCCCAAAAGAATAATTTATACTTCATAACTCAATCAATTTTTTACATTGCAAAAGTGCTAAAAAAAACAATAAACGAAAACATACTTAACAATTATAATACAACAAAATCGGCATTTTATCAAGCTTCGTGCCGATTTTGAGTTTGCAATGGTGTACGTAAGATTAAGAATAATTAAAATTCTAACAAAATGTCAGGGTACACACCAAATCAATATCTGTAGTGAGAGCTTAATATCCTCCGGTAATATCCCAGACAAATGCCCTGATTCCTACTTCGGTGTTGATGTGATCGAGGTTTTTAATTTTTTGAAGTAAAACATCAACCATCTCTTCTTCTACAATGCATAGAATAGCGGAATTTATTTCGGGCCATGTGTGTGTGCCATAGTGAGGATTCCCCGTAGTGCTTCCCCTGCCTTGCATATTCGACCATTGAGAATATCCCCTTATTTCGAGGGCATCTATCATATATTCCACTTTTTCGGTCAATGCCATATTATACACAATGAATACTGCTTTCATAGAGTTGTAGCTTTACTTATTTAACATCGTTTTCGGGCATCATAAAACTGTATTTTAGGCGATGGCGGGTCTTCATGCGTAAACGTTCTCCTTTGCGCGAAAACACAGCATACAATACAGGAACAATAATCATGGTTATCAGTGTAGAGAAAATCAAACCTCCAATAACCGAAATACCCATGGGGCTCCATATTTCGGAACCTTCGCCTGTGCTCAAGGCCATTGGCAATAAACCGAGAATTGTGGTCATGGCTGTCATAAGCACAGGTCGCAATCTCGATTTACCCGAAAGGGCAATGGCTTCATTAAGCTCGTATTCTCTGTCGCGCATCAAATTGATATAATCAACCAGTACAATGGCATTTTTTACTACAATACCTATAAGCAGTACGGCACCTAATGCAGCTATTACGCTAAGGTTGGTTCCGGTTATGAACAGTGCAAAAATAACCCCCGAGAAAGAGAATGGTATGGCAAACATGATAATGAAAGGCATTTTGAACGACTCGAATTGCGATGCCATCACAATAAAAACAAGCAGCAACGAAATTAGCATGAGCAAGCCCAAATCGGCAAAAGCATCTTGTTGTTCTTCGTAAGCACCACCAACGTCGATGAGTACATCGCCGGGTTTCTCAATTTTATCAACTTCGGCCTGTATTTGTTTGGCCAGTTCGCCCATTGGGATATTAAAAGGTTGTGCTGTAACCTTTACGATGCGTTCTTTGCGTCGGCGTTCAATGTTTGGTGGCGACCACTCTTCAACCACATGTCCCAGCTCCGAAAGTCGTACTTTCACACCCTGCTGGTTCATGATTGTGATATTCTCGATATCGCTGATAGAGCCCCTGAATTCTTCTTTTAATCGAACTACAACATCGTACTCGTCGCCGGTTTCACGGTATTTTGTTGCAGTGAAGCCCAATACGCGATTTCTTATGGCAAGCGAAACTGTAGCCGTATTCAAGCCATATTGCGCGAGTTTTTCGCGGTCGAGCACCACTTTTAGTTCCGGTTTCGACTTGTCGCGGCTAATGGTTATGTCGCGTGCTCCATCAAGCTTTTTAATGTTTTCGGCCAATTCCGATGCTATCCGGTTGGTAACCTCAAAGTCGTATCCGTAAATTTCAACTTCGATACCCTGATTGCCAAGTCCCCCCATGCCACCGGAAAAGCCCAGGCTGAAGTCGATAATTTCGGGGATGGTTTCAAGCTGTTTTCTAAAATCATCGCCTATCTCCCAACAGCTGCGATTTCGTTGGTCGATATCAACAAGCCTGAGTTGCAGGTTTAAAATATGCGAACCCGAGCTGCTCCAAATAGCCGATACACCTCCTGCATCGTTGCTACCTGCCGAGCTCGATATAAGCTGTACTTCGGGGTAACGTTCCTTTACCAGGTCTTCAATTTTTCGTGCCACCATTTTTGTTTCATCGACGCGTGCCCCGGTTTGCAACTCAATTTTTGCTGTAACCAGACTCTGATCTGATTCAGGTATAAACTCGGTTCCTATAAAAGGCATTAGGGTAAACGATAAAACAAATATAGCCAATGCACCAACCATAATAATAATTTTATGACGCAAGCTCCAGCGTATCACTTTTTCATACCCATTATCGATATAATCGAGGAAGCGTTTTATGGTATTGGTATATCCAAATTTGGGGAGTTTTTTTGCAGGGCGCAACCGTAGCATCAACGAACTGAGCATAGGTGTTAAGGTAATGGCTGCTATGGTAGAGGTGGTTACTACTATCGAAACAATCCAGCCCAACTGACGGAAGAGAACACCCGTCATACCGCTTACGAAAGTTAGCGGAAAGAATACGGCCAGCACCACCAGTGTTGTAACTATTACTGCCAGCCACACTTCGTTGGTGGCATATAGAGCCGCTTCGCGTGGTGTGGCTCCTCGTTCTATATGTTTTGTGATATTTTCGAGAACCACAATGGCATCGTCAACAACCATCCCAATAGCTATAGATAAGGAAGCCAGCGAAATAATATTGATAGAGCTCCCCGAAAGGCTTAAGTAGATAAATGCCACAATCAGCGAAATGGGAATTGTAAGTATCACAATAAATGTTGCACGCCAACGTCCTAAAAAGAACAACACCACCAACACCACAAAAATCAGGGCATAAAGCAGGGTTTCCGAAAGGTTGCTAACCGATTGTGAAATAAACTCTGAGGAGTCGAAGATGGGTTTAATCTCAACATCGGGGGGCAGTGTTTTTTTTATTTCTTCCAGTTCTTTTTTCACTTCACGGGCCACAGCTATGGTATTGCCTCCCGACTGTTTCATAACAAACATCCTGATACCCAGCTCTCCGTTGATTCGTTCTTCGAGCGACATATCTTTCACGGTGTCTTTCACGGTGGCAATGTCGTTTATGTAAATGGTTTGTCCGTTGAAACTGCCTATTACAATATCTTTGATTTGATCGCTCGATTGAAACTCTCCTTCTACTTTCAGCTGATAATCCATTTGACCCATTTCAACATTTCCGGCAGGGAGGTTAAAGTTTTCGGCCTGCAGTATGCCCCCAATCATTTCGACCGATAAATTATAGGCTTCTATTTTGCGAGGATCCACTTCAATATACACCGTTCGCCCGGGAGTTCCGGCCAAACCTACCGAACCAACACCCTCGATACGGTTCAGTCGGTTCACCAGCTTTTCGTCGAGTAATTTTTCGATGCCTGCATAACTTTCTTTTGCCGATATCGAATAGAAAATAATGGGCATCATGCTCGAGTTGAACTTGTATATAATGGGCGTTTGTGCTCCATCGGGAAGGTTGTCTTTTACAAACTCCAATGCATTCCTGATGTCGTTGGCCGCTTCGTCAAGATTGGTTTCCCACTCAAATTCCAGGGTTACAATCGACATATTGTCGCGCGAAATAGAATTGATTTGTTTCAAATTCTCAACCGAATTGCAGGCATCTTCGATGGGTTTCGAAATGTTGGTTTCAATATCTGATGCATTGGCTCCCGCATAGATGGTTACAACCGAAATGGCCGGAAATTCAACCTCCGGATATAAGTCAACCGGCAGTCGGCTTAGCGAATAAATGCCAAATATAATCACCGCTGCAAAAATCATCAGGGTGGTGATGGGCTTCTTTACGGCACTACTGTATATACTCATGATGCTGTCAATTAAAAAAATGATTATTACTCAACTACGCTCACTTTGTCGCCGTCGAGTAGTTTGTTCTGTCCGGCCACCACTATTTTATCGCCTTCTTTCAGGTTTTCCGAGAAAATTTCTATTCTGTCGTCGTAGCGTTTACCAAGCTCCACATTCACGCGTTGCACACTGCCGTTATTGTACAAGAACACATAACGGGTATTGGTGCCGTCTTGCAACAACACAGCCGAAATAGGAACCACCATGGCTTCTTCTTTGCCTACGTTCATATTAACACGTGCAAACATACCGGGACGAAGTTTCTCTTTGGAGTTAGGGATTTGAACCTCTACATTGAAAGTGCGGCTCATCGCATTTATAGTAGGATGTATCAAACTGATCTTTCCGGAAAATACCTCACCTGGATAGATATCGCAACTTAACTGAGTTTCCATGCCCGTCTTAATTAGAGGATAGTAGCGCTCCGAAACAGCAATTACTGCTTTAAGAGGATTGATTTGTTGAATAATTACAACGGCAGCTTTGCCCATTTGTGTGTTGGGAGCACCGCTGAACAATTCCCCGTTTTCGAAATATTTTGCTGTAACAATACCTCCGAATGGAGCGCGCAATACCACGTTGTCGCGCAAGAATTCAATATTGTTACGGGTTACTTCGAGCTGTGTTTTTATTTGATCGTATTGCTGCACCGCAATGCCCCCAACACGAACTAAAGTGTCGAGTCGCTGATAGTCTTTTTCGAGGCTAATCAACTGCAACTCGGCCTGATTTAAGGTCGTCCTGTCCATTTCTATCAAAACCTGACCGGCAGCTATTCTGTCGCCAATCTTTACATTAATCTTCGAAATACGTCCGGGTTGTGCCGGTGCCAGATATAGTTCTTCGTTCGGAAGTATGTTGGCCGTGTACTCCAAATCGCGCATAACTTCGGTTTTGTGCAACTCTAGTAGTTTCACTGTTTTTTCGGAGGACTTGTTTTCGTTCTCTTTGGGCTTTTCGTTGTCTTGTTTGGCTCCGCACGAATGCATCAATACCATTGCCGGTAGCAATAACCCAATTAAAAATAATCGTTGTGTTTTCATAAAAGGTCGAAATATTAAAATTTTGATAGTGTTACAAATTATTGAGTAATTTATCGAAATTAAGTTTTGCCTGAAGCAGGTTCATGATGGCCGAAACATAGTTGTTCTGTGCCTTCAGCAGGTTGTCGCTTGCTTGTGTTAGTTCAAGGCTTGACGCTACTCCGTGGGTGTACTTCAGTTCCGTTTTATCGTAAACTCTTTGTGCTACTTCGATGCTGCGTTTCTGTAGTTCATATTGTTCGTAGGCATTCAGCAAATCGTAGCGATATTGTTTTTCTTGCATCAGAAGTTGGTCTTCTACCATCAATCGGGTGTTGCGTGCTTTTTCGAATTCTATTTTTTTCTGTTGCACCTTGGCATTTCTCATACCACTCGAAAAAATGGGTATTTTCATACTTACTCCGGCAATGTGACGTGGATTCATGTCGAAATCGGTGGTAAGCAATTTCTCGTTGTAGCTATAAAAGCCAACAATAACGGGAGCATAATTCCATTTTTCGAGTTGCATCATTTTATTGCTGAGCTCTTCTTGAGTTACCAAAATTTTGTAACTGGGATTGTTGTCGAGAACGAATGAATCAACAAGCAATGCTCCAAAATTGATGTTGTTGATAATTGATTCGAGTTTTTCGGTAAGAATTATTTCGGTGTTCGCATCAACACCAAGTTGAAAACGAATCAGGTTGTAACTCATTTCTACGGCACGATTCATTTGGCTTTTTGCATTTGTTAGCATCATCACGGCAAGCTCTATCTGGTCAAGGTCGACCGGTTCGGCCAGGCCGGCAACAAGCATCACACGGGTTTGCTCCATTGTCTTATTCAGGTTTTCGATGCTGATGTCCATTATCTTGGTCGACTCTTCGGTAACCAAGGCCACATAGTATGCCATGGTTATTGCCTCGGTAATGTCTTTTTCGGTAATGTCGTATGCCATTTTCGAAAGACTGTGCGCAATTCTTGCGATTTTAAGCCCAACAAGATATTGCCCCGAAAAAATAAGCTGCGATAACTGAAGCTTGGCTGAGGAAGAATTGTCCATTTTTATCGTACTCGAACTGCTTCCCATCATCTGATAGAGCAAACTTAGTATTTCGCGGTCCCCGGCGTCCAGTATTGTGAAGTCGATGTTTGGAACACTACCGCCGCCACCAAAATTCAATTCAACTTCGTAATTAAAAAAATCGGTGTAGTCAACACTTCCCTCAACCTGGGGCAAGCCCTGGGCAATGTTTGCCCACACCTGCTTTTCGGAAATGGCAACATCGTAGGCTGAGTTTTTCAGTATTTTGTTGTGCTCAATGGCGTATTCACGGGCTTGTGAAAGGCTTAGACTCAGACTACTGCCCGATTGCGACATAACCGGAATGGCAATAATTACTGCCAAAAACATGCTCAATAATTGTTTTATACAGTTCATTGTATCGAATAATTTAAAACGGTTCAAAATAAAGTAATGTATAGTTAATGCGAAGCCTAAAATCGGTCAACATACAAAATTGCAGCCTGGAATACGACTTTTCACCGAACGGCTTATTTATGTATGCCTTACTAAGAATGGTTTTCGATGTTTGCATAATTTAGCTTTTTTAATCCTTCATCGGTGCAAATTCCACGCAGGTAGGGCATAAAAATAGTTCTTCCAATGTCTTCTTTGCTATAGGGCATTCCCTGGCTGTTCTCTTTCCCTACACAAAATTTCAGGGTTTGATGTAAAAAAATATTTGCCAAATTGATATTGATATCGCTGCGAAATGTTCCGTCGTCAACGCCTTTATTCAGTATCAGCTTCGAAATGGTATCGTCGTTCAGCACTCCCGAATCGTTCAATTCCTTGAATACCTTGTGGTGGTATTTCTCTAAATCTTCCATAAACAATGGATGTATCTTTTCGAGCACATTGTGGTGATATTGCGAAAATTTCACAATGGCATCTATTACGTTTTCTGATTTGGTGATAATGTCAATCATCAATTCTTGATGATATTTTACTCCTTCTTCTATGGCTTGTTTCAGTAAATCGTCTTTGTCGGAAAAAAGTTCATATAATGTACGTTTCGACATGCCCAAATGGTTGGCAATATAGTCCATAGTTACTGCTCTAATTCCCAGTCGGGAGAATAAGATGCCGGCTTCTTTCAATATTCTTAAACGGTTGTCGTCCATGTGTTCAAATTGAATTTGCAAAATTAGAA
Source organism: uncultured Bacteroidales bacterium (assembly GCA_964511665.1). GTDB lineage: Bacteria > Bacteroidota > Bacteroidia > Bacteroidales > ML635J-15 > JAGOEF01. The sequence continues at coordinate 54,334 of CAZEHA010000005.1, forward strand.
AACTATTTAGGTTTCAAAAGTTTTTACAGAGATTTAACCAATATTTAACACCTGATGTTCAATACAAGAAATATTATTATTTTGTAACATTGTTAAGTAAAAGAAAATCAATACATTACTTAAGTTATTTTCTAAAACTCACACAAACTCAACAATAGCTAAACAAAGTTTCGGATATTAGATATTGAAAGAGTTAAACTGTTTCAAAGTGATTTGCCAAGGCTGCCGGGCAAAATTGTTGTAACTACTTAATCCAGCTTGCAATAGTTTTAATCAGATGGTCGTGTTGCACCTTTGGAAGTGTCTTTATTCGCGACATGTGTGAGCCGCCTGGAGCAATTACTTTAAGTACATTGGGGTTGGGTCCGGGATCGGCGGCGGCCGCAGTCCATGGATCGTATTCGCCATAAATCAGTATCACACGTTTTGCCCTTTCCTGTAGAAACTTAGTTAAATCGCGTGCAATTTCGGGGTCGAATTCAATGTTTACTCCTTCGGGCATAAAAATCCGAAAGAAATATCCTTTTGTCGATTCTAAACTAATTAGTTTTTCGAAGGGTGTAGGGTCGTAGCCGTAATATCCAAGTTCGCGTGCTGCCTGATAAAAAAACGGATATAGCGACTCTATCCCTTCAATGGCAAAGTAATCGGGCGAGCACACATTTATCAGATAGCGAAACAAGGTGGCATCGTTGGCGTTGGTCTTTGGTATGCTTTCTGTATTGCATCCCCATTGCCAGAATGCGAACGAAAACTCCAACACACAGTATTCAAAAACTTCGGCTATGGGAATGCGATAAGTATAGTTGTTTTTCTTCGAAAATTTCTCGAGCATGGGTACCATTATATCTTTTCGCTTGAGCAACTCTTTTTGAAAATTTATTATCAGTTTTCTGTCTTTTGGAGTGGCTATGTTGGCCAAAAAAGATTCGTGTCGTCCGTCTTCAACAGCCATGGCTACCGGTGCCACATAAGCTACTGTAACATCCATATCTTTGGGGTAATACATATTATATAGAAGTGCAGTTTGCCCACCTTTACTTATGCCGGTACCTATCCATTTTCCCCTGTAAATATTCTTAAAAGCTTCGTAAATATAGTGGTGGTCGCGGGCCGCATTTTCGGTAGTAAGATATTGCCAGTCGATATTTTCGGGAACCGACTGATCGAAATAGCGATGCTCAACCACAATTTGATTGGCATTGAAAATTGCCGACAATTCGTTTACATAGTTTGCGTATGCTGCATATTCGGCGCTATATCCTTCGGTAACGAACACCACCGGACTGTTGAAGCTGTAATGAGATATAAAAATACGCTGGTTGAAATAACCTGCCTCTTTGTCTTTAAAGTCGAGTGGCTGACGAAATATTACCAGGTATTTCTCGTTGAAAAAACTGGTTGTTTCTAAGGTGTCAATCTCAACCACTCCGGGTGTCGATAGCAGGTATTTAGGCAACTCACGTGATTGAGCACCTGCAACAAAGGCTATAGAAAGCCATACAACTATCATGAATGACTTTATGATACAATAGAATTTCAATCTCATACCCTGCGATTTTTATGATGTTGCAAGTTAACAAAATGTTCACTTAAATTAAAGAACTGTAGCACAAAAAAACAAGAGATTTAGTGGCTTATTCGGTAGATTATATGTGTGTTTATTTTTTAATTACAATGAACATAATTACAAGTATGTAATTTGTCGGCAAACTGACTTTACCGATGCTGTCATCAAACAGAAGCCGTATTGGGTTCCCTGAAATTCCGGTTTCAGTATCGTATTTAAAAAAAATGAAGCCATTTCCATATTATTTTACAATTGTTTGCGCTTTGTTGCTTTTCTTGCAAAAATGTTTCATTATTGCGAAAATTTGTAAACAGGGGCCGGCTATGACTAAAGTGCTGAATGTATGCTTGATATTGATTGTTGTAACAACGAATGCATTGTATGCCCAGCCTCGCGAAATTGCCGCAATACGCGCCGAATCGACTGTAGTAATCGACGCTGTTTTCAACGACCATGTATGGCAGCATGCATCGGTGGCCGATGGCTTTGTTACCTATCAGCCCGGTTTTGGGCAGCAGCCCGGGCATGCTACAAGAGTGCAAGTAGCCTACAACAACTATGCCTTGTTCGTAGCGGCTTTTATGGCCGATAGTAATGCCGACAGCATTCACCGCGAGCTTACGGTTCGCGATAATATAAATGGGAACACCGATTTATTCGGCATTATGCTGAATCCGAATAACGATGGACAGAATGCCTACGAGTTTTGGGTAACAGCAGCCAATGTTCAAACCGACATACGCATTTCTACTTTTAGTACCGATTATGCCTGGGATGCCGTTTGGAGAAGCGCCGTAAGAATCGATAGCCTTGGCTGGTATGTAGAAATGGAAATACCTTATTCGGCATTTCGTTTTCCGAAATCGCAACAACAAACCTGGGCTATCAATTTCTATCGTTCGGTGCGGCGCATACGCGAAACATCAAGTTTTCAGCCTGTCGACCGAAAGAGGGGCAGTAAAAGCGAGCAAATGGCAATGCTGGTGGGTATCAGCAATGTGCAATCGCCAATGCGAATTTCGTTTATGCCCTATGTGTCGGGATACGTCAATCATTATTCCGAGATAAATAAACCGGCCTATGCCTTTAACGGAGGCCTCGATTTGAAAATGGGGCTAAGCGAAAGCCATACACTCGATATGACATTAATACCCGACTTCGGGCAGGAAAAAACCGACGACATCGTTCTCAACTTGTCGCCCTACGAAACCTACTACGACGAACAAAGGCAGTTTTTTACCGAGGGCACCGAGTTGTTCGATAAATGTGGGCTGTTTTACTCGCGGCGTATCGGAAAGCAGCCGCGTGCCTATCTCAGCACCGATACACTTGCCGATTACGATTATCTTATCGAGAAAAACCCTATGAGGTCAAGACTGATAAATGCATTTAAGATTTCGGGACGAAACAAAAACAATTTGGCAATAGGTGTGTTCAATGCACTCACAGGCAATACCTATGCGCATATTGTTAACCCCTACGGAGAGCCTGGTCGCTTGCTAACCGAGCCTTGGGCCAACTACAATATGCTGGTTGTTGATAAAGCATTTACCCGATATTCGTATGTGAATTTTACCAATGCTTTTGTTTTGGTGCCCAACGACTCTTTTGTGTCGAATGTATCGGGAACCGATTTTAAATTTATGGATAAACAAAATGTATATGGCGTTTCAGGCAGAGCTGTCTATTCTCACATAAGCCCTCTCACCGAAAACGCTATTGCAGGAGGGAGCAAAGCCATGCTGAGTTTTGGCAAACTAACCGGCAACTTGCAGTATAGCTATTCGACCAATTTTGAATCGGCAAACTACAATCCTAATGTTATGGGTTACCTCGATCAGAATAACAAATTTACCCAAACACTGCGTTTTGCTTATAATATTTACGAACCACGAGGCAGGTTTAACCTTATATACAGCGATGTGACCCTAAATTATTCGCGCCTTCACAAACCTTCGGTTTTTACTGCAGCATATCTGCATTTTTGGAACTATGCACAAACTGTTAAACATCTCAGTATATGGCACGACTTACGGATTGGTCTCAGCCCCGAATACGACTATTTTGAACCTCGGGTACCGGGGCGTTTTTACAAAAGAGACCCTGTTTTTTACGACAGAATTTATTTGTCGAGCGATTATCGCAAACGCCTTGCGCTTGATTTTATAGTACAACTCACGGCCAACACCACCGATAGAAGGGCGATTGCCCTGCATATTGAACCCCGTTTGCGTATCAACAGGCATCTTAATGTGATATATGCTTTTGATATTGATGTGAATAACAAAACCTATGGATTTGTTGAGAAACTGAGCGATAACACCATACATTTTGGTAAGCGTAACGTAAATATCATCACCAATACCGTGGCGTTGAATTGTGTGTTCACCAATACAATGTATTTGCAGCTCAACGCCCGACATTACTGGAGCCGTGTTGATTACCGGAGTTTTTATATATTGAACAACGACGGAACATTGGCGCTACTCGAAACACCGCTTTCAAATAAAAACATCAATTTCAATGCATTTAACATTGATGTATTGTTTAGTTGGAATTTTGCTCCGGGCAGTTTTATACATGTTGTGTATAAAAATAACATCAACAATATGGAAATGCTTTCAATGTTACAGGGTTTTCCCGACTTTGCCGATAATTTCTCTACGCTTTTGCATGAACCACGATGGAATAGTATATCGTTGAAACTGATCTACTATATCGACCGAAATACCTTCAGAAGACAGGGTGTAAAATAACCAGCGTGTTTTGCTTTCACATTCAATACATTAATATTCCCCGTAGAGACGCGATTCATCGCGTCTAGTTAACAAGCGATTCATCGCGTCTCTACGGGGTTTTGTTCAAAAAACATCATTCCACCACCACCTTCCCACACTAAGCATCGTTTGCAACGAGGCCTTATTTATCGTTTCATTTCCAATGCAATTACACAATTTCGACAGGTTCTTTTTAACACAATTTCAAGAATGAGATATGTTCATTTGTTTTAGGACAAATCATTGCTTTAAAATGCTTATTTTTTCGTTACCATTCGAAAAACCTGAATTTGGTTGAGTTATAGGTCTGCATTATTATTTGCACGTTATTATACCATTTTACCCGTTTTTTTGTGAACAGTTCGTTTGCTTCAATTATATTTGCGCCCGAAATGAACCGACGACATCAACTGCTGGTAATTTATCCGCTGCTCACACTATCGATGATTTTGTGGGCATATTCGTATATCTGGGCAAAGGTGGCACTCGAATACTATCGCCCGCTTACCGTAATTCTGTTCAGAACCTTGGTGTCATCGGTATTTATGTTTTGTGTGTTGCTTTTACTGCGCAAGCAGTGGAAAATTAAAGCAGCCCATCTTCCTGCGTTTTTATTACTGGCTGTTTTCGAACCGTTTTTGTATTTCATTGGCGAAACTACCGGGCTCGATAAAGTAGATGCTTCGTCGGCAGCTGTTATTATTTCGACCATTCCATTGTTTACCCCATTTGCTGCCTGGTATTTTTTAAAAGAAAGGGTCACTGCATTCAACATTGTAGGTATTGTGATATCGATGTTGGGAATTGGAATTATGGTGTTCAACCGCAAGTTCGAAATACAAGTTTCTCTTGAAGGATTGCTGTATCTGACCTTGGCAGTGGTAGCCGCCATTGGCTACAGTGTAATGATAAAACGCATGCCCGGAAACTATTCGGTGTTTACCATTATTTTTTATCAAAGTCTAATAGGTGCGGTGTTGTTTCTTCCGTTGGTGCTGATTTTTGAGTATTCAAATATGATGAACACAGGATGGGTGCAGCAAGCTGTGTGGCCCATTGTAAAACTGGGGGTTTTTGCCTCAACCATAGCTTTTTTGTTTTATATGTATGCCTTGAAGTTTATGAAAATTACCAAGGTGAATATTTTCACCAACATGATACCGGTGTTTACCATTGTTATTTCGTGGTGGCTGCTCGAAGAATCGATAGATATGCGCAAAATAATCGGAATGTGTATTGTTGTTGGTGGTGTTTTCTTGTCGCAGCTGGGTTTACGAAAGTATAGCAACGGTGATAGCGCCTGAAAATATTAAAGGCATTGCAAGGCAGCGCAACGAAGCCACCCGCAAACTCATCACGAGATTGGCTTCATCTGACAAACGTCGCTTAGACAACATTGTGCATGGTTTTCATCACGAGATATTTTCGAAATACAATTGCATGCAATGTGCCAACTGTTGTCGTAGTTTGGGGCCGCGAATTACGCAGCGCGATATAGAAGTGTTGGCAAAAACACTGAAGCAAAAACAACAGAGTTTTGTGGAAACCTATTTGCGCATCGACAGCGATGGCGATTATGTTTTTAAACAAATGCCTTGCCCTTTTCTCGATGGCGATAACTCCTGCAGGGTATATCAACATCGCCCCAAAGCTTGTCGCGAGTATCCGCATACCGACCGTCCGCGTTTTTACCAGTTGCTGGCACTCAGTGCCAAGAACGCAGAGGTTTGTCCGGTGGTTTACGAAATTTTATTACGTCTCGAAAAAATGAAAATATGACAGACACCGAGCAGCAACAACTGTTGCTTATTGAGCAGTATGTAAAAGAAATGTTTGGCAACGATGCCGGAGGACACGACTATTATCATATTTTACGTGTAAAAAACATGGCCATGCGCATTGCCGAAGGCGAATCGGCCTGCATTTTTACAACTGCAGTGGCAGCTTTGCTGCACGAGTACGATGATGCCAAACTGATGCACATAACTGGTGGCCCCGGTGCAGCACGACGGCTGATGCAACAGGTTCAGGTGAACGATGAGGTGCAGCAGCATGTGTTTTCGATAATATCGAAAGTTTCGTTTCGTGGTGCACAGGTTCATACAGCCCCCGAGAGCCTCGAAGGCCGATGTGTGCAGGACGCCGACCGCCTCGATGCCATAGGAGCCATCGGCATAGCACGCACATTTGCTTTTGGTGGTGCTGCAGGTCGGTTAATGCACCAGCCCGGCAGCAAACCAGCCAGCTACAACACCCCCGCCGATTACCACAAGGCGCGAAACACTGCCATAAACCATTTCTACGAAAAATTGTTGTTGCTTAAAGACCGTATGAATACTAACGAAGCCCGACGTATTGCCGAAGCCCGGCATGCTTACATGATGGGCTTTCTCGATGAGTTCTTTGCCGAATGGGATACATTACGGTAATTGCAGACAATAATTTACGGTTCGGGGCGTTTTGTTTATTTAATTATATTTGTCCTTATCAAAAAGCAAGACTAGTGTTTAAATATCTCACATTTTTCGTTTTGATTTGTCTATTGCCTTGGGGCAATAGCATAGTGTTTGCACAAACCGGTGGTAACAATACCTACGAATTTCTGAACATTCCTCCCACTGCCCGTTTGGCATCGCTTGGCGGCAACAATGTTTCGGTGCTCGACAACGACCCGGGCTTTGTGTATGCCAACCCTGCCCTGATGCGCGAATCGATGCACGAATCTCTGAGCCTGAACTACAACAACTACATTGCCGATATAAACTTTGCTTATGCTTCCTACACACGGAATTTCGAGGGTGTTGGAACTTTTGGTGCCGGAATTTACTACCTGAACTATGGCGATTTTATTCATGCCGACGAAACAGGAGCTATTCTGGGTAATTTTACTGCCTCCGACTATGTGTTTGGTGTGAGCTACAGCCGACCTCTGGGAGAGCGGCTGTACATGGGATCAACACTTAAGTTTATGTATTCCTCAATGTATGCATGGTTTTCGTCGGGTGTGGCAGTTGATGTTGGCATACATTACTTTTCGGCCGACTCGCTGTTTTCGGTAGGAGGTGTTATTAAAAATGCCGGCACCCAACTGAAGCCCTACTATCAGGGTCAATTCGAGAAACTGCCTTTCGATGTTCAAGTGGGCGTGAGCCAGCGGCTGCGCCATGCACCATTTCGGTTTTCGATAACAATGCAAGATTTAATGAACTGGAGCCTGCGCTACAACAGTCCTTTCGATAATACCGGTTTCGATACGGGTAATCAGTCGGCCGACACGGCATCACTTGCATTTTCACAAAAGCTGAACAACTTTTTTAATGCTGCCGGAAGGGCTGGCGACGAGTTGTTGCGCCATGCCGTTGTTGGTGTCGAAATATTGCCTTCGCCCAACTTTTATATTTCGCTGGGTTTCAACTATCGCCGGCGTGCCGAGCTGGCCATGTCGACACGGCCGGGATTGATTGGTTTTTCGGTAGGTGCCGGAATACGCATTTCGAAAATAAATATTGCCTATGGTTTTGCCAATTATCATATGGCAGGAAAATCTCACCTCATAAGCCTATCTACCAACCTGAACGATTTTTACCGAAAAAGCTCACTGTAAACCAAACAATTGCAAAGTGAATGAATCCGAAAAAATAATCATTGCCATCGACGGACATTCATCGTGCGGAAAAAGTACACTGGCTCGCAAAATAGCCTGCAAACTTGGGTATATTTACATCGATAGTGGAGCTATGTATCGTGCAGTTAGCTGGTTTGCAGTGCAGCAGTCGTATATTGGTGATGGATTTTTTGATAGGGACGCATTGATTCGCGCCATGCCAGATATATCGATTTATTTCGAAACCGACAACAGTGGCAGGCCTGTAACATTCTTGAATGGAATCAATGTTGAGAAACACATTCGAAGCCTTGCCGTGTCGCGCTTTGTTAGCACTGTAAGTACAGTGTGTGAGGTGCGAAAGCATTTAGTAGATATGCAGCGGAGTATTGCCCAAAATGGGGGAGTGGTAATGGATGGTCGCGATATTGGAACAGTAGTGTTTCCCGATGCGGCACTTAAAATATTTCTTACGGCCTCTCCCGAAGTTAGGGCACAACGTCGATTTAAAGAACTTAGCGACAAGGGCGAAAACGTAAGTTTCAACGAAGTATTGCAAAATCTGATGCAACGCGATGCTATTGATCAATCGAGAACCGAAAGCCCGTTGCGTATGGCCGCCGATGCAATGCTTCTCGACAACAGCCATCTCGACGCCAATCAAACATTCGAGTTAGCCATGAGCATGGTAAATGATGTTATGGGTAACAATATGCGAACCTGAATCATGAATATCGAAATCGACAGCAATTCGGGATTTTGCCCCGGAGTTACGCATGCCATTGCTATGGCCGAAGAAATTCTCGACAGCGGTAAAAACCTATATTGCCTTGGCGATATTGTGCACAATACCCGTGAAGTGGAACGGCTAACAAAAAAGGGCTTACGAATTATTGGTTACAACGAATTTTCTCTGCTTCACAATTCCAGCGTGTTGATAAGAGCACACGGCGAGCCGCCATCTACCTACAAAATTGCGCAGCGAAACAACATCAATCTTATCGATGCTTCATGCAAGGTGGTGCTTTCGCTGCAAAAACGCATTCGCAACGCGGCACATAGCGGTCCAGCCAATTTACAGGTTGTAATATTTGGTAAAAAAAATCACGCCGAAGTGAACGGACTAGTGGGCCAGGTAGGCAATAAAGCTGTTGTAGTAAGCAATATGGCCGATCTCGATGAAGTTGATTTTAGCAAACCGGTGCATTTCTTTTCGCAAACCACCCAAAGTCCCGTTGTGTACAGGCAAATTCTCGAAGAAGCATCGAAACGTGCGGTATTGGTCGCCGGCACCGATGCTCATATTTGTTCAACCAACAGTATTTGTCCACTCGTATTAAAACGCGAAAAAGTTCTTGCTGAATTTGCCGATTCTAAATCGATAGTAATTTTTGTAAGCGACATTAAAAGTTCGAATGGTAAAATGTTGTTTGAATTGTGTGTGCAACACAACCCACGCAGTTATTTTGTCTCGCGACCCGATGATGTCGATTGCACGTGGTTTTCTCGCAGCGACAACGTAGGCATTTGTGGTGCCACCAGCACACCCCAATGGCTTATGCAAGAAGTATCAGAATATATAGAGCAGCACTGCAGCCCCTGATATGTTTATTTTAGTACGATTATTTCGGGATAAACTTTGTTAATCGTGTAACGGTTTTTGATAAATAGAATCAACAAATTCGGGCAGCATTCTTTATCTAACTTTTTTCCAAGGGATTTAGGTAACGCCATTAGATTACCGAAATGAAATTTGAGTTATTTTCATTAATGATATTTTTAAAGAATCAGACAAGGTGATGTGAACGAACTTTGCGGGCTGAGTCAACGAGCGCGCAGAAATCAGCTGAGCAGCCCATAAGGTGGGTTGTGCGATAGCGAATGCTGATTTTTTGCTCGTTGCTCCCTTTTTGGGTTACTTTTTTGGGTGAGCAAAAAAGTAACAAAAGCAGTGTATTAATGCTAAGCCTACACAATTAGTGCTGAAAAACAAGCTTGCAGAATATAAATTAATTGACAGTCAACTGTTTGCGTTTTGAATTCTATTATCATGAAAAAGTGAGGGCAACATCAGAATTTGTGGTGCCACCAGCACATCCCAATGGCTTATGAAGCAAGTGGCTGATTATATAGAGCTGAACTGTGTATGATTAACCCGCCATAGTTTCTTCAAGCTCGGCAATGCTGATAGGAATTCGCTTATCTCCCAAAATACGGGCTCCGTTTTCGGTGATTAATATGTCGTCTTCGAGGCGAATGCCACCAAAACTGCGATATTCGTTTACTGTATCGTAGTTAATGAATTGGCTGAATTTCTTCTCGGATTTCCACAAATCGATAAGTTCGGGTATAAAATAACAGCCCGGTTCATTGGTCAGCACAAAGCCTTTTTCGAGTTTACGACCCAGACGCAGAAAGGCAGTACCAAAAATATCCGAAGGTCGTGTTTCGGCATCGTAGCCAACGTATATCTGACCCAGATCTTCCATGTCGTGCACATCGAGGCCCATCATGTGACCCAGGCCGTGAGGCAAAAACAATGCGTGGGCACCCAAATTAACAGCTTCTTCTATGTTGCCTTTCATCAGGCCAATTTCTTTAAGAGCTGTGGCCAGCACACGGCAGGCAGCAAGATGCACCTCTTTGTAGGTGATACCCGGTTTCATTATCGATGTAGCGTGATTATTGGCATCGAGCACAGCCTGATAAATTTCTTTTTGTTTTGCGCTGAATTTACCGCCAACTGGCATGGTACGGGTATTGTCGGAACAATACATCATGGGTGTTTGAGCCCCGGCATCGGCCAACAGTAAGTTCCCGTTTTTCAACGTGTTGCCGTGGTAATGATTGTGCAGTGTTTGCCCATTGATGGTAAGAATAATCGGAAACGAAGGTACCGACCCGTGCGATAGCGAAATTCCTTCCATAACACCGGCAATTTCGCGCTCAACTACGCCTTCGCGGGCCATGCGCATGGCAGTAACATGCATAGCGTAGCCAATGTTGCACGCTTTTTCTATTTCGGCAATTTCACAGGCTTCTTTTATGTTCCGCAAGCTAACTACTGCATGTATCAAATCGAGTGAAGCATCTTGTTTCATCTTGTCGAAATCTATCCCCAACAAACGGTGTAGCAATATCATATTGTCGTGACGATAGGGGGGCAGAAAATGGAGCCTGCGGTTTTGCTGTAGTATTTTTTCGGTTTCTTTGGCCAAATCGCCAAAAGGCTGCGACATCGTAACGCCACATTTCATTGCCATATCTTTCACCGATGGTTGAGGCCCCATCCAAATAATATCGTCGATGTCAACATCGTTGGCAAACAGCGTTGTGTGACCATTGTCGATATCGATAATGGCTGCCATTCCCGGCAAGTCGAGTCCGAAAAAATATAAGAAACTTGAATCTTGCCTGAAATGGTATCCGTTGGCCGGATAATTCATGGGTGACTCGTTGTTGCCAAGTAATAGCACTGCGCCTTTCCCCACAAGCTGTGAGAGGCGATTTCTTCTGTTAATATACACTTCTGCATGAAACATAATATGATGTGTTTTAGATGAACTATACTATTGCAACAAATATACAGTTTTTACAGCGTAAGTGCAATTGTTGCTGCCGGTATCATGAGAATTATACAGACGAGTGTTATTTTTCGCGGAAATAAATTTGAATGGGAACACCTTTAAAATCGAAGTGTTGTCTTATTTTATTTTCGAGATAGCGTTTATAGGGTTCCTTAATGTATTTAGGGTGATTGGCAAACATGGCAAATGCCGGAGTGGGATTGCTGAGTTGGGTGCAATACTTTATCTGAATCTGTAAGCCTCTCACCGCGGGTGGGTGAAAAGCTTTTACGGCTTCGAGCACTACCTCATTAAGCCTTGAAGTAGGTATTCTTCGTTTTCGGTTTTCGCAAATATTTATGGCTGTTTCAAGTACCTTGTGCACTCGTTGTAGGTTAATGGCCGAAATAAATAATATGGGGATATCGGTAAAAGGTGCTGTTTTGCCGAGAATTTTCTCTTCGAATTTTTTAGCAGTGTGGGTGTCTTTTTCTATCAAATCCCACTTATTCACCAGTATCATAATGCCTTTTCGCTTGCGTAGGGCCAGACCGAGAATGTTGAGGTCCTGACTTTCGAGACCTTCGGTAGCGTCAATCAGTAACAGGCATACATCGGAATTGTCGATGGCTTTTACGGCACGCATTACCGAGTAAAACTCGAGATTTTCGGTTACTTTTCCTTTTTTGCGAATGCCGGCAGTGTCGGTAATAATAAAATCGAAGCCAAATTTATTATATCGTGTGTCGATAGCATCTCGTGTGGTTCCTGCAATGCTGGTAACAATGTTTCGTTCTTCTCCGATAAGTGCGTTTACCAGCGACGATTTTCCAACGTTTGGGCGTCCAACAATGGCAATGCGTGGAACTTCAGCAGTTTCAACTTCTCCGGTTTCGGGCAGGTTTTTCACTATTTCATCGAGCAATTCACCGGTCCCCGTTCCGCTTATCGACGACAACGAAAATATTTCGCCCAATCCCAATTGATAGAAAACATAACTATCGGCTTGCCTCAAATGATTGTCGACTTTGTTTGCAACAGTAATTACCGGTTTCTTCGATTTACGCAGCAGTTCTGCAACATCCAAATCGAGATCGGTGATGCCCGTTTCTACATCGACCATAAAAAGCACAACATCGGCCTCGTTTACGGCAAGTCTCACTTGCTTTGCAATTTCTTTTTCGAAAACGTCGTCGGGATTTTCTACAAATCCACCGGTGTCGATTACGGTAAAATCAACACCATTCCACAGGCACATACCGTAAATACGATCGCGCGTAACGCCGCTCACATCATCAACAATGGCTTCACGGGTTTCGGTTAAACGATTGAATAAAGTCGATTTTCCTACATTGGGTCTGCCTACTATTGCTACTATTCCTGCCATGAGATTTCTGTTTATTTTATTGATATCCAAATCCTGTAAGAAGGCGATCATCGTTGCGCCAGTCTTTTTTTACCTTCACAAACATTTCTAGGAACACTTTTTTACCGAAGAATGCTTCTGCATCGAGGCGCGATTCGGTACCAACGCGTTTTAGTTTGCTGCCCTTGTGTCCAATTATAATGCCTTTTTGACTCTCCCTTACCACGTATATGATTGCCGAAATATTGATAATGGGTTCGGATTCTTTAAACGATTCTATTTCTACTTCAGCCGAATAGGGTATTTCTTTCTGATAATGCAGCAATATTTTTTCTCTTATAATTTCCGAAACAATAAAACGCTCGCTTTTATCGGTAAGCTGATCTTCGGGAAACCATTTGGGACCCTCGGGCAACAGATTAATAATTTTATCGAACAATGCCTCTGTACCTGTGCCGAGTAATGCCGACACCACAATAATTTCGGCGTTGGGAACCATTTCACTCCAAACCTCAATTTGTTGGTTAATCTCTTCGGGGCTGCCTAAATCCAGTTTATTTATTACAACAATTACCGGTGCTTCCGATGCTTTTATCCGGTTGATATACTCCTGATTTTTATCAATTGTTTCCACCACATCGGTCATATACAATATTACATCAGCATCAGAAAGTGCAGTGCTCACAAATCGCATCATGCGTTCCTGCAGCTTGTAGTTTGGCTTAATGATACCCGGTGTATCGGAATATACCACCTGAAAATCGTCGCTGTTCACAATGCCAAAAATTCGATGCCGGGTGGTTTGCATTTTCGATGTTATAATCGAGATTCTCTCACCCACCATTCGGTTCATCAAGGTTGATTTCCCCACATTGGGGTTCCCGATAATATTTACAAAGCCCGATTTGTGTGCCATAAGTTATGTTGCCGAATATTTTGCTGCAAAGATAATCAAGTTATGCAAACCAAGCTATTTCTAATTGTTGTAGCTTTGTGCTGCTATGAATATAGAGGATTTACGAAACTATTGTCTTGCAAAACCGCAGGTTACCGAGCACACCCCTTTCGATGAGGTTACTCTGGTGTATAAGCTTATGGGTAAGATGTTCGCTTTATTGCCTACCGACCACGAATTGTGTATTACGCTGAAATGTGAACCCGAGCTTTCGGTTGCACTACGCGAGCAATATCATGCCATTAGCGGTGCCTGGCATATGAATAAAACGCATTGGAATACCATTATAATTGATGGTAGTGTTCCCGATAAACTGGTTTACGAACTCATCGACTGTTCATACGAATTGGTGGTGGCTTCGTTACCTCGCAAATTGCGTGAAGTCATGTAAAACTTAAATCTTGCGATCGAAAAAAGGACTTTTAGAGCTGGCCGAAAGCGGAATTCCATACACAATTTGTATTTCAGGGTCGAAGAGATTCATGGCAACAGCGGCCTTACCGGCCGAGAACATAATGCGGTTGTCGGCATGAAAACGTGCAGCAACCGAAACTGCCGAGCCAATGGCAATACCCAGATCGCCGGTGTTGAAGGCACAGGGTACAGTGGGAAACCGATTTTTATTATCGCAGTTATCGAGACCGCATAACCCACATTCTTTTAACCCTATGGGTTTGATGCGCGTTCCTATAAACACTACTACTTCCGAAACCTCAACATTGGCTGCGTCACGAGCAAAAAACGCCCTTCCATCGGTTTTCGACATCTCTTTCATTTTCGATGCCAGTTGCTGTATTTCGATTCCGTTTATAATTTTAATGTCGATGTTGCCAATTCCACGGGCTTTGGGTGCAGTGCGTGCTGCAATTGCCATAGCTTGTGCTGTTTGAAGCAAAGCCTGCGATAACGCTTCATTTTCGTTGATTATGCTCATGGTATTATTTTTTATAATGCTCTATGATTTTGCTGGCAAGCACCTGTACCAGCTTCACTTTCGATTCGTTTGTCCAGCCGGCAATATGTGGCGTAAGTATTACATTGTTTCTGTCGGCGATTTGTCCAAAAGCTTTATGCTGCAACAGATTCGATGTTTTCTCGAACGAGGTTTCCTCATATTCAAGTACGTCGAGGGCCATGCCTTTTATTTTACCTTCGTGTAAGGCATTGGCAGCGTCTTGGGTGTTAACCACCGGCCCGCGTGAGGTGTTAATCAAATAGAAAGGCTTTTGGAAGTTGTCGATGTATTTTTTGTTTACCAAGTAGCTTGTCTCAGTGCTAAGCGGCACGTGCAAGCTCAGAATATCGGTTTCCTGAAATATACAATCCATGTTAGTTTCTGTGGCATATTCATCAGAGAATCCGGTTTTGTATTTATCGTACGCCTGTACTTTGCAGCCAAGCACCGATAGCCTGCGGGCAAATGCCGAGCCGGTGTTTCCGTAGCCTATTATTCCAATGGTTTTTCCCGCTAGCTCTTCTCCGCGGTTTTCTTCTCTCAGCCATTGACCTTGCTTTACTTCGCTGTGGGCTTTTCCTATGTGGCACATCAGATTTAGCAACATGGCCAAAGCATGTTCGGCTACAGCATCACGGTTGCCTTCGGGTGAATTGTAACATGCAATACCCCGACTTGTTGCGTATTCTGTGTCGATGCTTTCCATTCCGGAACCAATACGGCCGATAAATTCTAGTTGAGTCGCCCTGTCGATAATTTCTTTGTCGATAGTGATGCGGCTTCTGAGTATAATGCCGGTGTATTTCTCAATAGTTTTTATTAAATCGCTACGATTGATGTCGGGGAGAAATGTAACGTGCATTCCTGACGACTGCAACATGTTGGTGAGTGTTGGATGTGCATCGTCGAGCAAGGCTATTTCTATTGGTTTTGGCATGCTGAAAAGGCTAAATAATGATAATCAAGGATATTGCGAAATTACATATGTGTGCTCATAGTCTCGTTCAGTCTCCACTCCGTAGGGGTCTATGGCTGTGATTGTTATTATAAGTTGTAGGGTAGTATCGGTATCAGGTCTGATGTCGTTACGCAGCGAGTCGGTCAACATGGCTTCGTATTCGTCGAAACTTTGGAAAATTAATTCGATGTGATTGGATACTGTTCCCTTGTGTGCGTCAAGCGCTGTTGGCACCAAACTGCTCAGGGCATTGTGAAACGATGTTCCCCCACTTGAATATGAATAGCTGAGATGATAGTCGTAGATAGTTTCACATGAGAGAAACAACGCTACAATCGGAAGCATCGAAAAAAAAGTTTTGAAACGCATCAGTACACTATTTTTTTAGAAAAACACTGTTTATTGGTGTGCACGTTAATAATATACAATTGTTGCTTCTTAGCAAGGCTTATGCTTTTTGTGGTATGGGCAGGCATGGTGTAACTCATTATTCTATTTCCCAAAATATCGAATAGTTCCAGATGTGTCTGATTGTGCTTATTCTGGAATAGAATACCATTGTGCTCCATAATAATGGTAATAGGTTCATTATCATATTCGTCAATGTGAGAAAGTTCACATGCATCGATAGTTTCGAGCATCACATCGAAGCCAGTTTCTGTATAAATTTTGTTGGGACAAATTACAAATATCCTTGGAGTGTAGGTAACGTCGAAATATTCGTGAACAGGTTCCTGACCTTGGCTGCAAAATACCGGAAATCCTATTTCGGTAGTATTAACAAAATCTTGCACATCGACGGGGGAGCCAATTCCGGCTTCAAATCCCCAAACCACCACATTGTCCTGCCCGCTACCGGTTTGTTGCCATATTGAATCAACCTTTGGTGCCTCCACATAGCAGTGTATGCAACTTACCCAAAAAAACATGATAGCCACCGTTTTTCCCTGATCGAGAGTTTCATACAAATTCACGGTGTTGCCATTCATATCGGTAATTGTAAAATCGGGAGCCTCATTGGCTATTTGTGCCGGTGACATAAGCCAAATTGTAAGAAAGGCAGTGATTATTAAGAATTTTCTCATTTGAAGCACATTAATTTACCGTTGTGCAAGTTACCGAAAAAAGCATAATCATTGGCAGAAAGCATAAAAAGCGTGTCGTCGATTGATACGCCACGCTTTTTATTACGAATAGAATACTAATTTATTGCCTTAATAGAATTGTAAATGCAGCAAATTTATATTTAACACCACGCTGTGTATATGCAAAAAAACTATCGCCGTAACGTTTTACCATTTCGGGGACAATAATGTTTTTCTTTTGTTTTTTCTCGAACATTGGGTATCCAATTACATCGCCATCGGCAAATACACTTACCACAACGGCATTGCCGGTGCGATCGGGTAGGAAGCAGTTCGCATATTTCGAACCATCGAGGATTTTTTTATTCAGATTCTTGATGTTTTTCGGATTATCGTTGTACATAAGCAATACCCAGTCGAGGTTAGTGGTGGCATAAAACGAAGAGTATTTCCCGAAATCGTTATAGCTTTTCTGACTTTTGGGAATGCGACGCATCCACTCCATGTTGTTTTTAGAGTTGGTACAGGCAACAATAATGTCGTTGAACTTTGTGTATTCGTGATAACTAACAGCTTTTGTTTGCGGATCGGGTGTGGAGTCGACCCAATAATTTTGATGCTCCATAATAACGACCGAACTTTCGTTGGCTAGATACAACACGTTTTTAATGGCATAGTTATATACCTGATCGAAGCGTTCTGAAACACGGGGATTACGGAATTCGGGTAATTCTTCGCGTTTAAAAGTGTAGTAAGCTTTTTTTGCATCGGCAGTGAGAAATTTGCGGTTTTCAATTTCAAATTTCTTATGGTATATACCTTCGAGTTCTACCTTACCCTTGCGGGTTAGCAACCCGTAGATGTCAATATCGCCCCTGAAATCGACCCCCATCATAAGATTGGCAAGTTCGTATTTTTCAGCCTTGATGTCGAAGGTTTCTGCCTTATCGGAATTCACATCATATATTATAAGCTTAAATTGACTGGCAGCAGACACATTGCTTCTTTTGTTCCGTTTTTCGGGGGTAATCTCTGCAATCATGTAAATGTAGCCCAGTTTATGAGTCTCGTACTGGATTATATCAAACACCAGATTGTTCATGGGTAAAGTAATCGATTCTTCGTATCGTACTTCAAGGTCTGAACCAAAAACTTTGATGAAGAATTTTTCTTCGTTATATTTCACAAACGGTTGATTGTAATAAGCAAAAATATACTGGCCATCGCTGCTTAATTTTACATTAAAATCGACGGCAACATTTTGTTCGAGCAGACGACCAACAATTTTTGACTCACCCATAATTTTCCCCTGATCGTTGATGAACTGGGCATAGAGGTCTTTTTGTTTTATTGTATTATTTAATACTTCGGTGAATAAAATTAGTTTTCCGTCGATGAGAAATAAATCAACAAAACGCCCCTGTATACCACCAACCGAAGGAATGGTCAGTTGACCGGTAGAAAGTTGTTGCATGGAGTTGGCATCGAACTGATCGAGATACAACTGATTTTTATCATCCATGCGCAGGGCAAACACGGTGCGGGAGTCACCACCCACCAATCTCACAAAATCGTGACCCTTTGGCATGGTATATTCAGTGCTTCCGAAATTTACGTCGAGGGCTTGCGAATACAAGGAAGCAACTGCAAGTAGACACATAATAACGGGTAAAAATAGCTTTTTCATAACAGCAAATTTTGTTAGGTTGCTAAAATAAGCAAATTCATTGTAAATTCATAACAATTATTTTTTTTCCGACAATTGTTGCATAAGAGGTTTGCAATCATTGTGCCACATAACGATATTCAATGTGCCAACTGTTGTAGACCAACACTATTGATAATAACAATGGTTCTCCCTTTCACGCTGAGATAGGCATCTTCTTCAAGCTGTTTTAGTGCCCTTGCAAGTGCAGGTCGGGTTACTCCAAAAAATTCAGCCAATTCGCCCTGTGTGCGGTCGAGCACTACTGCGGGGGTGTGTGGACGTTGTTTTTGCAACAGATATGCGGCTATCTTGCCTTTTATGGTTCTCAAACTTAAAAAATGAATGCGCCCCGACAGAAACTGTGCCTTCTCCGAAATATGAACCAACAATGACTCGAGTAGTCTGGTTTCGGTTTGAAGCATTTTCAGCAAATCGCTTTTTGTCATGCGAAATATTCTACAGGTATCGTGTGCCACCACATTCACGGGATAAATGGCATTGCGTCCAAACAAAAAAGCAACAGCAATGGTTTGCCCAATACCTACATTCTCTATCTTCAATACCTTGCCCTCAGGGTCAACCATTTCACCGCGCACACTTCCTTCTACAACCAACTGAAAGAATTCGCAGCTTTCGCCTTTAGCCGCAATGAGGCTGTTCTTTTCGTATGATTTTACCTGATAGTGTACCCGCGCCAGCAATTGCATCATCTGGCTGCTTTCGGTGCCTGCAAAAAATGTGCTTCTGCAAAGTACTTCAATTAGTCTTGGATCTGTCATTAATTAAAAAACTTTCGATTTTGTAACAAATGTTACACTTTTTACGCAAAATACCAACGATTTTTGTAATGAAATTAAAAACGCAAACGTAATGAAAAGAAGTATTATAAAAATAAACGAGGATTTATGCAACGGTTGTGGTAATTGTGTACCGAATTGTCACGAAGGAGCTTTGCAAATTATCGATGGCAAAGCCCGACTGATTAGCGACCTGATGTGCGATGGTTTGGGGGCATGCATTGGTCATTGTCCCGAAGGAGCTATAACAATAGAAGAAAGAGAAGCCGAAGCCTACAACGAAGTAGAAGTAATAAAAGGAATGGTGCCAAAGGGAAAAAACACCATTATTGCCCACCTGAAACACTTGCTCGACCATAAGCAGGATGCATTGTTTAAGCAAGGTTTCGATTATTTGGTTACCAATAAGAAGGAATTGCCGTTTCAGATAGAGGATGTGGTTGACGGACTTCGTCATAAATCGCAGTCTTCGTTGTGTGGTTGTGGCGACCACGACAGCAACGAGCATCAAACTCCAGTGCAGCCTGCGCATGGCCATGTAGGAGCTTGTCCGGGTTCGGCCGCGCGTAGCTTCGGAAAAACAGAAGCTCAGGGCAATGTGGGGTCGCTGCAATCGGAACTTACACACTGGCCCATTCAGCTGCATCTCATCAATCCGTCATCGCCTCATTTTGCCGGAGCCGACCTGCTTATTGCTGCCGATTGCACAGCATTTAGCTTGGGAAATTTTCATCAGGATTATTTAAAAGGCCGTAAACTAATTATTGCCTGCCCCAAACTAGACCATGGTCTTGATGTGTATCTCGAAAAAATAAAGGCTCTTATTACGAGTGCCGGTGTAAACACCATTACATTGCTCCGCATGGAGGTTCCCTGTTGCTTTTCGTTGGTTCAAATTGTGAACCGCGCTAAAGAAGAAACGGGTTCAAAGGTCCCTTTAAAAGAAATTGTTGTTGGTATTAATGGCAACATATTAAGCAGTACTTGGATATAGTATGTTAAAAATCGTAATTCAATATTATTCAATAAGAAACACTAAAATTATAAACTTAAACTAGAAAAACTATGAGTATGTTTTGTTATCAATGTCAGGAAACAGCAAAGGGCACAGGTTGCACCATTGCAGGGGTATGCGGTAAAACCGAAGATGTAGCCAATATGCAGGATCTTTTGGTATATGTAACCAAAGGTATTTCGATTTTGGCCAATATTGCCCGCGAAAAAGGAATCGAAAACGAAGAAGTGAATAAATTTGTTTTCGATGCTATGTTTATTACCATCACCAATGCCAACTTCGATAGGGTTGCGATTATTAAAAAGATTAAACAAGGATTCGAAGTACGCGATTTAATGAAAAAAGAAATTGAAAAGGCAGGTATCAGCCTCCCCGAAAAAATGCATTCGAGTACCACTTGGTTTAGCAACGACGTAGCCGAAATGGAGCGCAAAAGTACTCTAATAGGTATCCTTTCCATCGAAAACGAAGACATTCGTTCTTTGAAAGAACTTCTTACTTACGGTATTAAAGGAATGGCTGCTTATGCAGAACATGCTTTTAATCTGGGATATCAGAATGAAAAAGTTTTTGCTTTCATGCAAAAGGGTCTGGCGGCTACTACCGAAGAAAAATCGGTACCCGAATTGATTGACCTGGTGATGGAATGCGGTAAATACGGTGTTGATGTGATGGCCCTGCTCGACAAAGCCAACACCGAATCGTATGGCAATCCGGAAATAACCGAAGTTAACATTGGTGTAGGGACCAATCCCGGTATTCTTATCAGTGGTCACGACCTGAAAGATATGGAGCAACTGCTAAAACAAACCGAAGGAACCGGTGTCGATGTGTATACCCACAGCGAAATGCTTCCGGCCCATTATTACCCGGCTTTTAAAAAGTACTGCCATTTTGTTGGAAACTATGGTAATGCATGGTGGAAACAACGCGAAGAATTTGAAACATTCAACGGTCCCATTCTTTTCACAACCAATTGTATTGTGCCACCGAAAAAAGATGCCGGTTATCTGGGCAAAATTTATACTACCGGAGCCGCAGGATTAGACGGTGCAATCCACATTCCAAATCCTGCAAAAGGGCAAGATAAAGACTTCACTGCCATAATTGAACATGCAAAAATATGCAAACCACCTGTAGCTATCGAAAACGGAACTATCATTGGTGGATTCGCACACAATCAGGTGTTGCAATTGGCCGACAAGGTGGTTGACGCCGTGAAATCGGGTGCTATCCGCAAATTCTTTGTGATGGCTGGTTGCGACGGTCGCATGAAATCGAGAGATTATTACACTGAGTTTGCTAAAAAATTGCCCAACGATACTGTTATCCTTACTGCCGGTTGTGCAAAATATCGCTACAACAAACTGGAACTTGGCGATATAGGTGGTATTCCCCGCGTTCTCGATGCTGGTCAGTGCAACGACAGTTATTCTCTGGCCGTAATTGCCTTAACACTTAAAGAAGTATTCGAACTTAACGATATCAACGAATTGCCAATTGTGTATAATATTGCCTGGTACGAGCAAAAAGCAGTAATTGTTTTGTTGGCCCTTTTGTATCTGGGAGTGAAAAACATTCACCTCGGACCCACATTGCCCGGGTTTTTGTCGCCGGCCGTAGCTAAGGTTTTGGTGGAGAATTTTGGAATTGAAGGTATTGGCGAAGTGGATGCCGACATTGCACAAATGACTGCATAATTTTTATTATATTTGAAACATTAACCTACGGGAACGACCCAAGAAGTCGTTCCCGTTATAAAAAACAATGTTATGGGAAGCAATAAAATTATTTGTACCTGCAATCAGGTAACCGAGCAACAAATTGAAGATGCTATTTTGAAGGACAATTGCGACACAGTTGAAAAAATTCAGGAAAAAACCGAAGCCGGAACTGTGTGCGGCGGTTGCATCGAAGACATCGATGAGATACTTAAAAAATTTGGAAAATAAAACAACTATGCAAAATCAAGATTTCCCGAAATCATCAGTGATGAATTTGGCCGACATGGTCCAATACCAGGACGGAGCTATTGTGAGCCGCACTATCATAAAAAAACCTCAAGGAAACCTAAGTCTCTTTGCTTTCGACCGAGGGGAATCGCTAAGCGAACATACCGCACCATTCGATGCCATGATACAGGTGCTGCATGGTACGGCAGAGGTAATTATCGATGGAAAAAGCTATAAGGTATCTCAGGGACACACCATCATTATGCCTGCTAATATACCGCATGCAGTGGTTGCCAACGAGAATTTCAAAATGCTGCTTACTATGATAAAAGCATAAAACATGTTGATTGTAAAACATTGTGATGCGGAGTTGCGCAACAATCCTTTCGATGCCGATGTGCGTGTATTATTCTCACAGTCAGATCTCGATGTATTGCATCTCACACTCGAACCGCTACAAATACTCAGCAAGGTTCAACTGGCAGGCTATGCTTTCTTTTATATTCTCGAAGGAAATCCTGAAGTAATTATTGATGATGAAGGGCAATTTGTTCAAGCTGAAGCAATGGTCTATTGCCCTCCGGGTAGCTGGCATTGTATTAATAACCCCGATGATTCACAAGCTCGGATACTAATCTTTAAACAAATGCTTTAGTAAGCCAATGTTGAACTAATGAGCTGGCATTCGGCTTCGAAGAAATATTTGCAGCTTCCGAAATCAACCTTCTATTACCACTCCGCAGTGTTACTATCACAGTGTTGGGTTTTATCATTCTTTTGAAGACAGAATACAGAATGTTGCATTATGTTGGGTAAGAAAAACCTGCTGTTTCGAGAAAGAACTAACATCTTAAGCGGATAAGACTGCGGTTGAATTGCCGGTCATAACTTCTTTATTCTTTTCTGATATTAAAACTCTTTAAGAGCAAGTCCTAAACTATTATTTGTTGACTCCAAATGTTGGTACTCGTTTTTCGATATCCCGACAGAATCGTTTGTTGATTGTATGTTTCGGTAAAGCACCGATTCATATTTTTCAACAACTTCAATCACGCTTACATCATCTATATAATAGTAGGCATAATTAAACTCTGCATTTGCATTTTGCAACACATACAGGGTTGATTGATTGTAATTGAAGTTTCCAACAGTGAGAAATCTTTCTCCGCCATTGGCTTTGTAAACCCCCTCTACAGCTACCCAGAATGTTTGATTGGTGAGAAAGTTGCTTCTGGCATTTTTTATTGCAGGTGTGTAATCGAGCACGTTATTGTGATTTACCCTGATTTTATCGTTTGTTAATAGTGCTCCAACTGCATCAACAGCATAGCGCGATTTTGATGAGTTGCACACCCAGAACCTGATACGGTAGGTTTTGCCTTTAACCAAGGGCTGTTTCAACTCGGTAATAATATATTCGCGGTAGTCGAGCGGTTTTGTTCCGGTAATTTTGTTCTCTTTGGTAAAGCTTTCGCGCAGAATAAGACCGGCATACCCGTATCCCGATTTGGCATACACACGACCTGCAAAGTTATTGGGTACGCCTGCATTAGACTTGCTGCAGGCATTAAAGTAGTCGGGAGTTCCTTTGCTTGGCACTTCCCACGATGGAATTAATTTTTTTATAGGTCTTTCGGTAAAGCCCGAAGGACATATATTAAAGTCTTCGAAGTCACCATTAATAACCAGATTTTCTCCAATCTCTACATATGTGGGTTCCGGCATAATAACCTGAGTAAAAGTGGGTGCCGTTTTTCGGGGAGGAGGACTGTCGATAGGCAGCGATATTTCGGTTGGCGACACAACCATTACATTATCCGTAGATTCCTTAGTGGCTAGTGTGGTGTTATATTGTGTAAAACGTTCCATTACAGCAGGCTCTGTTGCATTGGGTTGAACATTGGCATAACGCATCACCGGGTCGGGAGAATTGTTCAACGGGAGAACAGAAATGCCTGATCGATTTTCATCAGAGCTTTGCAATTGCCACACAGCAAGCAAACCAAACAGTACAATTATTACTGTGCCTGTCCATACGATAATACGGTTACTCCCTGTGCGCGGTAATTGTTTTTCGATTTGGTTCCAGATATCGGGCGCTTCTAATTCGGGCAAACCCGATATGGCATTTTTTAAATGATTCGTTTCCATAGCTATCGGTAGTTTTTCAATGTTTCTTTCAGCTTGCGTTTGGCGTAGAACAACTGCGACTTCGAAGTACCTTCGCTGATACCCAGCATGTCGGCAATTTCGCGGTGCGTGTATCCCTCTACTTCATACATCATAAACACAGCGCGGTATCCGTCGCTAAGTTCCATTATGGCCCGGTGCAGTTCTTCTCCGGTGAATTCAGAATCGAAATCGACTGTGGTGTCGGGAATGTTTTCTTCACCCGTAAAATTCATACGTCGAATTCTTTTTAATGCCGAGCGCAGCATAATGGTTTTAATCCAGCTCCCCAAACCGGCCTCAGCCCTGAACTTGGCTATGTCGCGGAATACCGAGATAAACCCATCCTGCAGGGCATCGCGTGCGTCTTCGTAATTGCCGGTAATGCGCATACACAACGAAAACATAGGGCCGCGGTAGGCTTCGTACAGCTCTTTTTGTGCGCTGCGATTGTTGCCTATGCAACCCCTAACCAATATGTTTTGTCGTTGTGTTTCCATGATGTTCTGCTATAAAGAGAATCGAAACATCGAAAAGGTTGTATGGTATATTACGTAAATAACGAAATTTTGTTAGAAATAATGTGTAAGCGGGCATTATCGATGCAAAAGAACTGTTTTGATGGTTGGTATTGGTTTTGTTTAAATGGGTCAAGTGTGGACGCTTGCCCCATACGAAGAAATTTTGTTAGAAATAATGTGCAGGGAGGTGTTACAATGTTAGCAATAGACTAATAAGTTGGTTATTGGGGAGCAAGCGTGGACACATGCTCTAGGTTGTGAGTACATATTATTGCAATTAACAGGTAGGGTTAATTATAGGTTGGCAGCACGCGGTATTCTTTGGCATAAAACATCATTTGCTTTTCGAAACTGTTGGGATAGCTAATGTTTACGTCTATCCATTTCCCGTCTTTGTACACGGCTTCCATTTGCGGCTGAATAAAACCGCTGTAGGGAGCCAGATTCAGTTTTGCGTAGCGGTCGAGCACTTCGCGGTGTAGTTTTCGGTCAATAGGTGAGCCGTAGGTTTCGACCAATGCTTTTCCGGCATCGTAATCGCCTTCCGACTTAATGCGTTGCACCTCGCGGAGTAGTTCTCCAAATAAAACTCTCAACTTTTCATAATTGTTGATTCTAAAAAACGTGTTGCCATCTACCATCACTTTTTCGATTACCTTATCGGCTTTTCCTTTTTCGTAGCACCAGTGGCTGATTAAAGAGCGGCAACGCATGTGTGCCTGCACAATGTTTTGTCCGGGTTCTATTCGCACCAGTTGACGCATTAAACCGCCTACAATATAGCTGTCGTAGGCAGCATATCCTGTGGCTATTGTGTCCATCAACCGAAAATCTATCATGGCGGGATCGGTTAAATAATACAAAGCCACCAAATCGGCACGGGCTTCCTCAAGGGCAGAATTGTAACTTTTCAGGGTTTCTTTAGGAGTGGCTACACCTGGCATTAGTTGGCCGCTACCGTGCCCGATAACTTCGTGCAGGGCTGTGTGAATTTTGCCCGATAATGCGCCAAACTCTTCGATTCGTTTTTTTTGTTCGGGTAAAAAGAAAGCATCAAGTATTCCCGACGACTTTGAGGCTTCGTCGTAGGCGGTCTCAATGTTACCCAGAGACACCGATTTTGAACCGTACTGCGCCCGTATCCAGTTAGCGTTGGGTAAGTTTACACCAATCGGAGTAGATGGGCTGCAATCGCCGGCTTCTGCCACTGCATTAATTACCTTATAGCTTACGCCTACAACCTCGCTACGTTTGTGTTCATCCATAATAGGCGAATGTTGTTCGAACCATGCAGCTTTAGCAGAAATATTAGCAAATCGGGCAGTAAGTTCCTCATCGAGAACATACACCACGCTTTGCCATGCGCCGCGGTATCCCAACGGGTCGGCATATACTTCGATAAATCCATTGGTGAAGTCGATTTTAATGTTATTGTTTTTTACCCACATAATGCTGTAATCGTCGAATGTTTTTAAGTGGCCCGTTGTGTAAAACTCTATCAATTTGTCGATTACAGCCCGTTGTTCTGCATCGGGGCAATGACTTTTTGCCTCAGCAAGCCAATACACAATTTTTTCGATAGCTTCGCCATACATGCCTCCCAACTTCCATGTTTTCTCGGTGATTTTCCCAGACTCTTTAAGTAATTTTGAATTGAGACCATAGGATATGGGTGTGCTGTCTTTTTTGTTTATTTGAGTAGCATAATAACGTTCTACTTCACGTTGCGAGAGTCCTTCGTAGTAGTTTGATGCGGAACCGGCTATTAAGTCTTTTTCGGTGTCTGATTCGGCGCGAATAGCTGCAATATTGGGGTCGAATATTACAGTGATAAGTTTATCGGCAAGTTGTTCAGGGGTTTCTCCCGGTTTTAGTGGCAGTTCTTCGGCCGGTACAGCCAGTAATTGCTTTCGTAAAAACTCGCGGGAACATTCCGGTATAAACTTACGGTTGCTATAGTGATGATGTATGCCATTACTAAACCAAAAACGCTTCATGTAAATCATAAACTGTTGCCAATTAGTATCGGTTTCGTTGCCATTGTAATTGGCAACAATGGCTTCAAGACTACGTTTGATGCAAAGGTTGTGTTTGTAGTTTTGGTCGTAAAATATTTCACGACCCCAATAGGCTGCTTCTTGAAGGCAAAATAGAAACTTCTTTTCTTCAATACTTAAATTATCGAAACTGGGTACCTGATACCTCAAAATACGAATATCGGCAAATTGTTCCGATACATAGTTAAAGTCATCGTTGTTTGGCGAAGTAGCCTTTGTTACGGTTTCGGGGTTCGAATGATGACAAGCTCCTAAAGTAGTTATTGCAAATAACATGATTAATGCGTTTTTGATAAAATTCATAATCAGAAAATTTTGATAAAGGTAAGCAACATGTTTCAAACAATAAAGACAAAGCTTGTATGATAGATGAATTTGTAGTTAAGCGGATGCATCGCGATTGTAATTGCGATTATTCCCGATAATCAATTAGTACCAATTCAGGAGTTTCTATTGTGTTGCTTTTATTTCCTGCGCGATCTTTTATGTAAATTGAGTATTTTATTGTGTCGCCCTCGAAAGGAGGAGAATGGTTCAGATCGTGAATGATAATATCACCTTTAAGCGTAGGATTGTTGCCGGTGCTTTCGAAAAAAGGAACGCGAAAATTGAGTGGAAGAGTAAGTTGTTGCTCAACAAAAGAGCCATTTTGCTTTCGGAATTGCTTCATAAAAACAGTTTTCAAAGTGTCGGCAGCTGCTGTGTCGGTTGTTTCACGATAACCAATATCGCCGTCTCCATCAATAAAAGAAATACACAGCTCTCCTTTAAGTACAGGGTTCCCCAAAATATCGAGTGTGTCGGTAAGCGTAAAATATTTCAATTCAATTTGTGGTTCGGGCGGATATGTTTCGATGCGAAAACACGATGTCACCATCATTAGTACAATCGAAAAAACTACTATGCCGCCAATGATTCTCATAAAAATATCTCTGTTTGATATAACTATAAAACTACACTATTATTTCATCTATAGCAAATTTCGTTGTCGCAGTACTTCGTAAACAACCACAGCTGTTGCCACCGAAACATTAAGCGAATCGACCGAGCCAAAAATCGGAATACCAATGTGTTCGTCGCATATTCTTAAGTTGCTTAATTCAATTCCTTTGTCTTCGGAACCCATAACAATGGCACAAGGTTTATTATAGTCGGCTTTTACATATGGAGTATCGGTTTTAGATGTGCATGCATAGAGAGTCAGGCCGCTTTGCTTTATTGCCCGAAGTGTATCGGTCAGGTTTTTTACACGGCACACAGGAATAGTATGTAACGCTCCGGCCGATGTTTTCACGGCATCGGGTGTTATACCCGGATTGTTCAGGGTGCTTATTACAATGGCATCAACAGCAGCACATTCTGCTGTGCGGGCAATAGCACCAAAATTACGTACATCGGTGATGCCATCGAGAATTAACAATAATGGGTCTTTGCCGGAAGCATAGGTGCGATGCACTATCTCTTCCCAAGGCTGGTATTCAACCGGCGATATTATAGCCAGCACACCCTGATGATTTTTTCGTGTGTATTTATTAAATCTTTCGAGTGGAATAAACTGCACAGGTATGTTCCGTGGACTTGCCAGATTCAATAGAATACCAATTGCATCGCTTTGAAGCCCTTTGCGAATGAATATTTTGTTTATCTCTGTACCTGCCTTTAAGGCCTCGATAACGGGATGTATTCCAAAAATAAAACTTTCCATATATCTTTTTATAATTAATTTACCGAAAAGGCTTTCCCTTTTATCCAGGTTTCGATGGCCTGCGACCATAAGCTTTGGTAGCGCTGTTCCCGTACCAAAACAAAGTCGTTGCGGCTTAGGTTATTGTTGTTTCTGTTGAATGTGAATTGTATCGACGACAAATCGGGATTATCGCCGTAAATCCATAATTCGGTGTCGGCACTTTTATAAATTGTTGCGGGAGCTCCCATGATAACAAAAATCATTCCCCGGTCGGTTTGCCATCCAGGCTGATGACTGGCAAAATATGTGTTGGCCAATTGGGTGCGGTTGTAAAATATTCGAATAAGTTCGCGAGCACGTTTTGTGTCGGGAGCGATGCTCAGCCAAAATTTATCGACACTGATTTTTTTCTCTGTCGAGGTCATCAGTTCGTTCCACCGGCGTTGGTTGGTTAGGTAACGCAGTGGTTCGGTCATACTGTGTGCGCTGGTTATTTCGGGATATTCGCTTCCAAAATTAGTGAGACAAAGGCCTTGTGAAAGTATGGCGCTATCGCTGATGATGTATATCCCCTGGTTTTCGAAACGAAGGGTATCCTGTATCGACACATAAATAATACTGTCGGGCGAAGGGAGTGGTGGTTGGTAATTGCTTGCAAATGGCGATTGCGGTATCGAGAAAATGGGTTTATAGTACGTGACTCTATAGGTCAGGTTACTATTACGGGCATTCATCAATTTGTAGGTGCGGTCTCCTTTAATCCAGGTGTTAAACACCGGTTCTTTTACCGAATCGGTGGTTTCGAGAAAGAAGTTTTGATGCGATGAAACAGTATTTTTGTCAACATCTATCCATACCCTACGGGCAGTTTTTCGCACCTGATCGGAAATGAGAACCGACAGGTTATACGACGCCGTTAGGGGTGTTTTTATGCTTATATATGAAACAAATCGGTTTTCGCCCCGACGTTCAACAGAGTACAAATAGCTGCCACTATCGGCAAGTTGGTTGTTCTCTGAGTGTCGTAACACATATTTCATCCCCACGCTGATAGTAGGAGACATAGATCCTGCCTGACTGTAGGGTACAAATTCACTTTTGTTTATTTTAAAAAACAAGAGCGAAGTAGTATCGCTATTATGGTAAATAAAACACTCGGGGTGTAAGCCTGTCTCTCCCGGATTATAAATTGACGCAAAGTTGAAATTGTATGTGTTATATTGCTTTTGAGGAGGCACATAGCACGAAACAATGCTTGCCATAAGCAATGCCGGCCAAAGCCATAATCTGTTTTTCCGAGATTTATTCATCATCGTCGCGGTTGCTTCCACGATTGAATTTACGATCCATATCGCGCTTAAATTTGCGATAATAGGTTTCGCTTGTAAGTGAATATGAGTAGGTTTTTCCGGTTTTTTTGTCTTCAAAAAACCGTTCCCCCTCTTTGGTGTTAATAATAATACTGTTAAATTCAGAATCTGACGACAATGCACTGAATAGTCCACCTACATAGCGGAAGTAGAACCATGTACGGGCATCCACCTCAAAGAGCATTTCGAACATATCGCTACGGCGCCCCCGCTCTGCTTTAATATAAGCAAACACTGAGCGACTGATGGAATTTTTTCCGGCAGTAACAATGCTTACCGGCCCTGCATGTATAAATGCTCCCATTCCATAGTGAAGTTTCATCTCCAGATCATTCAAAATCAACAAACCTTGTAACTCGGTCGGATATTTATTCATGTTGCCAAGGCTCATATTCGAGAACCACTCATCGGCCTTTTTAGTTCCAAGGTATTCAACCAGGGCTTTTTCGTACATTTCGTTGCGGGCATTTACACCCATTAGGCCCGGGTCGGAGTTGATAACTTCGGCAAAGCGTTTCCAGGCATTCTGATGAAAAGGTGCATCTATAAGCATGCTCAAATAAAGGGTAATTGTATCGTCCTGATAGTCGTATTCGAACTCACCTATCGAATTCAAATTGAATATCTCTTTAGGCTTGCTCAAATCGAAGCGACCTTCGCCAAACACCTTGCATTCCTCGCGCTTAAGCGACATGAGATTTCCCGGCAAGCTGGGTTCTTCTATTTTTTCGCGAGAGCCTATCATGTATGCCTTTTCGTCTTTGTCGTAATATAAAACGCCATGCGAGTGAAACATCTGAATATCGTACTGTGAATAGGTGCGCGACAAAAATGTTGGATATACTCTTCCCGACGAAGGGGCAATAAGTCCGGCAGCAATGCGCTGATTGTTAATGTCGAGAGGCAACGAATCGATGGGAATAAAAATTTCGTTGGGGTCGAGAACAGCAGCAAATTTTACCCATTGGCTTTTTATAGTATCGCAAACAGGAGTAATTTTGGCAGCTCCAATAAACTCTAAGTTTTTCCGGCTGGCCGCTATGCGCACTTCTCCCTGAAAACCAAAAAACGTACTTAACATAAAATTGTCGGGCTCGGTTATATTACCCGAAGCAATGGTTTGTCCGCTGTAATCGATGCCAATTGAATTGAGAAGAATCTTTTGGCGCCGCCCAATCACGTCAACATAGTCGTAGTAACCCGACCCCGCATATTTTAGTCTGCCCGATATGTTTACGTTGGCCTCGTAGATGTTGTGATAACGCGTAGTTACATTGGCTTGTATCCTTACGTTTTCGAGAGGGCGCATTTTAGCATCTTTTTCAACGGTAATTTTACCGTCGGTAGTATATATGGTGGCATCGGCAACCCTGATTAACTGTACTCCCTCGGCAAAAATAATATGGTCCTTATAATTGTACCGTGCCTTGGGCGCAACAAACCATAAGCTGTCTTGTGCCGGATGCACCGATATAAACCTAGGCCCTTCAAGAAATAAGTCTTCCCATTCGGTAGGGCTCAGCTTGTCTTTTTCTTTATCTAGCTTTGCAATTACGTCGGTGGTAGCCGATATTTCAAGCTCTTCCTTATCCATATACCAAACCATTTGATCCATGATGCTGATATATTTATTGTGCTTGAATTCCCATTTGGTTTGCTCTCCGTTTGATCTGAAAGTGCCTTTACGTTCCTTGAAGTTGACATGGGCATTAACATTTCGTCCATCGAAGTCGGATGCAAATTCGCTAATGGTATATATCTCGAAATCGGATGTGTCGGCATCTATTGTCTCGTAACCGTAGTTGAACATTTTCGATTTCAGTTTTGCCTGACCTATGCTCATACTGCCGGCCCCATGTAAACCAGATGGAGTAATGTTTATCAAGCCGTTGTGTGTGGCTTGATCATTAAACATTTTAAAGGGCAGCTTATTTTCGTACACATAAAACTCGTCTTTTTTCACAAACCACTTCAAGTCGTTGTCGCCTCCCGTTACCGATGGAAACTCTACGGGTTTTCGTTGTTCTGTAATGCTAAATGTTTCGGCGTGTCCGTCGAGTGAATCAGGGAAGAATATCAGGTAATCGGCGTTTAGCGATGTAGAGAGGTAGTCGATTTTTCCTTTTCCGCGTAAGCCGGCATTGCTAAGGTCGATAATTTTGTAATATGTGGCACGACCATTATAAAGTGGAAATCCTGCAGGGCCTGTATTCATATTAAAGCCAAGCGAAAAATCGTGGCGCAACACCAGGGTTTCAGCAATATCGGGGAAAATATCGGAAGAGACCAATGTCCCTTTGAATTTAAGATTGTCGGGCGAAAAACCTTTAATAGAATCGATGGTAAACGGGTCGATTTCAAAATAGAACCCATTTCGTTTGTACACGCCACCGTGCACTTTTTTGTCGTCGTAATACACATACGATTTAGTGGAGGTAGTGAAGCTTGGATAGTTTGCATAGTCGAATCGTCCCGATTTGTTTTGTGGATCGTCGATGTGGAATTCTCCGCTGAAGCTCTCCAGTTTGTTTTGTACGATAGCTAGTTTTTTGTTGCCGTTAACGTCGATGGTTTCTGTTTCTGCCACCATTTTCATGCTGTCGCACTGAGGCATGTCGAATAGAAAACGGTTATAATCGAATTTAAAATTGCTGCCATAATAGTAGAATTGTCCTGCCTGAATGGTGCCATTAAATGAGAAACTACGATTTTTTTTCAATATTACTTTATTGTCAATAGGGTAAATCTTCACGCTTTGCGAGTCGCTGATATGAATGTTTGGGATACCATTAATTTTTATATCGTAGTTTAGTAGACTAAGCTCCGCATTGGTTTGCTCCGATGCAGTTTTCGAATAAAATTGCATCACGTCCGAGTCTTTGTCGCCTCTTGCAGCGTCAATAAACGACCATGCTTCGGGTTTTACCTTCACCGTTTCTTTTTCGGGGTTGTAAATAATAAAACCCTGATAGGCTACGCGTAACAGCATTTGCTTTACCTGAGTAGGGCTGAATTTTATGTGAGCTGCCAGTTGATTGGCATTGAATTCGGTGCAATTGCAAACTGCCACATACTCGGTTATTATTTCGAGGGGATTACGGGCATCCTGCATTTTAATTTGCTTAAATCTTTCGTAGCGATAGTAATCGAGCGATTCGAACATGATTTCGTTGGGGTAACCGGGAGTTTGAATCACAGTCATTTCAATGTTGAATTTTTCGATATACCATTTCAACCATGTGAAGTCCATCGAAACCTGATGATAACTGTCGATATAGTTTACCTTCGACATGCCTTCTTTCAGCCTGATAAGCTCGAGCATGCCTTCTTTTATGTTGTATTTAAGGGTGAGGTTTGGATGATAAATTGAATCTTCGCTTAATCGAAGTACAATTTCGGTGTTTTCGCTAAAAATGGTACGCTGATCGAGCCTGAACGCAGTAGAATAGGCTGAAAAATTAACACTGTCGTTTTTCGAAATAAAAATTACAGCAGGCTTCTCGTCAACACCACTACCAATAAACTCGTTGCCCCGCATGCTGAATCCTCCTTCATAATCGACCCCCTTAACAATGTTTTTTATTTTGAAATGTTGCTGATACGACCTGAATCTTGGGAACGACGATTTGGTAAGATCATCGAGGTTTTGCACATCGTCGGTAAGCTGACCAAGCAACGGTTCTTTAAAGTAGATAGTATTCACAAAAGTAACCGAATCGGCTGTATAGCGCGATGTCTTAAGACTGATGTTGTAATTGTGCAAATTGGCATAAATGGTGTCGGCCGATATTTTCACCCGTTCCCAGGTTACTTTGCCGTTTTTGCCCGACCAACTCTCTTTTAATGGATAAAACACACCCGAAGTATTGAGTATTTTTACACTGTCGCGCCCGAAATATGAGCCCAAATCAGTCTTGTCGAATACAATACAAAAATCACCTGACCTTTTATCGAAACGATACGATGAGGCATTGGTTTTCCATAAGGTTTTATTGTTCGAATACAAGGTTTGGCTATTTAATACCAAAAAAACCGAATTCATGAAATCGGCAAAATCTTTATGCTTTATGAATTTAATTTTTAGAAACTCATGCAATTCGTTGTTGTAAATAATATATTGTTCTTCGGCAAAACCATTTCGGGAAAACTCCAGGCGGTTTACGGCATAATTGGTGAATTCGGGATAATCTTTGCATCCTTTTTCGAGCATTTTTGAGGCTGTGGCAATGAAGCGGTCTTTTTGGGCCGCAGTTAAACTGTCTGACTCCCAAAAAGTCTGAAATTCTTTTTGCATGCTTTTACCGTCTTTTCGATAGGTGCCGGTGTATTGCAGATGTGAGGTAAACTGCTTCAAAAATTTATCGTGTTCGCTGTCGAAGGCGGTTTGTGCAATACCATTGCCTGCAATCGAAAGCAGCAAAACTGCCGAAAGAATTGTGATTAGTTTATTCATAGTTGACCCAGTAGATATTTACGCAAAAACACAAGCTACCCATTGCTGCTTAACCAGTTTGTCTTTCAAATCAAGTTTGCCGGCAGTGCATACTTTCAAAATCTGTTCCATATCGTCTTCGTAGAATCCACTTAAAAATAATGCTCCGTTTTTCTTAAGATAACGGGCATAAATGGGAATATCATTTGTCAATATGTTCAAATTGATATTAGCAAAAATGGCATCAAATTTCTTACCCGGAATTGAGGCAGCATCTCCTTGTATTGCAACTATTTGCTGTGCATTATTCAGCTCGATGTTTTCGATAGTGTTGTTATAGGCCCATTCGTCGTTATCGATAGCAGTAATGTCGGCAGCCTTTAGTTTAGCTGCAAGAATTGCCAGTATCCCTGTGCCACAACCCATGTCGAGAATGCTTTTCCCGTTAAATTGTTTTTTAAGTATCAGTTCACACATCATCGATGTGGTTTCGTGATGTCCTGTTCCAAACGACATTTTAGGCTCAATAATAATTTCGATGCTTGCAAGCGGGTTTTTTTCGTGAAACGGAGCCCTTATGCTTAATTTTTCGGAAATAAGAACGGGTTGAAAACTCTCTTCCCATGCCTTATTCCAGTTTTTAGCCTGAATGGGTTTAATTTCATAGCCTACAAAATAGGGCGAAAGTAAATTATCGGTTTCCGATTTGCTGAAATCTTTTTCGGAGATATAGGCTTTTAACTGCCCTGATTCTTCAACAAAACTTTCGAATCCAATTTCGCTTAAATTGGCTATAAGAATTTCGGGAAGAATTTCGGGCAAGCAGGCCGTGTCGATGCTCACTTCTATGTAGTTCATGCGGTAAATGAATTAATGATTTCGAAAAAATCGTGAGGTTTAAGCGATGCACCTCCAATAAGCCCACCATCGATATCGGGAAGGGCAAACAAGCCGCGAGCATTGGATGCGTTACAACTGCCACCATAAAGAATAGGAACGCTGAATGCCGTGATTTTTGAATACGCTTCTACCAATTGCCCACGTATAAAGGCATGCATTTCTTGTGCCTGCTCGGGGCTTGCCGTTAATCCTGTGCCAATAGCCCATACAGGTTCATAGGCAATTAGTGTCGATTGCATGTCCTCTTCGTCAATATGAAACAAGCCATCGCGCAATTGTTTGCGAACAACATCAAAGTGAGTGTTGTTTTCGCGCTGCTCTTTGGTCTCTCCGCAGCAAAAAATGGGGGTAAGATTGTTTTTAAGGCATAGCCTGATTTTTGCTGCAATATCTTTATCGGTTTCAAAAAAGTAAGTTCTGCGTTCGCTATGACCAACAATTACATAAGCAGCGCCGACACTTTTTATCATTGCAGCCGATGTTTCTCCGGTATAGGCCCCCTGTTCAAATGCAGAGCAGTTTTGAGCAGCAAGGGCTAGCTTTTTGTAATCGATTAGGCCCGACAAACTGTAGAGATGGGTGAAAGGTACCCCCAAAATTACTTCTATGTTTTTGGGTATGCGGCCCTGATTAATTCCGGCATTTATACTTAATGCCAAATCTTTACCGGTATTTAAATCGGTATTCATCTTCCAGTTGGCAGCTACAATTTTTCTTCTCATAAACTCAATTTACACTTTTGTTGAAACTTCACCTGCATTATTTTTTCTTTCTTTTAAAACCCGATTGTACCCAAAACAGCACAGTCATAATCCATATTGCCACAAAGGCAATAGTTAGATTCATGTTTCGGGTTTTCTTCCGGTGCAAATCTTCAATACTATAAGCCATTAAGTCGCGATTTAGTTCTTCGGGTTGTGGAATATCGCGCCATGCCCATTTATTTAGTACAGTTCCATTCTTAATTAATACCAAACCAGGGTTCGATCTGACGATGGTTTTTAGTGTTATTGGGTCGGTGTTGTAGAAATTATAAATCGGTTTGTTTTCAGCAGCAAACTTCTCTATATCTCCGGCCGAGGATGCTGTAAGGCACATAAAATCATACCCATTTGCTTGGCAATAGGCAGCCAATTTGTTAATGTCGCTGTGTCGTTTGGTGTTTGCTTCATCGAGCAATACACTTATCATTAAGAATGTGTAGCCCTGATTGTCGAGCACTATATCGGTGATGTCGTCGGTAAATGAAGCGGATTGCGACATTTGATCGGTAGCACCGGTGTAGTAAGCATCTATAAAATGATAATCGTAATCGGGCAGATTATACAGATTGAAAATATGCGTTTCGTTATCGTTGTCTTGATATACAAGCTCGATATTGCCGGGATTCATTTCGAGATGCGATTTAATCTGCACAAAGTACCAATCGTGTCCGGGAAGGGCATCAATAGTGAAGTCGTTAATTTCGCCATCTTTCTCAAATGTATATAGTGCATCATATACATCGGGTATTTCTTCAGTGGCTTGTGAGCTTGTTGACAAGTTAACCGGAGTTATGCTGAAATCGTGAATCGGAGGCACGTAGCCTTGTTTTATCAACTTATGCTGTGCATCAACAAAAGTCCATGATTCGTCGGGCAGGTTTTCGAGTGTGAATTCTTTCTTTTCACCATTCTTCTCGTATATGAAGACACTTTCGTACACATCAACATTGTCGCGTTCGCTTTCGGGAATGCTCATGCCTTCGCGAATATTGGCACCGATTTTATAGGGCCTGAAATCGATGGGTGGCAAGTGTTGCAGCGCATAAAAGCAAATAAATAGTGCCGCAAGTGTGTAGGCACCCATCAAGGCCCATTGTGCAGGCATCGAAAATGCAGATTTGAATTTTTTTCGGTAAATAAAAACAAAAATAGTTAGAGCAAGTAATACTACATTCTTGCCGAAAGTTGCCCAGTTCGACAGAATTAGAGCATCACCAAAACAACCACAGTCGTGAACCGGATTGGCAACAGCCAGCCATAGTGTTAACGGGGTAAACGCTACCATAAATAGCAACAAAGCCCACGACGATAGTTTTGGCAAAATGTTGAACAGCAGGGCGAGACCTATCACAAGTTCTGCAATAACCATTATAATTGCAAATGGCAAGGCTACCGGCGATAAAAAATCGAGATGCATGGCCACAAAGTAATCAACAAACTTGTAGGCTGTTCCCAATGGATCAACTACTTTAACATATCCCGAAAAAATAAAAACGATACCGGTAATAATACGGCTCAGATTAGCAACAATCTTCATCATCTCAATCAGTATTTTGGTTTATAATCATCAAATGTAAAAAAAAACAGGCTTCTATACAACGATAAATCTCACTGTGAATTGTTTTTTAACAAAATATTTTGCTGATGCAGTGTGTCGATTATTTCAGCAAAAATGCTTTCAGCCGGCAACATGGCACCGTTTTTATCTACGCAATCGATTCTGATGAATGCTTCATCGGTTTCCACAGCTTTGAGATAGCTGCTTCGCACTTTTTCCTGAAAGCTGATGTCGGCTTCATGAATATCGGCTTTCCCTTGCAAATAATTCCGTTCGTCGCTGTTGCGGTTTTCCGAAAGCTTTTGTTTTACAAAATCGATTGGAACGTCGAGAAAAATACTTAAATCGGGGCGGGGAATGTCAAAGTATTTGTATTCCAAATCAAGTATCCACTGATATAGCCTTCCGGCCGCTTCGTCGCTGGTCAATTTGGCACACTGAAAGCCAATGTTGGAATACACATAACGATCGGCAAGTATCATTTTACCTTGTTGCAGGCTCTTCTCAATAAAGGCCTTTGAATTGTAGCGGTCGCCGGCATACAACAATGCCACAACATAAGGGTCAACACTTTCGATACTACCCAAATCGCCACGCAGAAATCGCGCTATCAGTTCTCCAAAATAAGGACTCTCTACAATAGGGAAGTGCAGGTAAGCGTAAGCAATGCCTTGTTGCTGCAAGTAATGGCGCAGCATGTTTACCTGTGTCGATTTTCCTGAACCATCAAGACCTTCTATTACAATAAAACTCATAAACAAACAAAATTATACGCGATAAAAATACTCAATAAAAATGAACTTACCGATTAAGATTGTAATTTTGAATTCTTAATTTAGTGTGCCATCAATAATGTTGTACTATGACGCATAAAACTTTGCTGCTGCAAGAGGAATTAGTTTCGCTTAAAAGCCCGTTGATTATGGGCATTGTTAATGTTTCGTCCGATTCTTTCTATACGGGCAGCCGTGTATATGATGAACCCGATTTATTGGCAAAAACCCGCAAAATGATTGATGGAGGTGCAAATATAATCGATGTCGGAGCTGTTTCTACACGTCCGGGGGCTGTAATGCCTTCGCTTGCCCGCGAGTGGGAATTGCTTGCACCTGTTTTGTTTTCCATCAGAAACAATTTTGGTAATATTCCAATTTCGGTTGATACTACAAGGGCACGCATTGCCGAAATGGCGGTAAAGGAATTTGGTGTAGGCATGATAAACGACATCAGTGGTGGGAGTTTCGACCCCGATATGTTCGATACTGTTGCCCGTTTAAAAATTCCCTATGTGTTGATGCACATGCGCGGCACCCCCGAAAATATGCAGCAACATACTGATTACGACAATATAGTACATGATATGATATGGTATTTTGTCGAGAAAATAGAAATGCTGCACGAATTGGGCGTTACTGATATTATTGTTGACCCGGGCTTCGGATTCGCAAAAACACTGGAACAAAATTACGAAGTACTACATAGATTGCAGCATTTTCTGGCTTTAAATAAACCCTTGCTGGTTGGCCTCAGCCGAAAATCGATGATATGGAAACTGCTGAATATCGCTCCCGAAGAAGCCTTGAATGCCACCACTGCATTGCATACTATTGCATTAATGAATGGAGCAAGCATATTGCGTGTGCACGATGTGGCTGAAGCCCGGCAGTGTGTCGATGTTTTTCTGGCTTTGCAAGGCAAACAAAGCCCGCAACATGAAGCCGATAATAAATAAAAAAATGTACTTTTGTTGCGATGAATACACCTTTGTTCATAGTAATTCGTTTTCTCGACATCATCGATATATTGCTGGTGGCTTTTTTGTTGTATCAACTCTATATGCTTATCAGGGGCACAGTTGCCATCAGAATTTTTGTGGGAATTTTTTCGATTTACATTTTTTGGCTTGTTGTAAAGGCCATGAAAATGGATTTGCTTGCATCGCTGCTGGGGCAAGTAATAGGAGTAGGAGTAATAGCTCTTATTATTGTGTTTCAGCAAGAAATCAGAAAGTTTCTGATGATGCTTGGAAACCGGTATTTCAGCAAAAACCGATTCAAATTCTACCGATTGTTTTCTATTAATGCCACTACTTCTCGTTCCGATATTGAGACTATTGCTGAAGCTAGTAAAACCATGAGTCTCGAAAAAACAGGCGCTCTTATAGTTATTGCCAAAGATGCCGACTTAAGGGCTTTTGCCCAAACCGGTACCATTCTTAATGCTGATATTTCGGAACGTTTGCTCAGGAATATTTTTTATAAAAACTCTCCGTTGCACGACGGTGCTGTAATAATTTCGGGCAACAAAATGGTTGCAGCCGCTTGCATACTGCCGGTTTCTGAAAATCAGCAGATTTCTGACGACCTGGGTTTGCGCCACCGGGCAGCCCTTGGTATTTCGGAGGTTTCCGATTCTGTGGCTATTGTGGTGAGCGAACAAACGGGAAATATTTCTCTGGCAAAAAACGGAAAATTATATGCTGTTACAAGTATCGAACGCTTGATAAAAACCATTGAGAAACAAATGGAATAATAGGTGCAGGTTGTTGGAATTCTCTTGATGTTGTTGCTTTTGATTTTTCGTGAAATGTTTTTTTTTATAATACCATATAGTAACTATCGATAACCCTTTTATTATGAAACATCTGATTGGCTTTACGGTTTTGCTACTCGCTGTGCAGATTGGCTTTGCGCAGTACCGGGTAGCCTATTTCGACAACCCCATGTCGCACGAAGTGAAAGAGGCAGATGTTCCATATCTGCAGAGCATGCATAAGTCGGGCGACACCTTGGCTCAGCTCGATGGCTGGCCCCTTTCGTTTGTGGCGAATCCCACATTCCGAAATTTCAGAGGTGTTACCCTGGAGTATATCGACGAAAATGCGGGTCACGAAATTATTGTTGGAGCCAACGATTCGTTGTTTGTGTTGCGTGGCAATGGAACCGTATTATGGTCGTTAAAACTGAATGGCACTGCTATTTATCCGGCCTCCACCGGCGACATCGACAACGATGGTGAGGTCGATATTGTTGTTGTTACCGGTGGTGTTCCTTACAACGGACATGTGTATGCATTCAATAGCAATGGCAGTATAAAAACAGGCTGGCCCAAAACTGTGCCGTCGTGCTGGTTTTTGTGCGCTCCGGTGCTTTGCGATTTAGACGGCGACAACAATATGGAAATAATTGTGTGCGAAATGAATACCTCGCAGCCCACTGCCAATCGTAAGCGCCTGCACATTTTTAATCACGATGGCAGCAATTTTTCGGAAGACTGGCCCAAAAGCCTGCCTGCAACCCCGGCTGTTACACCTGCTGTGGCCGATGTTAACGGCGACGGATCGCCCGATATTTTGGTATGCACTGTCGATTCTATTTATTTATTCGACCTGCAGGCTAACCCTATCGCTCCATTCCCAATGTCGATGCCGGGTATGAAGTTCAGCTATCAGTCGCCATTAATTATTGATTACCGAAGTTCACCTTACGATTTTCCGGTCGAAATTATTGGTGCCAATCATGGCGACAATCCGGGTTTTTATAAAATATGGTTTAACTACGACCCCCCGGTATTTGCTCATTGGCCTACCGATGGAGGCGTTTGGACTTATTCGCCCCCGATGGCTTACGGCGGGCAAACTACCATGCAATACGAAATGATTAGCCAGCCTTTGAGCGACTACGAAAACGGCGATTCATGCATTTACAACATGGTGTGGTCGTTTGCTTCTTCCGACGAACTTTCGGTTGATGTGGTGCGCTACGATGGCCTCGAAGGCTTTATGAGTTTGAGTGCTTCGGGTATGGACCTGTTGTATACCGGCTCGAATATGAACGACCAGTATGGCAATGGGTTCTTGCATATTTACGATATTGCGAATTATCCGGTAACCGAGTTAGAAGGATTTCCGGTTAAGGTAAAAGGCTCTACATTTATGAATGGTGTCAATCTGGGCGATGTAAATGGCGATGGTTTTGTTGATATGGTAGTGTTGGGTTATTCCGATTCGGTGTATATCAATGTAATCGAAACATCGTCGATTGCAGGTCTGCAATACCCACCTTATAATTCGCCCGATTTGCTGGTGCCGTGTTATCGCGGAAGCAATACCCGTGAAGGAAGGACAGAACCTGTAACTTACGAAAATGCCGAAAATATACAGCAGCAAAATCCTGCAGTATATCCCAATCCTGTTACCGATAAATTCTACGTTCGATTACCCCGCGATATGCAGCATTGCACTTTAAAAATGTACGATATCACGGGCAAATGTGTTTTATCGACCCAGCTTGATAGCGAGAGGCCCGTCGATGCAAGTGCATTGGGCAGTGGTGTTTACTTTATTAGCCTGAACCAACCCGAAGCCGGTTTTTACCATGTTCAGAAAATACTGATTAGCCGATAGAAAACTGAGCTGGGTGATGTGTGCTTGTTTTTTACCTCCGTTTCGAAAAGCAGCTTTCACTTTTGACATTTGACTTCTGACATTTGACTTCTGACCTTTGACTTCTGATACATGAGACGCGATGAATCGCGTCTTTACGGAGCTTTCCTCCCCGTCCGAGTTACTCGCAGAGAACTCGGAAGTATGCTTCGATGGATTATTTCGAAAGCAGCTTTCACTTTTGACATTTGACTTCTGACATTTGACTATTACTTCTATTTCAGTCCCATTTTGAAGTTGAACATGCCTGAGCCGGGAATTTTTTCTTTATTAGCAAAAGCATGCATGATAGCATCAATTTGAGAAGATGTGTTGGCTTGACTGAAATCAATCAGAAACCGGAAAAAACCTTTTGCTTCGAGTTTCTCGCGCACATGAAACAACGAAACCGGATTTTCGGGCCGGACAATGGTGATTCCGTCTTCAATGGTTTTTATGTAACGTGCTTTATCGCCCGGCATCGAAAACAATTTTCCGTTTTCGATAGCCACGGGCATTCTTGAGTAGAACAGGTCGGGGAAAAAGTACAGTGGCACAATGCCATCACGGCTTTTGCCCGAAATAAGGTTGGGGTAATCGTTTTCGTAAGAATACACAAATTGGTTTACGCCTTCGCTTTTCAGCATGAGAGCAGCCATATCGTTGAGAACCTGAATGCCGGGGCCCGCAATACATTTTGCATTGCGCGGATGCAATAGCCGTTGCGACAGGTGATTAATGACAAATTGCTGAAAACCCGACTGGGCCATGTAGTTTGCAAATGCTGCATATTCGGAACTGCCGCTTTCCGAAATAAATTTTGGGAAGCTGAACCACAATTTTTGACGGATGGGCTTACAAGCCTCGGCCAGCTCGCGCGGGTTGCGGATATGGGCATGTGTAAGTGAGAAAAACACAGCGCTTAATTGATGCATTGGCAAATGGGGCAGTGCTGTCACATTGTTAATTGTTGCGTACAGCTCATTGCCCCGAATGGGTTTTTCGGGGTTATTCCGATACAGGTTTCGCAGGCTATTTGCGAGTTTTTTGTCAGCCTGGGGTGGGCGCAGATGTATTGATGGCAGCTTTTCGTTGGAACGAAATCCGCCTGTCGAAATCATAAAAATCGTATCACCCGGTTTTAGCGGTTGGTTTTCAACTTTTACCGTGACAGTTTTGCCCGATATTTCAAAGGGCTTACAATAAACCGATTCTCCGCTTGCACTGGTATTCACCCTCAGCCGGCAATCGCGACCCAGGGGTATAGTAGGGGTAAAGCGAAACCCATCTTGAGTAATTTCGCTGATATTGCCAGCAAAAACACCCGTTTGGTTGTTTTCGCTCAGCGACCCGCTGACATCGTTGCCAAAAAACCAGGAAGTTTTTTCGCGACCGCCATCGGTTTCAAGCATTTTTAACGCTTCATCGGGCCGGCAGGCTGCATCGAGGGCCATGCGGTAGGTTTTTGCTGTTTTAAACACATATTCGGCCTGTCGCAAGCGTCCTTCAATTTTCAGCGAGGCTATGTTCATCTTCACCAACTCATGCAAATGGGCTACCAATTGGTTGTCTTTCAGATTGAATGGGAGGGAGGTCTTGCCTGAATCGGTGGTAAATTCACGTCGGCACACCTGCATGCAATTGCCCCGATTGGCACTGTTGCCGCCAATATAGCTGCTATACAGGCACATGCCCGAGAATGAATAGCATAAGGCGCCATGCACAAAAACCTCGAGTGGCATTTGGGTTTTGTTGGCGATGTTTCCGATTTCGGTGCGGGTTAGTTCGCGTGCCAGTATCACCCTCGTTATCCCCTTTTGCAGGGCATAGTTGGCTCCTGCCGAATTGTGAATTCCCATTTGTGTACTGGCGTGCATTGCAATGGAAGCGAAGTATTTCTTAATCAGATAATAAACGCCCAAGTCCTGAATAATAACCGCATCGGGTTTCAAAATTGTGAGCCATTGCAGTTGGTTGATTAATTGCGGAATTTCGCTGTTTTTAACCAGTGTATTTAATGTAACATATACTTTCACACTGTTGCGGTGTGCTACCGAAATT
The DNA here is from genome assembly GCA_964511665.1 of uncultured Bacteroidales bacterium. Classification (GTDB taxonomy): domain Bacteria; phylum Bacteroidota; class Bacteroidia; order Bacteroidales; family ML635J-15; genus JAGOEF01. The sequence goes on from CAZEHA010000005.1 coordinate 98,584, forward strand.
ACTCCCGCCAGTTCGATAGGACTGAAGTTTGAGGCGCGGCCTCGGGCATTAAATTGCTTTAACCCGAGATACACCGCATTGGCACCACCGGCTATGGCAGCAAAAAACGCCTCGGTATTTCCGGCCGGCAGCAGCAGTTCGGGTTTGCGGTTTTTCATGGCGTAAAAATACGAAATATGTGCGATTATTTTTTGATGTGCTGATGTGCTAATGTGCTGATGTGTTGATGTGCTGATTTGCTGATTTGCTGATGTGTTGATTTTATTTCTTCTTGCAGGCCCGAAGAAGCTGGGTTTCACGCAAAGCCGCTAAGGCGCAAGGGGAGAATACAAGATTCGACATGTTGGAAGTTTCGTTTCATTCGAGTCCTCTGCGAGTGACTCGGATGGCGATGGTTGGATAAAAAAAGCCCCTCATTTAACCGAAGGGCTTTTTCATAATTTGGCTTACCCAACCAGGGTATGAGTGATTTATCGGCTAATCACAAAACTAGTTTTGCTTTTTAGTTGTGGGCATTCAATAATATAAGTACCCGGGGCAAGTTGGCTTACGGGGATTGTGATGAAGCCCAACTGCTGGCTTGAAT
>CAZEHA010000006.1:0-90418 GCA_964511665.1 uncultured Bacteroidales bacterium
AACAACTTAGCAACAATTAAAATTTATTTCATATTTTTATCGGACAATAGTGATTTTAAGAGAGAAAATGCTTTCGGGCTTTTCTCTCTTTCCTTCATTCCGCTACGCTCCATTTCGGAAAGAGAGAAAAATCAATCTCTGTCGCATTTACTAATTGAATTTAAATGTTTCATCTTTGATTTTAATCGTCAATAGTTTATGGTAAGTAGATTGTATTACAGAATCAAATTATAAAATTTCTCCATTATGAATTTTATAAATGCTGGCTTTGCATTTGGCAATACAATCTTAATTTTGCGCAGAACTTGATGCTTGGCAATATGCCAATAGCAAAGCATTTAACAGGTTAGTAGTCTATATCTACTTTCTTTTGATGCATTTCAGTGCCTTTTCAACAATAGCTTCGCTGCTGAGTCCATATTTTTTCAGAAGTTCCATTGGGTCGCCGCTTTCACCAAAGCTATCGTCAACAGCTACAAATTCCATGGGAACAGGATGTTTTTCGGCCAAGAGCTGTGCAATACTGTCGCCCAATCCTCCATTTTTCATATGTTCTTCGGCGCAAAGTACTGCTCCGGTTTTGGTAACCGAATTAAGAATTGCTTTTGTGTCGAGTGGTTTAATGGTGTGAATATTTATTAAATCGACCGTAATTCCACGTTCTTCGAGAATCTCGGCAGCTTTAATGGCATGCCACACCAAATGTCCGGTCGCAAAAATACTGATATCGCTACCCGAATTCAAATGCAGTGCTTTCCCAATAACAAACTCCTGATTTTCGGGAGTAAAATTGGGCACTTTTGGGCGGCCAAAACGCAGGTAAACCGGTCCTTCGTATTGCGCAGCAGCCAGTGTAGCTGCCTTTGTCTGATTATAATCGCAGGGGTTAATAACCGTTATGTTCGGAAGCATTTTCATTAACCCGATATCTTCGAGTATTTGGTGGGTTGCTCCATCTTCACCTAAAGTAAGCCCGGCATGCGATGCACAAATTTTTACGTTCTTGTTTGAATAGGCAACTACCTGTCTGATTTGGTCGTACACCCTGCCTGTAGCGAAATTAGCAAAAGTTCCTGCAAAAGGTATTTTACCCGAAATGCTCAATCCGGCAGCAACACCTATCATATTGGCTTCGGCAATACCGGCCTGATAAAAACGGTCGGGGTGATTCTTTGCAAAAGCATCCATTTTAAGCGAACCGGTTAGGTCGGCGCACAATGCTACTACGTCGGGGTTTGTTTTTCCAAGTTCTTCGAGCGCTGCTCCAAATCCCGATCGGGTATCTTTGGCTCCTGTGTCGGTATAATTTTTCATATTCAAATGTAATAGACCAATTTATAAATTTATAATGTAAGTTTCACCTGATTTTACACGGAAATTATGATGTTTCGAGTTCATGGTTTTTTTGCGGTCTTTATCTCTGTAAATAATACGATAGTACCCCGGTTGCAACCTTAGCGTGTACGAACGCCTTTCGGGCACAAAATCATACAGGTTTGTGAGCAAGTCGCCATTCTCAAGCATCAGACTTCCCACGGTATGGTTCGAAAAATTGATAACGGCTTTTCCGGGTTGGGCTATGTTCAGAGTTCTACACACATCTTGCTTCACTTCCACGGCGTCGAAATAGGTGCGCGGAAGGGTAAGTACTTCGAGATTATAAAGACCCACCAAATAGTTCTGTGGTTTTTCGGCATCGAGAACATGAATGGTTTCCATAAGGCCGGTGCGGCGCACAATGCATTTTACATCGAAATCTTCTTTGTCGTCGCCGGCAATTACCACTTTAATACTTCCCTGAGGTGCCGGTACTTCAAAAACATTGAGTTTTCCCGGATATACTTTGAGTGTGTCTAAATACACAGGGGGGATGGTATGCACTTTTAAATCGTAAACACTCAGCACGTCAACATGAACCGTATCGGGTTTTCCTGAAGCTGCCATTGTGTGCATAAAAGTATATCGGATGTTGCCCGAAAGATTGTCGTGAAAACTCATTGCCACATTGGTTTCGGTTGGATTCCCATATACATCGAGCAGGTTTATCTGCACAGCAGTTAAATTTGTTACATCGGCTATTACTACTTCGAGGGCTTGTTTAAATTCGCGTTCGTTGCTCACATCAAAGTAATTTCCAATGCAGTCGAGCATGTTTGCAACTCGCGTGTTTAGCTGAACACCAATTACATAGGGTTTTAAAATGATACCTTGTTTTTGCAATGCAAGACTTATTTCGCAGGGATCGCCTTTGCATCGCTCCATTCCATCGGTGATTAAAACCACAATGTTGCGGCAGTTTTCACATTCGGGAAAATCGTTTGCCGATTGCAATAAACTGTATGCTATGGGAGTGGTGCCTTTAGGTGTAATGCTGTTAAGCTTGTCGATAATTGCATTGGTGTTGTTGTTCGAAAAAGGGATTTCGAGTTTCGAGTCGGTGCAGTCTTCGGGAGGCGTAGGACTTTGATGCCCAAAAACGCGCAGTCCAAACTGAATGTTTTCGTCGGTTTGCACATGGCTCAATGAATCGAGAAGTTGGGTGAGCAGTGTTTTTGCTATTGCATATTTTTTACTGCCATCCCACGATTCAAGCATGCTACTCGATGCATCGAGTATGAAAAGTACCCTGGTCAGGGGTTTTTGCTGCGCAGTTGTTTGCGCCTTGCCTAATGCGGGAAGCAGCAGACAAATACAAAATATTGCAATAAGTTTCTTCACTATTATTGTTTTAATAATCTCCCAGCGTTTCGGAGAGTTGAGCGAGTGCCCGATCCAATTGCTCATTGTTTGGGGCAACACCATGCCAGTGGTGCGAACCCATCATAAAATCGACACCCATTCCCATTTCTGTTTTCATTAGAATAACAACGGGCTTTTGCCTTCCGGTATTGCCTTTGGCTTCCGAAAGTGAATCGAGGAGTTGCTGCATGTTGTTCCCGTTGGTTTCGAGAACATGCCATCCAAAAGCCTCCCATTTGGCGCGTAGATTTCCGAGCGACATTACTTGTTCAACTGGTCCATCGATTTGCTGACCATTGAAATCGACTATGGCAATGAGATTGTCGATGTTGCGCGCTGCTGCAAACATAGCCGCTTCCCAAATCTGACCTTCCTGTAGTTCTCCATCGCCACACAGGCAATACACCAAACAAGTGTCGCTGTTTTGTTTCTTTGCCAATGCCGCACCGGCTGCTACCGACAGACCTTGCCCCAGCGAACCACTGGCAACACGAACTCCGGGTAAATGCTCGGCAGTGGTGGGGTGCCCCTGCAGGCGCGAGTCGATGGCTCTGAAACTCGCCAACTCCTTTACGGGAAAATAGCCGCTGCGTGCCAGCACACTGTACCACACTGCCGATAAGTGACCATTCGACAGAAAAAACATGTCTTCGTTGTGCCCCTGCATTGCGAAACGAGGGTCGTGCTTCATATGGCCAAAATATAAGGCAGTGAATAAATCGGCACAACCAAGAGCTCCTCCGGGATGCCCCGAATTGCGGGCATGAACCATTCTCAGTACATCGCGGCGCACTTGTGTGGCAATACGTTCCAATTCTTGTGTTTGCATCGTTTCTACTGTGTTTTTGTGACAAAAATATATATTTACAACGTACGGTAACAGCTTTGTTTATAACTATTGAAAAAACTGTGAGTAGCTTGCTCGTGATAGTTGAAATTGAGTTTTTTAACTCTAATCGTTAAAATAATTGGCAATAGTTTCAGTTGATTTATTCGTAACTTTACAGCATTAAACAACTGTTATGAAAATGACTTATGCAAAACTGAGTGTAGTGCTTTTTGGGGCAATTTGTTTCGTTGCTTTATCGGCCGGTTGCGAGAAAGTTTCATTTTTTCGAAAAAAAGTTAAAATAACCGGTTATATCAGCCAAAACCGAAACCTGAGAATGCCCATAACAAAGTCCTCAGATAATCCGCACACATTAAGTGATGCAGCAAAGGTGTTGGTGTTTTATGGCCGCGACTACGATTTGGTGAATATTGCTTCCGATGGTTCGTTTACGGCACGAGCACCTTTAGGCACTGCAACTGCCATAGCCTTTCTTACATCCGACTTTCAGTTCATCGGTAATTTATTTGCAGGAGGAATGAATGTTGTACCTTTGGTTTCGTCAACCGGTGAATTGCCCGATATTAATCTTGATGAATTATATTTAGACGGGTACAGAGTGATTCCGGTAAATGACCCTCTACTCGATATCATTGCTCTGTCGCCTGCCGAGCTTGCTTTTATGCAGGAACTCGACGATTACTACGAAGCATTGGCAAAAAACATTGATATGGACAACAATGGCAGCCCCGATGTGATGCAGCATGGCAAAATCGATATTACCTTTGGCATTGGAATAGGTAGCGGTATATGCGGTTTGAATGGTACCCCCGCCAGTGTTACTCTCAATAGTGTTCACGAGCAAAACTATTCAATATTTATTGAGGCTGATCTGGCATGGATATCGTCGGGCGACAACAGCCTGCCCCAAAACGCGTATCTAACCGGCCCCGACAATAACACAACCCTGTACGAAAGCTCTGATGGTTCTTATTCAAATAATAAAAACTTTAAAATTCTATTCGAGAGTCAGGGAAATCAGCCCATGATCTTTCCACCGGGTGTTTACACCTTGCACATCGACAATAAAGAATTCAGCTTTTACTTTTCTACCATTCGTTCAAACGATTATCGTGTTGTGGTGAAGCCCGAACTGATTACCGACAGCCAAAACCGTATTACATCTATTCTGTTTAGTTATGAATTTTTCGATGGTAATCCGGTCGATCCGCGAAGGTTGTTCGGTTCAGGTATCGACCTGAATATTTCCGATGCATCAGGTAACTTCTTGCTCCAGGTGGTGTCGGAACTTGATAGCCCTACCGACAATAATTACGACTTCTATACCATGAATCTAAGTAATCCCATTGATTTGACGGATGTACAAGATTTGAAAATTTCATATATCGACATCTTTGGAAACAGTGTGAGTTGTGGGTGGTATTTGCCATAATAGTGTAGTAATGTTTTAAATAAAATGATGAAACGAATAGCCTTAATTATATCGATTGTTTTATTTGTTTACTCTTGCCGTCCGGTGATGTTAGCCATGTATGGTGTAAAAAAACCGGATATCGAGAACCCGCATTCAATTATCGCAAAAGCGGTGAAGTTTACTCTCGATACATCAAATATTGTAACAGTAAACGAGTTCGACTACCTTAGTGTAATGAACGGACAAGGTATTCCCGATGCCAAAATATTCGACAGTAGCGGTAGATATATTGAATATCGCAGGTCGGAAACCGATTGCAATGCAGGCTTATTCGAATTTATTCCGGCATTAAGTAACGAAAATAACTATATCTCTACCGACAGCATTTTGTTGAGCAGTATTCTCGAAAAATGCCGTGATTTATATGGGAACAAACTGAAAGAAAAGCCTGAGGCTGATTTTTATGTGTTGATATATTGGACTGTTTGGACAGGTAAATTGAACAAAGATCATGTGAAAATTTGGGAAACTCAGGCTCACGAAAACAAAAAGTGCAAAATCGCGGTTATTAAAGTAAATCTCGATTTGCAGCAGTATTGGGATGAAAATGAGCGCAACCAAATAATAAATATCCTCGAAAGAAAAGAATAAGCCCGCCTGGTTTTTTAAATTCAGATTGTATTCACATTGAATTATGTTAGCCCCGTGGTTTTGCTTTGATATTTTTTCACATTCTTGATTATCTTTGCCACAAAACTTGCAACAATGCACCAGAAAATTCTCATTCTCGATTTCGGTTCACAATATACACAACTCATTGCCCGCCGCGTGAGGGAACTGAATGTGTATTGCGAAATACATCCATACAACAATTTTGATCAACCCGACGAAAACGTAAAAGGGGTTATTTTAAGCGGAAGTCCGTTTTCGGTTCGCGACCCAAATGCGCCTTTGCCTGACCTCAGTAATATTAAAAACCGGTATCCGTTGCTTGGTGTATGTTATGGCGCGCAGTATCTCTCACATTTTTTTGGTGGCGAAGTAGCACCCGGCAACACCCGCGAATACGGCAGGGCCAATTTGAGTTTTGTGAACAATACCAACCCTTTGATGCAGGGCATTTCCGATAATTCGCAGGTGTGGATGTCGCATGGCGATACTATTGTAGCTATTCCAAACCATTACGAAATTATAGCTTCTACAGCCGATGTTCGGGTTGCAGCTTTTCAAATTGAAAACGAAAATACTTTTGGTATTCAATTTCACCCCGAAGTGTATCATTCTACCGAAGGAATGACATTGCTCCGTAACTTTGTGGTGAATATATGCGGATGCTCGCAAGACTGGACTCCTGCTTCGTTTGTTGAAGATACTATTAACGAGTTGTGCTCGAAACTGGGCACCGACAAGGTGGTACTGGGTCTTTCGGGAGGTGTCGATTCTTCGGTTGCGGCTGCGTTGCTTCACAGGGCTATTGGCAAGCAACTGAGTTGTATTTTTGTTGACAATGGCTTGTTGCGAAAAAACGAGTTTCAATCGGTACTCGACTCGTATAAAGGTATGGGATTAAACGTTACCGGTGTCGACGCGAAACAACGCTTTTGGGATGCCTTGGCGGGGGTGAGTGATCCCGAAACCAAACGTAAAATTATTGGACGGCTGTTTATCGAGGTTTTCGACGAAGAGGCACACAAAATACAAGACGTGAAATGGCTGGCACAAGGAACCATTTATCCCGATGTAATTGAATCGGTGTCGGTAAACGGACCTTCGGCAACCATCAAATCGCATCACAATGTGGGAGGCCTCCCCGAAAAAATGAACCTGAAAGTTGTAGAGCCATTGCGCTTGTTGTTTAAAGACGAGGTGCGTCGTGTTGGCAAAACCCTCGAATTGCCTTCTCACATTCTCGAAAGACATCCTTTCCCCGGGCCCGGTTTGGCCATTAGAATCCTCAGCGACATTACCCCCGAAAAAGTAGCCATTCTACAAGAAGTAGATGCCATTTTTATTAACGGACTCAAAGAATGGAGTCTCTACAACAATGTGTGGCAGGCCGGCGTGATGTTGTTACCGGTGCAATCGGTAGGGGTGATGGGCGACGAACGCACCTACGAAAATGTGGTGGCTTTGCGTGCCGTGCAGTCAACCGACGGAATGACCGCCGACTGGGTGCACCTGCCTTATGAGTTTTTGGCAAAAATGTCGAACGAAATCATCAATAAAATAAAAGGTGTAAACCGCGTGGTGTACGATATCAGTTCGAAACCACCGGCTACCATCGAATGGGAGTAATTGGGCCTTTTCATTCCACTTTCGCTAATGAAACGCGAACATATATTCAAAAAACTGTATCCAAACGAAGCACGTACTTTCGTATTGCACCTATTCTATTCGGTGTTCGAAGGCAGCTTGTTCGGAGCTTTTCTGATGAACGAGTTCGTGTTTCTGAAAAGTCTGCAAGGCAGCAGCTATATGCTGGGTGTGCTGTTTGTTTTCAGTATGGCTGTTTTTAGCCTGCTGATTTTTGGGAATGAGTTGCTCAGACGCAATTCCGATAAACGCAAATTGCTGCGTGTAACAGCACTTGTTACCCGTTTGCCCTTACTGGCATTTTTGTTTTTTCCGGCCGATATTTCGGTCTATACTTCGGGAACTCATTGGCATTTTGCTTTTATGGGTATATTTCTAATATTTTATCTTGGAACACCGGTAACTTATCCTACTATGAATTTACTGTTGCGCCACAATTATCGCAGCGAAATATTCGGGAAACTATTTGGTTATGCCAATACGGTGAGTAAACTGTTCGCTTTTGTGGCCACTTTTGTTTTTGGATGGATGCTCGAACACAATTACTCAGTGTTTCGATATGTTTATCCGGCATGCGGTATAATGGGATTACTGTCGCTGTGGAGTTTGTCGTCGGTGCCTTACGTGGTCGATAAACCATTGAGGCTTGCAAAAGGCTTTCTTAAATCGATACAGCAATCGATGCTCGATATGAAAAATATTTTGGTTCGAGACAAAGATTTTTTTCAATTCGAGTTAAGCTTCATGATTTATGGAATTGGTTTTATGCTTACTGTTGCGGCTGTTACCTTGTATCTGGAGTCGGAACTGGCTTTATCGTATTTCAGTTATGCTTCCTATCGCAATTATGCCGCTGTTTTAACCATTGTTACAATGCCTCTTTTTAGCAGAGTTATCGATAAAACCGATCCAAGGCGTTTCGCCCGCATGGCTTATATACTCATGTTATTCTACATACTGCTGATTATGCTCACCGAGTGGATACCCTGGCATGTTAATTCGGGTATATACCAAATATTCCCTACACTATTGCTTGCGTTTACTTTTATGGGAGTATTTAACGGTAGTATGGGTATATTGTGGTATATCGGATCATCTTATTATTGCAACGACAAGTCGCTTAGTGGCGATTACCAAAGCGTACATCTGTCGTTTGTGGGTATCAGGGCTTTGATTGCACCTTTGTTGGGGGTTTATTTTTACGAAAGCTTCGGTTACGTGTTCACATTTGCTTTCGCAATATTTATACTCCTTATTGCCATAAGCATCACTGTGTATTCGCAATTATCGAGACCGATAATCAGGTGAAAGAAGCAGCGAAAATCTGATTTTTACTTACTACACTTTGTTCATGGCATTAACAGGGTCGAGGCGGGCTGCTGACCGGGCAGGAGCAAAGCCGGAAATAATGCCAATAAAAAACGAAATTAGAAAGCCGGTAATGATATTGCCCGCCGACATGCGAAACTGAATCGATTCGATTGCCCCGCCGGCAGCGAGAGTTGCTAAAAACACTAAAAACAAACCCAACAGGCCACCCAGTACACTCAGAACAACTGCTTCCGACAAGAACTGAATTAGAATAAGGTATTGTTTTGCTCCAATAGCTTTTTGAATGCCAATAATACGGGTGCGCTCTCTCACCGACACAAACATAATATTTGCAATTCCAAAACCGCCAACAAGAATGGCAAATCCGCCGATTATAATGCCGGCCAAATCGATCATGCTGAAAATACTATCGAGACCCTGCGATATCATGCTGGCGCGATTTAGTGCAAAATCGTCTTCTTCCATGGGTTTCAGCCTGCGTAGGTTTCTCATAAGGGCTTGCAATTCGGCCTGTAGTTCATCGATACTAACCCCTTCTTTTGCAGAAACCATGATGAATGGGTTCATGCTTTCGCTTTTTACATCGAAAATGGTTTTTCCGAAGTTCATATCGAGTATGATGCTCTCGTCGTGGTTGTTGTTGAACATATCTTCGCCTTCGCGTTTTACCACGCCTATTACCTGAACCTTGTGCCCGCCGATTTTAATGGTTTTTCCCAACGGATCGGTACCTAAAAACAACTTGTCGGCCAGCTCTGCTCCAATAATTCCTGCAGGACGACCACTATGCATTTCGGCAGTACTGAAATATCTACCTTTTGCAAGTTCAAGCGACCGGATGTTTTCATATTCGGGGGTAGTAACAATCACAATTGCATCTGGAAACGAAATGTTCCCGTATTCGGCTGTTCTGCTTGTGGAGGCAATAAAGGCACAGTGTGATGCCGCGTTTGCATTCTCCGAAATATACTTATACTCGCGCAACGAGGGCACCGGGCGGTTCATGTATTTCCACCATGGATATTCGGGGCCGAACGTCCATGGCCATTTTTGTACATACACGGTATTATTTCCAAGAGAACTTACGTTGTCGCGTATTGTGCGCTCCAACGAGTCAATAACCGTCATTACCGAAATTATGCAGAATATACCTATGGTAATGCCAAGTAACGACAAAAAAGTTCTCAATTTGTTGGTAACCAGCGAACTGAATGCGAAATATACACTGTCTCTTATGGTGCGCAATAAAATCACAATCCGGTATTTTTAACAAAAGTAAACATTAAATCAAGATGCTTACTTAATATGATGTTAAAAATAGGCAGCCGGTTTATTGTTTTATAAGCTTCACGCTTGTTGTGTATTCATTCGATTTAATTAGCACCGTGTAAATACCGGGTTTCAAACTGCTCACATCGTAATGTGCACTCTCGGTTCTTGCACTTTCAAGCACGATTCGTCCGCTTAGATCGATGATTGCGATGCGTTGTATGCTCTCCATGAAAATGTTGTCAAACGTAAAAACGTCGGAAACAGGATTTGGAAATAATTCAGGTCCTTTTTGATGAATGGGCTGAATACTGTTTCCACCTTGCGGAAAAATAAACTCTGTTTTACACACCGAATCGCTTTTGCAGCCTGAATATGCCGTGAGACAAATGGTGTAGTAGTCTTCTTCAGGAAAATTGTGAAAAACCATATCCCATTCATTAGGCACAATTGGGTATTGCCACAAATCAGTGCCATCGCCAAAATTCCAGTAACACGAATCGGCATTGATGCTCCAGTTCGACAGATAGCCTTGTACCCATTCTGAATCTTTTACTAAATACTCCTGATTAAATTGTGCATACACTTTAGCGGTATCAATTCTCCAAGTATCGAGGCTGTCGAAAACAATTCGATTTACCCAGTATTGCACAGCAAGGGCATCGGCTTCGTTTAAATCAATAGGTATCATAGCGCCTTCGGGGCTTTTGTGAAATATTGAGGCATAAATGGTACAGGCTGTAAGATACGTGCCCAACAGGCTTGGATGACTTTGGTCTCCCGCATACAATACGAGTTCATCGTTCAGGCTGTCGCGTACCGTTTTCCAAACCATTCCAACGGGACTAACCTGAGCATTGTTGTCAACAGCCATTTCAATATAGCTTTGCCGTAATCTGAGTTGCATGCCATCGAAAGTGCATAGTGGGGGATATGCAGCGCAGTTCGACTGATCACCGTTTTCCCTCCCCCAGGTCATAAAAAACAGAGGAATAGAGCACTCGTTGGCATCCCTAATATATTCACAGAGCTGTGTGGCATAGGGATATACCTCTTGTGCAACCTGTGCCGGCGGAAACGAAGGCCGTTGACTTTGTTCCTGAAGCACAACATAATCCCAGCTGCCATTGGCTATGGCCGACAAGGTTTCGGCATAGGTGCAATGTGCCTGAAATGTGTACCCACCGGGTGCTACCGAGCTGTACACGAAACTGTCGCCCAGCGATGATGCAATTTTTTCGACCCAGTAGCCAACGCCACTATTATAAAATGTGTAACTATTACCTATAAAGAGTGCTTTTTTGGTTTGCTGTGCGTGTACAATTTGTGCAATTGATAAAAGAATAATTAAAACCCATGTTTTTTTCATACCGTTGGTTTTGTTATCGGTGAGTAGCCATAAAGATTTGTTATCGTTTTTAATGACGCCAAAAACAAAAAATAGTTGCACCAGACTAATAAGTTTTTGTGAAGTCTTCGTCCACAACTATTATAAAGTCGGCACGGCCAAGGCTTTCGGTGCTCAATGTGCTAATATCTGATTGCTCAGTGGTAGATATCGTGAGGGTTGTAAGGTTTTTGTCGGCTTTTTTTAAGTACCAGAAAATACCTTCGTAGTTGTCGGAATGGTATGCACCATGAAAATGCAGAAACACCGACTCAGGCTTCATGTTCTTAATAATGAAGTGAGCCATAGTAGCATCTTTAATGGCCTGTGCCTTAGGGAGATTTGTGTTTGGATGTCCACCTTTACCACTCATGCCGCCCATGCTCATCATGGCTGCATAACCCGGCAATGTTTCGTCGTAATCAACAGGTAACCGGGCAATGAAATTTTTTGCTTCGGAGCTTAATTTATCAAGCGATTCGAAACCTTCGCGGGCCACCATCGATGCGTAATGTCGTGGTATGTTGGTGGCTATAAATTTAAGACCTTTGTCGCGGGCAAAATTAACCAGCGGGGCATAGTCGGTAGCATAGTTCGACCATAAACGAGCCTGATCGCGAAAGTTTTTCTCGCTAACAAACCCGGCGAGATACTCGTCAAGCAGCAATTGTCCGTCGGCTTCCAGCATCTCGGCACCCAATACCAGATAACTGCCATGTTTCGAAAACATGTCTTTTGTAAGCTCAAACTGAAGCCAGTGCGCAAGCGCATTGTTGTGCAGTTCTCCAAAAAGAACCACACGGGCATTGCCGGCTGCCAGAAGCATTTCGTTGTATGTAACCGGTTTACCGTCGGCTGAATAAATACGATAGTTCAACTTATCTTGTGCTGCAACCGAACCTGCAAATACAGCCAAAATTATTGCTATGAACAAACTGTTTCTTATCATCATCGGTTTTTTTTGTAAAATTATTCAATTCAATCGATTAACAAAACACAAATGCAATTGTTTACCGGCTCTGTAATTCAAAATAGACAGACATTTTTACTCATTCCCTCGTCGCCCCCTCTTTCAGAACCCTACACACGCATGCAGCAAGCCTTGGTTTCTGAGGCTCTAGAAGCACTACGCTTGCGTATTATCAGCAATAAATTCTGTATTCATTCGCGCAGTCCTGATGATCTTATCGAATCATTCGGTTCCCCAAAATATCTATTCCATACTAGCAACCAGTTGAGCTTGCGAATCTCACACTATTATTCTGCCAGCAATAAATTTTTGTATTCATGCGCGCATTCGCGGCTATAAAATCCCATTCATCATTTACCGAATCACACGCCCTTTCCAGCGAGGTTTGTAAAACACCGAGAGCAATGCAATGCCCAGTACATAAAACGGATATAAAATCGACAAGGCCGGAATATTAATAAACATATTGCCAATGCCGTAATGTTGCAGTGCCAGACGCAACAGCAATGCATCAACGCTAAATTTGGCAATTAATATTCCTGCAAAAAAATACCCTGTATGCGGAGTGATTAAGGCAGCCACAAAAAACATCAGTATCGCCATATTACACAATAAAACTATAGCTGCCGTAACAATACTATGCATGTCGCTGTATGAACCTGTTTTTGAGGCCCAACGCACCCGCTGTGCAATAAACTCAGCCGGCGATTCGGGCGCCCGAGTATAAACAATGGCTTCAGGCGCTGCATTAAAAACTATTGTGCCGGTTTTTTTTACTGCATGTAAAAGAAAAACATCGTCACCCGAACTCCTTTGGTTTCCTTTTGTATTGTTGTTGGCTGTAAAAGCATCACGCTTTATCAGCAAATTGGCTCCATTGCATAGGCTGGGCCGATTCAATCCAATTGCCGCTGCTCCGGTAGCAATTAAACTCAAAAACTCAAGCCGCATCAGGTTGTTAAAAAAACCTTTTTTGATTTCGAACAACACAGTTCCACTGACCAAGTCGGCATCTTGCGAAATGGCGCAATCTAACATGTGTTCCGGCCACCTGGCACCAAATCGGCAATCGGCATCGGTAAACAAAAGATATTCTCCCGTAGCATGCCGGCCTGCCAAACGTAACGCAGCCTTTTTCCCGCTTTCACCTTTGGGTAAATCAAGCAACAAAACCTTATGTGTAAACTCCTCGGTTAAGGTTTTCACCATTAGTTGGGAACCATCTTCCGAATCATCGTTAACCAAAATTATTTCAGTGTTTTCATACTGAATATTCCGCAACGATTGCAGTAATCCTTCCAGATTCTTCGCTTCATTCCTATAGGCAACAACAATGCTTATTGGCGTATTATGCGTGGTGATATTGCCGCAACCAGCACCAATTGCTTTTCCCCATCCATGCATGTGCAATGCAATTAGCACTAAGTACATGAAAGTACAAGCAAGCCCGAAAACCAATAATGTAATGTACCAGTCCATCGAAACAAATGTAATGAGTTTTGCGAAAGAACGAAAACAGTAAACAGTTTACACAACTCACTTTAATTGCCCTTATAAAAAAAAATATATGATATTCGCAGCATGTTGTTTCTTATAAAAACGCTAAAACATCATTTCAGGCACCAGTTGTCGATTGCTGCAGTGCTGATTTCGCTGTTGCTTTCGGGAGCTTTTATTGCACTCGACCAGGCATTCCGAATCGAATCGATTATAACTTCGGCATGTGCCTACACACCTGCAATATATCCGATAGAATTTCTAAAAAATGCAATGGTTTACTATTTAGCGGTATTTGTACTGTATATCTTCCGATTGATTCGTATCGAAAACCCACGAAAATTCTTGGTGATAAGTGCACTGGGATTGCTTTTTTATAGTGTGTACTCGGCATTCTACGCTCACATTAGTCTGATTAAGCTGGCAGCAGTGCCCTGCCGAATATGGCTGCATCATGTTATCGAAAATGTTTCGGGACTTATCACGCTGGCATTGCCCTTATGGTTTCTTTGGCGTATTACTCAAAAAAAGTCGATAAACGGTTTCTACGGACTTCATGCAAGAAACCTTACACCACTGCGCTATATCGATGTGATGTTACTTGTTGTTGCAGCCATGTACTTTGCCATGCATCTGCCAGGTTTAGCCGAATACTATCCGGTTCTCGATAATTCCTATTTCAGGGTATGTGCTGCCTATTTCCAAGTTCCTAAATGGCTTACAGCCTTAGGTTTCGAAGTGAGCTATGCACTTGATTTTGTGTGGGTCGAGCTGTTTTTTAGAGGGTTTCTGGTACTTGGAATGCTTAGGTTTCTTGGTAAAGATGCCATCCTGCCAATGGCTGTGCTCTATGTGGTGATACATTTCGGGAAGCCTATTCCCGAAGTTATTTCATCGTTTTTTGGAGGATATCTGCTTGGTGTTGTGGCGTATCATACCCAACATATCCGTGCCGGCATTCTGTTGCATATCGTATTGGCGATGTCGGCCGAAATATTTGCCATTTTAATGCGCAGCTATTGAAACTACAAAATTTTCATATCTTTGAAATATGATAGAACAGGCTAAATTCGAGAGTATATTGCGTATTCTGATACGTCTCAGTGGCCCTTTTGGTGTTAGTATTGCCGAATTGGCGCGCGATTTCGATAAATCGGAACGTACAGTGAGGCGCTATATTCAAACCATAAAAGACTGTGGTTTTGTGGTTGAGTCGAATCAGGGGTATTTCAAAATCAACGAGTTCGAAAAAGGGCGTAAAATATCAGATTTATTGCATTTCTCGGCCGAAGAATCAGAATTGTTATCGAGAGCCATTCATTCTATCGATTTTGACGGTGCACTAAAAGAAAGCCTCACGCAAAAACTGTATTCGCTCTACAACAATCAGCTGGTACCGTATGCTATTGTTAGTGCCGAAAAATCGGAAAATATTACAGCACTGTGCGAAGCCATCAGACAACAGAAGCAGGTAAAACTCATCGACTACAGTTCCGCCAACAGCAGCACAATTAGTACGCGTATAGTAGAACCGATCGATTTCACGGTGAACTATGTACAATTGCTGGCCTACGAACCCGACTCAGACGAAACAAAACATTTTAAACTGGCGCGCATACACTCAGTAGAAATCATCGATATCCCGTTTAAATATAAACATCGTCATCGTCATCAGTTTTGCGATATTTTCAGAATGAGTGGCGAACAGCGCCATCCAATACGTCTTGCAATGGGAATGCGGGCAACTACATTGTTGCAAGAAGAATATCCGTTGGCACATCATCAACTCCATAAACTAAACGATGCCCGGTGGGTTCTCGAAACAAGCGTTTGTAACTTCGAAGGAGTGGGACGCTTTGTTATTGGTTTGCTCGACGATATTGTGGTTGAAGAATCGGTAGAATTTAAAGAATTCATAAAGAAACGACTTGCCTCATTCTCAATTTGATGTTTTTGTGAAATTATTTTTTAATCATTGTCAGTAGTTGTCAAAATGCCGTTGTTTTTTTGTAGCAAACTACAAATTTTCAATTATGGAACGACGACATTTTACCCATTTCAGGATTGCCGGATTTACCTATTACGATGCCCCGATAGTGTTTAACGAGCTGGCAATAGGTTCAACACTTAGATTGGTACCCGAAGACAACAACCAGTACGATCGTCACGCAGTGGCAGTCTTTTACGGAAAATACAAACTGGGCTACATCCCACGCACCGATAATAATGCCATCAGTAAATTGTTGAGGCAGGGACACACCGATATTTTCGAGACCCGGGTTCAACGCATCAGCCCCGAGGAGAGTCCCGAAAACCAAATTCAGGCAATCGTGTATCTGTTGCCGGCCGGTTAGCAATCTGTTTATTACTGCCGGTGACAGGTTTCTTCGGTTACCTGCATTATCACTTATAGCACATATTTCATAACCAAAAAACCACAGCCTTGTCGTTTATCTTTTTTCTGCTAATTTTGTTAGCATAAAATCGGTACACTATGTTTCACGAAAACGATATTGAACAATTTAACACTATTGGAATCGGTGTTCACGAGGTCGAAAGCCAGATAGCCATGTTACGCCGCGGTACTCAATTTGTCGATTTGTATGCCCCTGCAACTGTACACAAGGGAATTATCGTAGTGAATGATGAATTCGACAATTATGTTGCGCACTACAACAAATGGCTTCCCGAAACCGATGTGTTGTGCTTTGTTCCCGCGTCGGGAGCTGCAAGCCGCATGTTTAAACGCATTATGGAAACGCTCGGGGTGCCTGCAGGTTCCGAAAACGATTTTCGCACTATGATGGCCGACACCAATTTCTATTCGGTTGGCAATACCTTAAGTAATATCAATGCCTTCGCATTTTCGCGAAACTTGGCCGGTATTTTGGGCGAAAAATATCCCATTTCGGTAAGTCACAATAATTATCAACAATTGTTGCATGCCATGGTAGGCAATCAGGGCCTCAATTATGCCAAGCTTCCAAAAGGGCTGATTTTGTTTCATCAATATGGCCACGAAGTAAGAACCGCATTTGCCGATCATGTGTGCGAAATATTGCTGTATGCTGTTGCCGGAAAAAATACACCGCGATTGCATTTTACTGTTTCGCCCGAACATCTCGATGCATTCAAAATATTGGTGGGCGAAATAAATCAAAATGTCGGCAACCGAAAAATCGAAATCAGTTTCTCGATGCAGTTGCCCAAAACCGATACCGTAGCTATCGATTCCGAAGAACAACCATTCAGAAACCCCGATGGTAGTTTATTGTTCCGTCCCGGAGGTCATGGAGCATTAATCGAAAATCTGCAACAACTCGATGCCGATATTATTTTCATTAAGAACATCGATAATATCGCCAACGAATGGCTACAACCCGTGTGCGCAATTCACAAAAAGCTGTTGGGTGGTTTGTTGCTACAGGTGCGCGATACCATTTTTAATTTCTTGCACAAAACCGAAAACAGGCTGGCCTCTGATGCTGAACTCGATGGTATTTATGAATATGCCACAGCTACTTTAGGCTTAGATATTGCCGAAATACCTGACAATGCTATGGAGGCCACCCGGCTGTTTCGCAAAATACTGAACAGACCCATACGGGTATGCGGAATGGTGAAGAATACGGGAGAACCCGGTGGCGGCCCGTTTTGGGTTCGAAATAATATCGGACAGATTAGCCTGCAAATAGTAGAAAAAGCTCAGGTTGACATGAACAATGATGCTCAGGCACAAATATTCTCTCAGTCAACGCATTTCAATCCGGTTGATTTGGCTTGCATAACGAGAAACTATAAGGGCGAGAAATTCAATCTGATCGATTTTCGCGACAACAATACATGCTTTGTGGCTCAAAAAACACACATGGGCAAGCCATTGTCGGCACTCGAGTTACCCGGTTTATGGAATGGAGCCATGGCACATTGGATAACTTTGTTTGCCGAGGTACCCGTTGAAACATTTAATCCTGTGAAGGAAATAAACGACTTGCTTCGCAGCGGACATCAACCCAAACAATAAGCGTAGAAAGATGAAAAATAATAAAAGAAAAATACCGCTTTTTGTTTGGATTTTAACGGGCTTATTGCTTGGTGTTGCCTGTGGATTGGTTCTTGTGCATTTTGGGCTGCATCACTTTAGCACCGATTATATCAAACCCTGGGGTACCATTTTTATTAAACTGCTGAAACTGATTGCCATTCCGCTGATTCTCTTTTCTCTTATTAAAGGTGTTTCCGATCTGAAAGATGTAAGTCGGCTTACCGGAATGGGGCTCAAAACCATAGGTATATATCTGCTCACAACCATGTTTGCTATATGTCTCGGCCTGGTTTTGGTCAATCTAATACAGCCGGGCAAAAGTTTCAGTAGTAGTAGTGCTATTGCTCTACAACAGCAGTATGCCGACAATGTAGCCGAGAAACAGCATTTGGCCGATAAAACTGCCGATAGTGGTCCGTTGCAGTTTGTGGTTGATATCGTTCCCGATAATTTTGGAGCAGCCATTTCCGATAATTCGATGATGCTTCAGGTGATTTTCTTAGCATTGTTGATAGGAATTGCCATGGTGCTGTTACCCGACGAAAAAACAAAACCGCTTAAAAACGTGATTGATTCCATGAATGATGTAATTCTCAAAATAATCGACATCATAATGAAAACAGCTCCTGTTGGCGTTTTTGCACTTATGGCTTCGGTTATTACCGATTTGGCAGGCAATTCGGTATCGGAATCTGCCGGTTTGTTTTCGTCGCTGCTCATGTATTTCATGGTGGTGCTTATCGGTTTGTTTTTGTTGCTGATGTTGTATCCGTTTCTTGCCCGTGTTTTCACCGGAATTGGTTTTTTTCGGTTTGTGAAAGGGGTTTTTCCCGCCCAATTGCTGGCTTTCAGTACAAGCAGTTCTGCGGCTACCTTACCGGCTACTAAAAAATGTGTCGAAGAAAATCTGGGAGTAGACGATGAGGTAAGCAGTTTTGTGTTGCCGCTGGGCGCTACATTAAATATGGACGGAACAGCTCTATATCAGGCCGTAGCTGCTGTGTTTATTGCACAGGTCTATGGCATTGAACTTACTCTGATGGCTCAGCTTAGCATTGTGTTAACGGCAACCTTGGCCTCGATAGGTGCAGCAGCAGTGCCGGGTGCCGGAATTATTATTCTTGCCATAATCCTCAATTCAATACATGTACCGGTCGAAGGAATCGCTTTGATTTTTGCGGTTGACCGACCACTCGATATGATACGAACCACAGTAAATATAACCGGCGACAGTTTCATCGCAAAACTCATGGCAAAGTACTACGGAAATCGCAATAAAGCATAAGGGGGTCGCATTTTTATTGAGAACATTTCTTGCATTTATTGATGAAATAATCTAACATTGCACTATTGATGTCAAACTATGCCACTGAAACAGGTAGTGCGATTGGCGGTGTATTCGAAAACCGAATACAATTATCTGCTCGAAGTTCTCGACGATGCTACTGATATTCCTGCATGCTTCGAGCAATGGCTCGAATTGCACAAGGCCGAAAAACAGGCTATCTACAATAGGTCGTGCAAGATTAAGGAAATAAAAATTGATGTTGATGAATTGATTGAATACTGTGAACTTCGTAAATTGAAAATTGATGCAAAAGCGATAATTCAATTTGTGAAGAATTATTAAGAAGAACAAATATTGAGAACTAATAACTAAATAATCTGAAAAATGAAAAACTGTAAAAACCTTATTTTTCTGCTGTTTGCAGTTTCTATGCTTATGGCTTGTGGCGGTAATTCCAACAGCAATAAATCGGATGTTGCAATGGAAAAAATCGATTTGAGTGAATATAAAATACCTCTTGTTATCGATGCGCCCGAAGGTGCTGTGGTAAAGGAATCGATTGCCATGACGATGTTTTCGGGATTCGGACTTTTGGCATACGAAATTAAAAAAGACAATTTTATCATCGAAGTTTCGATGCTTGAGAACGACTCCACCCAACTTGTAGCAACATTGGTAGAACGGGAGAAAGAAAATACAAAATCAAACGAAAATTTCGATTCTTTTGTTTCGGAAGACGTTAACGGGTTTATTTATAAAACCGTAAGCGATGGCAACGATGACTATAATTTCTATTATGCCAAACCCGTAGGCACACATATTGTAGAATTTAGGAATGGCTTTCGTTTATCGTATTTCACCCTCGATGAAGTGAAATTACATTACGAATCGGCGAAGAAAGCAAGCGAAAAGACCCTGTAATGGTATATAAACCAATTACTTACCTTTTTCGAAATATCTAAAGCGGTAAGCATTTGAATGAGTTACCCTAATTGAAAATTGCATGTCAACTGCAAATTTTGAACACCATATTATTTCTTCAACAAATCTCTGATTTCGGTGAGCAGTTTTTGTTCCGCACTGGGTTCGGGAGGAGGAGCAGGGGCTGCTTCTTGTTTTCTTTTTGCTTTATTCATGAATCGTATCATCATAAATATTACAAAGGCAATAATGAGAAAATCGATTACAACCTGAATAAAGTTACCGTAATTCAGTGTTACAGCCGGCACATCGCCTACAGCCTCCTTAATCACAATACTCAGGTCTTTAAAATCGACGCCACCCAGCAGATAGCCTATTGGGGGCATTAAAATATCGTTTACCATCGACGACACAATTTTGCCAAATGCGGCGCCAATTATGATACCCACCGCCATGTCGATTACATTGCCACGCATGGCAAAAGCTTTGAATTCTTTTACTATTCCCATGTTTTTAAATTTGTATTAATTAAAACTTGTACGAAAAGCCTATTCCCAAAATTTCTTTGAATTGAGCTCGTGGTCCACCCGGTCCATCGGCTGCATCAATCACGCCATCGTTGTTCCGGTCAACCTTAATGATAATGTCGTCGTCGTATATCAATTGGGTTGTTATGGTAGCTGCAATATATTTGTTTATCTTGAAACTGAAAATGTTTTCCCAGTTTACGTCGATATTTTGTGGGTTGTTCAGGTAATTAGAGAACAAGTCTAATTTACTTAGCACCGAAACACTTTTGTCTTTAAAGAAAGTTTGCTTGTAAACAATTTTCAGGTAGCCTCCAAATTCACTTCGCATTTTTTGCCCCGGTGTTACCATCACAGCTCCATCGAAAACAGCGGGAGTTACTCCAAACGAACCTACATTAGCCAGGTCGTTGTCGAGCACAAAAGTGGTTTTTGAGGTGAACGGTGCAATAAACGCAGTGAGAATGGGAGAGGGCTTAAAGTCCATACCAATGGCTCCAATAAGATAAGCCGGTGCCATAAGCTTCGATATTGCCACAGTTTCGTCAGGGTAGTTGTAGCCGTTAGTCATTTGTGTTCTAAAATTCAGTATAGCAGCATAATACCATTGCTCCGAAGCTTTTTGGCCATATTTCGACGATAAATCTATTTTGTCGTCTGTCTTAATAAAACTGCTGTTTTTACCCTGTCGTAAAAGGCCGTAACCAATATCCAGCATATTATCCCAGCTTGAGTTCTTCTTGTGATAGTTGGCAAAAACACTTACCAGACCGTTTACCCCCAGCGAGTTTTGCCCCCCTGCAGCCCAATTCACAAACGACGACTGCGACAAATTAAGCGTAATTACACCTCCTGTCTTCCATCCTTCAGCACTATCGATGGTAACAGTTCTTAACTTTTTTTCACCATCGGTAACCTGAGACAACACAACACCATGTAATGCAAGCATGGCAACGAATAAGTAAAATAATTTCTTCATGCTCTTTTCAATTTTATAGTTAGAATATTAGTTTAATACTAACAAAATTAACAAACAAAGAGGATTCTTGTTCAAATTTTACCGATACACTTATTTTTCCTATGAATCAGGGTCTAAATTGCACGTATTTTAACTCCACAATTCGGACAAAACTTACCCACATCCCGCCCCATCCATTTCTTACAGGCAGGGCATTTTAAAACGCTTACTAATCGTGGGAGTGCCAGCGCAGCTAAAAAGGTACATGCCAACAGATAAAATAATATCCCTGTGCTGCCCGGAGTGAAAATTATGTAGAATGCAGGTAGCCCAAGCAGTAATAACACCAATACCATCAAAAAAATGATAGCAGGAATTTTCACACGCTTTAATTGGTGTTTATATATTTCGGTGTAATCGGCAACTTGCTGTTCCATAATTATATGCTGTGTGATTTTTGTTGTAACACAAATTCGCCTTACGCGAAAAAACATGGCTCTAAAAACAGTCGGGGTGAGAAGACTCGAACTTCCGGCCTCTACGTCCCGAACGTAGCGCGCTACCAACTGCGCCACACCCCGATAGTGCAAGGTAAATAAGCAATCCGACTTGTTATTGTCGCCGGAAAATTCCTATTCAACATATAAATATAACATGACAAAGAACATCGAAAAAAGATGTGCAAAAATAGCATTTTTACTTTCAGGTGCATCAATTCGTGAAATATTTTTATTTAATACCCTATGTGCCTTTGGAATAATCTGCTGACTTGCAAATAGCCATTATTATAAAAGACTTGGGTCAATGTTTTTTAATAGATGTAATGGTTTGCAAGCACTTTGCTCGCTGTGTAATAAACAAATCTAATAATTCATATGTTTACACTAATATTACAGAATACTTACGCATCAACGAGGTTTTATGAAGATATTGGTAACAGGGGCAACAGGAAATACAGCACAAAAACTAATTGCACAATTATCAACCGATGCATTGCATAGCATTGTTGCTGTGAGCAGGACTCAAATTGCCGGTAGCCATGTAATCGGGCTTACATGGCAGGATATCGATAATGGTAACATCGAAGGGCTGAAGAATATCGATGTGGTGATACATCTCGCCGGACAAAGCATTGCCTCGGTATCATGGAATAGACGAGGACGTAACACCATTGTAGAATCGCGAGTAAACACAGCCCAAAAGTTGTTCAATGCTTTTCAATCGCTAAAAGCATTTCCACCGTTGTATATCAGCGCATCAGCAGTAGGTTATTATGGCATTTCTACCGATTCAGCCCATGTTGACGAAAGCCACCCCGCCGGTAGCGACTTTCTGGCCGGGGTATGTGTGCAATGGGAGCAGGTGGCTGATGCATTCAAAGCACAGGGCAGCAGAGTTGTGATAATGCGTCTTGGAACAATTTTGTCGCATGATGCAGGCATATTTAGCGTATTCCATAAGTTATCGAAATTTCGAATGCTTGCCGTAATGGGATCGGGGAAACAGTATTTGCCTTGGATTCACGAATCTGACGTGTTGGCTTTTCTTAATCGAGCCTTGGTTAATCAATCATTTACAGGAACTTATAATTTGGTTTCTCCGCATTTGATTACGCAACACGATTTTATTCGTACCCTTTTACGCTTGACGAATCGAAAAAGCTTTATGCCCCGAATACCACAGGCATTGCTTCGCCTGTTTCTGGGCGAAAAAAGCATAATTATTACACATGGTCTTCCGGTAGTGCCCTGTGCACTGATAGAATCGGGCAGCGAATTTTTGTTCCCCGAAATCAAAGCAGCTATGGCTTCGCTGTTGTACCAGAATTGATTCTTTTTTTTTGTTGAAAAACAAAATTCAGATGATGTAGTTTTAGTGCATATTTTTTTTAATTTTAGGGTCGGTAAATAAATTTATCCGAACCTGTTGTATGTTGAAGAAACAACATTTATTGCCGCAAAGCGAACCTACGGAATCAACAGAATTTGATACCACCCTAAGGGCATTGATATTAGCCAATGCCGACATTGCATTTGTAATCGATAGAAATGGGCAGTTTATAGAATGCTATAGCGAAAAGCCCAAAATGCTATATGTACCGGTTGAGCAACTGTTAGGTAAAAGCATATCTCTTTTACTTCCTGATTATGTATCGCAGTTAACTTTCGATAAACTAAAAAAAGTTTTCGAAACCGGTGATACAGAGTCGTATGTTTATTATTTAGGCGATCAGCCCTATCGTTCTACCATAGTTAAAATAGATGAAGAAAGAGCCATTGCACTGATTAAGAACATAGAGGAAGAAACAACGTTGCGGCAAGACCTCGAAAAAACCCGCCGCAATTACCGGCAAATGGTTGAAATGATGCCTCTTGGAGTGATGATTTGCAGACCTGTTTACGATAGCCAAGGAGTGTGTATCGACCTTGAAGTTTTGTCGGTAAACTCAGGATATAGAACCATAGCCGGAGAAACCGAAATTACCGGAAAGTTTTTGTGTAATGTTTTTTCGTTGTCGGAAACTGCCTGGCTCAACGACTGCCTTACGTCGGTAAACACCGGAAAAACCGTAATACAAGAAAATTACGATCCGTGGATGGATAAATGGTTGTTTCTGACGGCATATCCTATGGGTCCCGATGAATTTATTATGATTCTCACCGACCTGGGAAAAACGTCAGAGCAGCGCTATCTCATCCGCAAGAACGAAGAGCGGCATAGTTTTGCTTTAAAAAACTCACATACATTTGTGTGGGAATGGACCCCTGAGTTACAACTGAACTATGTTTCGGAAAGCGTTACCAGTATTTTGGGTTACAAACGCCGCGAGATACCCAGAAATATCGATATTATTGCTTCTTTTTGCCACCCCGACGACATATGCAAATTGACTGAGATACAGCAAAAGTTTACCAAGGCTGAAATCAATTCGTTTTCGGTGCAGTTTCGCCTGAAAAACAAAGCCGGCAAATATGTGTGGTTCGATGTTCAAGGAAAAGTAGCCGCCTATGATGCGGGCATGCGTCCCAAAAGAGTCATTGGAAGCTGCATCGATATCGATAGAATTAAGAATAATGAGCAGGCTCTGGCCGAGCGCGAAGCACTGCTTCGTTCTGTATTCGATAAATCACCTATTGGAATTTGTTTGTTCAATAGCTCGGGCGAAATTGTTGCTGCCAATGCTGCTGCCTACCATTGCATTGGTGTGTCGCATGATAGTAAACTCGAAGGTATAAACCTGTTCGATAACCGTTTGCTCGATGACAACCGCATTGGCTTGTTGAAAAATTTTTCAGACCTCGATTTTTCGGAATGGACGCGAAACGAAGATTTTATTCCGCTCGGATTAAAAGTGGAACAGCCTCGTAAAATGTTTCTCCGCTACCAGTTTACACCGCTTATAATTAATGTCGATTGCCCCGAAATGAACAGGATACTGTTGCAAATTACCGATCATACCCTCGAAAAAGAACAGGAGAGATCGATGCTGTTGTCGAAGAAGTATCACGAAAATGCTATGGAGATTTCGAAATTGGCATTTTGGAGCTACTTCTACGAAGAAAAGGAGTTTAACCGGTCGGCGGAATTTTTGCGATTGTTTGGCTTAGATAAAGATTTGTCGAGGAGTTTTGTCGAGAGTATTCTTTCTGTTATCGACAGCGACGACGACATGCAAAAAATAATTCAATATGTTGATATAATCAGGCAGGGAAAAGCCGATGAGCTTGATGAAATTGAAGTAAAAGTAAAATCTCATAACGAGTACAGATATCTGTTTGCAAAGTCAACACCGGTTTTTGCGGCATCCGGCGATTTGTTGGGTGTGTTTGGCGTTATTCAAGATATTACCGGTAGAAAACAACTCGAAATGGAACTGATTGAAGCAAAAAACAAAGCTGAAGAAAGCGACAGGCTAAAAACGGCTTTTTTGGCAAACATGAGTCACGAAATAAGAACACCCTTAAATTCTATTGTTGGCTTCTCGGGCTTGCTGGCTAACGATGTGTTCGATCAGGAAAAAAGAACTGAATTTGTGAAACGCATCGAGTTTAATTGCAACCATTTGCTAAATCTAATCACAGATATTATCGATTTTGCGAAAATTGAATCGGGCACTATTGTTTTGTCATGCGAAGAAGTGCTTTTGAAAGAATTGCTAATGAGTGTGGCAGAAGCCAATAAACTGAATTGTCGCGAAACAGTATTGTTTAGAAGCGATTTTTCGGCAATTCCCGAGAACTGCATTATCGAAACCGATCAGGTGAAATTAATACAAATACTAACCAATATTTTGAACAATGCGTTTAAGTTTACCGAGAAGGGAAGTGTTGTGTTTTCCGGAGATATCGCTGATGGTATGCTGAAAATTGAAGTACGCGATACCGGTATTGGTATTTCGGAAATCGACTTGAAACACATTTTCGAAAGATTCTTCCAGTCGAATCACATGAAAACAGGAACCGGACTGGGTCTGGCTATTTGTAAGTCGTTGGTAATAGCCATGGGAGGAAATATAGGTGTTCAGTCGGAGCTAGGTAAAGGAAGTGTGTTTCATGTATTGTTACCCATAAAAAAACAATAATGCTTCGTCATATATGTATTGCCATTTTTACTCTTATTGCAATTTCATTGCATGCACAGCATTATAACAAGGTTCTGGTGATAAGCGACATCGACGATACCTATAAAGTTACCAATACTACCAAGCAATGTGCAGCTTTCTACAATGCAATGTTTTCTCGCAAAATTTTCGCCGCAATGGATTATTTATATTCATGTATGAATAATGATTCACTTCCCATTTTCTATGTTTCCAACTCACCTAAAATCATACAAAACAGAATTAACAAACTTATTCGAAAGCATCATCAGGGCGACAGTAAACTCTATTTGCGTAAGCTGTGTGACGATGGTTTTCAGCACAAAATGAATACTGTGCAATCGATAATTAATTCTTATCCCGATTATAGTGTAATTCTTATTGGCGACAATAGTGAAAACGATGCCGTTATTTATGACAGTATTTGTGTTTTGTTTCCCGATAGAATAGCTGCTGTATATATTCGCCCTGTGAAGAATAAGCCATTTGGACAATCATCAAAAATATACTTTTCGGCTGTCGATATCGCATTTTTCGAATGCGAGAGTGGACGTATTACTCCCGAGCAGTTTGAGCACGTGTATAACATGGTTCTCGAAGCCGATTTCAATACTGTTTTTCCCAAATATTTGTTTTTCGACGAAAGATTAATAAGTTCTCAGGAGGCAGGGTGTTTTAAACAGGCTTGTCATCTGAAGAATAAAGTCTTAGAATATTTGCTCGACAAAAGAAGCCGAAACTGAGGCATGCATTTTGAATTACACTTATTTTTTGTAGTTTTGAACGTTTTTATTGATTGCCGATTATGAGAAAAATATGCTTCTTGTTAGTGTTATTCGTGATGTCGTCTCTGGTATTTGCCCAAAAGGTTGATGTTTCAACAGAGAGCATTACTGTTGATGGAAAGACCTATATTGTTCACACGGTAAAAAAGGGACAAACATTGTATGGAATCAGTAAAGCTTATGGTGTGAGTATCGACGAAATTGTAGCAACAAATCCCGGTACCGAGAACGGAGTCAAGGCCGGCAGTTCTCTCAGAATCCCGGCCAAAAGTAATGGCAACGAAGCTGTGGCAACCGAAGATACTACACACTCGATAGGGGGAATAGAACATGTGGTAGAAAAAGGTGAAACAGTTTATGGTATCTGCCGAAAATATAACCTGAGTGTAAAAGCATTATATGATGCCAATCCCGGTATCCAGGAAGCGGGATTAAAGCCCGGAGACGTTCTTATAATTCCTGAAAGCGATCTGATTTCTGAGCCTGTTACTATTTCCATTGGCGATGAGTCAGAACCCGGATATTCGTGGCACGAAGTGAAGCGAGGCGAAACGCTATATAGCATATCAAAAAAATATGATGTTGCCGAATCAGATATTCTGAATTGTAACGACAATCTGGAGCCCAGTAGGTTGAAGGCAGGTCAAAAAATCAAAATTCCACGCACTGTCAATCCGCTTACCGAATTTCCCGGTAATTCCGAAAAACAGGTAAGCGAAACTGTAAACGACACAGTGCCGGCAGTTCAAGTGAACGAAGTTGTTTATGCCGAGCCAAAAAGCGAAATCGAAGTGTTTTTGTTAATGCCATTCGATACTTACGTAAATACCCGAAACTGGTATAACCAGGAATCGTCGAAGAAAGAAATGACTGTGCTTCCATTGAACGAAATGATGTTGGCCTATTACTCCGGTTGTATGATGGCTCTCGATAGTTTGAAAAACTCCGGACTAAAAATCAACCTACATGTATACGATACCGGTAACGATACCACGGTGCTGAGCAGTTTAATCGAGAATGGTAGTTTACATAAGGCCGACTTTTTAATCGGCCCCGTGTATTCAAAACAAATAAGTTACCTGAAGAATAAGATACCCAAGCATGCAATAATGATAAGTCCATTTGCCGATTACGAAAAGGCAGATGCGGGCAACAATCCGATATTTTGGGCTAATCCCGGCCGAATAGGTCGTAACGAAACCATAGCAGCCTATGCGGCTCAACATGCTGATTATAAATATATTATCGTATACAACAACACCGAGGCATCAACCGAAAATGCCAAAGCATTGCGAAATCTTATTATCGAAAAATCATCGAAAGCCAATCAGGGTAAAGCTGCCGAGGTAAGTCTGATAGCATACTCCGATGCCGGTATTTCAGCCCTTACAGCATTGATGTCGCCCGATAACCCCAATATTGTTATTGCTACCGAAAAAACCGAAGCACAGGCCTCAGGTCTTATGGCCAAACTGGTGCAAATAAAAAAAATTGAGGTTCAGCTTATTGGTGAACTATCGTGGCTCGAGTTTAAAAGTGTAGATGCAACATATTACCAGCGACTGAAATTTACCTATGTTACCCCATATTGCATCGATTACAGCCGCGAGAATGTAAAACAGTTTGTCAGAAGCTACCGTGATGTATTTTACACTGAACCCATGGAACATTCTTTTGCAGGTTTCGACCAAGTGTCTTTCTTTTTGTCGGCTTATGCAAAACATGGTTTTCGGTTTCCTGAATTTATCGAAAAACAAGAACCGTCGAAAGGATTGGTTACTCAGCATCAGTTTATTGGCATTTCTGGTTCAGTGCAATACATACAAATGTTCTGCTATCTCATGGCTGTTGACGAAAATTATGAAACTGTCAGGATTTTCCCCGAATAAGTCTTTGTGCGTGTATAATTTTTTTGAATAATTAGTTTTTTTTTCTATTTTTATGCTGTCTTTCGGAATGTTCCGTAAGCAACTGAATGTTAATTAAATCGTCTTTCACATGATTTGAGGCGATTTTGCTTGGGATAAGTAGATAGCTGAATTATTGAAATATTTGAAAATAATTATAATATGAAATATCGTTTACGTTTTCACACACTGATTTCGAGTAGTCTTTTTCTTACATTGGCTTTATTGATGTTCAATAATCAATTAAGTGCTCAATGTGGTGGAGGAGGAACACTAGTTAGTAATTTGACAATGTTGCCTACTTTTCAAACCATCAATGTGAGTGCCGGGCAGCGTTACACATTTACCGCCTATACGCAAACTACCTACTATTTCTCTTTTTGTCAGGGTGGCGGTTCAACATCAATCGACACGCAATTAGAAATTTGTAATCAGGCGGGTACAGTGGTGTATGCCTACAACGACGACTTTTGCGGATTGGGTTCCGAGATTATATGGATTGCCCCGGCCAATGGCACCTACAGCGTGGTTATACACCAGCATTATTGCCAGAACAATGGAACGCCTGCTGGCTTACTTGCATATATGACTATCACACCGCCTAATGCACAAGATTGCTTAGGAGCGATTCCATTGTGTTTTAATACGTATTACACAAATAATTCTTATTCGGGAACTGGTCATTATCCAAACGAAATACCTACAACCGGAGGTTGCCCCGGCAATTGTATGCTCGCCGGTGAAAGAAACGATGTGTGGTATACTTTTACAACTCAAACTGCAGGAACTGTATCGTTTGTAATTACTCCGAACAATAGCTCCGACGACTACGATTGGGCCGTATATAATCTTACAAATCATGATTGTTCAATTATTGCGACCAATCCGTCTGCAGTTCAAGTAAGCTGTAATTGGACTGCTACAACAGGGCCAACGGGGCCGAATGGTGGGACCACTTCAACATGCACAGGCTCAAGTGGGTCGCCGTTTAATGCCGCCCTTACGGTTACGGCAGGTCAAACCTATGTGGTTAATGTTAGCAATTATTCTTCAACGCAATCAGGTTATACAATAACATTTGGTGGAACCTCTCAAATCCTCGACAATACAAGTCCGGAGTTAGTACAGATTGTTCATGCTCCCGTGTGTGGGTCAAGTGCTCTCACCCTGCAGTTTTCTGAACAGATTTGGTGTCTCGGTACCGACCCTTCCGATTTTGTAGTTACCGGTCCTTTAGGGGAGTATTCCATCAGCAATGTTTGGGCCCCTGTTTGTGTTGCCGGTCTCGGTTCTTCCTATGGCGATACCTATTACGATGATTTGTGGACGCTTGAATTCTCCGATTATTTACAACACGATGGCGATTATACTGTTGAAATCATTCCATCTTCAATTACCGATATTTGTGGAAATTTTGCCAACCCCAGCATAACTCTTTCGTTTCATATTAATGGTGTGCAAGCCACTTCTTCGGTAATTCACGGAACAACCTGCTATGGCGGAAGCGATGGTAGTGCTACCATCAATTCAATTTCGGGTGGAACACCGCCTTATACCATTTCATGGCCAAGCGGCGAAACTACCCAAACAGCTGTAAATCTCGATGGGGGCACCATATTCGTTACCGTAACCGATAGCACGGGAATTTGTCATAATGTAATGGAGTTGGATATTCCACAACCGCCTCCCATAATAGTTGAGGCGGGAACCGATCAAACAATATGTCCGGGACAATCAGTGCCTATTGGGGGATCTCCAACTATTATAAATGGAGTGGCACCCTTAACCTATGGTTGGTCTCCGGCAACAGGGTTGTCAGACCCCAACAATCTGAACCCAACAGCAACTCCCATGGCAACCACTACTTATATACTAACGGTGCAAGATAACACGGGATGCACAGCAGCTGATGCGGTTGTTATTACGGTGCACCCTGCAGCTACGGTCAATCTTGGTCCCGATGCCCAGGTGTGTGTGTCGAGTTTGCCATTGAATTTGAATGCAGGAGCCGGATTTACAAATTATATTTGGAGTAATCCCGCCTACAATGGTCAACCAAGCATGCCTGTATCGGCTTCGGGAACCTATTCGGTTACGGTAACCAATTCAAATGGTTGCACCGCTACCGATCAAATAACGGTTACTGTTGTCGATAATCCTGTTGTGAATTTAGGAGCCAATCAGGTGGTGTGTAGTTATAACCTTCCTCATGTATTGGATGCGGGAGCCGGTTATTCTGTTTACGACTGGAATGTTGACGCTTACGATGGCAGTCAGACTATGCCTGTAACTGCTTCAGGTGTGTATTCTGTTACCGTGTCTGATGCCTATGGGTGCAGTGGTTCGGGGCAGATATCAATAACCGTAGATCCTGCCATAAACTTAAGTCTTGCTACAGTAGCTCCTCTCTGCAACGGAACTGCAACAGGAACTATTTCGGCAATCGCATCGGGAGGAACACCTCCGTTAAGCTATTTGTGGAGTAATGGACAAACAGCCTCTGTGATTAACGGGCTCGTTGCCGATGTTGTTTACTCCGTAACCGTGAGCGATGCTGCAGGATGTTCCCTTACTGCTTCGGCAACCCTGACAGATCCACCGGTACTGCAGGCTGATATTGCTACAAACCCGACTGAATGTGGTGAAGCAATTGGTTCTGCGTCAGTTACGGCAATAGGTGGCGTAGGGGGGTATACCTACTTGTGGAGCACCGGCGAAAACACCGATAATATTTCGGGTTTGCATCCAGGAGTGCATTATTGCACGGTTACCGATGCAAATGGCTGCTCGGTTGTTGCTTCCGAAACGGTTGGGGCATATGGCGAAGGAACTGTGACGCTCAGCCTGCTACAAGGCGTGATGTGTTACGGAAATACAACAGGAGTGCTGCAGGCTGCCATGACCGATGGCTTCCCTCCATTTCAATATCAGTGGTCGGGTAGTCCGCAAAACGGTCCCGTTCTCAATAATTTACCTGCAGGCAACTACTCAGTCACCGTAACCGATGTGTATGGTTGCCCGGGATATGCCAGTTACAGTATTAACCAGCCCGAAGCCATTGTGGTAAGCGAAATTATTGAGGATGTGCTGTGTCGTGGTGGTAGCGATGGTTCTATTACACTGAACGTAACAGGCGGGGTAAGTCCATATATTTACAATTGGTCTAACGGCGCTACATCAAGCCACATTTCATCGCTAACAGCGGGTGCATACAGTGTTGTTATTACCGACTTGAATAACTGTACATATCAGGGATTCTATAATATTTTACAACCCGAAAAAGCCCTCGATTTATTGCTGTTAACACAGGATGTTATTTGCTATAAGGATAATAACGGAGCGGCACTGGCAACCGGCGATGGAGGAACACCTCCCTATACTATAGTCTGGTACAAGCAAGGGGTAATAATAGGCAATGGAAGTGAATTAACCTCATTGCCCGCCGGATCGTATCAAGTAGTTTTAATTGATGCTAATAACTGCCAGGCAAATAACTATTTTGCAATTGATCAACCTGCCGAAATAGTTATCACAACCACAATTTCTGCCGCAAGTTGCCGTGGGAACGACGATGGAGAGGTGGTTGTTGATGTGTATGGTGGTGTGCCTCCCTACGATTACGAATGGAATACCGGCGATTTGATTGCGAACCTCGAAGGTGCACATAGTGGGCAATATTCGGTTTCGGTTACCGATGCCAATAACTGCACAAAAACACTGAATGTATACATTCCCGAGAGTTCCAAATTGTGTTTGCGCATTCCAAATGCATTTACACCAAATGGCGATGGCGTAAACGATACCTGGATTATCGAATTTATCGAAAAATATCCGCTGGCCGAAGTGTATGTATTCAATCGCTGGGGACAAAAACTGTACGACAAGAAAAACAACACAGGGCACTGGGATGGTTATTATGAGGGGAAACTTGTTCCAACAGGTTCATATACCTACATTGTTGATTTGCGCAATGGTATGGAACCATTCACAGGAGTTGTTGTGGTAGTACATTAATATATATTGTAATTGAAATATCGGCCCCTTACGTGTTGAAAAAAACAATATGTAAGGGGCTTTTTATTGAAAAAATACTTGTAAAAAAAACTATTAATTTTACCTTTGTGTTGTCAATTACAGAAAGCTGATGGGTCGTTCAGGGAGTATAGAACATACAGGAGTTGTTGCCGAAATTACTGACGCAAGCATTATGGTGAAAGTTTCAGCCCAATCAGCCTGTGTGTCGTGCAAGGCGCATAGCATTTGTGGCGTTGATACAGCAGAAAAACTTATCGAAGTGAATTGTTGGTCGGGCGATTATACTCCGGGTGAAATTGTGAAATTATATATGAAAGAGTCTTTAGGGATGAAAGCGCTGGCCTGGGGTTATCTGATACCCTTTGTGCTGGTTTTTTCGGTACTGTTAAGTGTGCTTATTATCACCGAAAGCGAAGGTTTGGCAGGTATTTTATCGGTTTCGATAATGTTGCCGTATTTTCTGCTGCTGTATGTTTTTAGAAATCGGTTCAAAAAATCTTTTACATTCGAAATAAGTAAGCTCAAATAATCTATTCTAATTATGGAAGTAGTTCTGTATACTGTTGTCAGTCTGAGTGTTTTGGGAGCTGTGTTAGGGATAGTCCTATTCGTGATTGCGCAAAAATTCAAGGTTGTCGAAGATCCGCGTATCGACGAAGTTGAAGCAGTGCTTCCCGGTGCCAATTGTGGAGGTTGCGGTTTGCCCGGATGTCGTGGCTTTGCCGAGGCTTGCGTGAAGGCCGATGACTTGGGGGCACTGTTCTGCCCTGCCGGCGGAAATGCATGTATGGCTCAGGTGGCTCAGGCCTTAGGCCAGGTTGCTGTTGAAAAAGACCCTATGATTGCTGTATTGCGTTGCTCGGGCAGCTTCGATAAACGTCCTAAAACAAATCATTACAACAGCGCTCCATCGTGTGCAGTGGCATCTATGCTATACAGTGGCGACACCGGTTGCCCAAACGGTTGCCTGGGTATGGGCGATTGTGTTGATGTGTGCACCTTCGATGCCATATACATCGACAATACCACAGGATTGCCTGTGATTTCCGATGTCAATTGCACCGCTTGTGGCGCTTGTGTGAAAGCCTGTCCTAAAAATATTATCGAGCTTCGCTTAAAGGGGAAGAAAGACCGACGGATATTTGTGTCGTGCGTTAATACCGAAAAAGGTGGCATTGCCAAGAAAAGCTGTAGTGTGGCCTGCATTGGCTGCGGACTCTGTGCCAAGGCCTGTGCCTACGATGCAATTAAAATTGAAAACAATCTGGCTTATATCGATTTCGAAAAATGTAAACTATGCCGCAAATGTGTTGAGGTGTGCCCAACCAATGCCATTCATGAGTTGAATTTTCCGGCACGGAAACCAAAAGTTTCTGACGATGCCACCATTGCTGAAAAAACAAAAGAAAACGAATAACGATAACGCTTAATAAACAGGAGGTAACGTGTTAAAAACTTTTCCAACAGGTGGCGTTCATCCTGCCGAGAACAAACTTTCGGCAGGAAAGACCATTGTTAAGATGGATCCGCCAAAAACAGTTGTTGTTCCCGTGTCGCAACACATTGGTGCGCCGGCACAGGCTGTGGTTGCCAAAGGCGACAAGGTAATGGTTGGGCAGCTTATTGCAAAAAGCGGAGGTTTTGTTTCGGCCAACATCCATGCTCCGGTTTCGGGAACAGTGGTTAAGGTCGACAAAATGCCCGACTCTACGGGTTATAAACAAATGTGTGTAGTTATCGATACTGCAGGCGATGAATGGCTGCCCGACATCGACCGTTCGGCCGATTTAATTACCGAAATATCGGTGCCCGATGGCGAAATTGCAGCCAAAATTGCCGCTGCAGGTATTGTTGGTATGGGAGGAGCCGGTTTTCCCACGCATGTAAAAATGACTGTACCTCCCGGTAAAAAAGCTTCGCATCTCGTTATTAATGCTGTTGAATGCGAGCCCTATCTTACCAGCGACCATCAGTTGATGATGGAAAAAGCCAACGAAATAATTATCGGTTGCCTCATTATGCAACGTGCTATTGCTGCAACACAAACCATAATTGGCATCGAAAACAACAAGCCCGATGCCATTAAACACCTCACCGAAACAGCCGCAAAATATAGCAGCAGCATCGTGGTGCAGGGTTTAAAAGTAAAATATCCGCAAGGTGGCGAAAAACAGCTGATAAAAGCGGTTGTTAAGCGTGAAGTTCCATCGGGTGGATTGCCAATTGATGTGGGCTGCGTGGTTCAAAACGTGGGAACCGCCTATGCTGTGTACGAAGCAATTCAGAAAAACAAACCGGTGATAGAACGCGTGGTAAGCGTTACAGGTAAGTCGTTGCAAAACCCCGTTAACCTGTTGGCGCGCATTGGTACTCCTATTTCTGAGCTTATTGAAGCAGCAGGCGGTTTACCCGAAAATACCGCTAAAATTGTAAATGGTGGCCCTATGATGGGTAAAGCCGTAGCCGATGTCAGTGTACCGGTTACCAAAACTACCTCAGGAGTGCTTATTATCAGTGAGTTGGAAGCACTCCGCCCCGAACAATTTAATTGTATTCGTTGTGCGCGTTGTGTTGGCGTTTGTCCCATGAGTCTTGAACCTTACCTGCTTAAAAATCTGGTAAATATTTCGGAATGGGAAGCCTTGCAACCCGAGAGGGTACTCGATTGCATCGAGTGCGGATCGTGCAGTTATACCTGTGTGGCAGGTATTCCATTGCTCGATTATATTCGTTTGGGTAAAGCCAATTTAAATAAAATATTAAGATCAAGAAAATCGTAAAGCTATGGCATTGAACAGATTGATAGTATCTATGTCGCCACATGATTATGGAAGCGATTCCGTAAGAAAAATCATGTTTTGGGTGGTTGCAGCCATGTTGCCGGCATTTGCCGTGTCGGTGGTGTTTTTTGGGCTCGATGCAATTCGGGTGAATGCAATTGCCATTGCGGCCTGTGTGTTTTTCGAATGGCTCATTCAAAAGTTTCTGATAAAAGGTAAAAACACCATTTCAGATGGTTCGGCAATTGTTACCGGTATGTTGCTGGCATTCAATGTTCCATCGAATCTTCCCTGGTGGATTATTGTTATTGGATCGTTGGTAGCCATAGGTATCGGAAAAATGTCGTTTGGTGGTTTAGGCAACAATCCTTTTAACCCTGCATTGGTGGGGCGGGTATTTATGCTTATATCGTTTCCGGTGCAAATGACGTCATGGCCAACAGTGCAGGTGTTGAATTTTGCAGCCACCGATGCACAAACCGGAGCAACACCCCTGGCCATTGTGAAAGAAGGCCTCAAAAACGGACAGCCTTTCTCCGAAATTATGTCGGGTATGCCCAATATATACACCGATGCCCTCATGGGACAGGTAGGTGGGTCGCTCGGAGAAATATCGGCACTGGCTCTTTTGGTGGGCGGATTGATAATGCTTATCCGAAAAATAATAACCTGGCATATACCGGTAGCAGTGCTGGGTAGTATTGCTTTGTTTACCGGAGTACTTCATTTGGTTGACCCAAATGCTTTTGCCGACCCTGCATTTCATTTGCTTACCGGAGGTGTTATGTTGGGAGCCGTTTTCATGGCCACCGATATGGTAACTTCGCCGATGACTCCCAAGGGTATGATTATATTTGGTGTCGGCATAGGTGTAATAACGGTGCTTATAAGGGTTTGGGGTGCATATCCCGAAGGTATTTCGTTTGCCATACTGATTATGAATTCGGTGGTGCCTTTGATAAATACCTGGGCAAAGCCCAAACGTTTTGGTGAAATTATTAAAAAGTAAAGCCATGGCAAAGAAAGAAAGTACATTTTTAAATATGACGCTCACCCTGTTCGTTATTACAGCATTAGCAGGTGCTGCGCTAAGTTTCGTATATACACTAACCAAGGAACCCATCGATCAGGCAAAGGCAGCCAAACTGAAAAATGCCATCAATGTGGTGGTGCCCGGCGCCGATAAAGGCGAAATTGAAGAGAACAGTGTTGCAGCGGTAGATGGAGCCGGTGAGTTAACTTTTTACAACGTAAAAGTAAATGGAGAAACTTTGGGAACAGCGGTAAAGACCTTCTCTAATAATGGTTTCAGTGGTTTGATAGTGGTTATGGTCGGTTTCGACAGCAATGGTAATATTATCGATTCTAACATGCTGGAGCATAAAGAAACTCCGGGTCTGGGCGATAAAACCGACAACAAGGTGAGCAACTGGAATGAGCAGTTTAAAGGTAAAAATCCTAGTGAGTTTATTCTTAAAGTTAAAAAAGACGGAGGCAGTGTCGATGCTATTACTGCAGCTACCATAACATCGCGGGCTTATTGCGATGCCATTCAACGTGCCTACGATACTTTTATGAAGAACGCTGCGGGGCAGAATACTGAGGAAGTCGATACCGATGCCTCTGATGCCGATAATACCGAAACAAACGAAATTGTGGAATCAAACCAAAAGGAGGATTAAGATATGAATAACTGGAAAAACTTCACTAAAGGTTTCATTAAAGAAAACCCTGTTTTTATCCTCTTACTGGGGCTTTGTCCTACTTTAGGCGTAACTACATCGGCCATAAATGGGCTGGGCATGGGATTGGCCACAACTTTTGTGCTGGTGTGTGCCAATGTAGTGGTCGCATTGATAAAAAATTTGATACCAAACAAAGTACGCATACCTTCGTTTATTGTTATTATTGCATCGTTTGTTACCATTATCGATTTGGTGATGGCAGCATATGTTCCTGCTTTGTACGAAGCTCTCGGATTGTTTATACCCCTTATTGTGGTGAATTGCGCTGTGCTGGGTCGTGCCGAAGCTTTTGCATCAAAAAACACAGTTTTTTCATCGCTTATCGACGGACTTGGAATG
This sequence comes from uncultured Bacteroidales bacterium, assembly GCA_964511665.1. Taxonomy (GTDB): domain Bacteria; phylum Bacteroidota; class Bacteroidia; order Bacteroidales; family ML635J-15; genus JAGOEF01. Next base: position 37,702 of record CAZEHA010000006.1, read on the forward strand.
GGGCTAGGGTTTACTTTTGCACTGACCCTATTGGGGGCTGTGCGCGAATTGCTTGGTAGCTATGCTCTATTTGGATATAAATTTATTCAAACCGACGGAATCCTTGTGTTTGTACTGGCACCAGGAGCATTCTTTGGATTGGCATACCTGATTGCACTAATGAAAAAACTCAATAAATAAATCCATCTAATAACACTATATTATGGAATATATCTTAATAATAATTGCTGCAGTTTTCGTCAACAATATTGTGTTGGCGCAGTTTCTCGGAATATGTCCCTTTCTGGGTGTTTCCGGAAAAGTGAAAACCTCGGTTGGTATGGGTGGTGCTGTATTGTTTGTTATGACAATAGCAACTATAGTTACCTGGCTTATTATGAAATTCATACTAATCCCTTTCGATATACAGTATATGCAAACCATAGCATATATATTGGTTATAGCCTCGCTGGTGCAGATGGTCGAAATCGTTCTGAAAAAAGTAAGTCCATCTCTTTATCAGGCATTGGGCGTGTTTCTTCCGCTTATCACTACCAATTGTGCTATATTGGGCGTAGCCATTCTGGTAATTCAAAAAGAATTTATTCTTCTCGAAAGTGTGATTTTCGCCATTGGTAATGCCATTGGTTTTACTTTGGCTATTGTTATTTTTGCAGGTTTACGCGAACATCTCGATAAACTTCCGGTACCTAAAGGTATGAAAGGAGCTCCTGCTGCTTTGGTTATAGCCGGTATTCTTGCTTTGGCCTTTATGGGATTTGCCGGAATTGTATAGTATTCTATTTGTAGGAAAAGAAAAAGCGCAGGCATGCGCTTTTTTTATATTACATTTTATTACTTTTTGACTTAAAAAATAAATGGAATGAACACCGATAAACGTATCGAAGAATTTAAACGATTGCTCGACATTATGGACCAGCTCAGGGAGAAATGTCCCTGGGATAAAGAACAAACCAACGAGAGTCTCAGAACCCTCACTATCGAAGAAGTATTCGAACTTGCCGATGCTGTACAGGCTCAAAATGCATCCGAGATAAAAAAAGAGCTTGGTGACATTCTGTTGCACATTGTGTTTTATGCCAAAATAGGAGAGGAGAACCAGCAGTTTGATATAGGCGATGTGTTGCAGTCTATCAACGAAAAACTGATTTACCGCCACCCTCACATATTTTCTGATGTAAGTGTAAGCGATGCCCGCGAAGTGGAACGAAACTGGGAGAAGATAAAGCTAAGCGAAGGACGAAAAAAAACAGTGCTGGGCGGCATTCCTACGGCTATGCCTGCTATGATTAAGGCCTATCGCATGCAAGATAAAGCCAGAGGTGTAGGCTTCGACTGGGAGCATAAGGAGCAGGTTTGGGACAAGGTGAATGAAGAGTTGCTGGAACTAAGACACGAAATAGAAAATCAGGATGCGGTGAATACTGAAAAAGAGTTTGGCGACTTGTTGTTTGCTGTTATAAATGCAGCCCGACTGTATGGCGTGAATCCTGAAAATGCACTCGAAAAGACCAACCAAAAATTTAAAAAACGCTTCGAATTTCTCGAGTCACAAACCTTACAACACGGCTTTAACATGAAATCGATGAGCCTCGACGAAATGGATAAGTTTTGGAATGAGGCGAAAAAAAGGGGTATGTAAACTGTGATGATTCTGTCGCTTGCCATAGGATGTTTTGTTGTAGATGGATGGTCGTTTTGGCTTTCGGTTTTGTTTCTCATATTCTTCATTGTTCAGTTGATTTTTTATGGTTTTATATACCGCAAGGCCTATGCCGTTGACACAGTAACAATAGCTGAGCAGCATCCTGTTTCGGTGATTGTTGCTGCCCGAAACGATGCACCCGGTTTAAAAAAACTCTTACCCGAATTGCTTCGGCAGCAGTATGGCTGTTTCGAAATTATTGTGGCCGATGACAGGTCAGTAGATGATACACGCGAAGTAGTGACCACATTTATTGGTAAATCCGATAAAATCAGGTATCTGAAAGTGGATCCCTGCGTAGATGAGATTCCCGGAAAGAAATTAGCTCTTTCGAAGGCCATTCGGCAGGCTAAATATGAGTTACTCTTGTTTACCGATGCCGATTGCGTTCCTTCATCATCGAACTGGATACTATTGATGGCTTCTGCATGTAAGCCTAATACCGATTTGGTACTGGGTTATGGAGCCTATGTTGCCGAAAAAAACTGGCTCAATACATTGATACGATACGACACACAACTTATTGCATTGCAATATTTGGGTATGGCCAATGCCCATATGCCCTATATGGGTGTTGGGCGTAACCTATTGTACCGCAAATCGCTATGGCAATCGACCAATGGATTTACGCAGCATAGTAGTGTAGCCTCCGGCGATGATGATTTATTTGTGCAGCAGGCAGTTCAAAAAAGGAACCATGCAACTGTGTTACATCGCGATGCAACAACATTTTCGGTGGCCAAGTCTGAATTTTCGCTGTGGCGTAATCAAAAAATACGACACCTAACAACAGCACCTCATTACAAGTTGGGTTTGCAGATATTGTTGATTGCCGAACCCCTTAGTCGTATGGTACTCTATATTATACTTATTTTGCTTTTCGTTTTTTCGGCGAAATACTTTGCCCTTGCAGCTCTGTTGCTATACTTAATGCTGATGGTGTTGAAAGTACATCGTTTCGATCGTTTTGCAAAAACGGCAGGCGAACAAAACTTGAGCATAAAAATATTTTGTTTCGATGTGATTTTGCCATTGGTTTATTCTTATTTTTGGATGATTAAAAAATTTTGCCGCCCTAACATACAATGGAAATGAACGAACATTCGCCCAAGGCGCTCGAAGATATCGCTTTTATTGACGCTGCTCTTTCAGGCGATGGCACTGCCTATACCAAGCTTTTGAATAAATATTACGATCAGATTTATTATTTATTGCTGCGACGTGTTAACAGCGAAGTGGAAGCCGAAGATTTGGCGATGGAAACATTCGGAAAGGCATTTAATAATCTGGCGCAATATACTCCCGATTTCGCATTCAGCACCTGGTTGTTTCGCATAGCTACCAACAATTGCATCGATTATCTTCGTAAGAAAAAAACCAAAACCTATCCACTCGAAGCAGGAAGCGAAGTTTCTGATGTTGAGAATTTGCCGCAGTTATCGGCTTCTTCTCCCAATCCCGAAGAAAGCATTATTAAAGAACAGAAAGCTTTAATTTTACTCGAGCTGATAAAAAAACTTAAGCCTCGCTATGCCAAGCTGGTCGAATTGAGGTATTATCAAGAGCTTTCGTACGAGGAAATTTCGCAAGAGCTCGATTTGCCGTTAGGAACCGTAAAGGCTCAATTGTTTAGGGCACGAGAGCTTCTGTATCCACTGATTAAGTATAAAGCCGATAACTTCTGAAATGAACCGTATTCTAGCAAATTTCCCTTACTTAACCCGCCTGCAGAAAGAGGCTCTTGTTGGTTACGAAGGCTTGTTGCGCAACTATAACCAAAACATTAATCTGATATCGCGAAAAGATGTCGATTATATTTACCAGCGACATATTATGCATTCGCTGTCGATTGCCAAGGTTTTTAGTTTTTCGGCTTCATCGCATATTGCCGATGTGGGTTCAGGAGGTGGCTTTCCGGGTATTCCCCTTGCAATTATGTTTCCGGCGGTTCAATTTACACTTATCGACAGTATTCAAAAGAAAACCAGGGTGTTAGGAGAAATTGCCGTAAAACTAAACCTGTCGAATGTTTCGGTTGTAAACAGCAGAGTAGAAAGGCTCAACATGAGATTTGATTACGTAACAGGGCGTGCTGTAACCGCTTTTCCCGACTTTTATCAATTGACGCGACATCTCATTTCGCCACGAAGCCATAACACAAGGCCCAACGGAATCATATATCTGAAAGGCGGCGATATTCACAACGACCTCGAAATGTTTCACAAGGCTCAGGTATTTTCGGTTTCCGATATTTTTCAGGAAGAATTCTTTGCCACAAAATCGATAATTTATTTGCCGGTGCACATATAACTATATTCGCGAGCAGCGTTAACGCAATTATTCAACTCAAAAAACTCACATGTTGAATATTTTGTTTTTTTTAATACGCTTACTTGTTAAAACAAAATTATGTTCTATATTTGCAGTCCGATTTTGAAAGTTTAATTGACAATAAAAATACGAGTGAGATGAAAAGAACATTCCAGCCTTCGCAACGCAAGAGAAGAAACAAACACGGTTTCCGCGAAAGAATGGCTTCTGCCGATGGTAGAAAATTATTGGCCCGCCGCAGAGCCAGAGGAAGAAAAAAATTGTCGGTGTCAGACGAAGGCCGGCATAAAGTGTAAGGTATACTAATACAATATGTTAAAGAAAGCTATCGGTTACGGTAGCTTTTTTTTTGAACAAACATTGTGTTGGTGTTGTTTAAGTCAATAATAGTTTATATTTTCGCTCATCAACTTAAAACAAAAACAAGTATGAAAAAAGCTCTTTTAATTTTTGCATGTGTCATGGGTTTAAGCGTTGCTGTGCAGGCTCAGGACATCGACATGCTATCGAAACGGGGCGTTCCCATTCTGCCTGAACAGGGGGACATTGCCTTAGGTATCGACGCTCTTCCCGTATTCAGGTATGTCGGGAATATGTTCAACAACACGGTGAACAACACTATTGCATGGAATTTTGTAGGTGATTTGGGTAATACCAACAACATTTATGTGCAATACTACATCGAAGACAACGCTTCTATTCGCATTGGCGCTCGATTTGGTACACAAAACATTATTAATCAGGAGTTTGTTATGAAAGATCTTGCTGTTCCCGATCCTGATATTATGGTTACCGATCGCTGGCTTATCAGCAATACCAATCTGAATTTGGGCGGTTCCTATCAAATGCATCGCGGCAAAGGTCGTGTGCAGGGTTACTACGGAGCGGGCCTCATGTTCGTATGGCAGCAGACTTACCATAACTACGATTATGGCAATGCGATGTCAACAGAATTTAATAGCCCCAACACCACTAATTTTGGGTTTAATATTACTCCAACAGGACGTGTTATCAGCGTTACCGATGTTACCCGCATGGGTGTAGTTGCTCACGCATTTATTGGTGTTGAGTATTTCTTTGCTCCCAAGGTTTCGATTGGCGGAGAATTCGGTTACGGATTACTTGCAGTGCGCACCAAAGGTGGTCAGCAAACTGTTGAAAGATTTACAGGTACAGCCATCGAGCACGAAACCACTCCTGTAGCCAACGATGGTATTATTACCCTCGATAATCATAACAATGGTGCCAATATTTTCTTGAAATTTCATTTTTAATAAATAACAAATTAAGTTAAACCAAAAAATTTAAACAATATGAAAAAGTTCATTCCCTTTTTATTAGTGATGTTTTTCGGCGCTGCCGCATTATTAACCGGTTGCACCGAAGACCCACCCGTGGCTGAACCCTTGCCCACATCTACTATCGAAGGCGTTGTATATGCAAATATTGACTTAACGAACGCTGTTAATGAAAAAGCGCCTGCTGGAACTAAAATTTTCTTTAGAATTGATGCAGCTGATTTGGTGATGAATCCATTAGTAGGCTATGCTTACCAAACATTGCAATATGAAACTACCGTAGGCAGCGATGGCAAGTATATGATTGAATTACCTTGCGCAACGCATCAAGCGGTTAATGTTACTATTACTGCCGATGATTTTTCTGCAGTTCGTCAGCTTTCTGCAACTACCACCGATACCCATTATTTTGATGCAGGAGTTTTGGTAGTAGGAATTCGTAACGGAGAAAAACATTTCCAAGATATAATGTACTTCTAGTACATAATTTGTATTAAATAAAAAAGGCACCTTTTTGGTGCCTTTTTTATTTAATTTGCAAGAGTATTTTTTCTGAGATTTCTTGGTTACCCTCTTTACTCACATGGCACTCATCAAGAAAAACGGCCTGTTCGGCATTCAGTAATTCTGTTATATTGAGTACGTAGGAGCAGGTGTCGAGCTGATGCTGAATATTGCTGTAGAGAGCTTGCAGACTTTGCGTCCGCAAAGAATTGCTGTTGCTCGACCACGACCAGTTTACCGGTTGCAAGCAGTGTATGTATCTGATGTTTTTTGCTTTGCAAAAGTCGTAGGTATCTTGTACTCGTTGTGCATAGACCGATGCTATGTTTTGGGAGTTTAGGCTCAATGCTGCATACAACTTGTTTTCGTCGGCCATCTTGCGTTGTGCGAAATCGAACAGGCGTGCAAGGTTTGGGAAGGCCCCGAAAAAACGACCCGGCAGCGATTGTTTGCCACTGTTGATGCCGATTGCCCTGAAGTTGTTCCAATGGTGGGGTGGGAGCAAATCTTCGCAAGGGTAATATCGGTTTATGTCGGCACTTATCAAATCGTTGTAGCCACTTATCGAAACAATGATGTCGGGTTGGTAATATTGCAGCACCAGTTGAATCATGATAAACTCTTGTTCTATCACAAAAGCCGGTACACCGGCGTTTATTACTTCGAAAGCGGAATCGGGAAACATTCGATGCAATTCGTTTTCGAGTAAGAACGCAATGCTGTGTTCGGGTTCGTTTCCGTAGGCAACACTTCCTCCGGTAATTGCAATGCGTGTAACTCCTTCGGGTTTTTTGCGCGTGTAGTTGGTTTTAAACCCATCGGCATTGCGAACTCCGTTTTCGGGCGACAACTTAAAATAGAAATACGGGTAATCGAGCGTTTCTGTTTTTATCAGGTTCCGGTCTTTAATGCGAAAAACAATTCCCAGAACCATCTCTAGCATAACCAGCGTAATAAAGGCAATCAGTGTAAATTGCGCGATGCGAAAAAGCAGTTTTTTGAGTTGTTGTTTACGATTCTGCATTTTTTATTTCGTCGATGAGTTCCGAAATGCTGATGGGAACCACTCCCGATTTTTCGCAAACCAGTCCTCCGGCCAGATTGGCAATTTTGGCTGTATCGAGTATCCCCAATTGTGCAGTAAGACATAGCGTAGCCGTACTGATAACTGTGTCGCCGGCTCCCGAAACATCGGCAATATCGCGCTTCTCGGCAGGCAGATGGTGCCATTCTTTGCCATTGGTAATAAAAACGCCTTCTTCCGACAGGGTAATAAACATGATTTGTATTTGCCTTGCCGACATAAATTCTCGTGCATATTCTTTCAGCGAATCGTAATCGGTTTTTGCAATGTTGCATTTTAATCCATCGCAAAATTCCTTGAAGTTGGGTTTGAATAATGTTACGTGATAGTATTTGTCGAAATTTCGCTTTTTGGGGTCAACGGCTGTGATAATATTATTTTTAACGGCAAACTGAGTTAGCTTTGCAATAAGGGCAGGAGTAATCACACCCTTGTCGTAATCTTCGAAAATAATAGCCGAGACCGTTTTTCCTTTACATATTTTTACGATGCGTCGGAATATTGCATCAGATATTTTGTCGGAAATTGCATGCGAAACTTCATCGTCGACACGCAGCAAGTGTTGGTTGTTGCTGATGATGCGATTTTTCACTGTTGTTTTACGGTCTGCATCGATAACTATTCCGGCCTCCGACAATTTTTTTTGTTGCAGAAGCTTCTTTAATATTCTTCCTTTTTCGTCGTTACCGATTACCGAGCACAAAATGGGTTCAGAACCAAGCTCCATAATATTTAGTGCTACATTGGCCGCACCACCGAGTCGGTTTTCGCGATGGGTAACCGATACAATGGGTATTGGGGCTTCAGGCGATATCCTGTCGACCTTTCCCCACAAATACGAATCAATCATCACATCGCCAACAATAAGAATGGTTTTTCCCGAAAACGCTTTGTGCAATTCATGTGGATCAATCGAAAGAGTCATATTCAGAATTTTTCCGGGTAAATATAATAATTATAAGCCATGATTAAAAAATCATAATTTTTTGAGTAAACAACTCTGTATCGCTGTGCATCATCACACAGTAGCAACCCTTATTATAGTTGCTGATGTCAATTTGAATTTCGTTGCAATTGCTGTATTCCTTGCTAAACATAGTATTGCCGAAGCTATCGAGAATACGAATATGAATTGTGATATAGTTTTGTGGCGTTACCACATATACCCAATCGTTGGCTGGATTTGGAAAAACCTGTGTTTTACTCAGGCTGTAGAAATAAGCGGTTTGATAATTGGGGTCCCATATTGCATCGGCATATTCGGGGTTGTCGATAAATGGATTGCGGTTGCCCTGAATGGCATACACAGTATTGTTGCGGTTTATTTCCTTGGTGCTTACGGGGTCGGAGTGATGCCATTGCAACAACATTTCGAGAGGCTTCGGATTAATACTGCTTCGGTTAACCATACTGTTGTAGTTTGCCGGCCATGAAGCATCTTCGGTATAGTATCGTGTTGACATATAGAAATAGGTGCGGGCAAAATCGCCTTTATACTCGTCGATGGGTTCAAACACCGTAACCCCTGTCCATCCTGAATAGTTTGATGTTCCAACTTTTGAACCGTTTTGCGATGTCCACGATGATGAGCCCACCTCACCGAAAGGGTGGTTGCTGCGTCTGTTGTTTACATAGCCGTCGGTTGGGTATAGATGAAATAAATCGCTGTAGGCAGGATACGAATCGTTGAACCATGAAGCCGGCCACGAATGTTCACGGTTGAAGCAGTCTCCTTCGTTGTTGTAGTTTCCACATTCATCGCTTGAATTATACATATAGGTGTATGGTGGTGTGCCTCCGGGAACATCGCTGTACATATCCCATACGGTATTGTTACTTTTTTTATCGGTCGATTCAAAATGGGTGTATAAGCTACTATACGATACCGAATTGTGATCGTCGATTATGTTGTGTAGCGCAGCTCGTAATGCTAATCCCGTGAGACCCTGAGCCGAATTGTAATAGCCTGCAGGTGCTTGAGAAAAAAGATTTACATAGAAAAACAGGCTTAATGCAATGATAGAGAAAATACGAAACATAAGGCTTATTTTTTTTCTTTAATCAAATAAATAAACACCGGAAAGTGATCGCTATAACCTTCCATGTAGGTATCGCCAACATAGGTTCGTAATGGATATCCCTTGAAACGTCCTTCGGGCTGCATCAGAAAAGTTTTGTTGAAAACATGAGCCGAATAGAACAGCAGCCTCGACGATTCTTTATTCAGCAAGCTGGTTGTAATAATAAACTGGTCGAATAAATTCCACGAGTCGCGCCAGGCCAACGACCCTACGCCTTTTTTATACAAGTCGTACATAGGGTTGAACAATTGTGTTTCGCTAATTTCATCGCGGCTGAAAGAGGCTTTTAAGGTTTTTTGTACACTGTGGTTGGTCGGGTCGTCGTTTAGGTCTCCTAAAAGCACAATTTGAGCATCGTTGTTACATTTCCTTATCGAATCTACAATTTGTATGCTGAGTTCGGCGGCTTCTATGCGGAGCTGACGGCTGCGTTTCTCGCCTCCTCTTCGCGATGGCCAGTGCATTACAACAAAATGAATTTCTTCGCCAAGCAAACGGCCACTAACCAACAGGTGATCGCGCGATTGAAAAGTAACTCCCCGCGAAAAATAAATCCGGTGTGTTACCGAATTGGTGGGTTCAAAGAAATCGGGACGGTATAACAATGCAACATCAACGCCTCTGAGATACCACGAATCGTAGTGCACTATTTTGTAATTATACGGTTTCATGGCAGGTGCATCGACCAAATCTTGCAGCACCATTCGGTTTTCTACTTCGCACAATCCGATTACCGCCGGAGGTTCACCTGTTTTTTCGGCACCAATCTTAACAATGGTGGTTGAAAGGCGCTCTATTTTCTTAAAGTATTTTTCGCTATTCCAGTTTTTATTGCTTTGCGGGTTATATTCTTTTTCATCAACTTCGGGTTGATTGATGGTGTCGAAGAGGTTCTCAACATTATAAAAGGCTATGGTAGCAATGTGAAATTCCTTTTTTTCCTGCGACAATAGGGTGATACTCACCGCCAATAAACAGGCTATAAATAGTGCTCGTATCATTTGCGTCAAAATAAATGTATTTCACTGCAAATATAGCAGCTTTTCTGTGAATGCTTGCGAAATTATCAGCCTATTCTACATTGTGCTTTTTGATATACGAAAAAATGGCTCCCTCTTTAATGGAATACCTCGAGTGAATTATATGTTTTAAATGGAGCCGTTGTATTAAATGCTGCACAAATGCCAACGCCAGCGGCATCAGGTCAACCCTCATGGCTTCCATGCCCTCTAAGGCCAGCCGCTGTTCACGGTTGAGTGTAAACATCTTTCGGCAAACAATGTCGAAGTCGGCTACACTTATTGTGTGCCTGTTCATATGAAACAACGATGTGTTGTTGCTACATCTGATAATGCTCGACAGGGTTTCGAATGTGCCCGATGAGCCGGCCAAAGTATCGATATTGTATAATTTCATTTCGCTGTATAGCTCCGATAACACTTTATCGATATAATCGAACACCGGTATTAAATTGTTGTTAATGAGTGGGTCTGCTAACTGAAACATGTTTAGCAAACGCGAAATGCCCAAATCGAAGCTTTTCTTCCATAATATGGTTTCGCCCTCGAATATAACAAATTCGTTGCTGCCTCCTCCAATGTCGAGTAACAGCATGGGTTTGTCGGTGTACTCTATGGCCCTCAGCACACCACTGTGAATTAGTTGTGCTTCGTCGCTGCCGCTTAATATCTTAAACCCGATTCCGGTTTCTTTTTTTAGCAATTCCACAATGTGTGCACCATTATCAGAGCTTCTGACGCCCGATGTGGCATTGGCAATTACAACATCGGCATGATGCAGTTCAATTAGATTTGAATATTCACTTACAATTTCGAGGCATCTTGCAACAGCATCCTGCGCAATAGTTTTGGCGTTTACACTGTTCTTCAGCAGCATTACTGCCCGTTTTTCGAGGCATACCGTTTCTAGTCGATTGTTGTTATAATCGGCAATGAGCAAATTGCAGGTATTGGTACCCAAATCGATGGAAGCAAATCGTTGCATCGAGTTAGTTTTTATAGCGCAGCCATTTCCACAACTCTTTGTAATTCACTTTTTTACCGTACATTAATATGCCAGTGCGATATATTTTAGCAGCCATCCAAACCATAAACACAAAACTGATTACCAGCAGAGCCATCGATATGATAACATCCTGAATGGGAACTTCAAAAGGAATGCGAACCATCATAACAATGGGAGAGGTAAATGGTATTATCGAGAACCAGTAGGCCAGGCTACCGCTTGGGTTGTTGATTGCCGACACCATAACAATAATGCCGAGAACAAGAGGAATGGTTACCGGCAACATAAATTGTTGTGTGTCGGTTTCGTTATCAACGGCAGCCCCAATTGCAGCAAACATAGCTGCATACAGCAGGTAGCCACCCATAAAATAGAAGAGAAACATGCCGATAACCAATGGGAAATTAATAGCTTTTATCGAATTGAAAACTTCAGAGAACTGTGCAGCACCTTCGTCCACGGCCTTGTCGGCATCAATAAGTGTTCGCCCGGTGCTGTCGGTGGGTACCTGTGCCATTTCGGCAATTTTCGAAGTGTCAATCAGCACCGCCTGAGCAACAGTAACCAACCCGAATGTGAGAACTACCCAAAGCAAAAACTGGGTTAGGCCTACCAAAGCTACCCCGATTATTTTCCCCATCATCAGCTGATAGGGTTTTACCGATGAAACAATTACCTCAACTATTCTACTGGTTTTTTCTTCGATTACACCACGCATTACCATGGACCCGTACATAAACACAAACATATAAATCAGAAATCCCGAAATGTAACCCAAAATCATCGATATTTCGGTTGATGTTTGTGTTTCTACACCATCTTCACCAAGTTTATAAGTAATCACATTAACATTGGAGTTCACCACGCGAAGTATTTCTTGCATCGATTCGGGTGTGATGCCTAGGTCTTTCCCTTTTTCGGCCAGTTTAATGTCTTCGATGTGTTTTTCGAGGCAGTTGGCAATGTGCATTTTTAACCCGAGATTGGGTTGTTGGTAACTGAACAGCTGCACGCGCCCGGTACCCATGTTAATTACATTATGTGGTATGTACAATAAAGCATAGTACTTTGAGTCTTTTAATTGATTTTTTGCCGAATCCATGCTCATGTTCAACATATAATCAAATTTGATGAACTCAGTATCTTTTAGTATTCTGATGTCAATTTTACCGTCATCGCTGGTTATAGGGGCAAACAAATACGAATCGTCGATAACGGCAACATACTTCAGTTCGTCTTCTTCCATTTGAGCCAGCAGGGCAGGGGCAACCATCAGTGCTGCAAATAGCAAGGGACCTAGTATGGTCATTATGATGAACGATTTTTTCTTTACGCGGGTTACATATTCCCGTTGTATGATAAGACCTGTTTTACTCATTTTGTTGTATGCTTAATAATAATTAACATCTGAACTAATTGATTTTTGTCTCGTTGCTTGGCCCCGACGATTGAACGGCTTTAATAAATATGTCGTTCATGCTGGGCTTCACCATTTCGAACGATTTCATATTTCCAAATTGCAGCATGTGTTTAATCAGGTCGTTTTGGCTCATCGATGAGTCGGTTAAACGAAGTTTTATGCTGCTAATACCGTTGTTTTCTGCAGTTTCGATAATTTCGTAGTTGGTGGCTAATGTAGCAGCCAGTTTCTGAAAATAGCCAAGATAGGTAAACTCATAAATGCCGCTTGCATATGTATCGCGAACATCGTTTATATTGCCGTCGAGGATTTTGCGCGATTTGTTGATGAGTGCTATATGGTCGCAAATTTCTTCGACCGAGGCCATATTGTGCGTCGAAAATAAAATGGTGGCCCCATCAAAGCGGAGTTTTAAAATTTCTTGCTTTAGTAAGTTGGTATTTATCGGATCGAAACCACTGAAAGGCTCGTCAAAAATCAGCAGACGGGGCTTGTGAAGTATAGTAATAATGAATTGTACCTTTTGCTGCATCCCTTTCGATAACTCTTCAACTTTCTTGTCCCACCATTCGGTAATCTCAAATTTTTCGAACCAGTATTTCAGTTGTTTGAATGCGTCATGGCGGTTTAACCCCTTCAATCGACTCAGGTATAGTGCCTGTTCGCCTACTTTCATCTTTTTGTACAATCCCCTTTCTTCGGGTAGATATCCGATGCTGTGAATGTGTTTGGCCGATAGTTTTTCTCCGTCAATATAAATACTTCCGCTATCGGGTGCGGTTATCTGATTCAAAATCCTGATAAAGGTGGTTTTTCCGGCACCATTAGGCCCCAAGAGCCCAAAAATACTGTTCTGTGGTACCGCGAGGTCGAGGCTGTCGAGAGCCAAATGACCCGAATACCGTTTTACAACCTGTGTGGCAGTTAAAAAACTCATGTTTTCAATTTTTTGCGAAGATAGCAATTTTGATGTGCTTTGACCCCGGTTAACATTTCTTTTAGAAATAACTTTTTAACTGTCGAGCATATTTTATGGCAGACCATTTTGTTATGATATATGCCGTATATATAAAAATAGCAAGAAAGTCCTATTGTAATTGTCTTAATATTAGGCAATTGACGTTTATTGCTGATTTGTGAATAGAATTTAACATTTTTTTTCGCATATTATCTAATAATGTATTAAATTTGGAGCGAGGAAAATGTGTTCTGAAGAATTTTTTAAGTAACTATAAATTAACAGCTTATGAGAAAACTATGCTTAAGTTGTGTTCTTGTTGTGTTATTTTCTGTTGTTTCGTTCGTTACGAATGCGCAATGGGCTGTAACTGCAATTGACACTGAATTTGTTATCGATTTCGATAACACGGTTAACGGGGTAAACAATGGTGTGTATGCAGGCACCGGTTTTTTAAATGATCCCGGCGATGGGCAGCTTGATGCTGATGCCTGGGAAATAACAGGCATGAGCGAAGGCGATAAGCTATTTGGTGCCGAGGCATCAACAGGCGATTTCGCACGAGGCACTTCCCAGTCGCTCACTTCGGGTGGTTTGTATTCCTACGAAGTAGAAACCGGAAACTTTGCTTTTGGTATGCTGCCGGCCGGTAGCGATATCACGCCCGGGTACATTGCAATTAAAATGCAAAATAATACGGGCGAAGCAATTACAGGTGTTGAGTTCTCTTATGACATCTGGGTGCTCAACTGGGCAGGCCGCTCTCAAAGTTTCAACGGCGAGGTGTCGTTCGATGGAATCAACTGGATACCTATCGATGACTTTTTATTCACTACACCCGAAGTTGCCGATGCTACACCGGCATGGGTAAAAACTTCGTTTACAAGCGGAGGTGAAATGGCCCTTGCCGCCGGCGATTACTTGTATTTCAGATGGTACACCGACGATGTTGGCGGTTCAGGTTCTCGCGACCGTATTGCTATCGATAATATTAAAATAAAACTTACCACAGACGAAGAACCTACCGGAGAAAATTGTTTATTAGCACTCGACTATGGGTTTGTTAACGACCCTGCTGTAGAAGGAAGTATCGTTGCCAGTCAGGCAGTTTGGTACAAAGTGAATCTGCCTGCTCCAATGTATAATGTGGTGTTTTCTCTTTGTGGCTCTTCGTTCGATACCCAACTGGAAATATGGGTTAATTGCGAAGATGCAACCTACACATATTACAACGACGATTTTTGCGGAACAGCATCTCAGATAACGGTTCCCGATCTTGCTGCGGGCGATTACTTTGTTAAAGTGCTCGGTTACGGAACTGCCTTCGGCGATTATGTATTAAATATTACAGGAGCTACCTGTGCATCTCCGGTGGCGCTTTCTGCTACAAATGTAACAACTGAAGGAGCCGATTTGTCGTGGTCGCCGGTAAGCACCGAAACCATGTGGGTGGTTGAAGTGGGTCTTCCCGGATTTATACCCGGAACAGGAGCCGCTGTTGTTACCATCGAAGACATTCCCAATCCGTTTGTAAGTGTTACCGGCTTGAATCCGGCCACAGCTTATCAATACGCGGTTAAAGCCGTGTGTGGGGTTGACAACGAAAGTGGATGGTCAAATAATTTTGCTTTCACCACTGCGTGCAACGTAGTATCCGATTTTCCGTTTGCTATGAATTTCGACGATGCCACTTTCCCACCTGTATGCTGGACTAATGTTAGAACAGCCGGAACCGGAACCCCGGGAACATGGAATCGTTCTACTACCGGAACCAATCCTACCTGTTCACCCAAAAGTGGTGCCGGAATGGCTAGGTACAATTGTTATAATCTTAGCGGTGGTACCATGGGTATTTTGGTGACACCCCAGCTCGATTTCCCCACCGACAACTATGTAGTTGAGTTTTGGATGTTCCGCGATAATGGATATACCACTTATTCAAACGAAAAGGTAAATGTATATTATAATACCGAGAACAATCTCACTGGAGCCGAGTTGATTGGTACAGTAAGCAGGTATTATGGTTTTGCACCTGTTGAAGCTGTAGCCAACCAATGGTATCAATATAGCTTCGATTTGCCGGGTGGTAAATCGGGACTTGGATACATTATATTAGAGGCAGTAAGTCAATATGGCAACAATATCTTTGTTGATGAAATGAATATCAGAGCCAAATCGACCGAGACCGAAATTATTACCTACAGCTTGCCCGGACAAACCGGAGCGCCTGTATTTGGCGATCATACCATCGATGTGGAAGTAGCTATTGGAACCGATGTAACTGCCTTGGTTGCCGGCTTTACTCTGTCAGATGGTGCAAGCGCATCTGTTTTGGGCGTAGCTCAGGAAAGTGGAGTAACTCCTAACGATTTCACCAATCCGGTTACCTATGTGGTTACAGCCGAAGACGGTGTTACTACAGCCGATTGGGTGGTAAGCGTAACCGAAGCCACATCGCAAAGCAGCGAAAACGATATTATTACGTTCAGCTTCCCGCAACAAACCGGTGTTGCCACTATCGATGCCGAAAATCATACTGTGGCTATCGAAGTTCAGTGGACAGCGAATATTGCTGACCTTACACCCACAATTACCGTTTCGCCATTGGCAAGTATCTATCCTGAAAGTGGAGTTGCCCGCGACTTTACCAACCCTGTGGAATACACAGTTACTGCCGAAGATGCCAGCGAGCAAATTTGGACAGTATCGGTAAGTCAGGAGGCTATTCCTGCCGGTGTCGATTGTGCCAATGCACAAGTTGTTACGCTACCGCTCGATGCTCCCTATGCCGATTTGGCACAGACCAACTGCGGCATGCTCAACAGCTACAGCAATTCATGCATGGGTTTCTACGATGGCGGCGAAGACTTTATTTACCGCCTCGATGTTACCAGCGCCGTACAGGTAACCATAACCATGGATCCCAAAACTACAACCTATTCAGGTTTAGGTTTGCTTGATGGATGCCCCGACACAGGTGCATGTATTCAGGTTGCCACGGGTTCAGGTGCAGCACCAAGGGTAATAACCAGAATCTTACAGCCCGGTACCTATTATCTCATGGTTGACACTTGGGCAGCCCCCAACTGCATACCGGTATTCGACCTGACTATTACAGCAGTTAGCTGTTTGCCCCCTGCAGCTTTAACAGTGAGCAATATTACACAAGGTACAGCCGACGTAAGCTGGACAGCTCAACTGGGCGAAACTGTTTGGAACTTGCTGTATGGTGAAACCGGATTCGATCCGCTCAACGAAGGTACATTGGTTGAAGGCGCAAGCAATCCATACACCATTACCGGTCTTGATGAAGCTACAACTTATCAGGTATATGTGCAAACCGATTGTGGCGGTAGTGTAACTGCATGGACAGGTCCACAAAGCTTTACCACACTTGCTTCATGTCCTGCGCCAACGGGTCTTACGGCAACCAATGTTTTATACAATCAAGCTAATTTGCAATGGAATGCCAATACTGCTACCGAATGGAACATAGAATGGGGTTTGTTTGGATTTGCCCAAGGAACCGGAACTCTTCTCGAAAATGTTACCGATAATCCGTATCTGCTCGAAGGTTTAGAGGCTTTGACCCAATACAGCTATTATGTACAGGCTGTGTGTGGTGCCGAACAAAGTGTATGGGCCGGACCTTATAGTTTTACCACTACATGTGCTCCTGTAACCGCATTCCCGTTTGTTCAAAGCTTCGACGATGCCACATTCGCACCAGCTTGCTGGACAAATGTTAGAACAGCAGGAACCGGTACGCCCGGAACATGGAATCGTTCTACTACCGGAACCAATCCTACCTGTTCACCCAAAAGTGGTGCCGGAATGGCTAGGTACAATTGTTATAATCTTAGCGGTGGTACCATGGGTATTTTGGTGACACCCCAGCTCGATTTCCCCACCGACAACTATGTAGTTGAGTTTTGGATGTTCCGCGATAATGGATATACCACTTATTCAAACGAAAAGGTAAATGTATATTATAATACCGAGAACAATCTCACTGGAGCCGAGTTGATTGGTACAGTAAGCAGGTATTATGGTTTTGCACCTGTTGAAGCTGTAGCCAACCAATGGTATCAATATAGCTTCGATTTGCCGGGTGGTAAATCGGGACTTGGATACATTATATTAGAGGCAGTAAGTCAATATGGCAACAATATCTTTGTTGATGAAATGAATATCAGAGCCAAATCGACCGAGACCGAAATTATTACCTACAGCTTGCCCGGACAAACCGGAGCGCCTGTATTTGGCGATCATACCATCGATGTGGAAGTAGCTATTGGAACCGATGTAACTGCCTTGGTTGCCGGCTTTACTCTGTCAGATGGTGCAAGCGCATCTGTTTTGGGCGTAGCTCAGGAAAGTGGAGTAACTCCTAACGATTTCACCAATCCGGTTACCTATGTGGTTACAGCCGAAGACGGTGTTACTACAGCCGATTGGGTGGTAAGCGTAACCGAAGCCACATCGCAAAGCAGCGAAAACGATATTATTACGTTCAGCTTCCCGCAACAAACCGGTGTTGCCACTATCGATGCCGAAAATCATACTGTGGCTATCGAAGTTCAGTGGACAGCGAATATTGCTGACCTTACACCCACAATTACCGTTTCGCCATTGGCAAGTATCTATCCTGAAAGTGGAGTTGCCCGCGACTTTACCAACCCTGTGGAATACACAGTTACTGCCGAAGATGCCAGCGAGCAAATTTGGACAGTATCGGTAAGTCAGGAGGCTATTCCTGCCGGTGTCGATTGTGCCAATGCACAAGTTGTTACGCTACCGCTCGATGCTCCCTATGCCGATTTGGCACAGACCAACTGCGGCATGCTCAACAGCTACAGCAATTCATGCATGGGTTTCTACGATGGCGGCGAAGACTTTATTTACCGCCTCGATGTTACCAGCGCCGTACAGGTAACCATAACCATGGATCCCAAAACTACAACCTATTCAGGTTTAGGTTTGCTTGATGGATGCCCCGACACAGGTGCATGTATTCAGGTTGCCACGGGTTCAGGTGCAGCACCAAGGGTAATAACCAGAATCTTACAGCCCGGTACCTATTATCTCATGGTTGACACTTGGGCAGCCCCCAACTGCATACCGGTATTCGACCTGACTATTACAGCAGTTAGCTGTTTGCCCCCTGCAGCTTTAACAGTGAGCAATATTACACAAGGTACAGCCGACGTAAGCTGGACAGCTCAACTGGGCGAAACTGTTTGGAACTTGCTGTATGGTGAAACCGGATTCGATCCGCTCAACGAAGGTACATTGGTTGAAGGCGCAAGCAATCCATACACCATTACCGGTCTTGATGAAGCTACAACTTATCAGGTATATGTGCAAACCGATTGTGGCGGTAGTGTAACTGCATGGACAGGTCCACAAAGCTTTACCACGCTTGCCAACTGCCCTGCTCCCGATGCTTTAGGTGCAGAAAACATCACTTCTTCACAGGCCGATCTCATCTGGACAGCGACTGGCGGCACAAGTCTTTGGAATATTGAATGGGGCTTGTCAGGCTTTACTCAGGGAGAAGGCACCTTGGTTTTGGGAATTGATGCAATTCCTTACAATCTTGCCGGTCTCGACCCGCTAACTACATACAGCTTCTATATACAGTCCGATTGCAGTGGAACACTTAGCGCATGGGCCGGTCCCTATAGTTTTACCACTGCCTGTGGCGTTGAAACAACATTCCCCATAGTTGAAACATTCGAATCAACAACATTCCCACCAACATGCTGGACTCGCATAGCAGGCTCAGGCAACTGGACCCGTAGTGCATCAGCCGGAGGCTATGGAAACAGCACTGCTTCAGCTTATGTTAATTTCTATGGTATTTCGGGCACCGACCCCATGCATCTCATCAGTCTTGAATTTGATGCCAGTGGTATTGTTAACCCGCAACTATTGTTCGATTATGCCTATGCAACTTATGGAGCTGAATATGTTGATAAACTCGAAATTTTCTATTCTACCGATGGTGGAACAACATTCGAGTTGCTCGAAACCATGCTGGGTGGTGTATCGGGCACACTAAATACAGGTGGTGTTGTTTCAGGTTCGTTTATTCCCAATGCTTCGCAGTGGGAAACAAAGATGTTGTTCCTGCCTGCAGGTACCAATTTCGTAAGATTTACGGCTACCAGTGCCTGGGGTAACAACCTGTACATCGATAATGTTACAGTTCAGCAAGGTCCCACCTGTGTTGAACCTACTGCACTTGTTACTTCGGGAATTACCAGTTCGGCAGCAACAGTAAGTTGGGCAGAGTCGATATCTAATCCTTCTGAAGGTTACGATTTGTATTTGGCAACGGTAGCCGACGCACCCGACGGAACAACTGTTCCAACGGTTTCGGTACCTGCCGAAGAACTTTCGTACGATTTTACAGGTCTAGCCGAAGAAACACTCTACTATGTATGGATACGCACCAATTGTGGTGAAGGCGATTTAAGCGACTGGGCAGGCCCTGTAACGTTTACCACGCTTGCCGGTTGTGCTGTTCCCACCGATCTAACTGCAACCAACATTTTGGCTACCTCGGCCGATTTAGGCTGGAGTGCCGTAGGTGGCACCACGCTTTGGAATATCGAAATCGGATTGCCCGGATTTACTCCAGATAACGAAGAATTTGTTCAGAGCATTGTGGGAACCGAAGACAATCCGACGCTTGTTACCGGACTTTCACCGCAAACCGCCTATGTATTCTATGTACAAGCCGATTGTGGTAGCGACCTAAGTGCATGGGCAGGTCCGTTTGCCTTTACTACACCTTGTGAAGCTGTAACTGCTTTCCCGTTCACCGAAAGTTTCGATGTTGAGCCTTTTGCTCCGGCATGCTGGACTAATGCTCAGGTTTCTGGTCCGGGAGCAGGATTGTGGAATCGTGCAACAACAGGTGGTAGTCCTGCAGCAAGTCCACACAGTGGTGCTGCTATGGCACGATTCAATGCGTATAATTATGGTACAGGTACCAGTGGTATTCTTGTAACCCCCGGTCTCGATTTTCCGGCCGATAACTATCAGGTTCTCTTCTGGATGTACCGAGATAACGGCTACCTAGGTAACCTCGACAGAGTGAATGTATATTACAACACTGCCAACAATCTTACCGGCGCTACTTTATTGGGTACTATTCACCGTTCGTGGACACAATCACCGGCGGCTCCGGTAGCCAATCAGTGGTACGAGTACACATTCGATATGCCCGAAGGTTCTTCCGGCGTTGGTTATGTGGTTTTTGAGGGAGTTAGCGCCTATGGTAACAATATCTTTGTTGACGATGTTACTGTACAAGTGATACCTACCTGTCCTGCCCCGATGGCTCTTACAGCCTCAGGTATTACTCACGAGGAAGCCTTACTGGCATGGACAGAGAATGGTTCTGCCACCTCATGGAATATCGAGTACGGTATTTCAGGCTTTACACTTGGTGAAGGAACCATGATGGAAGATGTCGAAAATCCATATCTCTTGCAAGGACTTCAGGAACTAACAACCTATAGCTATTATGTTCAGTCTGATTGTGCCGACGACGATCAAAGTACATGGGTTGGTCCTTATAGCTTTACAACTTTGCCAAGTTGTCCGGAACCAACAGGTTTGGGTGTTGAAAATATTATCACTAACCAGGCCGATTTAGCTTGGGTTGCTGCAGGCCTTACCGATTTGTTCAATATTGAATGGGGCCTTAGTGGTTTCGTTCAGGGCGAAGGTACATTGGTTGAAGATGTAAATGCCGAAACCTATCAGCTTACCGGTCTTGAGCCTAATACCAGTTACTCATTCTATGTTCAGGCCAATTGTGGCAGTGGCGACTATAGCGAGTGGGCAGGTCCTTATACTTTCACTACCACTTGTGCAATTATTTCGGAGTACCCTTATTTCGAAGGATTTAATAGTGCTACATTCCCCAACTGCTGGAGCAGACTGAACTTAGACGGTGATACATATCAGTGGTCGCCAAATACAAGTTATGTGTACGAAGGAAGTCACTCGGTTGCCATTCACTGGAATTCATCAGGAAACAACGACTGGTTGATTTCGCCACAATTCGAAATTACATCGGATGCATTAATACTCGACTTCTTTGCACGCAGTACTTCTGCTTCCTTTTTGGAATCGTTCAATGTGTTAGTATCCACAACAGGAACCAATCCGGCCGACTTTACCATTGTTCTCGAAAACGTGGTTGATCATCCTAATGCATGGTTGAATCATGCTTATACGCTTGCCGATTACGGAATCAATCAGGGAGATCAGATTTATGTAGCCATACAGTGTGTGTCGACCGACGAATTGTATCTGGCTGTTGATGCCTTCAGTATTCGTGAACCCAATACTGAGAGTGACATAATTACCTATAGCATTCCTCAGCAAATAGAGCCTGCCGGCTTCGATACCGAAAACCATATTATCGATGTTACCGTTGGTTTTGGTACAGACCTGTCTACGCTAGTACCTGTATTTACTCTCTCAGAAGGCGCTACTGCCTCGGTTGACGCTGTAGTTCAGCAAAGTGGGGTAAGCGTTGTTGACTTTACTGGCGGCAGTGCAGTATATAATGTTGTTGCCGAAGATGGTGTCAGTTCAACCGACTGGACAGTGAATATTACAGTAGCTCCGATAAATACCGAAGCCAATATTCTTACTTATGGTTTCGATGAGCAAACCGAACCGGCCAACATTAATAGCGAATATCAGATGATTTATGTAAATATCAATTGGTGGTCAGATATAACCAACTTGATTGCCGACTTTACATTATCTTATGGTGCATCTGCTGAAATTGAAGGAGTGGAACAGGTAAGTGGAGTAACTGCCAACAACTTCGACCATACCGTTTACTACGACGTTACGGCCGAAGATGGTAGCACCACACAAAGCTGGGAGGTAAATGTAACTCAGGATGCACCACCGCTGAATATTACCTGCGATGGCGCTGTTGCATATACCATCAACGATCCCGACCAAACCGGTTTCATGCCGGCACAGCATCAGTATTACTTCCTGGTGACCCTGCCTACCGACTACACCAACGTACGAATGATGACTTGTGGGTCAGATTTCGATACCAAGCTGGCATACTTCGCTTCGTGCGATGATATTCCCGACTTGAGTTCTTGCCCTGCCAACCCGGCCGGAAACCTCGGATATGTTGACGATGGTGGTTGCGGTTCGCAATCATACGGTGGAAGCACATTGGCTTCGTATCTTAATATCGGCAACCTGAGTGCAGGTACCTATGTGGCTGTGGTATATGGATATGGTGTTACCTCAAACGGAAACTTCCAGTTCCGAGTGCTTGGCGATGCGGTTCTAGTAACCGACTTGGCTTTAAATATAGGGTCGGGTTATACTTGCCCTGTTGAAGAAGCTCACCCAATGTTCGAAGTTTCTAATGTTGGTGAAACCACTGTTGTGGCAGGTGAAACCATTAACTTCGTTCTCGAAATAGAAGAAGTTGAAGTTATCAACGAAGACTTTGTTCTTGCTGAAGATTTAACACCCGGACAATCGGTGTCGTTTGAAACAGTTGCTTCTATCGACCTTACCGTAGTAGGAACAATAGAATGGAGGGCATCGATTAACTACACTGCCGACGAAAATGGCGAAAACAATGTTGTTGAAGGTTTTGTTACTGTATTCGAGCAAGCTATCGAGTTTGTTGATGCCGAAAACGATACCATTACTGTGGAATCGTGGCCATACACAATCACGGCTAACGCAGTGGTTAATCCAACAATTCCTTTCGATACCGAGTATCTGTGGGAAGGTGGCGAAACTACCAACACACTCGAGGTAAACGAAGAAGGTTGGTATATACTCACCGTAATCACAGCCGACTGCGAATATCAGGATTCGGTGTATATTGTTTACTACAACAGAATACCGCAGTTTGATGTGAACGGGTTTAGCTTGTATCCCAATCCGACTGCTGGATTGTTTGTAATTGATGTAACACTTCCTGAACAGTCGAATGCTGTGATTACCATTACCGACGCTTTGGGAAGAACAATCGAAGTTATGAATGTAAGCAATACTGATACCTATCGCCGTCAGGTTGATATGTCGGGATATGCCGAAGGAGTTTACAACATAACTTTGAACTACGCAGAACAAAGTATTACGAAGAGGGTTACCTTGCGTAAATAATTGTAATTAGAATACTACAGAAAAGGGCTTCGTTATCGGAGCCCTTTTTTGTTGAGTAATTCTACAAAACTTTTGGCGTTATTATGCTATATTTGCATATATGGAAACTTTGGCCTGGATAGGATTTACACAGTCGTTTTTCGGAGTGTTGCTTGTAATGGCAAAACGCAATAATCATATTTCCGATAAAATACTTTCGGTATGGTTGGCCATTAGTGGTATTACTTTTATGGAAATTGCCATCACACAAGCCAATAGTTTTTCGATAGTGCCGGTAAATGCCTTAATAACGAATGCATTGCTTTTTATATACAGCATTTCGCTTACACGCGAAAACTTTCGACTGAAAACCAAACACTGGGTACATGCTCTTTTGCCTACTGTTTTTGTCTTGGTAATTATATGGACGGGCGCAGAACTGAGAATGGAACATTACTTTTTTGAAGATGTGTTTCTGCCATACCGAATTGTAATGGCTGTAACACTGATAGCGTCGTTCTTGTTTTATTGGTTTTTAAGCGTTAGAACCATTCACCGATATCGACAGAAACTGAAAAATGAATTCTCATCTATCGAGGCGAATATAAAACTGGGATGGTTGCTTTTTGTGCTTATATTTTACATTGTTTACAATTTGATTTTAATTGCCGCGGGTTTTATTGAAGTGTTTTCGGGCATAGAAACCAATTACTTGTATTTTGTGCTTTCGTTTAACTTGTTTTTGGTTTTTTCGTTTACTTTCTATGGTCTCAGGCAACAGGTGTTGATAGTGCCTAATGAACACCAGCACGAAACCGGACATTATGCGGCATCGCGATTGGCCGACGAAGAAAAAATGGCCATAAAAACACGATTATTATCATATTTCGAAAAACATGAACCTTACCTCGACGGCAATTTGACTGTGTCGGATCTGGCTGAAAAATTGGGAATACAGCGCCACAAGCTCACCGAAGTATTGAACACTGAGTTGAATATGAATTTCTATCGCTTTGTGAATACCTACCGTGTCGAAAAAGTTAAAAAGTTACTGAGCGATGCTGATAACAATAATTTCTCGATTGAAGCATTGGGCTACGATTGTGGATTCAACAGCAAAACAACTTTTTTTACGGTTTTCAAAAACATGACTGGGTGCACGCCTGCTCAGTACCGTAATCGATATGCGAAGAAAATATTTGATTGAGTTCAAGTTCCGATTGCGAAATCGGTACTTACAATATGCTGTTAATCAGGCAAATTGTGATTATTAAAGTCATATAGGTTCGATTAATAATATGTGGTGCTACTTGCATTATTATAATCGACTTGCCTAATCTACGCTGTTTATTTGCAACAAAATGTTGAGTATGCGTGCTATAGTTGTTTTATTCTTTTGTGTTGTGTTGAGCATTGCGAATGTGCAATCGCAGGTAATACATAACCATATCAATTTGAATGGATTCACAAAGGCATTTTCAGTGGCCGGTGCAAACGACTATCCCCTTTCTAACCTTATATCGGAAACCGGAATTTTATTAGGAGCGAAACCTGGCACTAACACCATGTTTGCTGTTGATGCCCGAATGAGATTCGGATACTCGTATAACGAGTTAATACATGTATTTAGTTTACGAGAAGCGTATGCCGGCTACACATCAACCCATTTCGATATGAGCATGGGGCGTAAGATTCTGGAATGGAGCCGACTCGATGCTTATAGTATTGTGAATCAGGTAACGCCATACGACTATTTTTATTTGTCGCCCGATAACGACGATAGCCGCATGCCTCAGTACGTAGTGCATACTTCGCTGCGCTTGGGTGGCTTTTTAAATTGGCAGATTGTTGCCATTCCTTTTTTTACACCATCGGTTTACCGCTTCGATTTGTTCAGCATGGGCGAAAACGTTTCTTTTGTTGATGCTGAATTACCCGAGCGCAGTTTCTACAACGCTGCAATGGCCAGCCGAATGGGTTTCGACTTTAGCTCGATGTCGTTGGCTATGTCGTTTTATAGGGGATATGCGTGCAACTACGGTTTTAATTTGCATACGATCGATTTTTTTTCGGAGCCGGTTGCTGTGAACCTGATTCCCGTCTATCACTATCATACTACTGCCGGCCTCGATATCGAAATACCTGTGAAGCAATTTATAGTTAAGGCAGAGGCAGCATATTATCATGTAGCCGATACCATTGTCAATATGGCTTTACCACATAGTCGTTGGGCATTCGGGGTGGCAATTGAACGCAGGTTGTGGGGCGTAAACACAGTGCTGCAATACAATTCGGTGTACACACCCGATTTTGTGCCACTTCCCGAACCTGCACACAATCTCGAAGCTATGGTAAACCAAATGGTCGACTTCAACCGTATGATATTCGGCCAGCAACAGCAATACACCCACACAGTAAGCCTATTGCTGAATCGTTCGCTGTTTTATGAAACCTTACAGTTGAACGGTATGTTTACCTATAATGTAAGCACCGGTGAGTTTTTGATACGACCGTCGCTAGAGTATAAATGTAACGATAATCTGAGTGTTTCGATGGGTGGTTTGTATATGCACGGAGACGATAACACAGTGTTCTCGCACTCTTCGAAAGTTCTTAACGGCGCTTTTTTACAAATGAAAGTTGTTTTCTGATGAAGAATAATCAATCGTATTGGTTTGTGAGGTACCGCATTGCTGTATTGGCAATATGTGCTGTTGTTTTTGCTTTGAGTTGTGTTCCGCTGTATTATCTGAAAACAGATTCAAATCTGCGGAGCTATTTCTCCGACGAAATGAAGGCTTTACGCGATACCCGACAAATAGAGAAGGAATTTTCGAGTACCGAACCCATAATGCTGTTGGCCAAAGCCGATAATGTGTTGCATGCCGATGTGCTTAACCAACTTAGCGAAATTTGTTTCGAAATCGAAGAGCAAGATTGGGTCGATAAGGTGATGTCGGTATTTAACTCTAAAAATATTCAGTCGGCCGATGGATTTATGCTTGTTGAAGATGCCATCCCGTATTTTCCCGAGACAGACGAAGACATGACCAATCTTAAATTGCTTATAGAATCGAATAGTTTGGTTTATGGGGTAATGATATCGAAACATTTTAATTATATGCTGGTGTTGGTACAAAAAAACAGCGATGCCAACGACAATATGGTGTACGAATCGTTGAAAACCATTGTGGAAAAACACAAAGGCCCAGCAGAAATTAGCATTGCCGGCGAACCACAATTGCGTGCCGTAATCAATCATGATGTGCGTTCCGATTTGTATTTCTTAATGCCTGCGGGTGTGTTGCTGATGTTTCTGTTTTTGTGGTTTACATTTCGAAAACCTGCATTTACTCTGTTGCCTATAAGCATCATTGTATTTTCGATGCTTGCAGCTTTTGCGCTATTGCCAGTGGTGGGTTGGAAAGTGAGTATGATTAGCTTGTTGGTGCCGGTAATGATTCTGGCTATTGCTAATAATTACGGAGTTCACTTCGTTGAAGCATTCAGGCAAGAACGAGCGAGTTTTCCTACCCAGCCGGTACAAAATGCAATCGCCAATATTTATAAACGACTGCGCTGGCCCGTATTGCTTACCGGATTAACCACTATTGCCGGTATTTTAGGCATGCTGGCTCATATTATGATTCCTGCCAGGCAAACCGGCGTGGTTACAGCCTGGGGCATTGCCATTGCCTTACTCCTGAGTTTAGTATTAATACCTGTGTTGCTTCAATACTTTAAAACGATACCCGGCAGTGGCTATCGAAAAAACCCGCTTACAAGAAGGGCATCGTTACTGTTGTCGAAAATAGCAGGAAACATCATTGCAAAGCCTGTTCTATGGTTGGTTTCTGTTATTATTGTTATGATACTGGCAGGTTCCGGGGTTTTCTGGCTGAAAGTGGATCCAAATGCCGAGAATGTATTACCCCGTAAACACGTTTTTTTGCAGACTGCCGAAATAATCAATAATGAGTTTGGCGGATCAAAGAATATCAGCATTCTAATAAAGGGCGATATAAAAGACCCCGAAATGCTTCGTTGTATCGACAGCCTCGAATATCGATTAAAACAACTTCCTCAAACTGGTAATGTGGTTTCGATAGCTACAGTTATAAAAATAATGAGTAAGGCATTGTACGAGCCTGATGAACCAGCTTATAATGTCATTCCCGAAACCCGCGAAGCTGTAGCTCAATTGCTCGAGTTATACAGCATGGGAGGAAGCCCCGAAGACTTTGAACAACTGGTCGATTTTAACTATAGTCAGGCTATTGTAAATGTTCAGTTCAGGGCAGCCGATAACAACGACTATCGGACTGTTGTAAACGAAATCGATAAGTCGGTTTCTGGTATGAATCTCGATGCTATTTATGGAGGTTATGCATTAATAACCTATCACATGATAGATGCCATAATCAAGGGTCAGGTGTATTCACTGGTTTTTGCCATTGCAGTAGTGTTTCTGCTTTTATGGTTTATTTTTAAGTCGTGGCGAACCGCTTTGGTTGGCTGTATTCCATTGATTATTACCATTGTAGTGATGTTCGGATTAATGGGATATGCCGGTTTTTCGGTGGATATTGTAAGTGCCTTGATTTCATCGGTTGTAATTGGAATAGGTATCGATTACACCATTCACTTTTTATGGCGCTACAGGCTCGAAGTGCAACAGGGATATCGCAATGGTGACGCTGTTTTTCGCAGCCTTACTACAACCGGTAAAGGTATAATAATAAATGCCGTATCGGTGATACTGGGTTTTGCCGTACTCTTATTCTCATCGTTTGTGGCATTGCAAAGTTTTGCATTCCTTATGATTACGGCCCTTTCGGTGTGCTTGGTTTGTTCGTTGGTGGTTGTGCCCGCAATTTGCCTTTTAAAACCCAATACTGTTGCACCATGAAAACAATTGCTTTTTTTATGATTTTGATTGGCGTCATCGCTGAACATACGCTGGCACAACAGCACAGCCTTACTATTGTAATTCGGAATGTGCAAACCGATATGGGAAGCATCATGATTGGTATTTATAACGAATCACAAAGCTTTCCGAAAGAGGGCAGGGCTTATAAGGACATCAGAATTAAACCCGAACTGCCAGTCACTCGTTTCCAAATTGAATTGCCCGAGGGTGTTTATGCCATTTGTCTTTGTCATGATGTGAATAACGA
The DNA here is from genome assembly GCA_964511665.1 of uncultured Bacteroidales bacterium. Classification (GTDB taxonomy): domain Bacteria; phylum Bacteroidota; class Bacteroidia; order Bacteroidales; family ML635J-15; genus JAGOEF01. The sequence continues at coordinate 66,446 of CAZEHA010000006.1, forward strand.
CCGAAAGTGCAACACCGATTTACTCGGAAGACCCAAAGAACCATTTGGTTTTTCGAATAACCTCAAACCAAAATTTTCGGCTCCCGGCTTTACCGAAACATCATTCAGCCTGAAATGTAACCGTGAAGTCAGTATTACATTAATTGATTGAAATAATAACTTTAAAAACAATAATACTATGAAAACCAACATTATGTTACTAGCCTGCTTGCTTATAAGCTTTGCAGCAATGTCGCAATCGGCACGCGAAATCAGCGATAAAGCAGCCAAAACGGTAGAAATCAGCACTTTCGAAATGGCACAAACTCTTAAAATAATTGATGCCAAAGGCAACGAACGCATTCAGAAAACCAGCAGTAAAAGCCTAAAGACTGCCGATGGAACCAAAACTCTTATGGTGTTTAATGCCCCTGCCGATGTTGCCGGCACTTCGATGTTGATTTACGATTACGATGTAAAAGAAGATGATATGTGGATTTATTTGCCGGCTTTGCGCAAAACGCGGCGTATTGTCAGCACCGAAAAAGGCCAGAGTTTCATGGGGTCTGAATTTACCAATGCCGATATGGGCAAACCCAATCCCGATGATTTCAATTACGCATTGCTGGCCGAAACCAATGTAGAGGGAGTTGCTTGCTATTCGGTTGAAATGACTGTGAAAAACAAAGATGTGGCTCGCCAACTGGGTTATTCAAAAAAAATCAATTACATCGATAAAACTAAATTTGTAGTGTATAAAATCGACCATTACGATGCATCCGGCAAGCTGTTGAAAACGCTCAGCCTGAGTAATTACGAACTGATTGATGCTGCCAAAAAGAAATACTTCGCACGCAACATGCAAATGATGAACCATCAAACCAAGCGTAAGTCAATTATCGTTATCGATAACATAAACACCAAAACCAGCATCGACGAAAAAAGCCTAAGCCCCACCATGCTGGGCGCCGGATAATCTTTACATCAGTTTAGAAGCAATTTATCGCGTCTCAACATTGCCAAGCTGTTTCAATGCATCATCATGTCCAGCTGATGAACAGAATTGCTTATCCCGATTCTTTTCTTAATTTTGACGCTGAAATACCATGGTAATGATACATCTTCAGGAATACAATTTACCCGATGTTGTGTATATGCGCTCGGTGCGTGAAGGGGTTTTTACCTGGGTTCCCGATCAAACCTATGTAGTATTGGGTCAGCGCGACAAGCCGGAACAGGCTTTGGTTGACAATCAATCCTTATATTCAAATATTGTTGTGGTGAAACGCCTCAGTGGTGGTCATAGTGTGGTGCTTACGCCACTAACACTGGTGTTGTCGGTACATGCTGTAAGCCCTGATATTTCGCGAACCAAGGCATGGTTTAACTCATGCAGTGCGTCATTACTCGAAGCACTGCAACTTTGTGGGGTCTACAAGGCAGCCATTGGAGGTGTTTCGGATATTTCAATCGGTGGTCGGAAAATTTTGGGAAGCAGTGTATATAGATCGAAAGAAATTATCTTTTGGCATGCTGTGCTTAATGTGGCCGAATCGCCCTACTTCATTTCATCTTTGCTGGCACATCCTGCCACCGAACCCCAATACCGAAACAAACGCAGTCATCATGAGTTTATAACTTCGGTTGTGGAGCATTATCCAGAGTTTAACGTAGATGTGTTTCGGCATAAATTCGAAAAGATAGTGAGTACTCAGATGCTATCGGGCACTACCCTATGATGCTATAGCACGTCTCTCTGCCAAATTTCGAATGCCTTGTCGGCTTGTTCATACAGCATGGTCAGTCCATTGGCCACAGCAGCTCCGCGTTCAGCGCTTTTTTTCATAAAAAGGGTTTCTTCCGGATTATACACCAGGTCGATGCAAATGTGTTCCCCACCAATGCCTTCGTAGGGTATTGCCGGAAAATCGTGGTAGTGAGGGTGCATTCCAACAGGCGAGGCATTAACAATAAGCTTGTGTTCAGCAATTAAACGTGCATTCAGTTGCGAATAGCTTATCCTATTGCGAGAGCTATCTTTTCTTGTTACAAATTTATAGTCGATCCCCATTTCTTTTAAGGCGAAAGCGGTGGTCTTGCCCGACCCACCCGACCCCAATATCAAGGCTTTTTGAATGCCCTGTGGCGACATCGACAATAAGAGTTTTCGCAGTCCATCTATGTCGGTATTATAGCCTTTCAGGTTATACATATCGTCTTCCCTGAAAATGCTAATGGTGTTTACCGTTCCAATTTTTAAAACCAAAGGGTCAACTTCGCTTAGATAGGGTATAACAAATTCTTTGTAGGGTGTAGTAACATTGAGACCAACCAAATTCCTATGACTGCGCACCAAATTGTGAATCTTACTAAGATCGCTAAGCGGAAAGGTTTGATAGGCTGCATTTGTAATACCCAGCTCTTGAAACTTTTTTGCGAAATAGGTTTTTGAGTAGGAGTGACCTAGCGGATATCCGATTAAAGCAAATTCTTTCTTACTTTCCATTATCAACCTCCTTTTTCGATACTGCTTTTTCCATAAGCCAAATGCTAGCTATGCCAACGAGAATAAAAAAAACAGCCACAAACATTTCGGTATTTACTTCGGGTAAATTCCATTGATAACCCGTTACTTTTGTCTTTTCACCGAACTCTTGAATCAATTCTGTTTTCCATGGCCAAAGAATAAGCAGTGAACCTAAAATAAACCCTGTAATTCCCGAAATGGTTTGATTTCGGAATTTGCGAAACACCCACGATAAAACATACGAGAAGCCAAGTAAGCCAACACCGGCACCTATTACCAGTGGTAACAAGATATCGAGTCGTACCTGAGTAATTGCTTCTATCATAACCAGTTCGTAATTGCCCATTAAAATGAGAATAAAAGAACCTGAAAGACCAGGAAGTATCATACTGCAAGCGGCCACAACGCCGCACAAAAACACATAGAATATATTATCGTTCTGGCTGGCCGGACTCAACAACGAAACTGAAGCTGCCATGGCTGCTCCTGCAACAAACACTAGTATAGTTACAGCGTTCCACTTATCTATTTTACGGCTCACAAAATACACCGATGCCAACACCAGTCCAAAGAAGAATGACCATAGATATACCGGATAGTTTTCGAACAGGTATTCGAATAATTTGGCTATCGAAATAATGGCAATACCAATGCCCAGAAACACATAAACCAAGAATGCAAAGTCGATGTGTTTCAAGAAACTTGTAAACTTCCCCGACAGCAGCAGTTTTAAGGCCGTAAGGTTAAACGATTTAATTGCATGAATCAACCTTTCGAAAATACCGGTGATAAAGGCAATAGTACCACCCGAAACACCTGGTATTACATTGGCTGCACCCATTGCCATGCCTTTGAAAATCAGCGAAATAGCTTCCTTGGTCTTTGGTTTCATGCTGCATTGTTTCTGGCGGCAAAAATACGTAAAAATCAATACAATTCCTCAAGCGGTATTAGCAAGACTCATTTTATTTGTATGCTAATTGACATGTAAACGTGCAACTTCGCGAAGTTTACTAATTTTGCAATTGAAAATACAATTATAACAAGTACATTTTTATTTAATACCAATGGACGTGTCAACAAAAGACAAGAATAGAATAGATGTTTTACACAGTTTGCAACAACGCTTGTTGGGAGAATTATACACATCAGATATTTTTCTGAAAATGTATGCTACCGATGCATCGGCCTACAAAGAAGAACCCATTGCAGTTGTTGTTCCCCATAATATCAACGATATTAAAGAAACCATTTTGTTTGCCCGTGAGCATCAGTTGCCGGTAATTCCACGTGCTGCCGGTACTTCGTTGGCCGGTCAGGTAGTGGGTAACGGTATTGTGATTGATATTTCTAAGAATTTCGATAAAATAATCGAACTAAACCTTACAGAGAAATGGGTGAAAGTGGAGCCGGGGGTCGTTCTCGATGAGTTAAATATGGAGCTGGCACCCCATGGCTTGTTTTTTGGACCCGAGACTTCTACTTCAAATCGTTGCATGATAGCCGGAATGGTGGGGAACAACTCGTGTGGCGCCCATTCTCTTATTTATGGCAGCACACGCGACCATACTCTCGAAATGGAATGCATATTGAGCGATGGCTCCGAGGTGTGCTTTAAAGCAATTGGTAAAGAAGAATTTGATGCCAAATGCAAGATGAACAGCCTCGAAGGTGATATTTACCGTAATGTTCGCGATTTGTTGATTCAGCCTGATAACCAAGCCGAAATAGTGTCGAATTATCCCGATATGGAAATCAAAAGGCGTAACACCGGTTATGCTCTCGATTTGTTGCTCGACACCGAAATATTTGGCAATTCATCCGAGAAATTTAATTTCTGTAAACTGCTGGCCGGCTCCGAAGGTACCTTGGCATTTACTACATCGGTTACACTGAATCTGGTGCCTTTGCCTCCCAAAAACAAGGCACTGGTATGTGTACACACCCACACGCTAAAAGAAGCTTTCGAAGCCAATCTTATTGCACTTAAGTACAATCCGGGCTCAGTAGAGCTTATGGATAAGAAAGTGCTCGATTTAACCAAAGAGAATATTACTCAAAACCGCAATCGCTTTTTTGTTGAAGGCGACCCCGAGGCCATACTCATTGTTGAATGGGCACGCGAAAGCATCGAAGAAATACAGGAACTGGCAGCGCAGATGGAAGTGGAAATGAGAAGTGCCGGCTATGGGTATGCGTTCCCTATGATTACCGGTTCCGATATCCCAAAAGTATGGAACCTGCGCAAGGCAGGCTTGGGGGTGTTGTCGAATATGCCCGGTGACCTGAAGCCCGTGCCGGTTATTGAAGATACGGCTGTGGCTCCGCGATTTCTGCCTGCTTATATGGAGGAATTTGAACTCGTTCTTGAGAAACTGAAACTTGAGTGCGTGTATTATGCTCACATTGGAACAGGCGAACTTCACCTGCGTCCTGTGCTAAATCTGAAAGACCCTGCCCATGTAGAAATGTTTCGTACCATAGCTTACGAAACAGCCTTGCTGGTGAAAAAATACAGGGGTTCGCTCAGTGGTGAACATGGCGATGGGCGTTTACGCGGTGAGTTTATTCCGTTGGTGTTGGGCGAAAAAGTGTATGCTATGCTAAAAAGCGTAAAGAATACATGGGATGCCGAGGGTGTTTTCAATCCGAATAAAATTGTTGATACACCGGCAATGAACAGTAACCTGCGATTCACTCCCGGTATGGGCACACCCGAAATCGAAACTGTTTTCGATTTCTCGGCTACCGGCGGTATTTTGCGTACTGCCGAGAAATGCAATGGCTCGGGCGATTGCCGTAAGTCATACATTATTGGCGGAAGCCTCTGTCCCAGTTTTCAGTACACCCGCGATGAAATGCACTCTACACGAGCACGTGCCAACATCATTCGCGAAGTATTGACTCATTCCGACAAAAAAAATCGATTCGATTCCGAAGAAATATATCAGGTGCTCGACCTTTGTTTGGTGTGCAAGGCTTGTAAGTCGGAGTGCCCTTCGGGTGTGGATGTTGCCAAGCTTAAAATGGAGTTTCTGCAGCACTACTACGATGCTCATGGCATTCCATTGCGTACTCGTGCCATTGCCTATTTGCCTGTAATACATCGCTTGGCATTGCCATTTAGAGGTATTGCAAATGTTGTTATGGCAAATTCGTTGCTGTCGGGAATGATGAAGAAGATAATACATTTTGCGCCAAAACGTGAATTCCCACTAATGCATAAGCCTGCACTAAAACAATGGGCTGCTGCTCACGCTGCTACAATCAGGCCTGAAAAGGCAAAGAAAACAGTGTATTTATTCAACGATGAGTTTACCAATTTTCTCGATGCAAACACGGGTATTGCTGCCATACAGTTGTTGAATGCACTGGGTTACGCCGTTGTTATTCCAAAAACCGTTGAAAGTGCTCGTACATGGTTGTCGAAAGGCCTGCTGCGAACCGCCAAAAAGTTGGCTAATAAAAACATTGCATTGCTCAAAGACCTTATAAGCGAAGAAACACCGCTGATTGGGCTTGAGCCTTCGGCATTGCTCGGATTTCGCGACGAATACCCCGATTTGGCAGGACCATCGCTTAAAGAAGCCGCCAGATGTATCGCAAAAAATGCATTGCTGTTCGAAGAGTTTATTGCAATGGAGATGGATAAAGGTAATATTACCTCCGATATGTTTACCGATGAAGCCAAAACGCTGAAATTTCATGGGCATTGTCAGCAAAAAGCCATTACCACTACAATTGCAACCAAAAAGGCACTGAGCTTGCCGCGCAATTACTCGGTGAGCGAAATTCCATCGGGTTGTTGCGGTATGGCAGGGTCGTTTGGTTACGAAAAAGAACACTACGAGGTGTCGATGGGTATTGGCGAAATGGTCTTGTTTCCTGCGATACGCTTAAGCAGCCACGACACCATTATTGTTGCGGCCGGCACCAGTTGTCGTTGCCAGATAAAAGATGGAACCGGCTTTCAGGCTCTGCATCCGGCTGAAGTGTTATTTATGGCACTTAAAAAATAACACAATGGCAGGTATTGCATTCAATGCGCAAAAACCATGGAACGATTATGCTTCATATCTCAGGAAGCGCTTTGGTGCACGTGTGCAAAAAATTTCGGTCGATGCCGGATTTACCTGCCCCAATCGCGACGGTACATTGTCGTTTTCGGGTTGTGTGTATTGCAACAACAAAACCTTTAATCCTTTTTACTGTTCTCCAAACAAAAGTATAACTCAACAACTTGCCGAAGGCATTGCTTTTTTTGGAGCCAAATACAAAACTCAGAAATATTTGGCTTATTTTCAGGCTTATAGCAATACATACAATAGCACAGAGCATTGCATGGCACTGTACGAAGAGGCTTTATCGGTTGATGGTGTGATAGGGCTGGTAATTGCTACACGACCCGATTGTGTGAGCGACGAATTGCTCAACGAAATTGCACATATTGCTCAACGAAAATATGTGGTAATAGAGTATGGTGCCGAAAGTACACTGAATACGACGCTAGAACTGATAAATCGTTGCCATACTTACGAACAAACCATTGATGCAGTTATTCGTACACATCGTAATGGTATTTATACCGGTTTACATCTTATTATGGGTTTGCCCGGCGAAAGCATTGCCGATATGCTTGGTCATGCTGAAGCCGTGTCGGAATTGCCCTTGCACACCGTTAAATTGCATCAGCTTCAAATAATACGAGGCACCAAAGCAGAAGATATATATAGAGAAAACCCCAATCTGTTTACCTTGTTTGGTGTTGACGAGTATGTGAGATTGGTTGCGCGATTTTTGGCACGACTGCACCCCGGTATCATGCCCGACCGTTTTTCGGGAGAATCGCCCCGTGAACTGCTGTTAGCACCCGACTGGCAGGGGCTTAAGAATTTTGAACTGCTGCATAGAATTGAAAAGTACATGAATGCGAATGATTTGAAGCAGGCCTGTAGCTTTAAAAAAAAGTATTAATGCTGTAATCTCGTTGTTGAATTATTTGTGGTTTTATTATATATTTGCATTAATTACTTAAATTTTAAATGCTATGAATAAAGTCATGTTATGCATTGTTTTAGCACTCACAATGCTGTTGTTTTCATCGTGTGATGATGAAATTACAGATACCAGTTTGGAGGTTATTGTAAAAGACAATTTGGGAAATCCGGTTGAAGGTGCTAGTGTTAAGTTATATTTGGAATATAGCGATTTACAGAATGGCATTGACCAAATTGGAACAACTCAAATAACTAATACTGAAGGTAAGGCAGTTTTTACGGGTCTTTCTCCGGTAAAATACTATTGGTTTGCCGAAAAGGAGTGTTTTAATAATTACAATGGTGCTGTTACTACAGCCGAAAGTTTAACAGAGGGAGTGAAAAATATTGTTAATTGTATTGTCTCTCAAACAGGAACCATTAAAATGGTCTCAACTTCTACCAACCCATATAAAGTTTATTTCAACGGTAGTTATGTATTCGATGTTGCAGGGGGGCAAACTTTTTATAGCTTCTATAAACCCACAGGTTCGTATTCAATAAGGGTGCTTCAAATAAGTGGTTATTTGATTTATCCAACCGATGAAACTTATTCAACAACCTTGTCTTGTGGCGAAACTGTTACTGTAACATTTCCACAATAATCTTTTAAGTTGTTGTGGAAATGTTATAATTTCTTCATGCTGTTTAAGGTTTTACTTATAATAGCAAGAATACATCAATCGACTATACCAGTTTAATCGGCTTTTTGTCGCCGGGGTCGAGAGCAGCAGCCTTAACATCAACATCTGCTTTTACGAAATACTCCGATTTTTCACCGGCAGCAAACGCTCCCATTTTGCCTAATGTTCCCAGTGCGCCTCCTTTTTCTTTCAGTTCGTCGTTGCTCGATTTAAGAATGGTGTAGGGTAGGGTAAAGGCTATTTCTTTGGTTTCGCCCGGAGCAATGGCAAATGTAGCCTGACCGGTACACATACCCAGTTCGAATTCCTTGGTTTTTTTGTCGTCGCCACGCCCTGTGGTGTACTCTTCAATCATTTTTACCTTATACGAAACTACTTCTTGTTCGCTTTTGGTAGTTAAAACAATTTTACCATCGATTGAACCATCGGCTTTTGGAGCCTGTCCGGGAATTTGCAACTCAACTTTTACGCCACCAATTCCCATTTTGTTTTTTAAGTTTTGAAAAAATCCCATTTCATGTACATATTTAGTAGTTAATAATATGCGAATTTATAACAATCGAATTGAATCGCCTATTCCTTTTATTCGTTTTTTTAACAAAACTATGCGTCGTTTTTAGGTCTAGGTTGTTCTGTGCATATCTTGGTAATATCAATATTATCAAGAACATTTTGTGCATATTCAAGTTATATTATTATACATGGTACGATATTCGATTTTTGCCATTTTGAAAAATAGTTATATTTTGTTAACCTGTTACTAGTAAATAAATTTATGACAAAGAAAAGTAGAGGTCGTTTTTTTCAGCAATTTCTGAATGTTGTGGAACGTGGAGGCAATGCACTGCCACATCCGGCCAGTTTATTTGCCATACTTGCCTTGTTGGCGCTGTTGTTTTCACTTATTGGCTATCATTTGGGATGGCATGCGGTGCACCCGGCCACCAGCGAAACTGTTAATACTGTAAACCTATTGTCGAAAGAAGGCCTGCACCGCATTTTGCTGGGCATGGTCGATAACTACACCGGTTTTGCACCGCTGGGTATTGTAATGGTTGCGTTACTGGGTATTGGTATTGCCGAAAGCAGCGGGCTTATCAATGCGGCCATTCGTCTGCTGGTTTTTAAAGCACCGCGCAGGCTGATTACTTTTGTTGTGGTGCTGGCAGGTATTTTGTCGAATATGGCTTCCGATTTGGGATATGTACTGATAATTCCCATGGCGGGTATCATTTTTCATTCGCTGGGGAGGCACCCCATAGCGGGTATGGCGGCCGCTTTTGCAGGAGTTTCGGGTGGGTTTAGTGCCAATCTGTTTATTGGCACCATCGATCCGTTGCTTGCCGGTTTGTCAACCGAATCGGCACGCATTATCAACGAAACCTACTATGTGTTGCCCACTGCCAATTTTTACTTTATGTTTGCATCTACATTTGTAATTGCATTTGCAGGTACCTGGGTTACCAATCGTTTTGTTGAGCCCCGGCTGGGTGCTTACACCGGCAATGTGCAACCCGAACCACTCGAGAAAATATCGCCCCGCGAAAAAAAAGCGCTTCTCGCCACATTGGGCGTGGTCTTCCTGTGGTTTGCCGTCTTGCTTTGGGGTATTATTCCCGACAATGGCTTTTTGCGCGGACCCGAAAACTCGGTGTTGCGATCGCCAATACTGAAAGGCTTTATTTCGTTCTTATTTCTTATAGCTGGAACCATGGGTATTGTATATGGGTTTATCACACGCAAATTCCGCAGCGATGCCGATGTAGTAAAAGGTATGACAACGAGTTTTAAAACACTTGCGGCTTTTCTGGTTCTCGTGTTTTTTGCAGCACAGTTTGTTGCCTATTTCAAATGGAGCAATCTGGGGCTGATTATTGCCGTGCAGGGCGCTAACTTCTTGCATGCAATCGATATCGGACTGATACCATTGCTCGTTTTGTTCATATTATTGTCGGGGTTCATCAACCTGTTTATGGGGTCAGCTTCGGCAAAATGGGCAATACTTGGACCGGTTTTTATTCCTCTGTTTATGCTACTTGGATACTCTCCCGAGCTGGCTCAGGCAGTATTTCGCATTGGCGATTCAGTTACCAATGTAATCTCGCCCATGATGAGTTTCTTTGCACTCATTATAGTGTACTTCGAAAAATACGACGAAAAAGCAGGTATTGGAACAATTGTATCAACCATGCTGCCCTATTCGCTGGTATTTTTTGTTCTCTGGACATTGCTTATCATTGCATGGACATTGATTGGATTGCCTCTGGGGCCGGGCGCAGGACTATACTATAATGGAATGTAGCTAGAAGCTTATTCTCCAATAATTTTTACCAGAACACGTTTTCGGCGTTTTCCATCGAATTCACCGTAGAATATTTGTTCCCAGGGTCCAAAGTCAAGCTGCCCCTTACTGATGGCTACAACAACTTCTCTACCCATTATAGTGCGTTTTAAATGTGCATCGGCATTGTCTTCGTATGAGTTGTGCCGGTATTGCGAATGTGGTTTCTCCGGAGCCAGTTTCTCGAGCCAAACTTCGTAGTCGTAGTGTAGGCCCGACTCATCATCGTTAATAAATACACTGCTGGTAATGTGCATGGCGTTTACCAGACATAAACCCTCGGTAATGCCACTTTGGTGCAAACACTGATTTATTTCCGGTGTAATATTGATGAGTTTCCGTCGTGTATCGGTCTGAAACCACAACTCTTTTCTATAGCTTTTCATAGGTATTATGTTTTACGGCGAATTCATTGTTGGCCAATAGATGCATTATAATACGATTACTGTTCAAGTATTTCTTTGGCCATGGCATCGATAAGCGATTCAAGCATATTTTGCTTTTCATCAAATTGACTTATGTGCTGCAACTGGTCTCGTACACTAAAATAAAACTTAATTTTTGGCTCAGTGCCCGATGGTCTCACTGTGATGCGTGATCCATTTATTAATTCAAATTGCAATACATCCGATTTTGGCAGATTGATATCGTAGCGCAAATCGCTAATCATATCAATGGTTTTTTGCTTCAGATAATCGTGAATCAGTGCGACATCGACACCGGCAATCGATTGAGGAGGTGAATGCCTGAAATTCTCCATCATTTGTTTAATTTCTTCGGCACCCGATTTCCCTTTTTTTGTAATCGATAGCATTTTTTCGTGATAAAACCCGAATTTACAGTATATGTCTTTCAAAATGCAATACAGTGTTTTTCCTTGTTCTTTAGCCCAGGCCGCTGCTTCAGCTATAAGGGCAGAGGCAATTACGGCATCTTTATCGCGCACAAAGTCGCCGGCCAGATAGCCATAGCTTTCTTCACCGCCTCCAATGAACCGTGCGTTGCCTTCGTGTTTGCGTATAATTTCGGCAATGTATTTGAATCCGGTTAGCACATCGTACGACTTCACCCCGAAATGCTCGGCCATTACACTAAGTAAGTCGGTGGTAACAATGGTTTTTACGATAAACTCTTTGCCGGTAAGTTTTCCTTTTTCTTTCCATTGGCTCAACAGGTAATACAACAAAACAGATGCGGTTTGATTTCCGTTCAACAGAACATATTCTCCTTCGGCATTCAAAACAATGATACCCACTCTGTCGGTGTCGGGGTCGGTGCCGGCAACCAGCACAGCATTGGTTTTTCGGGCTATTTGCAACGCCATTTCAAGAGCTGCAGGCTCTTCGGGGTTGGGCGATTTTACAGTGCTAAAAATGCCATCAACCACGTCTTGTTCTGCCACATGAATAATGTTGGTAAAGCCAAAAGCCTTCAGTGCCATAGGAACCAGCTTTACTCCCGATCCATGTATTGGTGTGTAAACAATAGGCATGTCGTGGTGCTTGGCCACCAATTCTCGATTCAGGCCTAGTGTTTTTATTTGTTCTATGTACAATTCGTCTATCTCTTTGCCAATGCTGTGAATAAGTTCGGTGTTGGCATTGAAGTTAACTTCAGAAATACGGGTAATACGCCTTACTTCGGCAATGATGGCGCTGTCGTGAGGAGCTACAATCTGCGCTCCATCATCCCAATATACTTTATATCCGTTATACTCGGGAGGATTGTGTGATGCTGTTACAACAATACCTGCCATACACTTAAGTTGCCTCACTGCAAACGAAAGCTCGGGAGTAGGGCGCAAATCATCAAACAGATACACGCTGATGCCGTTGGCGCTAAGAACGGCAGCCGCAGTTTCGGCATAGAACCGGCTGTTGTTGCGGCAATCGTAGGCTATGGCTACACTTTTGTTGCTACTCGAATCTGTTTTTAGCATATAGTTTGCAAGGCCTTGTGTGGCCATGCCGATGGTGTATTTATTTATACGATTGGTTCCGGCTCCCATGATTCCGCGCAACCCACCGGTCCCAAATTCCAAATCTTTGTAAAACGACTCTGTAAGTTGCGATTGGTCGTGTTCGAGCATGTGCCTGATTTCGAATGCGGTTTGCTCGTCGATATTGTCGCTAAGCCACAATAACGCCTTCTCTTTTACTTGTGCAATAATATCCATTGTTATGCTAACTTTTTGTTTGTAAAAATAGCACTTTTCATCGAAAGCCGAATCAAAATGTTAAACATTGTTTCGGTGCTGCTAGGCCTTACTGGCATATATTGTAGCTATTTCAGAAACAATCTTACAAATAGTTGAATGCAGTTCTTTAATATCGGCATAGGTTTCGGGTTTTGCTTTTCGCAGCCAGATGCGCCGGTAGTCGTGCAGCACTATCACTAACCATTCGAACCATGCCTGCGCTGCAAAACCACTTATCGGCAAACTAACGATATATATCAGGCTAAAAACAAGATGCCCTGTTGCAAAATAAAATATTAGCGTCTGTATCAAATAAAACAGGGGTAACACAAATAAACCCCAAACAAACTTAACCGATGAATGAAATTGTTTGTCTTTAATTTTCAATACCAGTATTTTCGGGATGATATAGCCTATGAAATTGTTGATAAAACCATACAAAAACACCGGAATTGTAACCAAAAGTAACAGGCTCGATGCAATGAGCCTGATCATGTTGAGTTTGGGTTTTTCGATACTCTGATTCGATAGGCGGTATTGTTTTTTCAACAGTTCGAACCTTTCGGTTAATTGATTGAGTTGCAACAAGCCATCGATGTTTTCGGTTTCGTACCGTTCGATTGCAGCAATGGTGATTTTATCGGCACGAAAACGGTTCAACTGGGTCAGTTTGCCCAGTTTGAACTGTTTTATACATTGTTTAACAAACAAAGTCCTCAGACTTTCGTACATGTTGTACAATTTCAGATTGCTTATGTTGATGGCCAGGTTGTGCAATTGCATGGCTATTTCATCGCGCAATGCTATTTGTGCTTTTTGTTCGTTTTCGCGATACATTTCGGCAAATTTTTGTACCTCGATGGGGGTTCCGTAGCGTACATGCGCCACACTTCTGAATGTATTGTAACGGCTGAAGTAAATTCCAACCGGAATAACAAGTACTCCAAGCGTGAAATTGTTGCGTTCCTCTGCCATGAAAGCAACACGGGGTACGCCTTTTTTTAAGCCCAGTATATGTCGTTTGTTTGTGTGTTGTGCCTCGGGGAAGAGCGCAATGGCGCGTTTGTGCTCAAGAACCTGACTTACATAATCGAAAGAGTCGTCGTTTTTAATCAGGTTTTCTTTGCCATCGCGAATGCGATATACCGGCAGTATTTTTAGTCGATAGAGAATAGTTCTTAATACACGGTTTCTGAAAATATCGGCACGAGCCAGAAAAACCACCTGTTGCTTGGTAGTGGCAAGTATTAACATAGGGTCCATCAAAGCGTTCTGATGATTGGGCGCAAAGATTATCGGTCTGTTTTGGGGTATATTATCGAGTCCTTCTACCGAAATACTTTTGTAGAACAGACGGTGGATAAAAAATACATATTTAGAGGCAATATTCCAACTCTTCGAAAAGCGAAGCATGTTACCCGGTATCTGTTGCGATTTACTCATCGATACTAGCATGTAATCACCATTAATTCGCTGTTCTCCGTCTCCATATGCCGGCTACTGCTAAACCTGCCAATATATGCCAAATACCCCACCAGGCAACCACAATCATCATCCCGCCTAAGGGCAGCTCAGGCGAAAATATATTGGGATTAAACAACAGCACCAAACCCAGACCCGAGTTTTGTATCCCTGTTTCTATGGCAATGGTTCTTCGGTTTTGTGAGTTAAGCCGTGCAATGCTGCCTACCGTATAGCCACTGCCAATAGCAAGGGCATTGTGAAGAAAAACTATAAGTAGAATCCAGGCGATGTATTGTACAAAGTAATCGTAATTGTTGGCAAACATCATAACCACCATGCCCATGAAAAAAATGATGCTGAATATTCTGATGGGTTTCTTTATGAATTGGGTTGCTTTGTCGAAGTAACGATTGAACAGCATACCGGCTACAATGGGAATGCCCAAAAGAATGAGCACTGTTTTAAACATTTGCCAGGGGTCAATTTCAAGTTGCTGCAATAAGGCACTTTCGCCGTAAGGTCCCCATGCTTGATACAGTTTTCCCCAAAGGGCAAAATTAAGTGGTGTCATTACTATGGCCGAAATCGTGGCTATAGCGGTAAGACTAACCGATAGCGCCGCATTGCCTTTTGCCAGTGTTGAAATAAAATTAGATACGTTACCACCCGGACAGGCAGCAACCAGAATCATTCCCATAGCAACACCAATGGTCATATTACTGCCAAATGCCATAATCAACAAAAATGTCAGGATGGGAAGCACCAAAAACTGAGCAATTACTCCGGCAACAAGAGCCTTGGGTTTGCGAAACAATTCCACAAAATGTGCAGGCTTAATTTCGAGCGCTACCCCAAACATGATTATGGCAATTGTTATGTTCAGTACGAATAAGCCTCCATCGCTAAAATCGAGACGGGCTTTGTCCATTTCCTGTAATGCTTCAAACATAAGTCGATGTGTATAACACCGCAAAAATAATAATAAAAACCTTGCGGTAAATAATGTGTTTCATCAACTGCCCAAATCAATATGTTTTAATAAGATTATAAACATTCACAAAATTTACCATTATATTTGTAGATATATTACGCCGATTATGGAACACAAATTCATTCAAATACCTTATAGTGAATGCAGTAACACTGAACTCTCGGCCGATGACCAGATGCTTGTAGAAAAGGCAATATCGGCAGCAATGGCAGCATATGCGCCATATTCCAATTATAGGGTGGGGGCGGCTGTCCTTCTCGAGAATGGCGAAACAATGGCTGCCGGTAATCAGGAAAATGCTGCCTATCCTTCGGGTATGTGTGCCGAAAGAACTGTGTTGTACTATGCTAAGGCCGTGTATGCCAATGTGAAAATACTAAGCCTTGCTATTGTTGCTATCGATAAGGATGGAAAGGTCAGACGGCAAGCTGTCCCTCCGTGCGGAGCATGCCGTCAGGTTATTGGCGAAACCACCGAAAGAAATAATACCCCTATCAAACTATTGCTTCACGGTGCTGACTCGACCCTGATTTTTGCAAATTCCAACGACTTACTCCCTTTGGGTTTTAACAGCCGCAATTTGTAGAACAGGTGCAAAAAAAATGAGTGCCTGTTCTCGCATTGCACTCATTAAAAAGTTTTCCGTTATCTGTTAATCTTTTACGCAACGTATCGAATATCCGTGTTTATTGTCGCCGTTGCTCGATGTTCCCATTTCTTTCAGATTAAAATCGAGCCGCACCGAGTAAGAATCGTAGCTTCGGTATGGTGTCGATGTCCAGAATACAGCTATTTTTCCAAGATCTTTGAATGGACCATGCACCTGACGGTAACCCGAAGGCAATCCGTTGAAGCCCACTTCGTTGGTGGCATTGGTGTTTGGCGGAAACCAATTGGCTGTGCCCGCTTCTTTCAGCTTTCCACCGGCTTCGGTGCGCCCGCCAACCTGCTCCATCAGTGTGGTGTATTCGGCATAGGTAGGTACGTGCCAGCCTAATGGACATATTTTGTTTGTTTTCACGCAGTGCCAGTTGTATAAAGCCCCGTAGGTGCTTTTATTTTTGTCGTCGTTGTCGAACCAACAAAAAGCTGCAGTTTCTAGAGCTTTCCATTGGTCGTCGGTAGTAATGTTCTGTATGGCAGTTCCATCGCGCAATTTGGTTGTTTTTAGGTTTTCGGCCATCCAAATCTGGTTGCCAATTTTTACTGTTTTGTACACATTGCCGTCAACATC
Source organism: uncultured Bacteroidales bacterium (assembly GCA_964511665.1). Lineage (GTDB taxonomy): Bacteria > Bacteroidota > Bacteroidia > Bacteroidales > ML635J-15 > JAGOEF01. The sequence continues at coordinate 82,859 of CAZEHA010000006.1, forward strand.
ACGTAAGGCATTGTCGTCAACAGGTACACTTCCTGTTTCGTAGGTGATTTTGTCAATCCGATCGACCGGAATTTTAGTAACATTGCCACCTTTTTCGTGGATGAGCATTATCGACTGCGAAAAGCCGAAATATCCTGCCAGCAGAAATAATAATACAATTGTTTTTTTCATGATTACCTCCTTGTTTATGATTTGTGATTCATTTAATAACAGAATGATTCCTTTAGTTTTACAAACACCTCTGGGAGCAAATTACACATTTAGAAAATAAAAACAAAATTTATCGATTGCTTTGTTTCTCAATAGCTTCTAAAAATTCTTTTTCGTATTGTTTTACAATATCGCTCCATTCGTACAGACTGTGATAATGCTTCAGGTTTTCTTCGCTTATGGTTAAGCGTTTTAGGAATTTTTGTTGATAAAACTCGGTGATGTAGTTTGCCAGTGTATGGTAGTCGCGATGGCCAATCAGGTTTCCGTTTACACCCTCGTTAATCAGGCTTTCGTTGTTGCTCACACGTGTGGCAATTACATATTGCCCGCATGCCAATGCCTCAAGGGTGGCTATCGACATGCCTTCGCTGAGCGACGGAAGCACGGTGAGCCATGCCGACTGATATTGAAGCAGCATCTCGTGTTTATTGACCCATCCCAAAAAGCAAAACCGTTCGCTTAGTCCGTTTTTGTCAACCCATGCCTGCATTTTGTTGCGCAAAGGGCCATCGCCCAAAATGTGAACAGTGCAAGGCACTTCACCCGCTATTGTTTTTATGGCTTTCAGAAAAGTAAACGGGTCTTTCTGCTGCACCAACCTACCGGCAAAGAGTATAATGAACGAATCGCTGCGCTTCGAATAGTCGGGGGCAAATACCGAACTGTCCCATCCATTGTGAATAACAGTGTTTTTATACTTAAATGCATCACCGGTAAAAAGGTCGATGTTGTTTTTCATTTCGGTTGATTGCACAAAGTTTTTTTCGCTTTGTAGAACTATGTTTCGTATTTGATGATACAAAACAAGATGATACCAAAACATTTGTTTCGGGAAAAACCAGGGGATATCGTGACCATGTGAAATTATTGTGTAGGGAAGCCCATACATCAGTTTCATACGGTAAGCAACCATTCCACCCGGAATAGAGAAATTGGCAAAACACAGGTCGTAGGTGTTGGTCTTCAGGTGATGCTTTAAAAACTTTGTTGCCTTCTGCATCCAGCTCCACATTTCGAAGGGGTTCGAGCGATATACAAATTTTCGGCGGCTTTTCACACGAAATACCCTGACATTGTTTTCGGTACATTCATGGGGTAAATCATCGAAAGCAGCACTTAACACAGTTACCGAATGCCCCAAACCGGCCAGGCCTTCGGAAATGTGCTGTGCTATCACCCCTGCACCTCCGCCCAGTGGCGGATATTCGTAGTTCAAAACCAATAACTTCATAGCATTGTATCGCAATGGTCAAAAGTAAGAAAAAAACGAATGTAACTAACTGCTGCGCTATTTCATTATCTTTGCAGTGATATGTCGGAGGATATTAACATACAGTTCGAACGCAAACGTCTTATCCTTGCAGCAGCAGTGCCTTTGTTAGTACTGTTTTTTTGCTGGATGCTGAAACTTATCGAAACAGGCCTTGATATCAGTTTTGCCCATTATGGCATATATCCGCGCGACATCGGTTCGTGGCCGGGTTTGATAATGATGCCTCTGATTCATGGCGATTTTGCACATCTGGCAGCCAACACAGTAAGCTTCTTTGTTCTGGCAACCGGTGTGTTTTATTTTTATCGCGATGTAGCGTCAAAAATTTTGCTTATTTCGTGGATTAGCACCGGGGTGCTCACCTGGATAATTGGCCGAGAATCGTATCATATAGGTGCCAGCGGACTGGTGTATGCATTTTCGGGATTTCTGTTTCTCAGCGGAGTGTTGCGCAATCATATCAGGCTGATGGCCATTTCGCTGCTGGTGGTGTTTCTTTATGGCAGTATGATTTGGGGAATATTCCCCATTGAACCTGGCATCTCGTGGGAAGGCCATCTTTCGGGATTGGTTACCGGATTTGTGCTGGCATGGTTCTACCGTAAACAGGGCCCGCAGCGCCTCAAATACTCGTGGGAAGAAGAAGATGATGATGATGAATCTGACAACACCGGCCACCCCAATATTTCGAGCACCCATGGCGTACTACCCGATTACGATTACCGCGAAAAAAACAGCAATTAAAGTTTTACCAGTTTTTGGCTGATTACCCGATCGTCTGTTTTTGCAATTACCAGATACACCCCTTGCTGCAATTCGTTAAGTGGAATATCTATTTGCATAATGCCTGTACAAAAATAGCGTGTTTCGTAAATCGGTTTTCCATGTATGTCGGTAATCATTATTGCTGTTTCGGTAGCAGAAACGGTACTGAGTTTGAGATGAAGCACATCGCCTGCCGGGTTATTGAACTGCATTTGCATATTATGCTGACTATAGTTCGATATACTGTTTTGATGCCCAAATCTAAAATCGGCATACACAGGCAGGTGGTCGCTCATGTTGAACAAGGCATCCAGCACATCGGGAGGAACACTGTTGTTGCCCCCGTAGTTAAGCGATTGGTTAAAGTGATTGCAATCGTTGCCCAGTGTGGTGTACGAATTGGGTATGTATTGCACCTGAGAGGCTCCGGTGATAATGTCATCGTCAACCAGAATAAAATCGAAGCGGTCGTCGAGGCCACCCGAAGCTTTGCATCCATCGCCCGAGCTTTGTGTCGATTGTGTGTGATAACATCTGAAACTGTAGTTCTCGTTCCATTCACCTATTTGGTTGATAGGGTCGTAGAAACGGTATTCGTTGTTCGGGTGATTAATAAGCCGTTGAAATCCCGATTCGGTGTGGCTGTAAAAGTTTAAGTCGCCCAGCAAAATAAAATTATCGTTATTGCCACGCTGGTCGATTTTACTCATCAGCGAGTCGATCATTTTTAGGCGGTCGGCCTGGTCCGACGAATAACTGCCTGCTTTTAAGTGCGCCGGAATTACATACACATCAACAGGTGGATTGCTGTTTTTCAGCCTGAGCTTGTAAATCATCATATCGCGCACCGACCCGGTGTTGACGTAAGTAACCTCGGTTAGACTCTTATCGAATTTGTCTTGATTGTAGAACAAAAAGCTGGTAAGCGAGCCCGAACCGTATGGGTAGCTGGCTTCGGTGTACCAGTTGCGCCCACCCGAATTCAGCACACTGCCTTTCAGCCTGATGCGTGTAGCATCGGAAGCATATACCTCATTAAAGCAAACTATGTCGGGCAGGGTATGTGCAATAATGGTTTTCAGATACTCATCTTTGTCGGCAATGGGGTTGTTTGTTTGGGTGCAATATGTTTGACTGTAGTGGTTGTAATACAACAGGTTATAGGTCATTATTCTCACCGTATCCTGCGCAAAACCGGCAGCAATGCAGTGCAATAATATCAAAAGAAGAAACAGCTTTCGCATTGTAAAAATTTTCACAAAATTACCATTTTTTTACATAGAGGCATGTAGGAAAAACAAAGACTAGCCCGAAAATAATAGAAAAGAGCCACCCACGGGATTTGAACCCGCGACCTGCTGTTTACGAAACAGCTGCTCTACCGCTGAGCTAAGGTGGCTTTTTAGTGGTTTGCAAAAATAGAGTTTTTTGCGATAGCTGCAATTATATTTTTGGCACTTTGAGTACATTTTTTAAGATGCTAACGAGTTGTGTTTCGATAATTTTTTGTTAGCCACTGCCTGTCTGAATTATTCACTATTATCTTTATGACAATTATTTATATATTTGGTTCTTGATATAAAACACTATACAATGCCTCTTAAGTTTCTATTTCCATTTTTTGCTGTTGCGATAATGCATACGCAAGCTGTTGCACAAGATTATACACAAATAAATCATTGGTTACTCCAGTTAGAAAATGCACCTGAACTTGATGGCACCAACCGCGACACTGTTCGTTTCGAAATTTGTTTATCGATTGGCGATCAGTACTACAGAAATGTTCCCGACTCTGCTTTATTCTGGTACGCAATGGTGGCCGATACAGTTTTTTCTGAAACTATCTCTGTTCGATTTCGGGCACGGGCCCATTTGAATGCTCAAATAATACGAAAAATGGGAGTGATGCACCGTCGTTTGGGCAATTACAACGAAGCTTACACCCATTATCAATTGGCTTTGAAAATATTTCGTGCTATTTCAAATGTAAACGGTGAGGCCGATTGTTTAAACAATCTGGGCAACTTAGGTCTCGAACTCGACGATTTCGACAATGCAATTCGCTATTTTAATACTACGATAGAACTCTTTGAATCGGTGCACGACAATCAGGGCATCATTAAATCGCTGAATAATATGGCCAATTTGTATATGCGGCTTGGCGACTACGAGAAAGCACATGCAAGTTTTTCGGAATTATTGTTACGCCTCAGCAACGATATCCCTGTTTTCAGCAGGGCTACCTATTTGTATAATATGGCATATAGTTCGCTAATGTTGGGCAATTATTACGAAGCAATGCAATATTTCGAAAAATCGTTGCCGTTGTTTGAGGAGGAAAATGCAATAGCTCAAATTTTACTTGTCAACGAACAATTGGCCAGAATGTTCATGGAAGTTGGACGCTATCAGGAATCTTTAAAGTATTATAAGTTCAGTTTAGAGTTAAACACTAGCGCCGGCGATTACGAAGGTATTTTCAATAATCTGCTGGGCATTGGTTTGGTGAATGCCTACAGGGGGAACTATCCTGAAGCGCTAAGCTACTACGAAAAGGCTGAATTGTATTGCGAGTATACCGAAAATGCCGAATTGTTGAGCTCTCTGTTCTTAAATAGAGGAATGGTTTACTATCAGCAAAACAATGTAAACATGGCGATTGAGTATTATGATAAATCGCTTGAATTGGCCATCGAAAATGAACTGAATGCTATTGTAAGCTATTGTTACAATAATCTGGGTATCATTATGTCAGACATGGGCAATCACAATAAGGCTGTGGAATACTATCAAAAAGCTTACGAAATTTTCAGCGATGGCTACGACTATGCGGCTTACTCAGCATATCTTATCAACATGGCATCTGAAATGGAACATCTCAACGATTTCGAAAAATTCTTATATTTCCATAACGAAAACATACGAATCAATAACGAAGCTGGCAGCCTGACAGGGAGGGCTTTTAGCCTTGTTAGTCTGGCTCCCTATTATGTGCGCTTGCAGCAGTTTGACGATGCACATGCATGTTTTGCCGAAGGTATTGCAATTTACGAAAGCGAAGGCGTTGTAATGGATTTGTCTCGACATTATTTGAATTGGGCGCTGTGTTTTTTGCAAACCGATAGTGTTGATGCCGCAATGAGCCGCATAACGAGAGCCCGCGAAATTACTGTACAATTGCTGAAAAGCAATTTTTCGGTATTAAGCGAAAGCGAAAAAGAACTGTATATTGCCAATGCACAATGGCTTGTGGCCAAAATTCATGAAATAAACCTTGCCTATGGCGAGCATAGCACTGAATTGGCATCGCTGTGCTACGATAACGAGCTGTTGATGAAAGGGCTGTTGCTTAAAAGTTCGAGAGCCATTGTAGATGCCGTTTTCGAAAGCGGCGATTCGCTGCTTGTGTGCAGTTACACCCAACTCTGTAAGCTTAGGGGGCAAATATCTGGATTGCAATCGGCCGATATCGAGGGACTTAGCGATGTTTTGAGTGCTTTAGAGCGCGAAGCCAACGAAGTAGAGCGTCGTCTGGTACATTTGTCATCAGAATTTGCCGAACTTCAAGACTTGTTCAGTGTGAGCTATGTTGATGTAATTAAGTCACTTAAGCCCGGTGAGGCAGCCATTGAGTTTGTAGAGTTACGTCAAAATGGTATATCCGATACCATTGATAACACTCTATATCTTGCGTTGGTGTTGATATATGGTGAAGCGCTTCCGAAAACAATTCTGTTGTGTGATGCTAACAGTCTTGCTGCATTGTTCCTACAACCGGGTATTGAGGCTCAAAAGAGTATTGACGAAGAAAGAGGAGCAATTTTTAAAAACGAAGTTATCGATTTTGAAGCGTGTTATAAGTTAATATGGGAACCAATTGAACCTTTGTTGGGCAATGTGAAAACTGTTGTGTTAGCACCTTCGGGTATTTTGCATCAGATTTCGTTTGCGGCACTCAGGGATACAAAAAAACGTTTACTTTCCGATAAATATACTATCAGAACTGTTCACAGTACACATATTTTGGCCGACAAAAAGCACACAGGGCTTCTCGATATTTCGTCGATGGCCTTGTTTGGAGGGGTGAGTTATGCTGCCGACGAACGATTGGCCGAACACTTGTCGCAACACTATGGGGTAGATGCCGATAGCTTGTTACAAGCATTTAATAGCGGTGTTCCTCAAAATACTGCGGCGGCCTGGAAATTTTTGCCCGGCACCTTGTCGGAAGTATTTCATATTGCCGACCAATTGGCAGCAAACAATCGCGAGCCTATTCTTTTTACCGGTGCAGCTGCCAGCGAGGAGCAGTTTAAAAAACTTACCGGCAGTATGGCACCTCAAATTCTTCATGTAGCCACACATGGCTTTGCAATACCTATCGAGAGTAAGAAAACTGCGTATCAGATTTTCGAAAATTCGTTTGTTGAAAACAACAATCCCTTGTTCCGAACCGGCTTATTGTTGGCAGGAGCCAGCCGTATATGGGATAAAGCACCGGCAATACCTGGCATCGAAGATGGTATTTTAACCGCTTACGAAGTATCGAACCTCGACTTGCGCAATACCCGCCTTGTGGTGCTGTCGGCTTGCGAAACAGGCCTTGGCGACGTGAAAGGAAGCGAGGGAGTATATGGCTTGCAGCGTGCTTTTAAAATGGCCGGTGTGCCCTATGTTATTGCAAGTCTGTGGCCGGTTCCCGACAAAGAAACGGCTGTATTCATGCAATTGTTCTACAAAAACCTTTTAAAAACAAAAGATGTAAGAACTGCCTTTGCCAAAACGCAAAAAAGCATGCGTAAAAAATACGAGCCTTACTACTGGGCAGCCTTTGTGTTGGTTGAATAAAGTTTAGCCACTAATGCGCTAATAAAATGCACTTATTCGCGTATTAGCGGCTAAAAAGATCGCTACCATCTCTATATCCAGTTGAGCTTGCGAAACTTCTACTATTATTCTATCAGCAATAAAAATCTGTATTCATTCGCGCAGTCCTGATGAGCTTGTCGAATCATTCGCGGCCTCAAAAAAAACGTTTCCATCCCTGCATCCAGTTGAGCTTGCGAAACTTCCACTATTATTCTACCAGCAAAGATAAATCTGTATTTATTCGCGCATTCGCGGCCTTTAAAAAACCGTTTCCAACTCCATATCCAGTTGAGCCTGCGAAACTTCCACAAACAATCCTCCCAGCAATAAAAATCTGTATTCATTCGCGCATTCGTGGCCTTTAAAAAACCGTTTCCATCTCTATATCCAGTTGAGCTTGCGAAACTTCCACTATTATTCTACCAGCAAAGATAAATCTG
>CAZEHA010000007.1:0-23660 GCA_964511665.1 uncultured Bacteroidales bacterium
TGCATTCACAAATTGCTCTATGTGCTGGGAATTCCTTTGCTCGAAAAACGCGAATTCTTTTACCGGCTTATTCGGCTGCCTTCCATAATAATTAAGACCCGTAGAATTCTGAAAAAACTATAGTTTTTGCCACTGCTTTTTAACTGCAAAAAACCGTGATTTCTCATACACAAAAATCTCACTCATGGTAATGCGCCTGAGCGAAACCACCGCAGCGAACACCCTATGCAGAAAAAACAAAAACTTATAGAATCCGGTTAGTCGTAGTTTGGTAGCCCATTTTACAATACTTAAGCAAACCGGAAAATCGACGGCGATGGGGAACAGAAAATGCAGGTTTTCGATACGCCTGATATCGGGAGTCTTCATTACACTGCGGCTGAAAAGAAATGATTCGTTGAAACTGTGAATATCGCCATCGAAATAACCTTTTTCGATTGAATAGGCTGCCAGTTTGGTCATCGGATAGGGATGATACAACGAATTCCAGGCGTACGAAGGCTTACAATCAATATTCAGGCGCAGGGTTTCGAGGGCGTTTTCGAAGCTTTCATCGGGCAATCCCAGCATATTTACCGACATGGTGCGAATGCCATAACGACGAAATAAGGCTGCCGTTTCGACAATTTTCGAGCGCGAAATTTTTCGGTTCAACACCTCGTTTCTGATAGCATCGTTTCCGCTTTCTATGCCATACATTGCCAGTACACAGCCGGCCTCTTTCAATGCTTTCACAATTTCATCGTCAACCAAATTTACCCTGAGCTGCACCTCGAAAGGCAATTGAACCTGTTGCTTGTATGCATTGCAAAACTCGAAGGTCCAGTTTCGGTTCACGGTAAACACATCGTCTTGAAAGTGAAACTTTCGGCTACCATGCTTATCTTTCAGAATAACAAGCTCTTCGATAACATTATCGACACTACGCTGGCGCACATAGCGGCCCTTTGATTTATAGAGTGCCTTTCCGGCATGATTGAAACAATACGTGCAATTGTAGGGACAACCTCTCGAAGTTATTACATCGCGACGCTTCATGCTGCGGTAGTGGCTATACACGTTTACCAAATTACGATCGGGAAACGAAATCGTATCGAGATTCACACACAGGTCGGCCATTTCGTTTTTAAAAATTTCTCCCTGCTTTTTAACCCATAAGTTGGGAATAGAGCAATAGTCGTGTTTCTGCTCCAACGCATCGGCCAGCATAACAATGCTTCGGTCGGCCTCGCCGCGGCAAATTATATCGACACCTTCTTCGTGAATAAAATCGGGGAAAAACGTGCAGTGCGGACCTCCAAACACCGACAAAAAACTACAATGCTTTTTCAGCTTCAGGTTTATGTTTTTATAATAATTATGGCTCCCCGTAATTACAGAATATGCAATAATGTCGGGCGACAAACCCACCACTGTTTTTATAAAATTCTTTTCGAGCTTCACATCAACAAAAGCACACATATGGCCGGCCTTTTTCAGTTCAGCCGAAAGAATCATAAGGCCAAGCGGCTCGTAATTGGCATATTTATACAGAAACAGAATCTTCATTGCGTGTAAAAATAGCTAAAATTATTGCCATCGCACATTAAGCTGCCGAAAACCGATAGCGGAACAGGGCAAACAACGACCTGAATCCGTCTTTCCAGGTAATTTTTTTCCCTTCGGCCCGGGTACGTGCATAATAATGAATGGGCACTTCAACAATATGGGTTTGTTTCAATGTTTTCACAGTGAGTTCAACTTCCATTTCGAAACCGTTTTCGCGAAGGGGCAGCGATTTAATAAATTGCGCATCGAAAGCCTTGTAGCATGTGGGTATATCGGTAAGCCTCTTCAGAAAAAGCAAACTGCACAGCAAAGTAAGCACCCTGCCGCCAAAAAATGCCGGCAACGACTGCCCCATGTGCTTTTTAAACCAAATAATATTGTTTCGGCGCTGCTCTTTCGACAGGTGACGCGACCCGTAGCAAACCTTTGTGTTTCGGCCGAAAATGGGTGCAATCACAGCAGCTATGTCGGCAGGGTCGTATTCCAAATCGCCGTCCTGAACAATTACGACTTTACCCTTACTGTGTTGCAGAGCCGTTTTAATGGCAGCCCCTTTCCCGCGGTTCTTCTCATGCCTCAACAGGGTGAGATTAGGAAGCGAACGCAGGTATTCTTCATCGTCGGGGGCAAGCAGCAACGAACTGCCATCGTCAACAGCAATAACCTCGAAAGTAATATTGGCACCATAATCGACCGTATATAGCTTCTTAATCAAATCGACCACCGTGGGTTCGTTGTAAAATGGGATGAGTATGCTCAGGCTAACATCCATATCGATATTAAAAAATAAACTTAAACCGCAATAAAACCTCGCGCAGGCTCAGTCGCCTGAAAACAAAAATAACAAAATAAGCCCTATATAAATAATACCACGACTGATACAGCTTATTGCAACGCAAAGCCGACAACAGCCTGATTGCAGGAATGAGGCGCGGCCATCGGGCAGCAAATGCAAACAAATAATGCAGCCGTTCGATGCGGCGAATATCGGGGGTATTAATTACGCTACGCCCATATAAATAGTTTTTATCGAAAGTATCGAGCCTGCCGTCGTAATAGCGATGTTCGAGTGCGTAGGCAGCAAGTTGGGTCCCCGGATAGGGCTGATAGATGCTGTTCATGGAATAGCCGGTTTTGCTTGCTGCATTTAGTCGTATGGTTTCGAGCACATCGTTGAGTGTTTCGCCCGGCAAACCTACCAGATTGAAAGCATTGGTTTTAATGCCCAAGCTACGAAACAACAGCGATGCTTCCACAATTTGTTGGTTACTGATGTTGCGCTTCAAGAGCTTCTTGCGTGTTTCTACATTACCCGATTCTATTCCGAACTGCACCGAATAGCAGCCGGCCTGCTTCAGCCACATGGCAATTTGGTCGTCGACCATATCGACGCGAACATTAATTTCGAACGGGGTGTTAATTTTGTGTTCGAAATACAAATCGACAAATTCTTTAACCCAGCGGCGGTTTACAATAAAAATATCGTCGTGGAACTCGAAATTACGGGGCTGATACAATTTTTTCAGATTCAACAACTCGTCGATAACATGTTTTGGGGAACGTTGGCGCACATAGCTTCCCAAACCCTGATACAATTGGCGGTTGCTATGATTGAAACAGTAGGTGCAGTTATAGGGGCACCCACGCGATGTCATGGTTCTCACACGACTGCGTTTGCGATAGAGCTCGTATTTATTAATCAAATCACGGTCGGCAAATGGCAGTGTGTCGAGATTTTCGATAAGGGGGCGCAGTGAATTTTCAACGATTTGTTCGTTACATTTTACCCACAAGTTTTGTATGCCAGTAAAATCGCTACCCGCATCGATAGCATTACACAAATCAACAATGGCTTCTTCTCCCTCGCCACGGCAAATAATATCAACACTTTGATTATTGATAAACTCGGGGAAAAACGTAACATGAGGCCCACCGAAAAGCGAAATGCAGTGGTAGTGCTCTTTTATGCTACGGTTTAGGTCGAGGTAGCGTTTCCAGTTATTGGTAGTTACCGAATAGGCAACCACATCGGGTTTAATTCTATTCACTTCGGCAATGTAGTTACGACTGAATTTCAGGTCGAGCAACTCGCAGCTATGTCCGTGTTGTTTGAGGCAAGCCGAGAGGTGCATTATTCCCAAAGGTTCGTAGTAATCGAATGTGTGAATAAACAGTACGCTTGCCATACAATGTTGTTGTAGAATAAGCAACGAAATTACTTAAAAAAGCGAAACAAACGCACAAACGGATAGCTCAGGTAAAAGGCAGCAATATGCTTTAGCGAAGGTCGGTAAATGATAAAAGTGCAGATTAAGCCTCTCGATACGCCCAGAATAAGACGATAGAGCTTATCGAGCGGTAGTTTGATAAGAAAACGAATAAGTCGGTGAGAGAGTTTTAGTTTTACGGCTGACACAAATAAATAATGGAATCGTCGCATTTGTTTAGCATCAGGGGTAAGCATCATGACATCACCATCGATGAGGCTTTGATTGAAGTTCATGTTTTCGGGAAGATAGCTGCCTGATTCGATTGCATACTTAGTAAGGTCCAAATTAGGAAATGGCTGAAAAATAAAACTCAGCGGATTGTCGATGCGGCATTTGGCATTCAGTTGCAGGGTTTCGAACATATTGTTGAGGGTTTCGCCGGGCAATGCCAGCATGTTGAACGCCATGCTCTTTATACCATATTTTTTTAGCAGCATCGAAACCTTAATAATCTCACGATTGCTAATATTTCGGTGTAATATGTTTTTCCGTATTTCTCTGTTACCCGATTCTATGCCGTAGAACAATGCAATACACCCCATGCGACTAAGAAGAGCAATGCTTTCTTCGTCAACGGTTCCAATGCGTATGTATGCTTCGAAGGGCAAGCCTATTTCGTTGATATACCTATCGGCAAACTCCCCGAGCCACTCAATGTCGGCAGTAAAAACATCGTCGTTAAATACGATGAGTTTTGTGTTGTATTTGTTTTTTGCAATCTGCAATTCTTCAATCACATTGGCCACACTTCGGCGTCGCACATATTTACCCTTGTTGTGATAAAGCCTGCGGTAGAAATGATTAATACAATACGGGCAGTTATAGGGGCATCCGCGCGATGTCATAATAAGGTAAATGCCCATATTCCTGAAAAAACGGTACTTCCTAATTAATTCGTAATCGGGAAAGGGTAAATCGTCGAGATTCTCGACAAGCTTTCTGATTTCGTTTTTAAATACTTCATCGTTTTGTTTCACCCATAAATTGGGAATACCCGAAATATCAAGGTTTTCCGAAAGGTTTCGGGCTAAATCGACAAAAGCCTGTTCGCCTTCACCTACACAAACTGCATCAACATATTCGTGATGAATATAGTCGGGGTAGATTGAACAATGTGGGCCCCCAAAAACCGAAAATGCATTGTATTTTTTTCGAATCGATTCGTTGAGTTTGCGATAATAATCCCAGTTGTAGCTCACAACCGAATACGCCAGAATGTCGGGTTGAAGCCTGAGTACTTCAGAAACATAATTGGGTTCAAATTTAATATCAATGAAATCACATTGGTGTCCGTTCTCTTTCAAAACAGCTGACAGACTTATTATCCCTAGAGGAACTGTAGAAAAATCGCTTTTAAAGAGAAACAGAATTTTCATGAGTTGGGGTTTACGAAACTATAACAAAGCTAAAGATTAATTGTTGAATATCTTTGTTCTTGCATTATTATTTTGAACCATATTTTCTTTCAGGTTAATCTATAGTTATATCAATAGAAACGAAGCAAAGATGTAATGGATGTGATAATAGGGTTAATGCCCTGCGTTGCTCAAGCAATTACCATATCCGTATGAAAACTGAATATTTCTGTTTAACGTAAAAATATTATATTTGGCAATGGCAAGACAAAAACTAAATACCTTACTTTGGGTTTTTCTTTCAAAACATAAAAGCATTCTTATCGTTGTTTCTGCCGCGTTGTTTTTAAGTTCGGCATACTTCTATGCGGGTCGTATAAACATTATTGCTCCAATTTCAATAAAAGTCGACAACAATATATCAGGCCAAATTTCTTCGAAATGCACTCTGGTAAGTATAACGGGTTTGGGGCGGCAAATCACGGTTCCATTTAATACAAGTACATCGTCTTTCGAAATACACAGTGGCTATTATAGTTCCATTGAGATACATGCTTCCGAAAGTATAAATCCAGAATTTTTTACTATTGTTACACCCGGCAACGAATCAGCACAACAAATGCGCCTTGTTTCTGCAGAACACGGATTTTCGATTGTGCAAATCGAAAAAACATTTTTTGTTGCAAAGCTCCTGAACATACTTAAACAGATTATTATCCAGTACTTTATATTTTTTATTGTGGCAGGTTTCCTGATTTGGGGTTTGATATATTTTGCGAGGGCTAAGTGCAAAGCATCAAATGCTCCTTCGCACGTTCTTGCTGTTTTGTATATTTTGACCGGTTATGCTGTGTTCTTCCTAGCAGCAAGCTATACATATCCCAATGCCGAAGACATCATGAATATGGTTTTTGGCCAAACATACCGAACCGATGGGTTCTTAAGCAAAATATTTATGTATTTTACCATCGATACCCGATACACTACAAATTTATTATATGCCAACGACCCTGCCGTGTTTGGAGGTGTTGAATGGTATAAACTCACACCCATGTTATTGCTGGTTTTCATTACTGTAGCTATTGTTCTTTTTGCATTTCGGCTTTTCGGAAACCAGATTCCCCAAAAGATTGTTGTGTTAGGCTCAATGTTTTTTGTTTTACTGCATTTTGCCTATGTTCCTTCGATTGCTTACGACCTTTACTATTCGGCCAGTTCGTTGGGCTATCTGGCATCGTGGGTTTTTGTATTCACATGGATTGCCTTGTTTCTGTTGTGGATTAGAAGCACACGATATGCGAAAAAGTTGATTTATGGTTTTATGTTTATGATAACATTCATACTCAGCTTTGGAACCAACGAAATGAACTTTGTGATTAACGCGGTATTTACGGTTATAATTTTCTATTATATTTTAAAGTACAACCGACAACAGTATCATGAATTAATCATATTGCTACTTCTGTTTGTTGCTGTAACAGTATTTGTTGTTTCCCTCCCGGGGTTTTCGATTCGGACCCATAACGCAGGGATGAATCAGGGCTTCGGTCATATATTACAATCATTGCAAGTTTCGTTTAACCAACTGGCTCCAGTACTGCTTTTTTGGATAATTGAACCTGTTCACATCGCGTGTATGCTAATTGTCTGTATTTTTATGTATCGTCGTCGCGATAAACTGAGAATGGTTTTCAGTACTAAAGAGATTATTATTTGTGCATTGTTTTTGTTTCTGTCAATTTTTATTTGTTATGCCTTTTTTCTGTACACTTCGGTAACCACCTACAGTAACGATGTAATTGCAAACAGCCGTGCTATCGGTTTCTTGAACTGGTTGTATCAGTTACTGGCTTTTGTTTTAATCCCATTGATTATTTCGCGAATATTGCCGGCAAAAATCAGTTTTTTCGAAAAACATCATCAACATCTGATATTTGCTTTTACACTGGGAATTCTTATAGCGGCATACTACGGACAGAGCAATCTTCAGCGAATTGTAGAAGAATACAAATCGGGTGAATACAGTGAATTCAAAACACGTATGCAGTTACGGTATTCAAATATATATACGGTTCAAAACAGTGATGGCTGGAAATTGGTTGTAACCGATGAAATCAACGAAATTCCCTCAACTATTCGCACTGTTCCCGATTTAGGATATGAGCCGCATAAACCGACAGGAAATGTAGATTACAGTGTTTCATATGAAGTATATTTCGGAATCGATGAAATACGATTAAGCACCGACACTACCAACATAATAACCAGAATGATGCAACATGAATAAAGTTCGTTATATAATAACAGTATATCTGCTTGCAGCTTTCGTTATTGTTTTTCTGCTCTTCACAGCTGTTACTGCTTCACGAAAATATTCACGATTGCAGTCGCTAAGCGCTCTGCTTGGGGTTGACAACAGAAAAACAGGTCACTTTTCGATGGAAATCTACGATACCGCCTCCCTGTATCGCAACATCAACCAATCGTTGCAACCCTACATCGGTTCGCTTTGTTTCCCCAAATACTATATGCATAACGATAGCTGTTTCAATTCTGAACGCTTATTAAAAATGACATACAACTCGTTGAAATTGTTGCGGGTTAGTGTTGAAGAAGCCACATATTGCAACGACAGTTTGCTGATTGCAAATTTCTCAATTCACAATTTCGACAGCGCTAATATCAGCTTCGTTTTTGTGAACAGCGGTGGCAGTTATAAACTGATGAGAGTAGAAAACCTGACAGATTATTTATTGAAATTGAACGAAGTGTTTTGCTTTTATGCCACACCGAACAATCAACCGGTAAAAGGCAGCAACAATGAGGAAATTGTTATTCAATAACTGTTTTGAGGAATGAAGCTATCTACACCAGGTCGGCCATGGTGCTTTCTACCCGTCTGAAATAGAACAGGCCCGAAACAAGCAACAAAATGCAGGGAATTAAGCCCCAGAGATAAGCTGTTGAAAATCCGGTGCCGAGAATGCTCCAGCGATACAATTCAATGACCCCTGCCATAGGGTTGAAATACACCAAAAAGTGATAGGCATTGGGAATCATGGTGGTAGCAAAGAATACGGGTGTTACAAAAATACCGAAACCCACTAAATAGGGTATAATGTGCGACATGTCTCTATATCTCACAGTAAGCGCACTTAACCATATTGCAATGCTGAGACCTGCAATCATATTTAGCAATACACACAGTGGGATAAGAAGCAGTCGTAAGCCTATCGGATATGAAAAGAACAACAATAACACTGCAAACACAAGCATCCAAACCAACAACTCGACCAAGCCTACCAGCGACTTATACAGAGGTAACACCAACTTAGGAAAATACACTTTTTTAATGAGATGTTGCGATTGCAGCAACGAGGTTCCCGAGTTATTCACGATGTACGAAAAAAAATACCATGCCATCATACCCGGAAAAGCATATAAAATATAGGGGATACCCGGTATTGTAACTTGCAGCAGCACTCCAAAAAACACTTGAATTATAGCAGCAGCAGTAAGTGCTTGCACCACACTCCATACAATTCCCAGCCGGGTTTGTGCATAGTGTGCTCTAATGTCGCGTCTTACAAAAGCAACAATTATCGACCGATAAGTCCACAACTTTTTCAAGTGCAGTTTTCGGCGATTGGTTCTTGAAGATGTTATGATTCTGGTTTCTTCCAAATCTTTTTTTTTTGCGAAGTTATCTTTTTGTTTGTTTACTTATTTATCCAATTTCGAAACCACAATTCGAATACTGCAATTTTCCATAAGCGCCAGTAATCGTGATTTTCGATACAAGCATCAACATATTTTCTGTTTACGATGCCTCTATCTACGAGGCTGCTGTTGAGAAGTGTGTTGCTGTAAAATTCAGGGTTTTGATAATATTCATCAGGTCCTGTAAATCCTTGTTTTTTGCGATTTAAAATGCTTTTTGGAATATCTTTTTTCAATATTTTACGCAACACCGGTTTTTGTCTTTTTCCGTCGAAATACGACAATGGGGCGAGGCAAAGCATATATTCAACCACATCGTTTGCTAAAAATGGAACTCTAGTTTCAAGCGAATGAGCCATTGAGGCTCTGTCGATTTTTACCAATACCAATTCCGACATAAATGTTCGCAGGTCGAGCATCTGAAACCTTTTGGGAATAGGAAGCTCTTTGTTACAATGCAAACGATAAAACCAATCGCTGTCGTCGGGTATATATTTATGATAGTTGGGCATTAGTAAACTTTCCAGTTCATTACGGCCAAAATGGCCCATTGCCATGGCTTTTGAATAGGAAGAAACATCGAAATGGTTTACAGGGATATCCCATCCATAACGCTTGGCCTTTTTTAACCATTTATTATCGATATCCCACAAATATTTGCGATGCCAAGTGTATCCTGCAAACAGTTCGTCGGCACCTTCGCCCGAAAGCACTGCTTTGTTGTGTTGTGCGGCTAGCTTGCTGACACAAAAAGTGGGTATAATCGAAATATCGGCAATGGGTTCATCGAAATAATACATGATTTCGGGCAATTCGTCAATCGACTTGCTGTTTAACACAGTATGATGTTGCGAAGTAGCATACACATTAGATACTTGTTCTGCAAACAAATGCTCACTGTGTTCCCATCCATCGAAACCAATGCTAAAGGTATTGAATCCCTTTTTTATACGCGAAAAATACTTAACCAAAGCAGTGGAGTCGTATCCACCGCTTAAAAAAGAGCCTAGCGGAACATCGCTTCTCACATGTTTTGTTACCGCTTCCAAAAGTAGTTCATCAATATGCTTTGCGGTTTTCGACAATGATTGTTTTGTGTTTTCTGCTATAGGTCGAAAATAACACTTCTGTTCAGCACTATTGGTATTGTCAAGCAGCATATAATGCCCCGGCTGCAATTTGAACATATTTCGATAAATAGTTCTGGGAGAAGGTATATAGCGGTAGTGAAAAAAATCGCACATCGAAGTATAATCTATTTCGCGGGGAACAGATGGGTCATGAAGAATGGCTTTGGGTTCGGAACTAAAAATAAATCGTTCCCCATCGGCATAATAATACAATGGCTTTATGCCAAACCTGTCGCGTGCCAGAAACATTACCGAAGCATTGTTGTCCCACAGTGCAAAGGCAAACATTCCATCGAGACGGCTCAACATATCAACACCCCATTCTTCGTAGGCATGAACAATAACTTCGGAGTCGCCCGATGAACGAAATATATGACCGGCTTTCTGCAATTCTTCTCTAAGCTCGATGTAGTTGTATATTTCGCCGTTGATGCTTGCCCAAACGCTTTTGTCTTCGTTGTGCAACGGCTGAACACCCGTTTCGGTTAAATCGAGAAACGAAAGCCGCCTGTGCCCCAAAGCAATACACTTATCGTTGTGGAACCATGAGCCAAAACCATCGGGACCTCGGTGAGCCAGACAATCGCGCATAGCATTGAATAAGTCGCGGTCAATCGCTATATTCTTACTCAGGTATCCGATAATACCACACATAAGCTTCAGATATTGTTAGCGGCAATTTTTGCACCAATAAACCGTTGTATTCCTTCATCAATATCTATCAAAGGCTTGTACGAAATCAGTCGTTGGGCTTTCGAAATATCGGCGTAGGTAAACATCGATTCTCCCTCGACCATTGGCGCAAATTCGAGCCGGGCATCCAGTTTTAGCATTTGTTCAAACAAGCTAATTATTTTCGACAATTTCACCGGATTGTTGTTGCCGAGGTTCATGATTTCGAAGTTTGAGGCTTCATAGTTGATGCCTAACAAAATTCCGTTGATGATATCGTTAATAAACGTATAATCGCGCTCAGAATTGCCATCTCCATAAATTCTTACAGGCAATCTGTTCAAAATATTTCGATAGATATGATTCATCATTAAATCGGGGCGCATACGGGGACCATATACGCTGAAAAGTCTGAAAACAATAACTTTTACGGGATGAATCTCAGAAAAAAACTGTAAATATTGTTCCGAAAGTACTTTGGTTTTAGCATATGGGCTTATAGGGTACAATTCAGATTCTTCGCTCCAGGGTAACTCGGGGTTGTTCCCATAAACACTCGACGATGAACTGAATATAATTTTTGGGATGCCAAGCTTTTGGGCAAGCTCACAAACCTTGATGGTTCCTTGCACATTGGTTTCCTCGTATCCAATAGGGTTTGTAATAGAGTAACGAACCCCTGCCTTGGCAGCAAGGTGAATAATTACGGAATATTGCTTGTCGAGTTCTTTTATGAGTTCCGAAGTATTTTTAATGTCTTGCTCTATAAACCGATACTGACTATGCAGTAAAGCCCCGGCAATGTTTTGGCGTTTCAGTGCAGCATCGTAATAGGCATCGAAATTGTCGATGGCCGTTACAGCCCAACCCATTTTAAGAAGTGTATCGGTCAAACTACTGCCTATAAAGCCGGCCCCACCTGTTATAATTACATTGGGCATTGATGTTTGTTTGGGGCAAATGTAAGAAAAACTACAGATGTAAGCACCATATAACAGGATGATTTGAGCTTAAAGACAAGTAAATACTCATGCTATTTTGGGTTTTATGATCAATCAAGGCATTTTTCACTAATTTTGCATAAAACCGCATCTCGATGAAACACATTACAATCGCAATGGCACAAATGTTGGTTGAAGGAGGGGAGCCCGAACGAAACTTTGCACGTGCTGCAAAATTGATTGAAGAAGCTGCCAAAAAACAATGCGATATTGTCCTTCTGCCCGAAACCATCGACTTTGCGTGGACACATCCATCGTCGCTTTCTGATGCAAAGCCCATTCCCGGTGAATACAGCCAAATTTTTGCCGATATGGCAAAAAAACATGCCATGTATATTTGCGTAGGCTTAACCGAAAAAAGAGCAAATGGAAATTGCAATTCGGCTATTTTATTCGACCGTAACGGAAAAATGCGCATTAAATACAGTAAAATCAACCTGCTTACAGTTGAACATCCATACTACATGGTGGGTAGTTCGCTGCATGTTGCCGAAACCGAGTTTGGGCGCATTGGTGTGAATATTTGCGCCGACAATTATCCCGAAAGTGTATGCATTGCTCACACACTGTGCCGTATGGGAGCTCAAATCATTCTTTCGCCCTCGTCGTGGACAGTTGATTATGCCATTACCGAAGCCGACGACCCCTATCGCGACAAATGGATAGCCCCCCTTACACACATTGCTAAGCTCTACAATGTGCTTATGGTGAGCACCACCGGCGTGGGCTATATTGTTGGCGGCCCCTACGAAGGC
Source organism: uncultured Bacteroidales bacterium (assembly GCA_964511665.1). Lineage (GTDB taxonomy): Bacteria > Bacteroidota > Bacteroidia > Bacteroidales > ML635J-15 > JAGOEF01. The sequence goes on from CAZEHA010000007.1 coordinate 12,452, forward strand.
AAAAAAATGGTGGGTTGCTCGCTGGCTGTTGGTAAAGACGGAATTGTTGCTCAGGGGCAATTCAACGAATTTGCCGGCGAACTGATTGTTTTCGAAAGCCCCGTACCGCAAAATCAGGAAAAGGGGACAGAGATTGGCGACAGGTTGAAATCGTTGGGTTGCATTGGCGCCCTGAATATCTGAAACCGTATAAGTTTCTGCTCCAATTTTACTATTTTTGCCTGAACACCTACACCAATGAAACAAGTAGTTGTAAACGGAAAACCATTACCTATAGCACAGCGTGTTTGCACCCGCTGCGTTCAGGATTCGAGCATTCCGGGCATCACTTTCGATGAACACGGGGTTTGCAATTTTTGCCATTTTCACGATAAACTCGAAAAGCTATTCCCCAACGGAGACGAAGGCAAAAAGCACATTGCGTGTATTGTGGAGAATGCAAAACGTCGTGGCAAAAACAAGAAATTCGATTGTGTGGTTGGTATTAGCGGTGGCCGCGACAGCACCTATCTGCTCTATCTGGTGGTAAAACAATGGGGGCTACGTCCGCTGGCCGTTCATTTCAACGATGGATTCGACAACCCTGTAGCCGGTGAAAACATGGTGAAAGCATGCCGACTGCTGGGTGTGGAATTGCGCACAATAACCAGCGACTGGCGCGAAGCCAAAGAATTGAAAATTGATTTTCTGAAGGCTTCGGTCCCCGACCTGAACATGGGCACCGACATTGGCATTGCCTCGTCGCTTTATGGCGTGGCCTGTAAAGAAGGCATTAAAACCATTCTCATTGGTCAGTCGTTTCGCACCGAAGGAGTCAAACCACTTTCGTGGTCGTTTTTCGATGGAAAATATCTGAAATCGGTGCACCGGAAATTCGGAAAAACACCCTTACGTCCATGGAAACCCGAAGATCCCGGTTTTAACTTCAGCATTAAAGAATTGATGTATTACTCGCTAATAAAGGGCATAAGAACCTACACGCCCATGTACTCCCACGATTACATACGCAAACAGGGCGAAGAAATTATTATCCGTGAGCTGGGTTGGGTGTATCCCGGAGCCCATTATTACGACGATTTGTATCACAGCCTCATCAAATATGTGCATCGTGTAAAATTCAATATCGACATGAACATGAACAGCGACTCGGCATTGGTGAGGAGCCATCAGCTCGACCGCAATATTGCACTGCAGCGTGCACATGCCGTGTATGCTATTGAAGACCCCAAGGTTATCGACCTGTGCATCAAGCGGCTGGGTCTAAGCCATGAAGAGTTCGACAGCTACATGTTGCTTGAGCCAAAAACTTTTAGAGACTACAACACCATGTATAATTACATACGCCTTGCAAAACCACTGATATATCTGTTCGCACGGCTTCATCTTATTCCACGCATTACCTACGACAAGTATTTTAATTGCGGGAAATGAGTATTTTTAGGCATTAATTTTTATAACGATGTATATACTGGGTATTAACGGAGGTGTGCGGCCGGGCTATCAGGATGTGTCGGCCTGCCTTGTTTGCAATGGCGAGATTGTTTTTGCCGTTGAAGAAGAGCGATTGAACAGAGTGAAATTTTCGCCGGGGCAATTGCCCGAACTGGCCATATACGAATGCCTGCGATTTGCAAAAATCGATATCCGCGACATTGATGCAGTGGCCTCGCACGGATCGACATGGGGTACCCAATACCGCAACATTCTCGAAAGCTATTTCGAAAACACATTTGGTTATTGCCCGCCTTTACATTTTGTACACCATCACGATGCCCATGCTGCCAGTGCCTACTTTGGTTCGGGCTTCGACAGTGCTATGATTCTTAGCCTCGATGCTTCGGGCGATGGGGTTTCAACTCAATTGTCGTTAGGCAAAAATGGCAAAATCGAGACCTATAAACGCTTTTCGCGCCCCAACAGTCTCGGCATTTTTTATTCGATAATTACGCAGTTTTGCGGATTCCGTCGCGATAGCGATGAATATAAACTTATGGGAATGGCTGCTTATGGCGATGCAAGTAAATTCGATTTTTCGGATGTTTTGCATTGCGAAAATGGCGAGTTTATGCTCAACGAAAAATACTTAAAACCCATTGAGCCGGGAGCATCGCAGCCTACCCGACAAGAAATGGCATACAGCAACGAACTTACCCGCTTGCTTGGAAAAAAAAGGCTTAAAACCGAAGCACTCGAACAAAAGCACTACGACATAGCCGCCTCTGCTCAACATCAGCTCGAAACAGTGGTAATCGATTTGGTTACCCACTTACACCAACAAACCGGTTTGCGCAAGATATGCCTTGCCGGTGGTGTGGCACTCAACTGCTTGATGAACCAGAAAATAATGAAGCTCGACTGCATCGATAATATATATGTGCAACCTGCAGCCGGCGATGCCGGTATTTCGGCCGGGGCTGCCATGTGGGTATCGGCCGAAAAGGGTATTGTTCCGCAAGCCATGCCATCTGCATTGCTGGGCATGGAATACTCCAACATAGAAATCGAAAAGGCATTATGCGATATTCAGGCTACATACCGGCATATTGCCGACCCGGCAAAAACGGCTGCGGAACTCATTGCGCAACATAAAGTTATCGGATGGTTTCAGGGAAGACTCGAATTTGGCCCACGAGCCTTGGGTGCACGAAGCATTTTGGCAAATCCGGCTATGCCTGAAGTGAAGAAAGTACTCAACGAAAAAATTAAATATCGCGAAAGTTTCAGGCCATTTTGTCCTTCGGTAACCGAAGAAGATGCCTCGCGGTATTTTGTTGGTAAAGCAGCAAAATCGCCCTTCATGAACATCACCTTTGATGTGGCCGACGAAATGAAAAATGCCATTGCGGGCGTAGTTCATGCCGATGGCACAGCGCGCATTCAAACCGTTGACAAAAATATTCAAGCTTTGTATCACAACATGCTGAAACAACTCGAAGTGCTAAGCGGTCACCCCGTAGTGGTAAACACCAGTTTCAACACCAACAACGAGCCAATTGCAGCCACTCCCTACGATGCTGTAGCCACCTTCTACCGCAGCGGTATCGATGCCCTGATTATTGGAAACTATTTGTTGGAAAAGAACACTTAAAGGTGCTTGAAAAAAAACCTGATATTTTTAATATTTGAAAAAACAAAGCGCGTAAAACCCAAAATCCGGAAATGAGCAAGATATACCCAAACATTGGCAATCAACAAGTATAATTTGAGTTGGCGGTTCGAAATTCTTTCAAGATTCATTATTCCATTTATTTGTTTTCGATACGAACTCCATGGTTTCCGGTTGTCGATATATCCCATTTCTGAGTTATGGAACCATTGCGCAACAAGCGTCCCCGGATAAGGAACCATAATAGCAAACACCGGTTCGGTTGGGTTGAGTTGCGCCACAAAACGTATCGACTGCCATATGCTACGCTTCGTTTCTTCCGGATGCCCGAAAATAAGGAATGCTCCCGTTGCAATTTTATACTTCTTTGCTAAGGAAAAAGCATCTGCAATAGTCTTCCGGGATATCGATTTGCCCATGCGTGCAAGTATTTCGTCGTTGCCCGACTCCACACCCATTTCGATGCGCGTTACACCGGCAAGCTTCATTTTTGCAATCAGTTCTTCGTTAATTACATTTACATGAGTTTGTACATCCCAATTTACTTTTTTGTCTATACCAAGAGCTATCATTTTTTCGAGCAGAGCATAAGTAAAGCGGCGATTCAAGCCAAAAACTTCATCACCAAACGATATACGCAATGGTTTTACATTATCGATAAGCCAAAGCATTTCGGCAATAACCGAATCAACCGAACGCATTCTGATGAAATTCCCATTGGAATTAAAGCAAAAATTGCATTGAAACGGACAGCCCCTGCCGGTTTGAATAAAATACTCGGGAGCAGGAGGTAACATATGCCATGCAGGTGGAGGCAACTCATCAAGATTGTTGACAGTGTCTCTCTTATCGGTAAGCACAATATTGTTTTCGTTATCTCTATACACTATTCCCTTGATATTGCTTAATTCTACATTGTTTATCAGTGCTTCACAAATTTCTGTCAGACTAATTTCACCTTCACCAATTACTCCTATGTCGAAAGCCTGGAACTCCATCATACAATCTGTCGGAATAGCTGATACATGAGGTCCCCCAACAATTACCTGCGTGGCAGGGAGATTTTTTTTGACGAAATCGGCTAACATGCCTGCTTCGTTAATTTCACAGGTATATGCAGTGATTCCAACAATATCTGGCCGAAAATCTATGATACGTTGCGTTAACATCTCAGTGTCATATTGCGAAAACTTTGCATCACACACCATCAGCTCTATATTATTGCAGTGTGATAACACAGCTGCCAGCGATGCCAGCGAAGGTCTCGCAAATCGCGGAATGTCGTAGATTGGCTCCACTATTTCTGTAAGATATGGTGTGGTAAGTAATACTTTCACTTTATTATAGGTTGTTTTGTATGCACTGCCATATATAGTTTACATGTTTCGCGCAAGGCTTTGAGTAACACAGGCAGTGATGCGCCTTTTGAAACACCGCCACTACGAGGGAGGTATTCCGATGGAACCTCAACAATCTTGTAACTGTATTTTATAGCCTTAGCGCACAATTCGCTTTCGACCAATGAACTGGTAAGAACCGGATTGGTATTCGACAAAAACTCATGTTTATACACTTTCACCCAATTCACATCGCGAATGCGAATTCGTAAAAAGATACGATTCATTATTTTGTTGCCGAAACTCAGCAATTGCCGAAATACTGTGTAACGGGTTTTTTGTGTGCGATAGAACGATACAACTGTTTTTTCAGGAATTGTTGCAAAAGGAATCAATTCGTTCACATCAAACTGACCATCGGCAGGTATTGCACAAACATTGGTGCATGAAGCCTTTGAATATCCCGAAATCAACGCATTGCCAATTCCCATATTCCTGTTGTGGCGAATAGGAAGAATATGCGGGTATTGTTGCAGGATTTGTTTTATTAACTGAGGTGTATTATCGGTGCTGCCGTCGTCAACCACAATCAACTCGTTTTTTGTGGGAGCGATTTTTTTTAGCACAGCGTGCGAATCGGCAATTATTTTCTGAATGGAGTGCTGTTCGTTATAGGCAAATATTATGATAGTCCACGATTGCACCATACATCTAAAAGCTAGGAGTAATTTCGCTGCTATTGTTGCGTAACGATTGTTGTGCCGCCTCAAGTATTTTCATAATCTGCAAGGCCTTGTTGGCATCCGACAGGGGTTGCTTTTTCGCAAGTATGGCATCGGCCAAATCGGCCACCATCGAGGTTAAGGCTTCGGTAGTATCGTGTTTCGGTACAAAAACATCACCCACCCGATAATCGACCAGTATTTTTTCTTTGTGTTCGTCGCTAAGCATAATTTGCGAATCGTATACTTTGATTTTCTCGCTGGGTTCAATGTCGTTATAAACAAGCATTTTTTTGTCGCCACCTATCAGCATCTGCCTCATCTTAACCGGCGACGACCAGGAACTGTGAATGTGAACGATAAGATTTGAATTGTATAACAATGTGAGGTAGGCAATGTTTTCTATCCCTGTTTTAATATGACATTTCCCTGTGGCAGCAACTGATATCGGCAATTCGCCTGTAATATAATTTATTATCGATAAATCATGTGTGGCCAAATCGCACAATACATTAATATCGTTTTGAAATATGCCGAGATTAATACGTGTTGAATCGATGTAGTGAATGGTGCCCAATTCGCCGGCATCGATAATTTCTTTGATTTTTTTTACTGCCCCATGATACAAAAAAGTATGGTCAACCATCAGAATTAAGTCTGACTTTTCAGCTTTTTCAATAAGCTGTATGGCATTCTCCACATTCGTAGTAAAAGGCTTTTCTACCAGCACGTGTTTACCATGCATCAGAGCGAAGTCTGCCAATTCGAAATGCGACGATGGATTTGTGGCAATAATTACACAGTCGATATCGCTGTCGGTAAAAATAGTCTGTACATCGGTAGTGGTTTTTATCGATGGATAAGCTGATGATAGTAATGCAAGACGCTCAGGCCTTTTGTCGCAAACATATTTCACATTGAACGCAGGATGATTTACGGTATTACGAACCAAATTAATTCCCCAATAACCATATCCGATAATCGCCGTATTAATCATACCTGAGGTCTTTTATAAAAGAATAAGGGTAAAAATAATAAAATTACCCGAATATTTTTACCGCGCTAAGAGTGTAATTGTAATATTATAATTAGAATTCTTTCGTTGATTTTTTGTTCTACTCGTAATGCATATTGCTTCGTAATCCTGCGGACACTGAGGTTTTCGAAGTGTCTGCTATGTCGTGCTATGGCACCCTCACTATGCAGCAAGCTTAGTTGCTGAGGCTGCTGAGGCACTCGAAGCACCACTCTTGCTGCAAAAGTGACATTGCTTGTTAGCCAAGGGCGGAATAGAATTTAATGTTTAAAATGCCGGTATCCGGTAAACACCATGGCGATATTGTGTTCGTTGCAATAATCGATGCTTTCTTTATCGCGAATTGAGCCTCCCGGCTGAATTACAGCGGTAATTCCCGCCTGATGGGCAATTTCGATACTGTCTTTGAACGGGAAAAATGCATCGGAAGCCATTACGGCACCTTCGAGACTAAATCCAAAAGTTTTTGCTTTTTCAACAGCCTGTTTCAATGCATCAACACGCGAAGTCTGACCCGTTCCGCTTCCCAGTAACTGTCGATTTTTTACCAGAACAATAGCATTAGACTTGGTGTGTTTCACCAATTTGTTGGCAAACAAAAGATCTAATACTTCGGTTTCGTTGGGATGCCTTAGGGTAACCTGCTGCAGTTCTTCTTTTTTCTCGATATGTTTATCGCGTTCCTGCAACAGCACTCCGTCGAAAAGGGAACGGAACTGATGGGCTTTCATTTTTTTCTGCTTCAATACCAGCACAATCCTGTTTTTCTTTTGTTTTAGTATTTCAAGTGCATCGTGTGTGTAGTCGGGTGCAATAATAATTTCGAAGAAGATTTTATTGATTTCGATAGCGGCGTCGGTATCAACAATTGAATTGGTAACTATAATACCACCGAAAGCCGATACAGGGTCGCCTTCGAGTGCAGCATTCCATGCATCGGCTAGTTTAGTGCGGCTTGCCATCCCACAAGCATTGTTGTGCTTAATAATAGCCACCGAAGTTTCGTTGCTGAAATCGGAGATTAACAGAATGCCTGCTTCGATGTCGAGCAGGTTATTGTACGAAATTTCTTTGCCATGTACCTGCTCGAATATCTCGTTTACATTTCCATAGAAATAGGCTTTCTGATGCGGGTTTTCGCCATATCGCAATGTAAACTGCGGTCCGCACGATTTGCGGAACTCACTGTATTCACCGTTGTCGAACCAACTAAAAATGGCAGCATCGTAATTGGAAGATACGCTAAAAGCCTCGCGAGCAAACAGGCGACGTGTTTCGAGATTGGTTTCTCCGTTATGCTCTTCGAGCAAACTGTATAACTCGTTATATTGCTTCTGATGCGAAACCACCAGCACATCGTGATAGTTTTTTGCTGCTGCCCGTATGAGTGAAATGCCGCCAATATCAATTTTCTCGATAATATCATCGGTTCCGGCGCCTTTGGCGAGGGTTTCCTCAAAAGGGTAAAGATCGACTACAACCAAATCGATGGGGGGAATATTGTAGTTGTTGATATCGTTAATGTCGTGAGCATCGCTACGACGACCCAGTATCCCTCCGAAAATTAGCGGGTGAAGCGTTTTTACCCTTCCGCCCAATATAGAGGGATAGCCGGTAATGTCTTCAACAGCAATAGCGTCGTAACCCAGTTCGCGAATAAAACTATGGGTTCCTCCTGTTGAATATATGGTAACACCGCGTGAGTGTAGTTTTTTTATAATGTTGTCGAGCCCGTCTTTGTGATAGACCGAAATCAGTGCGCTTTTTATTTGTTTTATCATAACCGAATTATTTGCCCGTAAAAATACTTTTTTCATCGTGCACAAACACTCTCATTTGGCAGCATATTTGCAAAATTATCAACATTGTTTTCACAATCAAACCCCATTCGGTTGTTAGGCTTTGATTGGTAAAATATTTACATTTGCACGAAATGAAAATAATAAGCTATATATTAAGCTCTACTTTGCTGTTTGCAACGGCATACCTCACGGCTCAATCTACGGGCATGGTTGCATATAGCTACGAATATACTTTTAGCGACGGGGTATATTTAAGCTTTTTACAATTGAAGAACAACAAACCCCTGCCTGTAGAATCGGTGGTAATCGATGCCCAATCATCGCCCTACGAAACAGTGTTCGAATATCTCGACAACGCAAAATCGCTGAAGTATTATAACGAATACGGTAATTTGAGCGAGGTAGCCATAAAAGATATTTGGGGTTACTGCAAAAACGGGAAACCATATGTATATTATCGTGGTGCCTTCAGGTTAATACCCTTTGTAGGATCAATCAGCCATTTTGTGGCCACCGTTACTGTGTATTACGACACCAATCAGTCGCCTTATTATTACGACCCCTATTTCTACAACAGCAATCCGGGGCATTACTATTCTAACGAGGTGCAGCAACTTATTGTTGACATGAACAGCGGCAACATCATGAGTTTCGACGAAAACAACGTAGCACTTCTAATTGAAGGCGATTTGGAATTAAGCGATGAATTTAATTCGTTAAGCAAGAGAAAAAAACGAAAGATGCTGTTTTATTATATCAGGCTTTACAACGAACGTCAGCCATTGATGCTTCCAAACCAATAATAATTTAATTACTATGAAATGTATCAACACATGTAGACATGCTCTGATTCTTGCATTATTTTTTGTTCTGGCAACAGCTAGCGCTCAGGTTAGCATTCCTGTGTGTACTTCCTCTCAAATGAATGCATTTATGAATGGAACAACCTACGTGGTGCGCGAAAACTCAAAAATGAGCGAATTCAACGATTATATAAAAAGTGCTGTGGAGAGCAATTGGACAATAAACCCTGTAGAATTCATCTACATGAGCGATTTTGAAGCCAAACGTAAAGAGAAGAATGCCAGTTTTCTGATGGTGATGCAAATCAGTTTTGATGCCGACAAGACAAAAACCCTATTCGACTTTTTAGTTCTCGTAGCCGGAGGAAATTACAAAACCGTGAACGATATGCCCCTGTTGTGTATGGTTCCACTTTGCTACAATGAGGCATCAGAAGACAGCTGGCTTCATAAATTACCTGTGGCAGTTCGTTTTACCGAAATGCACATGAAAACGGTTAAAGCCAACCCGGGTCTCACAGCAAAATCAAGTATCGATTACTACATGGCAAATAAAGGGAAATTAGAAGAAAAGACCCTTTACCTGCTTAAACAGGATCTTGAACCATCGCTAAGAAATGAAACTGCTTTTAGAAGCGCTTACCCGTATCCGTTTCAGTTTTCGGATGAAGCTAGCATACATGATATTATAGATGAAGGCATCGACAATTGCCTCATTCTTCACGTTATTGCCCCTGTGAATAGTTCACAAACCGACAAATGCATCAAAATGATAATTGATCCGAAGACAGCCCAGCTTTATTATTACGACATGCACGATATCGGAAAAAACAAACCGGCAGGTTTGCTCGAAAGCGATGTGAAAAAGATGCTGAAATAAACATGAACTATTGCGAAGCAATTGGTTTTCTGTTTGACGCGCTGCCGATGTATCAGCGGATTGGGAAAGCTGCATACAAATCCAACCTCAACAATACCATAGCGCTGGATACCTATTTCGGGCATCCTCACAAAAAATTCAGGACAATACATATTGCCGGCACCAATGGCAAGGGCTCTGTGTCGCACATGCTGGCAGCCATTCTGCAACAGGCCGGATATAAAATCGGCTTATACACTTCGCCACACCTGAACGATTTCAGAGAACGGATACGTATTAATGGCACAATGATTCCTGAAATTGAAGTTACCGGTTTCGTCGAAATGCATTCCGGCATTATTGGCAAGCTGAAACCCTCATTTTTCGAGATGACAGTTGCCATGGCGTTCGACTATTTTGCCCGGCAACATGTTGATATTGCCGTTGTTGAAGTAGGAATGGGGGGACGACTCGATTCAACCAATATTATAACACCACTTGTTTCGGTTATTACCAATATAGGCTACGACCACACCCAATTTTTGGGAGAAACACTGTCGGAAATAGCAGCCGAAAAAGCGGGAATTATAAAGCCTGAGGTACCGGTTGTGATAGGTGAAAACCATCCTGAAACCTTTCCTGTTTTTAGTAAGCATGCCCTGCAATTACATTCACCACTTGTATTGGCCGATAACAAGTATAAGGCACAGATTATCTACGAAACCGAAACATTTACTGAGTATTGTGTAAACGATACACTGGTATTCCGGCTCGACCTCATGGGGCACTATCAGAAAATGAATCTTCAAACCGTTCTGTGCACTATCGATCAGCTCAAATCCTCTCAGATATCGATACAGCAAACCGACATTGAAGCCGGACTGAGCAATGTGCAGAAAAGTACCGGTTTACGCGGTCGCTGGCAGATACTACAACACAAACCATTGGTGGTTGCCGACACGGCACACAATGCCGAAGGATTGTATTACACCATGAAACAGATTGCACGGCAGCAGTTTAACAGGCTGCACATGATAGTAGGGGTAGTAAACGATAAAGATGTTGCAAAAATACTCCCCCTGCTGCCAGTTGATGCAAGCTATTATTTTACCAAAGCATCGATCCCACGTGCCTTACCCGAAAACGAACTACAGCAACGTGCTCATGAATTTGGCTTACATGGGGAGTCTTATTCTACAGTGTTGGAGGCCTATTGTGCTGCACTAAGTCATGCAGAGCCCGAGGACATGATTTATGTGGGAGGATCTAGCTTTGTTGTAGCAGAACTCAAATTATTTTGAAAAAAGTAATTAATATATTTTGCGGGATAAAAAAAATATCTACATTTGCACTCTCAAAACCGGAGAACGGGAGTTTAGCTCAGCTGGTTCAGAGCATCTGCCTTACAAGCAGAGGGTCGGGGGTTCGAATCCCTCAACTCCCACAAGCCAAGAAAACCACCGCGAAAGCGGTGGTTTTTGTTTTGCGGCCTTACGCTCAAACTTGTTTGAAAGCGCAAGGCCGCAAAACAAAAACGAGGGACG
>CAZEHA010000007.1:23760-87996 GCA_964511665.1 uncultured Bacteroidales bacterium
CCTTACGCTCAAACTTGTTTGAAAGCGCAAGGCCGCAAAACAAAAACGAGGGACGCAGTCCCGAAGTTTTCGCAGGCTTGTTTCTCCCTCAAAACGGGATCACGAGCGCAGCGAGTAATCCCCTCCCCAAAAAAACAATGAGCCCGCGAATTGTTTTTCATCCATCGAAATGGTGAGCCAGCGCATCATTTTCAAACCACCTTAACACTATCCCAAAAAAACAATGAGCCCGCGAATTGTTTTTTCCATCCAACAATCAACCCGCGAATTGTTTTTCATCCATCGAAATGATGAGCCTGCGAATCATTTTCCCAAACTACAACGAATAATCGCCCCAAAAAACAACGAGCTCCGCAAATCATTCTCAATCATCATTGTTTCCCCGAATTTTCATCCACTCTGGTGTAATACTCAAAACGCAGATACGACATGGGCTTACCGTCGATTGATTCGAGCATGCCTTCCATATTTTCGAATTCGTCGTAAGTAAACGACAGTTCGCGAATATGTCTGGTAACACGGTTGTTTTCGATTGACTTAAGCACCGCACCCGATTCATTGTAAACGTACTCTAGTTTTTGAATCATTACCCCGTTGGCATCATAGAAACGTTTCTCTTCAACCAAACCACCGGTTCCATAGCTTAACGAAATGCTATCAATAAGATCTCCCTCAGCCGAACGCGTGTACACATACTTTACGATTTCGTTGTTGCCATCTGCATCAAATACATAATGGCGTTTCATTGTAAGCTGGTTGCTATGATTGTATATTTGAGCAATTACCTGATTATTTACACTGTCGTATTTATATTCCTGCCTTGCCACAAATTCACCCCGGTTGTTGTAGTAGTACTGTTTTTGAGTAATGCCTTTGCTATTGCTTTCCACGGCAAAACCACCCCGTAACAGGCTGTCGCGGGTGAAATAAATTTCTTCGGTTTTAATATTATTATCGTTGTAACGGAACAAAGTGTACCTGTCGCGTTTGCCAATACTGTCGTAATACAAGGTGTAATCGGGGTTTCCCTGAGGTGTATAATATACCTCAGAAATTAAAGCACGTCGGCCTGTAATGGCATCTCCATCCAGTTCCATTAAATATGTCCGCATCAAATTTATACCCAGAAATTGTATAGTGTTGTTTTCGCGCATGATGCGTTGCAGTTCAAATTGGTTAAGTATGGGGTCGTGCTGGGCAGGTATTGCTGAGCTTACCAATAGTGCAACGATTAGTGGTAATAATGGTTTCATCAGGTTTAACTTATTGAAAGGTCAAAAATACGCAAATTAAGAATATTGACAAGAGTCTAAATTCAATTGAGGCTCTTTATAATGAAAGCCCCGCGCAGTAATAGTGTTTATAATTCAGATGCAATACAATCCCGAAAAAAGGCTGTTCAACTCACTTGTCTAAGATAAATACGTTAATTTTTACTTAAAACACAAGCTTTTTCACATAAGTGTTTTATTTATAGTAATTAGCCATTATTTTTGGGGATTGAAATAATAATGCAATAAACAATAAAAAAATGAAAAAATTACTATTGCTGATTACAGCATTTCTTATGATTGCTTCGAGCACATTGCGTGCCGACGAAGGGATGTGGCTATTGTCGCTTATCGGCAAAAACTACGAAGACATGAAGGCCAAAGGGTTTAAATTAACAACCGAAGATATCTACAGTATCAATCAGGCCTGTATAAAAGATGCTATTGTTGGATTCAGCTCGAAGGGGCGCCCTTTCTGGCATTTTTGCAGTGCCGAAATAATTTCTGAAAAGGGATTGATCTTAACCAATCATCATTGTGGCTTTGGTTTTATACAATCGCACTCTACTGTAGAGCACGATTATCTGAAAGATGGTTTTTGGGCCTATAGCATGGATCAGGAGCTTGCCAACGATAACCTGTGCGCCGAAATACTCATTCGCATCGAAGATGTAAGCGAAACGATATTGTCGCAACTAAACTATGATATGACGGAGTCGGAAAGGCAGGCTATTGTTAAAAAACTTTCTGACGAAATCATCAAAAATGCCGAAGAAGGCACACATTACAAAGCTCAGGTAAGCGATATGTTCAACAATAACCAATATTTTTTACTGGTTTACGAAATTTTCGAAGATGTGCGTTTGGTAGGTGCGCCTCCGTCATCGATGGGAAAATTCGGAGGCGATACCGACAATTGGATGTGGCCACGCCATACTGCCGATTTTTCGCTGTTCCGCATTTATACAGGCCCCGATGGCAAACCGGCCAAATATTCAAAAGACAACATTCCACTAAAACCGCGTCATTCGTTGCCGGTTAGCATAGCAGGTGTTAACGAAGGCGATTTTGCAATGATTCTGGGATTTCCGGGTACCACCGAACGCTATATTACTTCGTTTGGTCTTACCGAAACCATGAATATTACCAATACCTGGCGTTACAACATCCGCACAGTGAAACTCGACATTATGCGCGCCGATATGCAGGCCGACCCCAAAGTAAGAATACAATATGCATCGAAATATGCCCGCAGTAGCAACTACTGGAAATACAGCCACGAGCAAAACAAAGCCTTGAAAAAATTAAAAACCATCGAGAACAAAATACAAATCGAAAACGATTTTTATGCCTGGCTCAATGCCGATGCCAAACGCAAAGAAACTCATGGTAATGCTATCGACATTATAAAACATGTTTATGCAAGTCGTGCCGAAGAGGCCTTTGTGCGTCAGTTTATTATCGAAGCCTTGATATCGGGTCCCGAAATTATCTGGTATGCTTACCAGATGAGCAATCAATTGGCAACACTGAACGAAAGCAGCACCGATGAGCAGAAAGACAAGCTGAAAGCCTCTGTGAATCAGTTTTATAAAGATTATAATGCTGCCACCGACGAAAAAATTGTAGTTGCTTTGTTGGCCTACTTTGCCGCCAATGTCGATGCTAAATTCCATCCGTCGTTCTACTCTGTTATTGCCAAAAAATATAAAGGCGATTACAAAAAATATGCTGCCGATATGTTTGCCAAATCAATATTTGTATCAGAAGAAAAAGTATTGGCATATATCGAGAAGCCTAACCCAAAGAAGCTTGCTTCCGACCCCGCAGTTGTTGCCGGTAAATCGGTGTATGAGCGTTACAACGAAATCAACAAAAGCTTTCGCGAAAAGAGCAAAGACCTCGACAGGGGTGTTCGCCTGTTCACCGATGCTTTGATGCAAATGAATCAGGGCAAAAATCTGTATCCCGATGCAAACAGCACCATAAGGCTAACTTATGGCAATGTGCTGGGATATAAACCTGCCGATGCTGTGTATTACAATCATATTACTACGCTTTCGGGAGTGATGGAAAAAGAAGACCCCGACAGCGACGAATTCTATGTTCCTCAACGTTTGAAAGACCTGTATAAAGCCCGTGACTTTGGTCGTTATGCCGACAAGAACGGAAATATTGTAGCTTGCTTCATTACAAACAACGATATCACGGGCGGAAACTCGGGGTCTCCCGTTCTGAATGCTAAAGGAGAACTTATTGGCACCGCCTTCGATGGAAACAGCGAAGCCATGTCGGGAGATATCGACTTCGAGGAAAATTTGCAGCGTTGCATCAACCTCGATATGCGTTACGTGTTGTTCATAATCGACAAATATGCAGGTGCACAGAATCTGATTGATGAAATGAATATTGTAGAATAAACCTGCTTATGGTATAAACGGCATGTATCGGAGAAAGTTTCGGTGCATGCCGTTTGTTATTTCTTCACCGGAGACAGAATCATTACAAAACCACCTCCCGGGGCCAAACGAATTTTGCATTTGGTGTTGCGATAAACCATTTTTGTTACTACTTCGTAAGCCTCGGCATTTGTTTCAAAATCAGCAGTATTAGCATCAAAAACCATAAATGCCCAATATGGAGTGTTTTTATCGAGAAAGCGAAATTTCAATTTCAGACTACGCTGTGTTTCGTTGGTGATGCCCCCTACAAACCACTCGCTGTTTTTGCACCGCGCCACAATTACATACTCGCCAATTTTGGCATGAAGCACTTCGGAATGGTCGAAACTTGTCGGCAATCTTTCTACAAACCTGAAAGCCTCGTGGTTTTTGTAGTTTTCGGGCATGTCGGCAGCCATTTGCATAGGGCTATACAGCACCAGCATCAGTGCAAGCTGATTGGCAATAGTGGCGTGCAACGACGTATTCCCATTGTCGAGTCCGTTCCATCGCACACGCTTATTGCTGTGTGTTGAAAAATCGGCATCGAATACTCCCGCAGTGTAGTCAACAGGGCCTGCTATGCAACGGGTAAAGGGTAAAATACAGGTATGTGAAGGGTTGTTTCCCTCGCTCCATGCATTCCATTCCATTCCCCTTACTACTTCGGCAGTCATCAGGTTTGGATAGGTGCGGCTCAACCCCGACATCATTACTGCTTCATGTGTGTTAATCATTATCTGATATTCGGCAGCTTTACGCATTACATAATTACAGTGATTCACCTTATACTGGCCGTGATGATATTCCCCTGCCGGTACTACAGCTCCTGCATATCCGGTTTTTACTGCATGCACACCTAACGAACGGTATAAGGCAAATGCTGTGTCGAGAGCCGCTTCGTAGCCCGGAATATCTCCTCCTGTTTCGTGATGACCGATGAAATCGACTTGTTTGTTGTGTGAATAGGCAAGCACTTCGGCCAAATCGAAATCGGAAGCAGGTGTAATATAATCGAAGGCACCGGGTTGTCCCCATTTGTCCCAGCCTGTATTCCAGCCTTCGGCAAGAAAGCCTCCGATTTGGTGTTCCGATGCAAAATCGATATATCGTTTAGCGTTTTCGGTTGTTGCGCCATGCCGTGGTCCTTCTTTCCAATCGGAAATTCCAAGATGCATTTCCCACCAAATTCCTAAATAGGTCATGGGTGTAATCCACGAAACATCGTCGAGAACACAGGCTTCGTTAAGATTATAGAGCAACTGCGATGTCATCAGGTCGCCGGCATTGTCGGCTACAAAAACCACTCGCCAGGGAGATAGTGCGGGTACTACTGTTTTTACCAGTGTTGCGTCAGACCATGGAACAAGGTCGATTTTGTAAGCATTTTCGTTGTTCAATTCCTGCTTTAGCGTCATACTGCTGTAATCGACCAGTGCGGCTTCGTGCAGGCAAATATAAGGGCCCTTTTGCTTTTTCAGGGTAAATGGAGTAGCCACGTGTTTGGCATCAGAAATCACAGTATGATTATATAACTTTTCGTAACTGTTGTAATCGGCTTGGCTCCACCATGATTCCCATTTACCACTGAAGCGAAAACGTGTTTCTTCGGAGGTAATAATAATGCTGTCGCAATAATCTTGCTCGGGAAACTCGTATCTAAATGCAAATCCATCGTTGTAACATCTGAAATAAACATTCATTCTGATGTTCTGTTTCAGGCATTCGAGCTCAAGCTTCATTTCGTTGCAGTGGTTTTCAACTCGGTTCGAAATTCCCCAAACCGGATACCATATTTCGTTGACGCTATGGTTATGGACAGCTAAACACTTGAACTGCGTAATGCTATCGGTAAAACGCAAGACGAATCCCATTTCTGAATCAGAAATCAGGCAATTGTTTTTAAAATACAAAGCATATCGGGGTGTTCCCCCTGCATCGAGTGTAAATATTGCCCTAAGTTTGCCATCGGGCGACATAAGCTTTTGTGTAGAAGCCTGGCCGAATGCACTGCAACTGAGAAAAAATGTAATAAACACCAGTGTAATGCATATCGGCTTCATAAATAAATAAGTTGTTTTATTTGCGCTCATTGTAGGTTTTTTACAAAAATAATGAAGTAGCCGAATATTGCAGTATACCATAGAAACAAGTGATGTTTTTACTTATGTTTGAATTTTAGCTGATTTGCAGCGATATAATAAGATTTTTTTTGAAATTCTTGCAGGGAATAAGAAAAAGTGTATATTTGCACTCCCAAAATAGGGGCAATTTTATTAGTAAATTTTTTAGATAGAAGATATGGCACATCATCAGTCGGCAAAAAAAAGGATTAGACAGAACGAAGCTCGCAGGGTTCATAATAAGTATTATGCAAAAACTACCCGCAATGCAGTGAGAAAACTACGCTCTTTAACCGATAAACAAGAAGCAGAAAAATTATTCCCCGAGGTTGCTTCGTTGTTAGACAAACTGGCAAAGAAAAACATTATCCATAAGAATCAGGCTGCAAACCTGAAGTCGAGCTTGGCGCTTCAAATTAACAAGATGCAGTAAGTTTAGCTTAACAAAATAATTGGCAACCGGTTTCCCGATAAAGGAATCCGGTTTTTTTATTGATTCTCGAAAAAAGTATTAATTTCAACACCTCAATCGTTATTCAAGAACACCATGCAAACACGTAAATCGATAAAAGACTGGGCAATTGACGACAGGCCCCGCGAAAAAATGATGCAGAAAGGCTATGGCGCACTTAGCGATGCTGAATTGATAGCAATACTGCTGCGTAACGGCTATCGCGAAAAATCGGCAGTAGAGCTTGCCCGCGACATTCTTGAATCGTGTGGCAACAACCTGAACCTTCTGGGGAAAAAAAGCATCAGCGATTTCGAAAAAATTAAAGGAATTGGGCCGGCCAAAGCAGTAGAAATTGTTGCTGCTCTGGAATTGGGTCGCCGACGAAAATTGTCGGAAGTACCCAAAGATGTTAGCATCAAAAGCAGTGCAGATGCATTTGCGATGTTCGAAGCCCTTTTATCGGATTTGCCTCACGAAGAGTTTTGGGCTGCTATACTTAACCGTGCCAACCGTGTTGTTGATCTGTACAAAGTGAGTCAGGGGGGCACAGCAGGAACAGTGATGGATATAAAACTTATTGTGAAACATGCACTCGACAGATTGGCTCACGGTATTATTGTAGCCCACAACCATCCCAGTGGGAATTTAAGCCCCAGCGATGCCGACCGAAATATTACCAAGCGATTGCACGAAGCAACCCGGTTTTTCGACATACAATTACTCGATCATATTATTGTGGCCAATAACACATATTACAGCTTTGCCGATAATGGCGACTTATAGCATTAATAAGTATCTTTGAGCCATGATTCAGGTATTGGTAGATAACAAAAATGCGAGGATAAGTTACGCTGTATCGCTGGTGATTCAACAAGTGATGCACAGCGATTTCTGTATCATAGAATCGACAGATGAAATCAGCGGTTGTTGTATAAATTATACCAATAGCTATATCGAAGGAATGTTTCAAATTAAACCACACAGTCTCCTAACCGAAACAGAAATAAAAACCTACAATCCGGAAGTGTTTTTATGGAATGGCATTACCGCATTCTTCGCAACTTCGAACGAAGAAATAAACGGTTTGCCTTTCGATATTTTTGCAGCCTCGTTTTGGTTGGCAACGCGTTACGAAGAATACTGTGAGCACTCTCCCGACAAATATGGCCGTTATAGAGCGGTTGAAAGTCACGCATACAGGAACAATTACCTGAAAACTCCTGTGATAAACGTATGGGTTAATACGCTAAAAAATTTGTTGACAGCAAAGCATTCAGAGCTTCGTTTTATGGAAACATCATATCGCTTTGTTCCCACTGTAGATGTCGACAGTTTTTTTAAATACCGGTACAAGGGTTTTGTTCGAAATGCAGGTGGTTTATTTCGCGATATACTGCAATGTAACACAAATGCCATTACAGAACGAATTGGTGTGTTTACAGGTCATATTAAAGATCCCTGGGATATTCACAGCGAGATTGTTGCCATGCATCAGCAACGCAATTTATATCCCTTGTTTTTTGTGCTGTGTTCCGAAAAAACATCTACATTCGATAAGAATGTTTTGCCAAATCGTAAGGTGTTTGCATCACGAATACAAGAACTGAGTGTGCATGGGCGCATAGGCATACATCCTTCGTTTGCCGGTCATAACAACGAATTGCTTTGGAAAAACGAAAAGAAGATTCTTGAGAATTCGTTGGGTAAGCCGGTTTATGAATCGCGCATGCATTATTTGAAAAACAAGATTCCCGATGTTTACCGAAAACTCTGTGAATTAGGCATCCAATTCGACTTTACTATGGCCTATGCCGAACATCCCGGATTCAGAGCCGGTATCTGTACTCCATTTTTCTTTTTCGATCTCGATAAAAACGAAGAAACCAATTTGTCGGTTGTGCCTCTTTCGATAATGGATATCACAATAAAAAAATACCTGAATCTTAAGCATCAGGAAGCAATTGATTTAATTGATGAATTGATTGCTGTGGTGAAATCGGTAAATGGTGTTTTTGTGAGTCTCTGGCACAACGAGACTTTTGCCGATAAAAATCACCATACACCCATGACTGAATTGTATGAATATTTACTCGACAAAGCTCAATAGTGTTAACAATTAAACATATCGAACATAAGAACATCGATTTTGGACGTTGGAACAATTGTATTGAGCAATCGCATTACAACAATTTTTGTGCAAGCTCGCAGTGGCTCAATATAGTTTGTCCGAATTGGAATGCCTTGATACAAGGAGACTATGAAGCTGTGATGCCTTTACCGCAGAAACAAAAACTGGGGATTGGATATGTGTATCGTCCGGTATTAACACCCCAGCTTGGGGTGTATGCCGGTGATGCTGTGAGCACTTCTCTGTTACAAGCATTTGTTGAAGCCATTCCCAAGAAATATCGATATATCGATTTCCCTCTGAATATTGTTAATCCCGAAGTTTCGGAAATGGGAGAGCAAGAAAAAGGTGTCACCCATCACCTTGCATTGAACAGAGATTATAACACACTATTTGGAGCATTTAACCAAAACACCCGCCGAAACATTGCTAAAGCCCACAAGCATTTGTTAACATGCCGTATTTCAGATTCGTTTTCCGATATTGCCAATTGTATCGAAGCTTCAGATGAACAATGGATTTCGAATATGTCGAAGTCGTATCGCGATGAAATGCTACAAAAACTAAATATCCTGCACCAAAATCAATTGGTTCGTTTATATGTTGTCGAAAACGAATCAGGCAAGGTAGTTTCGGTAGCCGCTTTTGCCAATAATTCTCAATTTTTGGTTTATGTTTTTGGGATATCTACCGAAGAGGGCAAGCAAACCCGTGCCATGTTCTGCTTATTCAATCATATAATCAGGCAATTTGCCTCAGAAGCATTGATACTCGATTTCGAAGGTTCCTCTATAGTTAGCGTAGCTCAGTTTTTTAGAGGCTTTGGTGCTATTCCTATTGAATACCCTAAATTGAAATTGAACCGATTGCCATCAGGAATACAATTTTTGAAAAAGTAAACAATATTTTGTATTATTACTGTCGATAAAACCTGTGCTATGAAAATAAACAATCTTGGAGGAAAAGGAACTTTGCTCGACCAATATCTGGCCGAGATTCGCGACGAATCGATACAACTCGACCGAATGCGTTTTCGACGTAATATGCAACGTGCATCCGAAATTTTCGCCTACGAAATCAGTAAAGCTTTGCCTTTTCGCGACGAAGAAATTCAAACACCTTTGGGCATTGCCATTGTACCTACCATGAAAGAGCAGCCTGTTATAGCTTCGGTATTGCGGGCCGGTTTGCCTATGCACGAAGGGCTGCTGTCGTTTTTCGACCATGCCGATTCTGCCTTTATAGCCGGTTATCGCAAGTACGAAAACAACGACACATTCGATATTCAAATCGACTATATCACAACACCTAATATCGAAAAACGATATTTGATAGTGTGCGATCCGATGCTGGCCACAGGGCAGAGTATGGTGCTTACCTGCAAAGGATTGCAAAAACACGGGAAGCCCAAGCACACGCATATTGCGGTGTTGATAGCCAGTAAAGAAGGAATAGAGCATTTACAAAAATACCTGCCCAATGCCGAAACCACCCTTTGGCTTGGAGCCATCGACGATGAACTAACGGTGAAATCGTATATTGTGCCCGGCTTGGGCGATGCCGGCGATTTGGCTTATGGAATGAAGGTATAGTTAGTTATTAGGGGTAATAGACTTCAACAATTATTGAAGAATAACCATTACTGGTTGAAGAATGTAAGTGAGGTCTGATTCTATAAGTGGGTGCTGAAGAATTATCTTCTCTGTTTATTATTACTTCCAGACCACCTGTATAGCTAACCCCCCAGTCGGAACTCATAGTATATTGAGTGCCCACAGTAACACAATTCACGTCACCTCCTCCCGATTCTTCGGAATAATCCCACCACCCGGTATAACCCGATTTTGGGGCCAAACGGATGTAATAGTAATTTCCAGAGCGATAGGCATACAATGTTACTGCGAAATCATCATATATTTGATAACTACTACCGGAACTCATGACCAGTTTTGAATAACGTTCCACTTTTTTTGCGGTACCCGCACCTAGACCGGAGGTGTTGCTGTATATGAGCATACCACCCGTATCAACATTGGTATTGGTGCTACCCGAAATACGTACACTACCGGCATTTACATGGAGTTTGCTGGATGGGGTGGAGGTTCCAATGCCGACATTGCCAGCATCGGGAGCCATTACAATTTTGTTTAAGTTCTGATAACCTCCGGCATCATCAACATAGGCTCTGATGATATCTTTGGTAGCAGACCCGAGACCTCCTGCATGGGTTTCTTTGAACGACCAGAATGTTTCGTTTTTGTAACGGCCAAAAATAATGTCGGGCGACCACCACGACATTCCCGGGATGGTGCCATCGGAAATAGAAGGATTGCGAAAATTTATAAATTGATTGTCGGGATTGTCGTTTTTACCCCCTACCCACATAAGGCCACCGGCAGGAGTCCCAGAACCCGATGCATTGGCAGTAGTAACATGCAGTTTTGCTTGCGGGCTTGTGGTACCAATACCAACATTACTTGCGATATATCCGCTTCCACTGATTCTGAAATTAGCAGATTGGTTTGATGCTGTTTGGTTTTGGATGTAATAGTTGCTGTTGGTTGGCAAAGTTGTTACGTTAGGAACTGTAGTAATATAATCAAAATTTGCTAAAGAAGTGTATTGTGCAATTGTCCAACCATCTGCATAGGTTTCATTTATATTGCTATGTCCTTGCATAAAAGATGTTACTGTAAGTTTTGGATAAGAGTAAGAATCTCCTTCACTTCCAATAATGATGGCAACAGTATTTGTGGATATATTACGGGCAAATCGAACATTCAGTTGTTTGGCACCGATATTTACGTATCCATAATTATAAAAAGAATTAGTAGTATAGATATATCCTCCGGCAATAAGTTCAAAAGGAGATGTGGCATCATAGAAATAACCTTCTATTTTCACACGGAACATACAGGCCGAATTCCATGGCTGGTTTGTAGTGATAACAAATGCTCCGGCAGCCGATCCGCTTGAATTATTATAGCTTGCCAAATTTCGATAAACACGGTAGTTCGACATTCCTTCTACCATCATATTGTCGTCGAGTTTAATATTGCCGTTTACGTGTAGTTTTTGTCCCGGAGAAGCCGTTCCAATGCCCACATTTCCCGAAGTGTTGGCGAAAAGCACATTGGTTCTGTATGACAAGTCTCCGTTATAAGGAACATTCAGCGTGGCTCCGGCAGGGCCTACCTGAAAAGTACCATCGGTGCGCAGGGTACCCGAATTCTGATATACGCTCTTATTGTTGTAAGTTCTTATCCAGGTGGCATCGGTCATATACCAGCCGCCTCCGTGGGTTTCGCTGTACCATCCGGTTGACCCAGTGGTTCTAAGCCAGCCCGAAGTTAACAGCACATCACCGCCCACTTGTGCCAGATAGCTTGCATGGGGTGCAGTGCCTATACCGATTCTGGTCCCATTGTCTTGTATGGTACCTGTTCCTATATTGGTAGAGGATGTCCAGCGGGCTACATAGCTTGCAGTTCCAGTTCCACTCACCAATCCTGCTCCGGCTGCTGTAGCAGCCGACAAAACACCGTTGTTGTCGGTTGTAACAAATCGTGTTCCCGAACCGCCAAGATTTTGAAAGCGAACACCGCCTGTAGTGTGTAATTGCACACTGGGCGAAAGAGTTCCCAATCCAAGATAGCCGTTGTTCTCAACCGTTAATACCACATTTTGGTTGGGTGTATAAATACCTGACGACAATCGCAATATCGCATTCGAAGCGTCTTCTTGATTGATATAAACAGCAGTTCCTCCTCCATTGCGTGTGAAGTGGTGATAATTGGTGCTACCTGATGTAGTACGATAGCCTCCCGACTGCACCATGCCGTTAATTTCGAGTTTTTGCGACGGTGAGGCCGTTCCAATACCTACGTTGGTGCCGTTATCGAATATTTGAGAACTTCCTAAAGTTGTAGCATCGGTAAATTTCGACACATAATTGGCAGTTCCCGATGCATTGATGCCCGAACTAATCCGTATCCAGCTACTTCCTGTGTAATAGTAAAAGCCCGAGGAGCCATCGGTTTGAAATACCAATAAACCCGTTGCCGGATTGCTTATGGCTGAGCGCTGCGCAGCACTCATTCGTGGCGCCAGCATACCCGAAGAGGTAGAACTTACATCGAGCATGGCCGATGCATGGGCCGCTGCTCCGCTGGTATTGATGGCTACGCCTTGCGAAAACAATTGGTGATTACAGAAACCACCTACCAGGATGGTAAGTACCAGATATCGTAATATTATTTTCATAACTGTCATTGTTTTAAGTGTATATGCAAAGGTACAAATTATCTCGAACCCAAATAAAAAGTTTTACCCTGAAGGAAACAAACACCGCATTTATATTATCTCTGTTACTGGATATTTACATCCTTTTTGTCTCCTTGATTTCTAACAGGTTGTTCGCGAGAAGGTCTCCACTCATTGTTTTCGGGTAGTGGCTGATTGTTTTGCTGAATCAGACGGTTAACATCATCGCCATTATTACCCGAAGGCATGTTGGGGTCGTCTTTGGGTTTATTAACAGTTGTTTCAGGCATTTTATCAAACCTCAGGTTGTTTCCATCCCACCAGATGGGAGTCGCTGAATTATCTTTATCGTTTTCGTTGAACATGACGCCTTTCAGGTTGTTATCGAAATTTTTATCTTTCAACGCATCCGGCAATTCTCCTGCTTTTTCGGCATCAATCCTTTTCCCGATGGCAATCCAAGAAAATTCAACAGACGATGTTCCATTGTTCAGTTCTTTTACGGTAAATCCATGACTTGAAATTTCAACAGTGTACAATCCATTACATTCGCCATTAGGAGTAACCGTTATAGTTGGCTTTCCTTCTTTTGAAATGACACCCACAAACGACTCATCAAAGCTTACATAGCATTTCCCATTTATCAGTTGTGCAGACCCATCAGCATACACTTTAACATCGTTTGAGGTAACCGAATATACCGGAATCCGTCCTGAATCGGTGGTTACAATATCAGCCGAAACACCGGAAGTATATTCATTGCCCATATTATACGAAGCATATAATTCGCCTGAAGTTGTGAAGCCAAGCACTTCGCCCCGGCTCCAGCCACCCATTACGCCGCCATAACCACCACTACCGATACCTGATACGATGCCGTTGTTGTTCATAAAACCGCCGCCACTACCTACAGATGTGTAATATAGCCCATACCAGGATCCTCCACTGTTTTTGTAACCCAACGAACCCCAGTTGGATCCTCCATTATCAGATCCCATGGTGCCACCGGTTCTGGTGTAATCGCCATAGGTATGTCCTGCAACCCCAAAAGCGTAAAGGTTGCCATAGTATGTATAACCCTGAACACCGGCATCCGTACCGTAAACACTATAACCGGTCCCGTCAGAACCTGAACCTCCGCCATATCGATACCCATAAATTGTTGCTCTCCCACCACCGTAATTACCTGATGGTCTTGAAGCATAAATTACATTTGGCAACGTAGTTGAAGAAGTTCCGGCCCATGTATATGAATCTGCCCTTACATAAAACACATCTGCCCCTGCTCCATTTCCAATCCTGAATGTTTGAGTAGCTCCTGTTGTTCCGTTATCCCAATTAATAATTGTAGCATAACCGGCACTTGAGTTCAGATGCAGGTTGGGAGTAAGCCGTATGGCATTGTTTGGCGGACAATAACCGCCAATGCACGAAACAGCATTGCTTATTCTTAAATTATCGTGTATTTGCACATCGCCACCATAATTCCCTCCATCGTTCTGTATTCCGCCTCTGGCCTGAATGGCAGCTTCACAATAAACCGTACCGCTGTTGAAGTATGCGCCACCGGGTGCGATAAAATACGAACTTGCATTCACCTGAGGATTTGACATGTTAAAATATAATCCGGAAGAATTGAAATAAGCCCGCTGAGTGCCACCGTCTGTAAAAAATGAAACATCAGTATTGTTTCCGTTTACACTACCGGTAGCCCGAACTGCCCAGCTTCCATCTTTTAGGATTCCTATTCCGGAGTTGTCGGCATAAAAATATCCCCATGAATTACCATCGTTTCTTAATAAACGAAACCCACCGGAACTGTTGTTGTCGGAATATACGTTTTCATAGGTTGAAGCAGTATGACGGTAACCACTCACATATAGTGTAGGTGTTTGAAAATAGTTCCCGGCATATCCATACCCGGTAATATTAAAGTTGGCACTTTGCGATGCAGTTCCGTTATTAATATAGCTATTGCTCGAACTATTCGAAGTGTTAGCCACGGTTTCTACGGTTGCAAATGAGGTTTCGAAGGTAACTGCCCAACCATCGTCCCACTGATCGGTGGTGTAATTGCTATAACCGGCCTGAAAATCGGTTACAAATACCTGTGGATATGCCCATGTGGAACTTGTTTCACCAATCCAAATACAGTTTTTCGATGATGCGTCGTAACCAAATCTTACATTTAATGCTGGCCCACTGGTTGTTGTTACATTGGCAAAGGTATTATACCAGCCTCCTAATGCATAATTGTATCCTCCCAATTCGATGGTATACGACCGATCGGTTGAATACTGATATATTTTCACTGTCATGCGCATCATGGTCGAAGATCTATACTGTGGTAAAGTAATTTTTATGGCACCGGTCACAGAACTTGTACTGGTTACATACGAAGCGCCTTCGGGTGCAGTGATACGCAAACCATTCGTATTTTGTGAAAATGCATTTGCTTCTGCTGTTCCGTTAACATCAAGTTTTACGGCCGGGGCAACATTGCCAATACCAACGCGTCCTGCATTGGTTATGGTAAATAAATTGGAATTATTTCTGTTTACATCAAAACGGTCGGTCGAACCACCGGCTTCACCATTCATTCCCAAATCCCAGTAATAGGTAGCAGCCTGATCGCTGGCAAATCTAAGTTTTGCACCATAGCTTGCCCGCCATGGAACATGTGGGGTACCCAACATTATTCCAGAGGCACTGATTCCGGTATAGCCGCTGCCAATGGTGGCATGATAACCTGCAGTGGTCCATCCGCTTGAAAAATGTAATTGGTTTGCGCTCCATCCGGTTGAACCAACGTGCAAGGGGGAACCAGGAGTTGTGGTGCCAATGCCCACATTTCCGTTTACCAATAGCTTTCCGGTAGCTGCAGCCGGCGATGCATACCCGATTCCCACTTTATTCTGGTCTATAAATAAACCATCCGTAGGCATTGTGGTGGCCTGATCGCCATTATATCCGGTGGCCAAAACAATTTGACCATTGGTGTTTGCGTGCCATATCCTCATTTCCGCATCACCATTGTCGTACACCCTGATTCCGCTTTTCCAGGTGGCATTGTTTCCAAATACCAGATTGGCGTCATAAGTAGTGTTACCAATTCTAATACCGCTAGCTCCCTGAACATCTAGTTTATAGGTTGGCGAAGCCGTTCCAATCCCAACGTTAGTTCCATTGTCGAAAATTTGAGAATTGCCCTGAGTATTGGTACCAGTCCATTTCGAAACGTAATTTGTTGTTCCCGTGCCGCTGATTAATGCGGCCCCAGCAGCGGTATTAGCCGATAAATTTCCATTTCCATCTACGAATACAATTCGTATTCCCGATCCCGTCAATCCCTGAAAACGAACAGATCCCGTGGTATGTAACTGCGCTGTTGGTGAGACAGTTCCAAGTCCTAGATATGCTGACACATGGACACTGCCATTAAAAAAACCTGCCCATGCGCTTCCCGTACCATATATACCAATGTTTGTACTTACACCATATACTCCAGTGTTTGTACCCGTGCCAATTACTCCATATGTTCCGCCCTCTCCGTAAATACCCGCAGACGTTCCAATTCCATACACACCTCTTCCATTCGAGACATCTGCCAAGTAACTGCGGTTGCTGCCATTAATAAAATAACCGTTGCCCGCTACGTGCAGCTTATAAGAAGGTGTTGCTGTTCCAATCCCAACATTAGTTCCATTATCAAAAATTTGCGAATTGCCCAGTGAATTGGTCCCTGTGAATTTTGAAACATAGTTCTGGGTTCCCGAAACATCAAGGCCGGTACTAATCTTAGTCCAGACGGTTCCATTGTAGAAATAGAAACCAGCTTGGTTGTCGGTTTGATAAATCAATAATCCGGAGGCAGGCGAGACCAGATTACCCCGTTGTGCTAATGTAAGTCGTGGAATTAGAATACCTCCCGAAGTCGATTGCACATCGAGCATGGCCGAAGCATCGGCGGGGTTACCACTTGTATTGATGGCCACACCCTGCGAATAAATATTGCTCACCTGTGAAGCAAGCAAAATTATCACTATCGAAATACTCAATAATAGCTTGTTCATAATGGCTGGGTTTTAACTATCTTAAATGTTCTATAATCAAATTTTTTTCTTACTCAAGTAACTCGTTTATTTTTTTGGCGCATAATATTCGTTTTGCACATCCGAGGCATTCCTTTTGGAATGCTCAAGAGGGCTTAACTCGGGCGATGAATTATCGTTGCGAGAATCGCCCTGAGTGGACTTCATCGGACTTAAATCTTCGGTTTTAGCAGGTTTGGGTTCTTCGGGCTGCGCATCGAAGCGCACTGTATTTCCATCCCACCAAATAGGCGTAGCCGACTGGTTTTTATTGTTCTCGTTAAACATAACGCCTTTCAGATTCTTATCGAAATCCCGATTTTTGATATCAGCGGGTAAGGTATTCAACTCGTGAGCATCGGCACGGGTAGCAATGGCAATCCACGAAAACTCAACATTCGACTGGCCACCTCTGAATTCTTTCACAGTAAATCCGTTTTTATCGGCATTTACAATATATACACCCTCGCACTCGCCCAGCGCCGAAACAGTGATGGTTGGCACTTTATCGGCAGATATCAGGTTTGTAAACTCCTTGCTGTATTGCACATAGCACACCCCGTTTACCAGCTTTGCCTTGCCATCGCCATACACTTTTATGTCGTAAGATGTAACCGAATAGGCTGCATGACGTTCGTTTCCGGTTGTAACTATATCAGCCGAAACACCTGAAGTATATTCATTGCCCAGATTATATGATGCATATAATTCGCCGGCAGTAGTGAATCCCAGCACTTCGCCACGACTCCAGCCGCCCATGACACCGCCATAGCCGCCACTACCGATACCTGATACGATGCCGTTGTTGTTCATAAAACCGCTGCCGGAGCTAACAGAGGTATAGTAACAACCATAGCCTGTTCCCCCACTATTTTTATAACCAAGTGAGCCCCAGTAAGATGCACTCCATTGAGCTCCTAGTACTCCTCCGCATCGGGTATAATCATTATAGGCATATCCGGTAGTTCCAAATTCATATGTTTGCACATTTAAATCTGCCCCATTAATACATGAACGTGAATATCCATTACCATAACCAGTGCCAGAAGTATATGGAGAATCATAGGCATAAATATGATAGTTAGCTGAAGGATATGCTCCAACACCGAGCATGTAAGGTATGTATACGTTATTTATCCCGCTTGTTGATGCATCGTTAACCGACATCACCAGAGTTGACATATCGTAATCGTTGTAAAACCTGATACCGTTGTAACTGGCATTGGCACCAAGTTTTATACCGGTGTGAAAAGCTATTCTCAAATCGGGGTAAGGGTTCGTCCAGGCACCCGATTCGCGGAATATACCATAAGCAGTTGAAGCATCGCTTCCGAAATAAATACCAAAAGTATGATCGGTATCAACACCATAACGATTGCGATAATAATAGGCATATGAACTATTATTGTAGGTAGCATCGTAAATTTCGGTGCCTCCGTTCCACGCACGGAGTTGCCAGCTACGCACATTGTCTAGCAGGCCTATTTCGTTACCTGTGGTCCAGTGCAAATACCCACGTGCTGTAGCATCTCCCACCGTGCCACAAATGCCACCGTTACCCGAACCGGTACGCAGATACATATCGCTGGCATCTTTTGGATAGATATGCCATCCGTTATTGCTCCAATAGGTTCCGTCGTTATCGTTGTGGCGAACCCAGTTGTTCACATAAATTTCGGCATTGGCATATAAATTATTGCCAATCAGACTTTCGTAACTGCTTCCGGGATTGTTGAGAATGGCAATTCTTCCCGAGCTTTCGATGCCAATTTGTGAGGCCACCACACCACCCCAGTGAAACCCAAGCCTTGGAGGAATGCCCGAGGCACCTGAAAAGTTCGACTCCCGAAGTTCGAGGGATGCGGTTGTATAATCGGTTGCCGTTGACGATGAGGCGATTTGCCAGTCGCCGATACCATTGTTGGGAATCCAGGTGCCTGTTGCATTTAAAAAAGCTGCAATTGCTGCTGCACTGGCTGTGCGATGATAATTATCACCGGCCTTCACCATGATGCCGGTTACCCCTGAGCCTACGACGTTGTCGGTGGTATTAATATAATCAGTCCCAATATAGCCTGACGGAACGTGCAGACTAAATGATGGAGTGGTAGTACCAATCCCAACCTTACCATTGTATGTTCCGCCAAGTCCCACATACATTGTTGTAGTGCCTCCTGCATTGGTTTGAAAGTAATAGCCGTTTGTTGTACCTGCACCAACTATTGCCCTGTAAGCCCCGTTGGTTGCATCCTGATAATAACCGGCACTTGTTCCTGATCCAAGAGTTGCATAAGCGCCTGCTCGAAGGGTTCCATCAACCACTCCTGAACCGGTTGAGTGGAAATTTCCTGTGTTTGAGCTGATGGCGAATTTGGCAGTAGGGGCAGACCCTGCTGTATTGGAACCGGATTCAAAAATCCAGCCATATCCGGCAAGGCTTTCGATGTTGAATCTTCGCGCCCACGAGGTTACATTAGCCGTTGCATCGGTGGGTGCTGCTGTTCCACTGGGGGCATTCGTAGTTCCCGGAGGCGCCATATAGTCGAACCAGGTAACAAACGAAGGCTGATACCAGCTTATGCCATGAGCACCGGAACCTTGCCCGAGCCATGTGTTTTGATACAGAATTCCTTCGTTTAAGATATTGCCTCCAGCAACATATAGCTTTTGTGTGGGTGAAGCCGTTCCAATTCCCACATTGGTGCCGTTATCAAAAATCTGAGAATTTCCCACTGCATTGGCTGAAATAAATTTAGCAACGCGGTTGGTCGTTCCCGAAACACTGAGTCCGTTTGCATCAATTCGTGTCCAGGTACCAATAGTTCCATTTTCAACAGTTCTCATCCATATGCCTGCAGTTGTGGTATTATATCGCGGGAATGCCAGTTCAAGGCTATAGCCTCCTGCCCCACGGGCCGGATAGGCATCTCCCAGACTAATAACTTCGCGATACCACTGAGAAGAGTTTGTATTAGGCGCGTTGGTGTTGCCCTGCACATAGTTCCATCCCCAATAAGCCGGGTTGGCATTGAAATCTGTATAGGTGCTATGAGATTGAAACTGTCCGAAGTTACCTTGTGCCTTTGGACCGTTCCCGGCAACCGAGCTGCTTCCAAAATCGACCGCCCAGGTGGTAGCTGTTGAGCCATCGTAGTTGTTTCCGGTTAAGCCGGCACCACGGGTTAAGGTTGCATGGGTGTGACTCGATGTAGCAAATGCCGAGGCATGATAACCGTCGAGTAAATCTGAGTTAAGATTTATTACCATCGTTGTTGACGAAACAGCCAATGGCGCTGTCCCGGTAGCCTGTGTTGATACCAATTGGTTTGTGGTTCGGATGTTGCCACCTGAGACGTCTAGTTTTGTTCCGGGCGAACTGGTGCCAATCCCAACATTTGCGGTATTATTATTATAAATATTATTTCCGCTTATTGTCCACACACTGTTCAGTGTGCTGCCAGCCCAGCTTAATCCAGTTCCTACCGTGAATAACGATGATGCAGCCGAAACGCCAAGATTTCCACTTGCATCAACCCGCAGAAAACCATTGGTGTAGTAGGCCAATCGAACTGTTCCTGTAGTATGTAACTGGGCTGTAGGTGATGAGACACCAATGCCGGTGTTGCCTGAAATGTAAAAAAGTCCATTAAAATATCCCGCCCAACCACTTCCACTGGTTCCATATACACCATAGATCCCTCCGGTGCCGTAAACGCCAGTCCCTCCTCCACCATTACCGTAAACCCCATAGTTTCCACTTCCATACACCCCATACGTTCCATTTCCATATACTCCGTATGTGCCGGTTCCATATACTCCCCTGTTGCTTCCTGCGTCAGCAAGTGTTGCAGTTGTGGTGCCGTTTGTAAAATATCCTGTTCCCGAAACATGTAACTTATACATCGGAGAGCTGGTTCCTATTCCCACATTGGTGCCATTGTCGAAAATTTGTGAATTCCCCAATGAATTGGCCCCTGTGAATTTCGAAACATAATTTGTTGTTCCTGAAGCATCAATCCCGGCACTTATTCTAGTCCACAAGGTTCCATTATAAAAATAGAACCCGGGCTGGTTGTCGGTTTGATAAATAAGCAATCCATTGGCAGGGTTTGTAAGATTGCCCCGCTGTGCCAAGGTCAGCCTTGGAATTAGAATACCTCCCGACGTGGATTGCACATCGAGCATGGCCGAAGCATGGGCTGCTGCACCATCGGTGTTGATGGCTACCCCTTGGGCAAACAATGCTCCCGGAACTGTCAGGAGCATGAGTGATATAGCAATTAGCAGGTAAACGTTTTTCATATAGTTTCGATTTGTTTTACATTAGAATGCGGTGTTAATGCTTGTCGATTTTTATGGTTTGGGTGAAGTCGCTGCACACTACTTTTACAGCATACATAGCCGGACACAAATGCCCCAGATGTATTTCGGTGCCAAAGCTGCCGTAGCTGTTGTCGAGTTTTTCGGCATATAGCAATTTGCCCAGCATATCGTAAATTAACACCTGCGATTGCTCTCCATTCATGTTTTCGCCTTTTATGTACAATATGTCGCGGAACGGATTTGGATATACCATAACCACCGGATTGCTTACTTCGTAGCAATAAGCCACCAGGCTATTGCTATACTCGAAGCTGCCATCAATATCTACGGTCTTCAACCGGTAATACTTGGCTGTGTGCTCGTTTCTGAGGTCGGTAAAATTATAGTAGAGAAGCTCGTTGCTGTTTCCGGCCGCAGGAATTCTGCCAATTTCTTCGAAGTCA
Source organism: uncultured Bacteroidales bacterium (assembly GCA_964511665.1). Lineage (GTDB taxonomy): Bacteria > Bacteroidota > Bacteroidia > Bacteroidales > ML635J-15 > JAGOEF01. The sequence goes on from CAZEHA010000007.1 coordinate 45,298, forward strand.
ATTGCATTTAGCGATTTCTCAATCACAAAATAGGCACTGTTGATTTCGCTGGCAGTTTGCCATTCGAGCAGCACCGTTTCGTTGTGGCAGATACTCGAAAAGCTTACAAGTTCTACCGGCAATGGGTCGATGTCGTTCTTCGACCCAAATGTTACCACTTTGGTGCCCTTCGACGAAAACGGAATGGGGCCCGAACTGATATACCCCTCGTTGTGATTGCCCTGAGCTGTTCCGCCCAAATCGACCCACATGCCGTCGTAGTAGGTTAGCGATAAATCGGCCGGGTCGTAGTCGCTGTCGTCGCCGGCACACAGGCTGTGTATGCAAATCTCGCCAAGGGCGTGGGCATTGTTTTTCCAGTATAGGGTTACACTGGTAAGGTTCACAGGCGAGTTTACCACCCAGTGCTCTCTGTCGCTTACATGGTGCAGATCCGTATCCATATTGCCGCCATGTTCCCACCAGTCGGGCATACCTTCGTTCGAAAACTTATAGTGTACCTGCACCGAGGCCGATGAGGCCGGAGTGGCAGCAAAGGGCGCCCAAACCACATAGTTCTCGGGGTTCGAGTCTCCATCGAGGTCGCGCTGGGTGATGTTGCCTACCGGAAAGGTGAAGGCCGTGCTGCCGTTTTTCTGCACGTTTCCATCGATAAAACTGTTCATGCTGCCTGTGGTAGTTGCCGAGCCGTCGAGAAAAATTACTTTGTTCCCGGCAGTATTTATTACACCATCGGTCAGATTCAGTTGAGTGGCTATGCTCAAGTCGTCGCTCAGCACTATGGCATGCGATGCCGCTGCCGAGTTGTTAATGCTCAGCGTTTTAAAACTGCTGCCCCCGCTTTGTATGGTTTGCACCTCGCTGCCGTTGAATGTAACGGCTCCATTGGCTCCATTGCTGAACACTGCCGGCGATACGTTGGTCCAGTTACCCGATACCGAAATATTCGTGTTGTAATAAAACGACGCGTTATCGCCCGAATTATTCAGGTTCTTAAATATCAGATAGGTTCCCGAAGGTACATTGATTTTTGCTCCGGAATTTACTATGGTTTGGGAATGAAGAATACCAGTAATCACCAGAAAAAGTGCTATTAAAATATGTTTATTCATTGTACTTATTTTTTAAGTTTTGAACAAAGTCCTATTGGTTCTGCGAAGGCATCATTTTACGTTCTTCCTCCATTTTTTTACCCATATCAACAGGTTTTTCGGGAAGTGCATCGAATCGAATTTGTGTACCATCCCACCACATGGGTGTAGCTGAATTATTGAGCTCGTTTTCGTTGAACATAAAACCTCGAATATTTTGGTTGAAACGCTCGTTTTCCAAATCTTTGGGAAGTGCAGCATTGTTGTGATCGATTCGCCGGCCAACAGCAATCCATGTAAAATCAAGATTGGTGTTATTGTTATCAGCCACAGCTACCGTAAATCCTTCGGTGGTAATGGTTTTAATATACACAGGAGCCCAACCGCCAATGGGTGTAATGGTTACATTTGGCAAATTCTCGGCCGACAGCATCGAGGCAAAATAGGAGTCGAATTTTACGTAAACCTCGTTTCCGGATATGTTACCTTTTCCATCAGCATAGATTTTAAGTTCGGTTGAGGTGACCGCAAATGCAGCTTTTCTTCCGTCACCGGTTTCAACAATATCGGCAGAATAACCCTCGGTGTAGGCATTCCCATCGTTGTACAGTGCAAACAACTCACCACTGGTGGCCATCCCCATAACCTCGCCACGCGACTAGGAGCCAAGAATTCCTCCATAGGCTCCAATACCAACAGTGTTTAATTCATCAGCAATTATAAAGCCCCCACCTGATGTGTATGATGTAAAATAGCCTCCATAGCCGGTTCCAACACTGTTTTTATAACCCAAAGCACCCCATGAATTTGCTGAGCTGTTATATCCCTGCACTCCGGAACAACGGTTGTAATCGCCATAATTCCAACCTTGCACACCTGCTGTATATTCCCTTCCCCAATAGGCATAACCTTTAACGCCACCCTGCATACCACCGCTATAATCGGTTCCATTGTAACTGCATGTGTGATAATTATAACTAGCCCAATAATTACCGGCTGCTGAACCACTGGGATTGGACTGGTATGCATAGTTGGTGTAATTTGTTGTGTAGGCATTATAACTGTAGTGTTGTGCATCGAGGTAATGATAGCTGGTTCCTGCAATATGGAGTTTAGAAGAAGGACTTGTCGTTCCAATCCCAATATTGCCCCCCGAACCCGAGATATCGGCTGCGCCACTCCCCAATCTAATTGTTGCTACTGCCGAATTCTGTACACCATAAATGCCTAATGTATTTGCCACGTTAACATCCCATAGTTCAGCATCGTCGCCACCTCTAAAATAGGAAGCGCCATTGGCATTGGCATAAATTTTATTGGTTGAACGGATATCGCCTGATACATCAAGTTTATACCCCGGACTTGTTGTGCCAACACCCACACTGGAACCGTTATCATAAATCTGAGAATTGCCAACACTGTTGGCGCCTGTAAACTTGGCTACATAATTGGTAGAACCGGAAATATCGCTGGCACTCATCATTTTTTTCCATGCACTCCAAGTTGTTGTACCCGTTGAAGTGCGAATCCACATGTTTCCGTTTTGAGTGAAGCCTAACTGATGCATGGGACCACCCGAGTAGTCGGTACCGGTACCATAGGGACGGTACGACAACACCCCATGATAGGTGCCACCGTCGACAAGTCCATCGGTAGTGTTGGTTTTAAAGTCGGCTTGCAGGGCCGGTTCATACGTATCAGGATTGGGGTTGCTTGCCCTTGTGTCGGCCGAAATCATACGTCGCACCCTCGCTCGGTCAAATTCCCCCGAGGTTATATGTGAAGCAGCATGTGTATGGCTTGCAAGCGCAAATGCCGAAGCATGATTGCCATCGAGCAGGTCGGCATTCAGATTGGTAACCACAGTAGTTGAGCTTACAGCCAGAGGTGCTGTGCCGGTTGCGGCTGTCGAAATAAGCTGATTATTGGTCCTTATGGCTCCACCCGCGACATCGATTTTAACACCGGGTGAAGTTGTCCCAACACCGAGATTACCCCCCACATAGGTGTTTCCGGTAAAATATCCTGCCCAGTTTGTGGTGCCATTCGAGGCATCGCCATACACTCCGTAATTTGTGGTATTTGCTCCTGTAACCGAACCACGCACACCATAGGCGGTGGTACCCGTACCGGTTACCTGTCCGTAAACTCCATACCGGGTTCCGGATGCTCCTGCTCCGGAACTAAGTGCCTGAATACCATATTGAGTTCCTGTGCTTGTTGAGCTGTTTCGGAAGTAACCGCCCCTGCCACCATTGCTTGATGTTTCTCCGCGAATACCATATTGAGTTCCCACTGTATATATGCCATAATTGGTATCGCCACCCGTTGCAGAAACATACAACCCATAGTTGTTTGTTGCAGTACCCGTGCTTCCGGTGAAAGTACCATTTGAGGTTATATAACCTCCGTATTTATTTATACCGTCGGTTGTGGTATTGGTAGCCAGATTTTGCACGTAGAGATTGTGAGTTGTGGTAGTAACGGCTGCATTGCTTACGTAAGTGTGCAAACGACCTGTTGGAGTAGTTGTTCCAACACCTGTACTTCCATTATTTTCGACGGTGAATACCACCCCTGAATTGGCAGTTTCGGTGCCCGATGAGAGCCGTAGTATCGGACTTGTCGCATCCGCCTGATTGATATACACGGCTGTTCCCCCGGTATTTCGCGTAAAATGGTAGTAATTGGTGTTGCCGGCAGTAGTGCGATACCCACCCGATTGCACCATACCGTTTACATGCAGCTTTTGGGCAGGGCTTGCCGTACCAATACCTACGTTTGTTCCATTGTCGAATATCTGAGAATTGCCAAGCGAAACACCGTCGGGTGTGAATTTACTCACATAATTCAGTGTGCCGCTGCCCGACACCAAACCTGCCGACGATGCGGTGCTTGCCGAAAGCAATCCGTTGTTATCGGTCATAACAAGGGCAGTTCCAGAACCTCCAAGAACCTGAAACCTTACGCCTCCGGTAGTGTGGAGCTGAGTTGAGGGAGATGTTGTTCCAATACCTGTGCTTCCCGAAATATATGTGTTCCCCATAAAATATCCGGCCCAGTTGGTGGTACCACCTGAAGCGTTCCCATATATTGCATAGTTGGTGGTTGCACTGCCATTTACAAGAGCATAAACACCAAACTTTGTCCCTGTGCCGGTACCTCCGCTAGCCTGTGCACGTAAAGCATATTGTGTTCCGGTACCGGTTGCTGTATTCGAAAAATACCCACCATATCCATTATTGGTTGAAGTTTGTCCATAAACTCCATAAACGGTACCAACCCCATAAATTGCAGTACCCGATGAGGCCCATACGCCATAGTTGTTATCGGCACCCGTGGCTACAGTATAAATACCATAGTTGTTGGTTGCTGCACCACTTCCACCGGTAAACGCACCTTGCGAAACAAAGTATCCACCAAATTTATTTACTCCATCGGTAGTTGTGTTGGTGGCCTGGTTTTGCGAATACAGTGCGTATGTAGTTGCAGTAACTGCTCCGCTTCCGATATTGGTATGTATTCGTCCCAAGGGAGAAGTGGTTCCCACTCCCAAATTGCTACCTATATACCCGTTGCCACTAATGCGAAAGCCGGCTGTTTGATCGGTTGCCACTTGATTCAAAATATAATCGTTGGTGCCGCCGGCAAACATTTTTACCCATGCAGAACCTGTGTAATAATAAAAACCGGGGCCATTAGTACCATCTCCTACTAGGTTAAATATCATTAAGCCTGTGGCCGGATTGGCCGGATTGCTTGCCCAGTTGGCAATGCGCGGTACCAATAAACCTTTGTTTGTCGATTGCACATCGAGCATAGCCGAAGCATGTGCCGCTGCTCCGTCGGTATTAATGGCTACCCCTTGGGCAAACATTGCTACAGGCATAAATAATGCACAAGCAATAACAATTACACGGTATATTTTTTTCATATGCCTTAATTTATTTTAATACACAAAAATACAAATTATATCAATTGATTTATCAATCAAATTGCGAATTATTCCGATTTATCTATAAAAACTTAAGAGGAATTTTTTCATAAAAAAATAAATGTTGTGCATGCCTGCATTATTAATCGATTCAACATCGTCGGAGTGCTTGTGGTAATCGTCGTGCATGCCTGTGCTGAAAAAAACTACCGGAATTTTTTGTTTATTCGCAAAAGCACTGTGATCGCCCACGGGTAATTCTGTTTTTTTTAGTTGTAAATCAGCAAAAGCAACCGATGTTTCTATAATGCTGCTATCGACTGCCGGCGTGTTCGACGCATACAAAAGCATGTTTGTTTCAGGGTTCATTCTGCCAACCATATCGATGTTTACCACGAGTTTGATTTGTTCAAAAGAAACAGGCAGATTCTCCGACAGGTATTTCGACCCAAACAATCCGGGCTCGTGTGCAGCCAGTGCCACAAACAAAAAATTCGACTTTTTATACTGCCTCTTTTTCAATTCCCGTGCGAGTGACAGCATCATTGCCACACCACTGGCGTTATCGTCGGCACCATTGTGCACGGCTGTTTTCCCATAACTGCGCGAACGTTTGCCACCCATTCCCAGGTGGTCGTAGTGGGCTACGATTAATATCGTGTTTTCGGTTTTGTTGTTAACGAATGCCATCACATTTACCGATTGTTTTTCGATGCTGTCGTCAAGCCATGTGAATTGCTGAAAATAATTCCTCTTAACTAGAGGTGGTATTCGCAGGCTCTGAAACTGTTCCGCAATAAAAAACGCCGATTTTTCTTCATAAATAGTACCTGCATCGCGACCACACAACGAATCGTGGGCCAGCACCGACACAATATACTTCATATAGCATGTGTCGCAGGCGCGATGTTGAGCATAGCTAACTAAACTCAAACTTAATAACACCGAAAAAAAAGCTATTGTTTTCATACAGCCTCAAAGTTAACAAAACTAAGTGGGTATTCACCAAACGATAGTTTATTATGAATTATTCTTTGACGAAAAAAAACAAGCCCAGGGCAAGTAATGGTTATTATGAACAGTAATCTATTGGCATTAAGTAATACGATGTTTATCTGAAGTAACATCATCATCAATTCCATATCGTCCTTTGTTCCACATATACATGTACCTATAGCCTTCCGACATTAAAAGAGCCAGCAAACTGCCGTTTGTTCTGCCGGCAATCATGCATTGGCAGCGCGAAAGCAGTACAATCGATTCCAGATATTCAAGACCTTTGAAATACTTATCGCGTTCGCGGTTAAAACGTATCGCCGTTAAGCGTTTCCCTTGCGTTTCTCCGTATCGCATAGCATTGGTAAATATAAGTTTCTCTTTAAAGCACTCTTTGAAAACATTTAAAATTGAAGCATCTTCGGTTGCGAGAAAAACCTTACTGCATCCTTGTGTTTTAATTACTTCTTCGGCTTTCGCAATTACCTCATAAACCGAAGGTTGAACCGGATGTCCATATGGTTTGGTGTTTATGTAATCGGTTCCCCTGCACAACACTCCCAAAATGTTATCATTGCTTTGGACAAACAGTTCATTCATTGTTTTGTTGATGTGAATGTTCATCTCATCGGTTAACTTCAAATTTTCTTTTGTAAAAGCTTGCCAGTATTTCACCAAATTATCGTTGGTTAAAAAATCCATGCTATCGTATGGTAAAAACACGGGAGTCCCGTCGATAGTTTCGCAATCGCGCAAAGATATTTGGCTAAGACCAATACCGGCAGGTTGCTTAAAATAGAATTCCCAAGCATTACACTTCCCAACTTCGTTGCTTTCGAGATAGGAATTCAGGTAGCTTTGCATGTCGATAACAGGCGTCATTCCATTTTTAAAAGCATAATGCATTTGCCCAAGATTGGTTAAAATATACGACCCTAATCCAATGCCTTGATCGCTTCGTTTTATAATTAAATATGACTTCTTCGACTGATGGCCGAAGGACTTTTTTGTTTTTCTTCTTATTTTTTTAATCAAATTCTTCATTAATGTTATTCAGATATACAAATGCTCCCTCCGAAATTTGGAACAAATTGATTACTAAAAATCAAATAAAAATAATGTTTTTTTGATTTCAAAATTGCCATTGATGTCATTAACTTTCGAGAAACCAATTTTTTGGTAATACAATATGCTTTGCTGTAGTATTATCGAAATCAAGGGGATCGGGAAATAGTGTTTTAGGTATTTTCTCTGATATTCTATCGTTTCGAAAAAAGCTAAACTCGGCCAACACCGGTATTTCGATGCCCTTGTGTTTGTTTACACCATAGCAATTGTTTGGATGAATATGGACACAGGTGTGTGTTTTGAGTATTTTTTCGAAAGCTGCAGAAGCCAGTTTGAAAAAATCGCGATTCCATAACCTATCCAGATTGTGAAACTCTACAACAATAATACGAAATCGGCTTAACGAAGATTGCGGAATATTGATAAAAGTGAAGTATTCGCAGCCCTCGATATCCATTTGCAGCATTAAATCATCATGTTGATTCAATTGAGCTGTTTTCAACCACTCTTCTATTTCAATAAAATCTTCATCATTAAAGTGACCTATAAACTTTTTTAGAAAATGATATTTTTCGGGAGAGAGTTTTATGTTTGGTTTCTCAACTGTTTTGTCGGCCATAAATATTTGCATTCCCAATCGGGCGCAATCTTCTTCAAATCCGCTGATGTTGCTTACCCCTGGCGAAAAGCAGGCTTTAATTCCGGCAAGGTCATCAGGCACAAGGTAGCCACCATCGCCATTAGGACCAAGACGAATGAGTTTTACGTTGGTGTTATATGGTTTTAAACTTTTAATTAACTGTTTTACGCTTTCAACATCAGATAAACGTTGGTAGTCGAACCCGAATAAAGCGAAAAGATACTGCACAATTCTTCGAAAAGGTTTTTTCATACTTTACAAATTTTTCCACTAAAGACTATTCCAATCAAGCTGTTTTGCTGCATTATTATGCATATATGCTGAAACAATAGAAAACGATGAATTTCCCATATAATATAGATACTCGCATTTCGACAGAAGCCACATATCAACAATGCTTTGTTCCAGCACCAATTCGGCATTATCCCAATTCTTTGTTTGTTGCGCATAATGATGAACTCCTCCAATATTCACCTTGGGTAAAAATTTTTCGCAACAAAGAACTTTCGAAAAATTTGACCGAAATACCTCCTCAAACTTCTTATTATCGGTAGCAATAAAATATAAAAACTCGTCGCCGAACTTGTCTTTTAAATACTTTAAGAGTGTGGCAATCTCATTCAGTGGTTTTTTATCGGTAGCGCGAATGTGCACACCTACCGATTTTTCGCCAAGTTGAAATTCAACTGCAAGTTTCTCAATTTTATTTTTCAAGAAATCAGAAATATCAATGAACTTAATAAATATATCCTTTTTCGAAATATGTGCCATATCAGCATATACCACAACATCGTGATGGAGTTTCTCGGGAAGATAACGACCCTGCAGTATATCGTTTTTATCGTTGAGATGCAACAAGATGCTTAGGTCGTTGCGTTTGGGAGTTTTATTGTATTGCCAATAGCCATATATTTTGCAAAACCGACCGTTGGGAACCAGTCGTTTCGGAAATTTCGAAATCAGACCGGGATGCACCGGAAGATAATGGTTGTATATATCTTCAAAAACAAAAGTACTGAATATTGATGGATACCACGATGCATTGGCTAAACCAACGATATCTGTTTTTTGTTTATGATATAATGGGTGTTTGCAAACGAAGTACTTTTCGAATACATCTACACCCGGTTTGGCAAACACACCATCGGCCCAGTCGACAATTAGCTTACGTTCGGTTTTTTCGCAATAATCGAGCGCTGCGGTAAGTACATGTAGGCGGTCGCCAATTCCGGCAGCTCCTTTTAGCAACAGATATTTATCCTTTTCCGTTTTCACTTTGTAATGTGGTTGTTTTGATGCGACGAAAACACCCTCGTATTTTCGAAAAACGCTCCTAGGTCAATTATTTCGAAATTTGAAATGTTAATTTCCTTTGAAAAGCATCCTGACTCAATCAGCAGTTGCTTGTAGTGCTGCACCATTTCTAATCCTCTGGAGGAATTCAGCCATTTGTCGTAAGGGGCCTGCGGACTCATTTTATCGGTTCTCCAGCAAATTTCGGATGGTAATACCGATTCCATGCTTTTCCGGTGAATATACTTGGTAAAACCATTATGAATTTTAAATTCGGAAGGCAACGAAAATACAAATTCCACCAATTTGTGCGATAAAAAAGGGAGACGGATTTCTCTGGAGAATGCCATTGAACTGCGGTCGGCAAATCGCAACAGTTTTCCCATTCCATAAATGCAGGTATCGAAGCACAACGCACTGTTTAGTTGAGAGTAGGTATTAAAAGGGTTTTTAAAATTACTTTTACTCTCAATTAATTCAGGGGTTACACCTTTATGAACTAACTGTTTTTTTCTGTTTGAACCAATAAACGAGTGCGAAGCCGAATTTGCAAGCGATTCTGCCAACAGTTTCGCAACAGAACTGCGATATCCTGTGGTTTGGTAAATGTTGCTGTGCTCCGACCTGAAGTGCAGCGGACGGCGATATAATGTTTCTCTTAAAAATGTGTTGAAGTATTTAAAATAGCCTGCCAGCACCTCATCGGCACCCTGACCATCGAGCAATACGGTAATGCCATGTTCGTATGCCAGTTTTTGCACCTGCCACAACACAAACACACTGGGGCCCAAAAAAGGTTCTTCCTGATGGTAAGCCAGTTTTTGTAAATTTTGCCAATAATCGTTTTCGTTTATATAAATCTGTTTCCACTCAATATTCTGTAGCCCTTCAGATGCAATGCTCATGTATTTACCCTCGTCGTAGTCTGCATCATCGAAGCGAGCCGAAAAACAGAACTGCCGGGCATTGTTGTCTAACTGAGCGTTCATAACACGAACAACGCTGCTCGAGTCGATACCCCCCGACAAGGAAGTCCCCACTGCCACATCAGAACGCTGTCGAAGCTTCACCGACTCACTAAAAAGAAACTTGTATTGGTTGAGTGCGTCACTGAAATCTATCTTTCTGTTGATGTAATCGGGGCGCAATTGCCAGTATAACTTTTTCGTAATACCCTTGCGATTTAACACCAAGCAGCTTGCGGGCTCAAGAGAATGGATGTTTTTGTAGAAGGTTTCCGATTTCTCGTATGGGTTTTCAAGAGTCCAATGCAACAAATAATTAAACACCATTGTATTATTTACTTCGCAGGGAATACCGGCCGCAAAAATGGCTTTCATTTCTGATGCAAAGTAAAACCCCTTGTCTTGGCTATAGTAGTAATAAAATGGTTTTTCGCCAAAACGGTCGCGTGCACAAAAAATTGTTTCGTTACGGTGATCGTAAATGGCAAAAGCAAACTGCCCGTCGAAGTGTTGCAACATATCTTCGCCATACACTTCGTAGGCTGTAAGAACCACTTCGGTGTCGCTTTGCGTAATAAACTGTATTCCTCGTTTAAGCAAGTCTTGCTTGAGTTCGATGTAATTAAATATTTCACCGTTAAACGTGATGGTGTATCTACCGGAATAGTGCATGGGTTGATTTGCATTGGCCGAAAGATCGATAATGCTCAGTCGGCGATGCCCAAGTCCCACATTCGAATTCTTGCTAATCCAGATACCCCCGGCATCGGGACCACGATGAACAAGAGTATCGCACATGCGCTGTATGTCGTGTTCATGAACTTTATTATTGAAATTTATAATTCCTGCAATGCCACACATACTTATTATTAATTACTAAAAATGATTTCCGCATACAATACAAACCTATTAAAAATCTGAATACCTCAAAAACCCGCAAACACAAATTATTATATTATTTCGAAAGAACAAACTGTATATATTTATTCTTATTGGCATTGAAAGTATAAGCATCGTGTATTGTTTTCCTTGCCCTATTACCAACTGATGGCAGTGTTTCTTTTGTGCGAATCACTTTTTCGATTACCTCATCCCAGGTGTTGCCGGGTTCTACCAAAAATCCGTTAATACCATTTTCTATTATTAGCGAGTTAATCCCTATGCCTGAGGCAATTCCGGGGATACCAAGCCCCATGTACTGAATCAGTTTGAAACCGCATTTCCCTAACGATTCAATATTGTCGTGCAATGGCATGAGGCCTACATCGATTTTTTTTAGTAATTCTGTTTCATGACTCAGGCTCCATTTAAAAAACTGTAGCTCAAACGGGGTTTCCCACTTGGGTTCTGTGCCTGCAATTACGATAAGTTTTATGTTGTGATTTTCAGAAATACGTATTAAACTCGGTATAATCGATTCAAGAAGATATAAATTGTTAATACCGCCGATCCATCCAAAAACAATGTGGTTGTTTTCGAAAAAATCTTTTTTGGGTTCAATCTCATCGTAATTTACGCAAGTGGGTATGTAGCATATTGCTTCCTGATTCAATTGTGGATTGGCTGCCGTAATTAGTTTTGCCAAAAACGGAGAGCCTACAATGAATTTTCGATATAATTTTAGCGTTGCATTAAACTTGTCGGGGTGTTCCAGCATAAGTTTCGCATACAAGCTTAATTTGCTTTTGGGTTGGTTTTTTGCATCAGCAATGTCATCGTCAAAATCGAGAATTACATGGCTGTGTATGGCAAGCAGGAACCTCTCCATAAACAAATTACCGTAATCGTTGGCTGCAAGCAATTCGCGACGGACTATCACTGTTTCGTAGGTTAGCGAGCTTGCAATATGAGCAGCCTTTTTAAAATAAGAAAGACATAGAAAATAAAAATGTCCGGCATTGTCGAATCGCTCTCTATCAGAAATAACAGTTTTTACTGAAACTTTGATACCCAAACCCGATAATAATTCGGCCCATTTTTTCGAGCGGTATTGGTAACCTGCGTTTTCTTCGGGGAAATTTTCGAGATACAGAACACCCTTCTTTCTAACAACAATACGAACAACCAGCAATATGGGTAAGCTGATAAAAACCAAAAACATCACCAAATAATTGGTTAAGAAGAGTAATATATTATGAATGGGTTTCATCAACAGATTCAATTAATCTAATAAAGCATTTATAAAAAAACACATTCACCAAACACGATGCAAAAGTATGAAGGTTGAATTTTCGTATTTTAAATAAATGGCATAACAACATTCGGGCAAATTTTCTCGACAAGAAAGCATCCCTACCTTTGGCGTGCAGAAATCTCAACTGATTCAGCGATTCGGTGATGCCATTGTTAAAACTCTTTCGGCACTCGTCAACGTCAGAAAAATCGGCGAGCAGCATTCTATTGGTATGAAGGAATTTGGTGTATAAAACGATTTCTTTTTCGGTTGAGCTCTTCCTGGTAGTCCACACACCCTGATTGTGAATGCGATAAACAGCCATGATATCGGGCATATAACAAATATTGCCAGCCCTGGCGTTAAATAAATGGAGGATAAAATCTCCGAAAGGAGCTTCTAAATATTTATCGTGTAATACAGAAAACTTAGTTTTAAGAAACACCACGCTTGGGGTAGAAATGAAATTGCCGTTAGCCAGATTGCTCAATGTGAAGTATTTTATTTCGTCCCATTGCCACAAAACACTTCGATTTCCATCTTCTTCCTCGGCAAAAACATTATGGCAACACATCGAAAAATTCGCATTATTCTCTAAGAAGTGAACCTGTTTTTGAAGTTTTTCAGGGTCAATCCAGTAGTCGTCGCCTTCGCATATTGCGATGTATTTGCTGTTGCACGCTTTCAGTGTTGAAAAAAAATTCTGCATCATTCCCATGTTTCTATCGTGCAGCAACAGTTTAAATTTGCCGGGATATTTTGCTGCAAACTCTAAAACAATTGCCCTTGTGCCATCGGAACTGCAGTCGTCGCCTATTACTATTTCGAAGGGGAAGTCGGTTTTTTGCATCAAAATTGAACGCAGAGCCTGTTCAATGAATTTCTCATGATTGTAAGTAATCATCAATACACTAAGCCGCAATTCATTTGCTTCATCTGTATTATTCAGATTCAAAGTATTCGAAATAGCATCCGTCATTAATTACAGCGTAAAAGAAAATTCACATATTGCTTTTGTTACCATCAATTTTTCCCTTTTAACGTATTTCTACATTGCAGTATAATCTCACATATTCTATCGACTGATTCGGGCTGTAGCCCCGGGTATATGGGCAAACATAAAACTTCTTCGGTTATTTTATTTGCATTTTTCAGGTTTTCACGAGCGGCAGAATCTATGTGTTCATAGCTGGGCAAATTACTGATAAGCGGGTAGAAATAACGTCGGGCATATATTTCGTGATTTTTTAAGGCATTATAGACATCGTCGCGCGAACAACCAAATTCATCCCGATTAATAAAAACGGGGAAATAGGAATAATTATACTCAGTATGTTTGTTGTACTGAATGTGTCTCAATCCAGAAATATGTTGAAGACGTTGTATATAGCGATGTGTAATCTGTTTCCTTTCTTCTACATATTTCTCGAAATACTTCAACTGCAACAAGCCCATGCATGCCTGAATTTCGTTCATTTTACCATTGATGCCGACTCCAACAATAGTAAGCTCATCGGCAAAACCGAAGTTTTTAAGATAATCTATTTTGGTTTTCTGTTCTGCCGAATGCGAAACAATTGCTCCTCCTTCGAAAGTATGGAATGCTTTGGTAGCGTGAAAACTTAACACCGTAAGGTCGCCACAATTCAATATGCTGAAACCGTTTTGTTTAACCCTGAACGCATGTGCTGCATCGTAAATAACTTTTAACTTATGTTTATCGGCAATTTTCTGAAGTGATTCGGTATCGCACGGGATGCCATACACATGCACCGGTAAAATGGCAGAAGTATTTTCGGTAATCAGTCTTTCTACCGATTCAGGGTCGATATTGCATGTATGGCTATCGATATCGGCAAAAACAGGATTCAATCCATTCCACTTTATTGCGTGGGAGGTAGCAACAAAACTATAGGGTGTGGTAATAATTTCACCTTTCAGGTCGAGTGCCTGTAAGGCTGTAATTAGTGCAATGGTTCCGTTCGAAAACAATGAAATGTAATCGACGTCTAAAAAATCGCGCAAACTGTTTTCAAACTCAATGTGAAAAGGGCCATTATTGGTTAACCATCCCGATTCCCACATTTGCTCGAGATATGCTTCGAACTCCTCCAGTGGCGGCAATGCCGGTTTGGTAACATATATCTTTTTATTTATCATAGAAGCGGTGTATTAATCGGGCCCCAACATTTTTCCAGGTTATTTGCTCCAGAACGTATAATAGCCCCTGTGCTTTGAACATAAGCATGCTGGCAATAAACAGCAGGCAGAAAACACTGCCACTGATAACTAAGTGCAATACGTACGACGATTCAAGAAACATAAATGCAAATTTGCATATAACAGTAATTACAAAAGTACTTAAAATATAAATAACACTTCGGTTAATAAACCACATCGATGAAACTTTCATATCGTTCGAAGCAAACCCTATATTCAGCAGCACCGAAAGTGCATTTGCAATAATGAAGCCTATTAAAAACCCTTCGATACCAAAATAGAAGCCAATAACAAAGTTTACACTCAGTATCAGTTTTTTATAAATTTCGAGTCGCAGAAATGCTTTAGAGTTTCCCATTGCCACAATTACGTTAACCAATACGGCACTAACGGGATACGCATATGCACTTAGCATTGTCAACTCAAAAAACGGAACTGCAGGTAGCCATTTGCTCGAAAACAAGAGGATAATGCAATCGCCACCAACAATGTAAAACAGACCGGTAATAAAAAACGATATAAGACAAATAAAGTGAAACGATTTACTTACAATTTGTTTTACTCTTTCGATGTCGTTTTGCACCGAACTTAAAGCCGGTAAAAATACGGCCATGAGACTTCCCGAAGCATTGTTCACAATGATGTTGGATGTCGATTTTGCCCGATAATACTGACCCAGAGTAGACGCTGGAAACAGTTTTCCGATAATCAATGCATCAAGGTTTGTGTACAAGGCATTCAGTACTCCGGAAAGGAACATTCTGAAACCAAATCCCCATAGTTCTTTAAGTGCTTTCCACG
Source organism: uncultured Bacteroidales bacterium (assembly GCA_964511665.1). Lineage (GTDB taxonomy): Bacteria > Bacteroidota > Bacteroidia > Bacteroidales > ML635J-15 > JAGOEF01. The sequence goes on from CAZEHA010000007.1 coordinate 60,479, forward strand.
AGAAATACAGTTTTGGTCTCCATTTTTCAAGCAGATACAGCAAAAGATTTGATAATACAGCAAATAATAAACTCTGGGCAACAAGACTCCATACGCCAAATCCGGCAAAAGCCATTGCAATGCCCAAAGCTCCGCTAAAAAAAGCTGAGCCAAGCTGAGCCTTTACCGGCACGTCGAATTTCATTTCTTTGTGCAACTTAGCCGAAATAACCCTTCCAAAAGCATTAATAAGGAAAATCAGCGACATAACTCGTGTAATATCTTTAATATCAGCGTTTTCGTAAAATACCGCCAATGGTGCTGCAGCAAAAAACAAAATAATGGTAAATAAAATTCCGGTTGCCAGATTGAACCAAAATACACTGCCATAATGCTCGTCGCGAATATTGGCTTTTTGCACTAAGGCAACACTTAACCCTAAATCGAGAAATATATTCGAAAATGCAATTATCACATTTACCATTGCCAGCAAACCAAAATCGGCGGGGCTTAGCAAGCGGGCAAGGAAAATAGAAACAATAAAAGCAACCAGCTGACCTGCAATTTTTCCACTGAAATCCCAGTAGAATGCTTTAAAACTTTTCTTTTGCAGACTCTCCAATGCTTTTTTATTTAAATGCCTAAATTATAAAAAATGTTCATTTGTTTTCGATTACTGATTCAAATTTCGCCATACATACAAAAACAAGAGTTTTTCTCCCCCTTGTTTTCAAACAATTCCGATGTTTTTCTCATGATATTTTTCGAATAAACCTTTGTGGAACCAAATATTTGAAGAGAAGAAAACGTACTTTTATGCTTGTATTATTTTGAATTTTTAAGACATAGGTATAAATGTATTATCTTTGAATTATCTCTTAATATGAATACCAATACAATTGTGTAAAATAATATAATAAAAATTAGCGATACGGTAAATTTAAAATAATATGACATCATTTTACAGTGAACAAGAATTAAAGGAACTTGGGTTAAAATCTTACGGGCAACGAGTTCTCATAAGCCGTAAAAGCAGTTTCTATTCACCCGAAACCATTATTATCGGCGATAATGTAAGAATTGATGATTTCTGCATTGTTTCGGGCAATATCAGTATTGGTTCTCACATTCACATATCGGCATATTGTGCATTATATGGAGCGCACGGAATTTTTATGCACGATTATACCGGTTTGTCAGCCCGCTGTACCATTTATAGTAGTATGGATGATTTTTCGGGAAACTTTTTGGTTGGGCCTATTCATCCTTCCGAAAAAACCAATCCCACCGGCGGACCGGTAGTTGTACAAAAATACGCACACATAGGAACGGGATGTACCATTTTCCCTAATATCACTATAGCAGAAGGGGCGGTAGTGGGAGCAAATTCGTTGGTAAACAACAATATCGAAGCCTGGAAAATATTTTGCGGCATACCGGCAAAGTATCTGAAAGACCGCAGCAAGAATTTGCTGCATTTGATAGTTGATTCAAGTATGTAGATTAATAAAACTCAAGTGTTTTAATTTATTTATTTTTGTATAAATATCTCGAAATATGCTGAAAAAACACACACTCTATCTATTACTGATTTCGATGCTGGCAACATTCAATGTGTTCTCGCAATATTTAAGTCCGGTAAACCCATTGGTAAATCAAGTAATTCCATATTACAGTATCGATTTTGCATGGAATATTCATCCCGATGCTAGCACATATCATATTACAGTTGCAAGCGACAGTGATCTTGGAAGCATACTTTTTGATGAAGAGGTTATTACCAATACTTTAACTCATGAAATTACAGGCGAAGACACTTGCTACTGGAATATTGTTGCTTACAATGGGTCGGAGATAATCATGGTCTCCGACACTATTATGTTTGTTGTTTTTTCTCCTTTAATTTTTTCGGGTGTTCAGGTCTGGCTTAATGGCGATGATGTAGAGGCCGACGTAAACAACAAAGTAGCGGTATGGAACGACAAGAGTGACAATGCATTCAGCTTCGTTCAGGATGATGACGCAAAAAAACCTGTCCTTTTGAGTAATGGACTTAATGACTTTCCTTCGCTACAATTTGATGGCAACGATTTTTTAAGCGGAGGCGATATTCTCGATATTGCAAATTCAAGTTCCTGGTCGTTGTTTGTTGTGGGTAAATCGAATGCCTCCGACGGTACTTTTATCGCAAAATCGCTTGCTGCAGGTGTCCCCAACCGATGGGCTCTGTTTTATGAAAGTTCAAGTTTAACCTTTTTGTTCTCCGATCAGAATGGACAGGCTTTTCCGTTTGCTGCAGCACTGTCGCAGTATCATTTAACCAGCGTACATGCAAATCGGGCTGGGCAAAACCTAACGTATAGAATTGATGGGGTGCTAAAAACCTCTAATAATTCCATTTCGAGCAATACTTATAATTTCGACAGTCCCTACAGATGTCTTGTGGGGGGCTATTCTAATGGGGCAGACAATGGGGAAATTTATTACCTCAACGGTAATATCAGCGAAATAATCATCTATAATTCTCTGTCGGAAGATCAATCGCTTTTTGTTGAAAATATGCTACGCTACAAATACTACCCCACATTATACAAGGAGCCGGTGAGTCTTGGGTTCGATATCTTAATAGCTGACAATTTTTGCGATACAACCCTTGATGCCGGAGCAGGATTTTCACAATATTTATGGAGTACCGAAGAAAATACGCAGACCATTGCAGTTAATGAAACCGGTTTTTATTCGGTAACTGTAACCGATTCGTATGGTGTTACTTCAAGCGATAATATTTATGTGTTGTATCCCGAAATAGGCTACTCGTTTGCCGACACTACCATTTGTGCCGGCGACGAAATCGTATGGGAAACCGGCCTGGGATCGTTCTACCACGAATGGAACACGGGATATAACGGAGGTAGTGCTCTAACAATAGGGGGCCCATATCCCGAAGGCAATTACCGCGTTACAATTTATGATTTATCGGGATGCTGGGCAACCAGCGATTTAATCAATGTACAGGTTGATAACTTCCCGAATCAGATTTCGCTAGGTGCCGACCGCGATGAATGCTATGGAACAAATATTGGGCTGATTTCACCTCCTACAGGAATTGTGAGCTACCTGTGGAACGATGGCTCTACTTCATCGGTAATTTCTGCAACTGAATCGGGCAACTATCATGTTACCGTTACCAACAACAGGGGATGCCTGGGAATAGATACGGTAAATATAAGCATTTCGGGATATGCTCCTATTGTTGATTTCGATGCCGACACTGTATGTTTAGGCGAAGAAACACAATTTACAAACCATACAACAATCACCCCTCCGTTCGAAATATCGGAGTGGAATTGGGATTTTGGCGACTCCGAAACATCCTATGAAGAGAATCCGGTTCATAATTATGATGCACCGGGTGTGTACATGGTGCAACTGTTTGCCTCTACCGATGCAGGGTGTAATAACTATTTTCAGAAAGAAGTTCTGGTTTTACCCAATCCCGAAGCTGGCTTTTCGGTTAATATGGGTTTGCATCATTGCCTCAATACCGAAGTTTCTTTTTTCAATGAGGCTACCGACCCGAATATTGTTGAATGGCACTGGAATTTTGGTGATGGCACGGAATCGTCGGAAGAGAATCCACAACACGTCTTCACAACATCAGGTACTTTCGAAGTCTGGCAAAAAGTTACAAGCAGTAACGGCTGCAGCGACAGTACAATGCTCAGCTTAAATATAGATACCGATTTTCAATTACCCGATGATTTTCATTGTCTTACCCCTGCTTCAGAAGCATATTTCTACAATTTGAATCCGTTGGTTAATTTCAGATGGACACTAAGTTCAAATACACTGTATTATCGTATCGAAATTAGCGATGATGCCGGGTTCGAAAACATTATATTGAGTTCTGATATTACCGACAACAGCTATTCACAAGCCATTGCTGATACCGGCACTTATTACTGGAGGGTTTTCGCTTTTAATATGTGTAACGATTTCAATGAAACTGCCGTTGATAGCTTTTTTGTGCAACGTTTCGCTTCGTCCGACATGAGTTTTTGGTTAGATGCGTCAGAACAAATAAGTGTAATCGATAATAAAGTTACCACATGGCACGACAAATCGCAAAACAATTACATTGGTTTGCAAGATAATGCCTTGTTCCAACCGCAATATTCGGTAAATGATTCTCTCATCAACAATCAAGCCTCGGTTCATTTCGAAAATCATTACATTAACTTCGGCCCTGTTTTACCTCTCGACAGCATACGCGATTACTATATGTTTGTTAAGTACAATGCCTTCAGTAATTTTGGCTTTGTCATGTCGAAGGGTGTTAATGGAGATGGCTCTTTTGCAGTAAATAACGAAGGAGATATTTGCAATATGAGGCTATATTACGATAATGTAATTACCACTACCGATTGGTGTATGCCCATCGACAGCTTTTTTCTTGTAAACATAAGAATGTATCCCGAAGAAAGAATCGAAATATACCATAATCAAAATCAGGTTTATGGTATCGATATCAATGTCGATTTAAGCGGCATCAGCGTTTTCGATCTTGTTGTAGGAAACACTCAGTATGGAGACTTTACTTTTCCATTGCAGGGCGAAATTGCAGAAATCATTATTTATGATACCGTTCTCGACGATTCGCGAAGAGGCGAATTATTCAACTACTTTCATAATAAATATGCCCCCCCTGTTAATCTGGGTCGTGATGTAAATATCACTTATAATTTCTGCGACACAACAATTTCTGCCGAAAAACCATGGTTTGTCGATTACAACTGGAGCAGTGGAGAAACCACTCCGAGTATTACGGTTAATGCAATGCAATCGGGGCAGTACTCGGTTACAGTTACCGATATTTTCGGGTTTACCAGCACCGACCAAATAAACGTGCAATACCCATGGGTAAATCAGATAAGCGACACGGTGATATGTGTGGGGCAAACACTGCATTGGAATGCAGCTATTGATGGCGATTACAGCTACCAGTGGACTGGCGGATTGCATGCTCCGCAAATTTCGATTACCGAAGCCGGCAATTATGGCTTTACCATTACCGACAACCTGGGTTGCGAATATCGCAGCAACATAGCCCTTGTGGGCGTTAGCTATTTTTCGGAATTGGTTTCGTTTGGCACCAACGACACACTGATGTGTATTGGGAATACACTGGGCTTGGTGTCGGGTGCTGACGAGGCGGTGTATTATATATGGCACAATGGCTATCCATTCCCCGAAACCACTATAATTCAACCAGGGGTTTATTGCGTAACCGTAATCGACCAATACGGTTGCCAGGGATTCGACTGCATTAATGTAAGCATACAGGGAACAGCACCCGAGGCACTGTTCAGTGTTTCTAATACTTGTGTGAACAATCCCAGTGTTTTTACCGACCAAAGTATTCCGGCATCCGGAGCGATTGCTTCGCATGAGTGGTATATAGGCGGAGCTCTTGTTTCGGGCGAATCGCAGTTTGAGTATGTCTTCGCAGAGTCGGGAGTTTTTAATGTAATGCTGGTGGTTACCGCTGAAGACGGATGCCACGGCAATACTACACAGGAGGTTATTATCGGTAACCTGCCACAACCCGCTTTTATGCCTCTGGTAGCCTGTGCCGGTAATGCCACAGTATTTACCGATCAAAGTACAGCCGGTGACGGCGACATTAGCAGTGTAACCTGGTTTTTCGAAAACATTCAGTCGGGCACAGGTTCCACAACGGTATATACTTTCGATGAAGCAGGTGTCTTTCCTGTGGGTATTGTTGTAGAAAATAGTTTCGGATGTATCGACTCGATACAAACAGAGGTCGAAGTAAAACCTTCGCCCTTGGCAGTCTTTTTGGTTTCACCTGCTTGTGAGGGTAGTGAGGTTTATTTTGTTAATCAGTCGCAAGCCTTTCCCCCATGGGATATCATAGAGTATTCGTGGTGTTTTGGCGACGACAGCTATTCATCGGTGTCGAACCCTTCGCATATTTTTTCGCAACATGGCAACTATCAGGTTGTTTTATGCGTGCAAGCTCTAAACGGGTGCAGCGATACTATAATGCAAACGGTTCTTGTGAATGAGTTACCTGTTGCCGATTTCAATGGTACCGATGCATGTATGAGCACAACTCATACTATCAGCGATAACAGCAGTATAGGCAGTGGAGCTATTGCGAGTTGGACGTATATCGTCGATAATATAGGTATTTACGAACTGCCTAATCCGCAACTAACATTTGAAGCAGAGGGTGAATATGAAGTTATTTATATAGTGCAATCAGATGCCGGGTGCGTCGATTCGGTGATTAAAACCATTACCGTGTATCCGTTGCCTGTTTCAGGCTTTAGTGCCGAGCCCTTATGGGGAGCGGCTCCTCTTATTGTAGATTTCACCAATAACAGCACAGGAGCAGAATCGGTATTTTGGAGTTTTGGTGATGGACAGCAAAGCAGCCTGATGAACCCTTCACATACATTCGATTCGGCAGGTTCCTATACCGTGGTGCTTACAGCAATATCATCGATGGCTTGTCAACACACATCACAAATACAAATAGATGCACTAGAGCCCATTGTTGATATAGCCTTGCTGAATTTGAACATAGTTAATGAAAACGGATTTTTGAAAGTAGCGTTCGATATTGTGAATGCCGGAGCATTGCCGGTAAACGACCTCGATATTGTTATGTCGGTAGCGCCCAATACCATAGTGCGTGAAAGCATAAATCAACTGTTGTTTCAGGGAGAGGTGCTACACTATACTATGCAGCATAGCATTTTTGTTTATGGTAATGCGCTGCCCCCGTCGCTGTGTGTTGAAGCTGAAATAAACGATTACCCCGAGTTGCGCGATGTGAATCGGGCGAATCAGATTCTTTGCGACATTCAAAGCAACAGCACACGAGTGTATGATCCATATCCCAACCCTACCACCAATACGCTGCATCTCGATATTATTGCAACCGAACCTCTTGAGTGCATTGTCGAAATTTATAATTCAACAGGAATGCAGGTGTTGTCGCAGAATGTAGAAATGCCCTTACCACGCAATTACCATTTGCAATTCGACGTGTCGTTGTTCTCATCAGGCTTATACAATATTGTGATTAAACATTCCGATTTTCATGAAACTAGGCAGTTTATAAAACTCTGATAAAATTGAGAAAATTAATATGCCTTATTGCAAAATATCTGTTAGTTTTGCGATACTTTAACCGATGATGTTATTTTTTCTCTTACATGAGCGATGCAATAAAACATGAGTGTGGTATAGCTATTATAAGATTGCTGAAACCATTAGACTACTACCGCGATAAATACGGATCGTGGCAATGGGGGATGAACAAACTCTATTTGCTGATGGAAAAACAGCATAACCGAGGGCAAGACGGTGCCGGAGCGGTATGCATAAAAACCGATCTGGAGCCGGGAGAAAAATACATCAGCCGTTATCGTTCTGTTCGCATCAATCCGATTCAGCATATTTTCGAACAAATAGGCGAGAACCTCACTATAGCCATGGCTGCCGGCGATTTCGACCAAACAGACTGCATCCAGGCAAGGCACCGTGTCGATTTTGCCGGAGAGTTATACATGGGGCATTTGCGATATGGCACGTTTGGCAAAAACGAAATAGAATATGTACACCCTGTTATAAGGCAAAACAACTGGCGCTCCCGTACTTTGGTGATGGCAGGCAATTTTAACCTCACCAATGTTGATGAGTTGTTTAGGTACCTGATAAATTTCGGACAACATCCACGCGACTACTCCGACACAGTTACTGCCCTCGAGATGGTAGGATTGCATTTAGACGAAGAAAACCAGCGCCTGTTCAGAGAATATAAGAATAAAGGCATTCCACACAAAGAGATTTCGTTCCAGATAGAGAAAAACATTGATTTGTGTAAAATTTTATCGAGTGCCAGTCAGGATTGGGACGGTGGATATGCCATGGCTGGTATGCTTGGGCACGGTGATGTGTTTGTAGTTCGCGACCCATGGGGTATAAGACCGGCATTCTATTATGCCGACGACGAAATTGCAGTGGTTGCTTCTGAACGCCCTGTAATTCAAACTGTTTTCAATGTGCCTTGCGATAAGGTTCATGAAGTGCAGCCCGGTCATGCTCTTATTGTACGAAAGTCTGGCGAAGTCAGTCACAAATTGATTAGGGTCCCACGTGAAAAAACACCCTGTTCATTCGAAAGGATATATTTTTCGCGCGGTACCGATAACGAAATATATAACGAACGAAAAAGACTGGGCGAGTATTTAGTGCCTAGAATTCTCGAAGCTATCGACTACGATTTCGAGAATACCGTGTTTTCGTTTATTCCAAACACTGCCGAAACCGCATTCTATGGAATGCTTAAAGGTCTCGAAAATCATCTGTTGCAGCGTAACAAGAAAATTATTGCCGACAATAGAGAACACCTCGACGATGCTATGCTCGACAAACTGTTCTCGCTGAGGCCACGTGTAGAAAAAATTGCAGTGAAAGACGTGAAGCTTCGAACCTTTATCAGCAACGACGAAAGCCGAAACGATCTGGTAAATCACGTGTACGACATTACCTACGGAACCATTGTACCCAACAAAGACACTCTTGTAATTATCGACGACAGCATTGTGCGTGGCACCACTCTTCGCGAAAGTATCCTCAAGATTCTCGACAGGCTTCAGCCCAAGCGAATTATTATTGTGTCATCGGCTCCACAAATTCGCTACCCCGACTGTTACGGCATCGATATGGCAAAATTAGGCGACTTCGTGGCATTTCAGGCGGCCATCGAACTGCTTAAAGAGAATGGTATGCAAGTTTTAATTGATGAGGTATACGAAAAGTGTAAGTCGCAACAAAATCTAGCTAAAGAAGAAATTATTAATTACGTTACCGAAATATACCAACCATTCAGCTTTGAGCAAATATCTGAGAGAATAAGTGTGATTATTCGAAATTCGTCAATCAAGGCCGATGTATCGATTATTTATCAAAGCGTAGAAGATTTGCACCGTGCTTGTCCTAACAACCATGGCGATTGGTACTTTACCGGAAACTACCCAACACCCGGAGGAAACAAAGTAGTAAACACTTCGTTTATTAATTTTATAGAAGGAAAAAACCAGCGTGCTTACTAAGGCTGATTGTTAGTTTTTTATACCGAAACCACTTCTTTTACCTCAGGTACATCCTGTATCAGTTTAGCCTCTACTCCCAGTTTTAATGTTTGGATGCTAAAAGGGCATGAACCGCAGGCACCCAGCAGTTTTACCTTTACCACCATGTCATCAGTAATCTCAACTAAGCTGATGTCGCCACCGTCGGACTTAAGATAAGGACGAATTTCTTCGATCGATTTTTCAATTTTCTTTTTTAGTTCTTCCATGTTGTTTGCTTATTTATTTGTAATCTCAACAATTTTGGTTGGCTCAATGTTCATATTTCGGTGCTCAACCTGTTGCACTACATTGGCTGCCATGTTGCGGAATGCCTCGCCCAACATACCATGGCTGAGTGAGGTGCCGGGTTGTCCCGAATCGCCCGATTCGCAAATCGATTGTACCAGGGGTATTTCGGCCAGAAGTGGAATATTCATTTCTTCGGCCAAATGTTTCCCTCCATCTTTCCCAAAAATATAATATTTGTTTTCGGGTAATTCTGCGGGGGTAAACCAGCTCATATTTTCGACCAGACCAAGAACAGGCACGTTGATACCCTTAGAAGTGAACATTTGTATGCCTTTACGAGCGTCGGCCAAAGCTACTTGCTGTGGTGTTGTAACTATCACGGCTCCTGTTACGGCAATGGTTTGGACCAAAGTGAGGTGAATATCGCTGGTTCCCGGAGGGGTGTCGATAATCAGATAATCGAGTTCGCCCCAGTCGGTTTCCAACAACAGTTGCTTTAAGGCTCCCGATGCCATTGGGCCACGCCATACCAACGCGTTGTTGCCATCTACAAAGAAACCTACCGACAACACCTTAACCCCGTATTTCTCGGCAGGAACTATCCATTCTTTCCCATCTTTTTCGATAGTATCGGGTTTGTGATTTTCGAGGGCAAACATTTTGGGTATACTCGGACCAAAAATGTCGGCATCGAGAATGGCTGTTTTGTAACCATCTATAGCCAGAGCAATAGCCAGATTGGTAGCAATGGTCGATTTACCAACACCTCCTTTGCCCGAGCTAACGGCAACAATGTTTTTAATGTTGTTGAGGGGTTTGGTTTCCGGTTTTGGAGGAGCCTGTGGCTTAGCCACCGAAGTACCTACAAGCACTTGGTATTCGGAACCTACAAGCTTGGTTAAAACAGCTTTGCAGTTTTTCTCGATACTGCCCATAAATGGATCGGTTGCTTTTTCGAAGCTGATATTCACTTCTAATTTATTGTCTTTTAGGGCAACGCGTTGTACCATCCCCAAATTAACAATGTTATCGTTTTTGCCGGGATGTTGTACCTCTTTCAAGTGTTCTCTTACAGTTTCAATTGAAATACTCATGATGAAAATTTTTACAAAATTATTATATCTGTGTTTTTACTACTGTTTTGTGTTCATGTTAAGCAACCACTTTGTTGTTTTTCTATTTGTCTGCAGCCGGATCCCAAAATAAACTATCGAAATTGACTACCCTGTTGTTTTCTATTTCCACTCCTTCGCTACGAAGCAAATCTTCCATAGCTGTTGATGAAAAAAAATGATGTTTCCCTGTCAGCATACCGTTTCGGTTTACCACCCTGTGAGCCGGTATTCCCGGCTTCGAGTGAGAAGCATTCATAGCCCAACCAACCATGCGCGACGATTGGGGCGAACCAATATACGAAGCTATTGCTCCATAGGTGCTTACCCTTCCGTATGGGATGCATCGAACAACATCCCACACCGACAAAAAGAAATCGTTATTACTCGTTGTTTTCCGATTCATTATTTTCCGGTTCCAGAATAACACAATCGTCGGGGAGTTTAAAGCACAGGTATTTAATAGTTCTTCCCTCGGCCAGCCACATGTTTTCGTAAAATGTTTTAACACCTAGCACAGCATCGTGTGGTCTTTCAGAATACACATCGAGGACTAAATCGACAAGGGGCAAGCCATTTAACTCGATAATTGCCCGCGTATAATTAAACAATTCATCGTCGTCGGTCTTCAGATGCACAATCCCATTGTTAATGAGCATTTTTTGATAATAGCTTAAAAACCTTGCCGAAGTAAGCCGTTTTTTTATTCTTTTTTTTCGTCGCAACTGAGGGTCAGGAAAAGTTATCCATATTTCTGACAGTTCATTCTTGGCAAAACAATACGGTGTGAATTCGATACGCGTTCTTACAAAGGCCACCTGCTGCAGTTGCATTTGTTCTCTGGTTTTTGCCCCGCGCCATAGGCGTGCCCCCTTTATGTCGACTCCGATATAGTTTTTGTTGGTGTGCAATTGCGATAGTGCAATGCAATAATCGCCCTTTCCACAACCAAATTCTGCAACAATGCTGTTGCTGTTACCAAAAAAAGCAGCATTCCATCTACCTTTCATTTCGAAATCGGAAAGGGGAATTTCCGAAAACACAGGTTCAAATACGTGATTAAAGGTTTTATTCTCGGCAAATTTTGCCAGTTTGTTTTTTCGCGACATGGTACTTTGTGAAATTATTCAGTTTTCTCAAGCTTTTCAATCCTCAATCCCAAGTCCATAATACCCGGCAGGTTTTCGACCCGCATGCCCTGTTCAAACTGAAACGAATACCGGCCAATTTGTGGAAATCGCACATTTTTTTTCCATAGAATTTTATTATCCCATAAGTCGCCCATGCCATCGCCAAGCCATTTCCCATTTTTGTCGGCCAAAATACATTGCACTGTATCAATATCTTTATCGCCGTTGGGTGCAGTTGTCGACACAAAAACCCAAAGGTTGGCATAGGGATATTGTGTGGCGTTTCGCACCAGAATATAGATATTGTGGCGTGTGGTGGTATCGTTGATTTCGGGTTCAAATCTGATGATGTTTTTATAATTCCACACATAGTTGTCGATACGAGTGTATTTTTCGAACACTTTGTTTCTATCGCAACTCATCATCAACGTACTGCCGAGCAATAAAAACATCAGCAATAGGTTGCTGCCCGGTCTGAATTTGTTTTTATTTCTGCGTGGTTTTTTTCTGTTTTTTCTCTGCTGGTTCCCATCGAAACGAGAAATACTTTCGTTCGATATATTGTTGGTGAAATCGAGTTCATTCTTTTGCTGAGTCATATTGTTTTCCTCGTCAACAAGTTTTTCTACCGGTATGCCCTGCCGGTTCATGTCGATAAGCTTTTTAACCCTATCGAGGCTTAATGCGGCAATTACAGGTACGTTATTCACATAGGTTTCATAGTACATTAGTTTTTTGAATACATCGTTTTTAATATGTCTGGCTTCTCCCGAAGTGGTATACAAGATTCTGTTATCGTAAACAAAATCGCGACGAGCATCGAGATACACATCCAGTTCAAAATTGAGGCAACATTTCAGTTTTGAACATTGCCCTGCCAGTTTTTGAGGATTGAGCGATATTTCTTGTATGCGTGCCGCGTTGGTTGAAACAGAGTTGAAATTCGACATCCATGTAGTGCAGCACAATTCGCGGCCACAAGGACCAATGCCACCAATTCTGCCGGCTTCCTGACGTGCTCCTATTTGTTTCATTTCGATACGTATGCGGAACTCATCAGCCATGTGTTTTATCAATATTCTAAAATCGACGCGTTCATCGGCTATGTAATAAAAAATGGCTTTGGTGCGATCGCCCTGAAACTCAACATCCCCTATTTTCATCGACAATTTCAGTTGACCGGCCAATTCTCGGGTTCGCAACATAGTGGGTATTTCGAGGGCAATTGCTTCTTTCCATTTTTGAATATCGTTTTGCTTGGCCTTACGGTACACTTTTTTCATTTCGGCTTCCATTTTCACATGATGCCTTAACATTTGTTCGCGCACCAGTTCACCGGTAAGCGACACTATCCCGATATCGTGCCCGGGAGAAGCTTCAACAGCAACAATTTCGCCTTCGCGAAGGCTTAAGTTGTTTACATTGCGATAGTAACCTTTACGGGTATTCTTAAAACGTACCTCAACAATATCGAAATTGTTGTCGCAAGTAGGCAAATCCGACAGCCAATTGTAAACATCAAGCTTATTGCAGCATTTGTGTGTATGTATATGTGCTGAACTTTCGTCGACTATATCTATCTGACAACCTCTTTCAAATTCTCGTTCTGTCATAATATATTATGATATCATTTGTAATAAACATCACAAAGGTATCAAAAAATTCTGTTGAATTTTTATTTCAGATCCACGATATTCAATTGAATCCCTTTGTGTATGTACAGGAAAAAATGCTTAAATGCGCTTTTTTAATTCTTCGAGAACCTCTTTTTTCCCTTCTTCACGCATGTTGCGGGCAGTTTGGGTGAAATACTCATGCTTGCTGATGAACCGGTATTGGAAACGGTTCCATTCCTCGATTGTATTTACTTTATGTCGTTCGAAAAGTTCTCTGAAAAGGTTTTGCGAAACCACAATAAAATCGCTACGTCCCAAATAATCGAGGTCGGCATCACACATAATCTGCTCGAGATGGTTTTTGGGTTTGGGTGGCATTTTTGTTGATAATATCAAATCTTTCACACGCTGTATTTGCTCGGGAGTATATCGGTACGAAGGCAGGATGTCGGCTGCCAGATTGGCTCCAAGAGGTTCGTTGTTGTCGTAAGATATCATGAAACCGGCGTCGTGAAACAAGGCTGCGGTTTTCAGCAGCAGCAACTCTTCTTCGTTTACTTTTTCTTCACGACCTAAATGTTCAACCCGTGAACAAACATTTACAGTGTGCCTTACATTATGGTAATATAGGTTTTTAGGAAGATCTCGTTCTATTTTTTGCAGCATAAACTCTTCGAGGTCGTTGTATCGCAGATTTTGCATTTTGATTGAAAACAAACTGTTGGCTACCTTTCCCGAAGAGAACTCCGACAAATCTTTTTTTATTCGATGCACCAAATACATATCAAGATCGCCCTTATATTTCACCGTAGTTTTGCCTCGCTCTTCGCATTCGAAAAAGTCTTTTATATATTCGTAAGTTGACGACGAAATGTTAACCTTTCCGACAATTCCATACGATTCCATGCGACTTGCAATGTTAACGGTGTCGCCCCAGATATCGTATTCAATTTTATGCTCACCTACCACTCCGGCAATAACCGAACCGGTGTGAATGCCAATACGAATTTTGAAGTCGATATTGAATTCTTGGTTTATTTTGGGTAAAGCTTCCTGCATTTGCAACGCGGCTAGTACCATTTCGCTGGGTGTGGTTCTATCCTTAATTCTCATTCCTGCCGCACACATGTAGGCATCGCCAATAGTTTTGATTTTGTCGATTTGATATTTTGAAATAATAGTATCGAAGGCCGAGAATATTTTGTTGAGGTAACCAACCAATATCTGTGCATCTACGTTTTCGGCAATTTTGGTAAATCCCTGAATATCGGCAAACAATACAGTTACCAAATCGTATTTTTTCGATTGAGCCTTTCCGTCTTTTTGAATTTCTTCAACAGTTTTCTCGGGGAGAAGTCTTTGTACGAGTTTTTGGGTTTGTTCCTTTTGCCGAATCAATTCATTGGTACGTTCTGCTACAACACGCTCAAGTTTGTTCTTATCGGCGGCATGCTTCAGTTCGTTTAGCTTAAAAAACATAAATATGAGCGACGATAGAAACAAGAGATATATTAAAAATGCCCACCACCTGAGATATAGGGGCGAAAGCACCGTGAATTCGAAAATGGCCGTTTCCGATAAATTTCCGTAAATATCGCGTGCCTGAACCATGAATCGATAATTGCCGGGGGGTAAATATGTATAGTCTTTAAATGTGATTGTGCTCCAGTCTGACCAGGAATCGTTGAATCCTTCGAGCCGGGTTTTGTATTCAACTTCACCGTGACTATCATAAAAGAAAGCGGTAAATTCGAACTGCACATGATTGTTGGAATATGACAAGCTGGGTGTGTAGATCTGCTTGCCTTCGTCATCGAATAGTATGTTTTCTTTTTCGCTAGGGAGGTCTGTTTTTCTGATAACACACAGCACCTGAAGCTTTTCGCCGGTTTCCTCTGTGTGCTGAGCATAACGAACCAATCCGTCGAATCCGCCAAACCATACTACATTGTTAACATCGCAATAGATACTTTCGATGTTGACTTCTTTAAGTACATTGAGGTCCTTATAAAAATAGTTTACAATTTCGCTGTGATTGTAGTTCAGATAGCCGGTAATACGTTCCGAGGTATTCTCGTTGATGCTGCTGAACCATATTTTCCCGTATTGTTGCTCTACTATTGGGAAGAAATGGTTAATGCCGGCCACAACCAAATTTTTAAACATGTAGTGTGGTACAAACTTTCCGTTTTCGTAGTGCAGCACTCCCTTTTGAGTGCTGAAGATAACACCTTTTTGTGTTTTATATGTATCTACCCACATGAAGTCTTTGGGTAATCCTGTGTCTTCGTAATATTGTGTTATTTTGGGGTGCAATAGGTTTTGGTCCTTGAAATCGAGACGAAACAAACCATCGTTGTTCGATCCTATCCAAAAAACACTGTCGGAGTCTTCAGCAATAGTGCGTACATCAAAATCGAAATCAGAAACACGCCCCAAAAACTGCAATTCGTTGTCGATAATTTCGAAAACGGCTGCACCACCTTTACCAATACCAAATACAATGTTCGGGAAAGTCTGCGAAAAATGTATTTTTCGGAATTCTCCTTCGTAAATAAGTGTAACCCTATCATCTGAATCGAGCTTATAAAGACCCTTGTCGGTAGAAACATAAAGAGAATTTATAAAAGGCGCTAGATCGTGAGTTTCGGCCAAAATGTCGGGAACTTTGACAAAGGATTTTTCGTCGTTCAATAAAAATGCCTTCAAATTTTGTTTCTGTCCTTGATCGAAATAATAAAGCCCCTGTGTCGACCCGAAATACATTTTATTGTTGAACCGCATCATTGAACTGATTGCTCCGTTGATACCATAACTTGTGTTGAAGTAACAAAGTTGCGAAGGAAAATCGACCAGACTAATGCCATTGTAGGTAGCCACCCAAAGTTTTCCTGAAGCATCAACAAACAAATCGGTAATCCGATTGTCGAGCATACCGTGTTTTTTGTTCAATGAAAACAAATAGCGACCCGATTGATCAATGCAAATAATACCGCCATATTCAGTCCCAATTACAATAGTATTGTTTTTTAGTGCAATGGCTTTTACATAACCATTCTCCTGCAAATACATATCGGCATCGGTTTCAAAAAGACTTAAACCATCGGCGCTATATTTTAAAAAACTAGCTTGCCCCGCACATTTTATCAGCATATTTTTATCGCCGGTTGCAAATACATCAATTACTGCCAGTCCTTGCAAAATTTGAGTAAAGGGTAATATTTTGAGTTTGTATGTATTTGTATTCAGTTCGAACAATCCCGCATTTTTTTGATGTATCACTAATTTATTGTTTGCCGAAAAGCCCAGCAATTCTGTTTCCGACTCGAAAATAACTATTAAAGAATCTTGTTTTAGTGTTAAAATCTTGTAGGGAGCAACAAAAAACACCTGTTCATCGCAAATATGAATACTCGATACCTGCCCGATAAAGTTATCTTTGGGTATCTTGAGCTCTTTCACCTGCATGCGATTCAGAAAGGGTGTTATTTTTATTATGCGATTGTAGCCTGCTGCATAAACTTCGCCATTTAAACCGCTTTTAACGATTGGGGTCCCCTTTAAAGGGTGATTTTTCCATGTAGTATTATCGAAACGCAATACATTGTTCAAGTTCCCGAAATACATAAACCCAAAATGGTCTTGAGCAATCGAAAAGTTTTGACTCTCCTGCTTGTAATCTTTGGGTGCAAAATTAATAAACCTGGGCAGCCCGTGTTCAATATCGCTTGCAGAAGTTGTATGCGAGCAACACAATAACACTATACATAAAGGCAAAAATAAGCTCGATGCAGTTCTACTATTATAGAATGCTATTATTTGCTTAAAACGGGTACTATTTGTTTTTAACTTTTTGATGTAGCGAATGTAAGAATAATTTTTATTCGTAACATTTATTTGTTTTATTTGTTATAAATGCAATAAATAGAAATGGTATGAGTCGTGGAAAAGAAAACAAACCTCATATTGGTATATATGGGCGCCGCAATGCAGGAAAAAGTTCGTTGATCAACCGTATCACAGGGCAGGAAGTGTCAATTGTTTCTGATTTTGCCGGAACCACAACCGACCCCGTAAAAAAAAGTGTCGAAATTACCGGATTTGCTCCTGTAATTGTTATCGACACCGGAGGTGTTGACGATGAGGGGGAACTTGGGTTGAAACGCGTTGCAAAAACCATGCATAGCATTGCACACATCGATTTGGGTATACTCGTGGTTACAAACAACAGTTTTTGTGAATCGGAACAAAAAGTGGTTGATGCCTTCAAAAAACATGATGTACCGTTTTTTATAATTTACAACAAATCTGACTTGTTAGCTCCCAGCAACAACTTCATCAACAAGCTGAAACATGATTTTGACTGTGAGATTGTGGTCTTTAGTGCCACCAGCACGGCCAATACCGATGAAGTGGTTGCTGCTATAAAGAACAACATTCCCGATATGTCGTGGAAAACACAATCGCTGCTTGGAGGTTTGGTAAGCTATGGCGACATAGTGTTGCTGATAACTCCCATCGACATTGAAGCACCGGAAGGTAGGCTTATTTTACCTCAGGTGCAAACCATCCGCGATATCTTAGACAACGACTGCACGGCAATTGTAGTAAAAGAGAAAGAGCTTGATGCTTTTTTGCGAAAAACAAAACTACGTCCCAATCTGGTCATTACCGACTCGCAAATTTTTTTGAAGGCCGATGCCAGTATTCCGGCCGATATTCCACTAACCGGGTTTAGTGTTCTGTTGGCACGCTATAAAGGCGATTTTGATAATTATTTAAAGGGAACGCCACATATTTCGAAGCTGGAGAATGGAGACAGGGTGTTGATATTAGAAAGTTGCACACATCATGTATCGTGCGACGATATTGGCAGGGTGAAGATTCCACGCTGGATGACAAACTATACGGGCAAAAATTTGGAATTTGATGTGGTAACAGGCCTTGATGCCCTGCCGCGTGATATCAGGAGCTATGCTCTGGTGGTGCAGTGCGGTGGCTGTGTGTTAACGCGCAAGCAGGTGGTTAGCCGGTTAAAAGTGGCAGTTGAAGCAGGCGTTCCTGTTACAAACTACGGTATGGCCATTGCATGGATGCATGGAATTTATAAGCGCGCTGTTGCTCCGTTTTTGGGCGAAATCGATGATGGTGAAATGTTGTAAACACTGGCGAAAGTACATGCAATATTACAGAACTAGTGCAATTGTTCTTTCAAAACATGATAAAGCTTAACTCTTTCTTACACATTTGTTTATTGGTTTTAATATCGGTAACTGCAATAGTAGCTTGCTGGAGATGTGCCTTGTGGAACCTAAGGTATGGTACAAAACATATGGTTTTGTTAGGATTAATGGGGCATTATTTTTAATTTTGAAGTCGATTAACACATTAAAATTTTTCGTATGGTTGATTTAAACTGGTCGCAATTGCCTTTCGGATATGTGAAAACCAATTGCAACGTACGCGCATACTATAAAAACGGTGCCTGGAGCAAGCCCGAAGTTACCGATTCTGAATTTGTGAATGTTCATATGGCAGCTACCGTGTTGCACTATGGGCAGGAGGCATTCGAAGGAATGAAGGCCTATCGTGGTAAAGATGGTAAAATACGCCTGTTTCGCTGGGACGAAAACTGGAAACGTCTGCAAAACTCGGCCGATGGTATCCTGATGCAAGCGGTACCCAAAGATTTGTTTTACGAAATGGTGAAAACCGTGGTGCTAAAAAACCGGGAGTTTGTTCCCCCGCATGGTTCGGGAGCATCGCTCTATATCAGGCCGTTTTTGTTTGGCAGCGGCCCTAAGGTAGGCGTAAATCCCTCCGACGAATATACCTTTATTATTTTTGTTACACCGGTGGGGCCCTATTTTAAAGGCGGTTTTAACCCCATAAAAATAGCCATTGTTCGCGATACCGACCGCGCAGCACCTCTGGGTACCGGAACATTGAAAGTCGGAGGTAACTATGCTGCCAGTTTGCGTGGCGTAGAGCGAGTGCATAAAGCCGGTTACGGAGCACCTATGTATCTCGATGCAAAAGAGAAAAAATATATCGACGAAATTGGTGCCGCCAACTTCTTTGCTATTAAAGACAATACATATATCACACCCGAGAGTACTTCAATTCTTCCATCTATCACCAACAAGAGTCTGTTAGAATTGGCGCAGCACCTTGGCTTCAAAACCGAACGCCGTCCGGTGGCCGAAGACGAACTCAGCAGTTTCGAGGAAGTGGGTGCTTGTGGCACAGCGGCTATAATTGCCCCCATTGGCGAAATTAAAGACCTCGATTCAGGGCATGTTTACCAATATTGCAAAGATGGCAAGGCCGGTCCTGTTTCAACACGTTTGTACGAAACCCTTGTAGGTATTCAGTTTGGCGATATCGATGATCCGTTTGGCTGGGTAAGCATACTCGATTAACCTGTTCTGTATTTTATTTTAAGTGTATGCTTGCCTGTTGATGCTTTAGTCTCTGATGCAGCGCACGCTGCTTCCGCTATGCATGTCTTGCTGTGCTCTCATAATGCCGGAGTTATCGTAGCCTAGCTTTCGAAAGTATGAAAAACCAACAGCAACAGTCGAAGTCCAGAAACTGCCATATTGCTTCAGTTCGCCGAAGGGCGCTGTTTCAAAAGTGTAATCCATATCGCGTCTTCCACCACCCAGTGCTGTGAAAAATGTGCTATTATCGGCTCCGGTATTCGGGGTATTCCAATGTGCGGTGCCGGTTTCCTTCAGCTTCCCGCCTGCATCGGTTCCTCTCCACCCGTAGGTATTTGTGTCGTCGATGCCCAAAAACAATTCGAGGCTTTGCCACTCGGCATCGCTTGCCACATGCCAGCCAATAGGGCAAAGCTTTCCGGTTTCAACCGCGTAAAAATTGTACAACGCACCATACACGTTACCAATAGCCTGATTGTTGTTGTACCAGCAATAACCGGGAGTGTTGTAATATGTCCAGTCGTAAGGCAGCGGCTTATGCGGTATGTTTTCGCCATCGTTGTACTTGGTGCTTTTCAGGTTTTGTTGCAGCCAGCATTGGTTGCCTATTTTCACTGTATTATATATATACATTGCCCTCATAATCGCTAACCGTGTAGTTGCCGCAACTGTCGGGTGTAACATACAGAGCTCCCTGGTAGGGTGTCAGTACTATTGTTTGCGCATAAACCCAAGAAGCAATTGTGCAACAAAGTAATATGAAAGCAATTCTCATGATTTAATCTTTTATGCAACGTATATATTTTCCTAATTCCTTAAAATAGTGATATCCCGAAACAGTAGTGCTGTTGAAAGACATAGATTGATACCAAGCGTTTTCGGTTGAGTTTTCGGTTGAAGTCCACCAATAGCCATAGACTCCAGGATCGAAAGTTGCTCCAATATTGTTGCGGGAGCTGCCCGGACGGGCTGTAAAACCGGTTTCGTTAGTTGCTCCGGTATTTGGGCTGTTCCAGTGTTCTGTT
Source organism: uncultured Bacteroidales bacterium (assembly GCA_964511665.1). Lineage (GTDB taxonomy): Bacteria > Bacteroidota > Bacteroidia > Bacteroidales > ML635J-15 > JAGOEF01. The sequence continues at coordinate 81,203 of CAZEHA010000007.1, forward strand.
CCGGTTTCTTTAAGTTTGCCTCCGGCCGAAACGACTCCTCCTAAAAAAATTGTTAATTGTGTCCATTCGGCAACGCTTGGCAAATGCCAGCCTGTTGGGCAGACACCCTAAACTCCACTTGGATTTGAACTACTGCTTGCCGAACCATTCATGGCAGCCGGCCAGTTGTAAAGCACACCGTATATGTCGTAATATACTGTAGCTTTTGCTTCACTTACATTGTTGCCATTGTAACCGTAAACATAATAATACGGAATAGTATACGAACCTGTATTATGATCAACTACGCTGGGCAAGTAACGCATGTTTTGAGCCATCCAGCAATGATTGCCTATTTTTACAACATCATAGGTGTTGCCCTCGATATCGGTAACCGTTTCGGGGCATTCCATTTCGGTAGTGTTGTGCACTCCCTGATATGAAGGTAAAACAATTTGAGCCGAAATGGCTTCAATAATTAATAATAGCAGTATAATAAATAGTGTTTCTTTCATTTTTAATCTTTTATACATCTTACAGGAACACCGTGCGATTTTATAAGGGAATTGTGTCGCCCCAGTGTTGCTCTATCGGAACCCAGTTCTCGATAGAATACTTTGTTTTCTGTTTCATTATATACAGTACTGCTCACAATAACTGAGTTATACCCAACAAAATAAAAATTATCAGAATATGCATTGTAAAAACCAGCAGGAATAGCATCAAATCCGGAGGTTCCAAACATAGCATTCATTTTCAGAAGACCCGCATTCCACAAATCGGCATTACCCGCAAGGATGCTGCCTTGGTTTGTTCCACGCCAACCGGTTAAATTAATCTGAGACATTGGCATGCCGATGCTTATTTCCAATTCTTTTAACTCGTCGTCGCTTGGCAAATGCCAGCCCACAGGGCAACTAATTGAAGCAGCAGGCCAGTTGTAAAGCACACCGTATAGCAAATAGGTTTCTTGTTGTTTGGCTTCGTTTACATCGGTTCCCCCGTAGCCATGAACATAATAACATGGTTCTGATGTTGATTTCACATCAGGTCCCACTACGTTTGGTAAATACCTTAGGTTCTCTGCCATCCAACACTGGTCGCCAATTTGTACCGTAGCGTACGAATTGCCTTCGCTGTCAACCACTTTGCTTGTGCCGCATTTGAAATCGGAACTTGCAACGCCAAAGTATGGAGGTAGAACTACTGTTTGAGCCACCAATACAAATGAGGCAATTTGGAAGCAAAATATGAGAAGTGTTTTATGCATAGGCTTAATCCTTTATGCAGCGAACCGAGAAACCGCGCGATTTATTCTGATATTCTGTACTAAGTGCCCCGTTGTTATAATGCATGTTCCAGCTATTACTTCCATAAGCATCGATTTCTATACTGCTCCAACACTTATTAAAATATTTGATATTACTAAAATTTCCGCTGATTTGACGATCACCTCCAGGATGGGCAGTAAAACCGGTTTCATTCGTTGCTTCTGTGTTTGGACTTATCCAGTGAGATATCCCTGCTTCCTTAAGCTTCCCTCCGGCCAAACTTGCGCCTCCTAAGTAGTTAGCTAATTCTGTCCATTCAGTATTATTGGGTAAATGCCACCCTGCAGGGCAGGCTGTTATTGCAGCCACCCAATTATAAAGAACTCCATAAGTACTGTAATTTGTATTAGCCTTAGCTTCTTCAACATTTGTTCCATAATAATTATAAACATAATAATATGGTTCTGTTATTGATTCTGTTGCAGGCATATCAACCGAAGGCAAATAACGTAGGTTTGAACGCAACCAACATTGGTCACCTATGATGATAGTTTGATAAAGATTTCCATCGGCATCGGTAACTGTGCCACAATTCTTATAACTTAAAGTATGCACTCCGTAGTATGAAGGGAGTGTTACTGTTTGTGAAATTGCGAATGATACAAAAATGGGATATAATAATATGATAAGGCGTTTTTTCATATTTTCAGTCTTTTACGCAACGCACAGAATAACCCAAACTTTTTCCATTATAAAATCGATGTACACTAGCTTCGGAGTAAATTAAAGTTCTCATGTAAGCGCTTGTTGTTGTGTTTTCGGTAGCGGTCCATAAAATACAATGGGTATATAATTGCATATTTGCACTATTCCCACCGGGAATAGCAGAAAATCCGGTGCTATTGGTTGCAATATTCGGGCTTAGCCATAATTCAGTGCCCCAATCTTTAAGTGCCGCTCCCTGATTCGTTCCCCGCCAACCAACTCCATTAGCTCCAACTTCTGCCATACCAAGGAACATCTCTAATTGTTTAACTTCGTCATCGTCGGGTAAATGCCAGCCTACAGGGCAACTGATCATAGCTGCCGGCCAGTTATATAATGCTCCAAAGCTGTTGTAGTTTTCAGTGGCTTTTGCCTCATCAACATCGGTGCCACTATAGCCATGTACATAATAATAAGGAATATCGTTCGCCCCTGTTCCATATGCCACAACCGAGGGTAAATACCTTAGGTTTTCGGCCATCCAGCACTGATTGCCAATTACAACAGTTCTATATGTATTGCCTTCTTGATCGCTTACGATACCACAATTTTTATAATGTTTGCCTTGAGCCCCGAAATATGGTGGAAACGTAACAACCTGAGCAATCAGATTATTTACAAGCAAAACTGCTGCAACAATTGTAACAATTCGATTCATTGCTGCTACTCCATATCGCCCGAAGAAATAAATACGTTCGAGCCAATGTGCACAAGAGTTGCAATGGCATATTGCCCGGCTGTTTTTGTAAAACTCTGGCGGTTCTGAATGGTCGTGCCCGAGGCAGTAAGTGTTATCTTTCCTGCACCTGTTTGCACAATCAGACAGTTAAAACCCGTGGGTAAACCCGATGGTATAGTTAGGGTAATAGCCGCGGCATTGTTCAGAGTAATTACTTTACCGTTATCGTTTGCCGACAACGTATAGCTTGTGGCTGTACTTGTTGCTAGGGTAGCATTAAATCCCGATATATTGGTATTTCCCGATGCTGCAAGGTTGCCGGTCATTGTTCCTCCCGACTTGGCCAGATAATTGGCGCTGGCATGATTACCCCATCCGTAAGCCGAGTTCCAGTTGGTAATATTTGTTGAGGTAATTCCATTGGCAACATGACTGGTGCTCATTGCATCGGTAATTCCATAGCCCGAAATAGTAGTTGGTTTACTTGTTACATCTGCCCAGGCCGGTACCCAAGCAACCGGACGATATAAACCGGCATGATTACCCCATCCGTAAGCCGAGTTCCAGTTGGTAATATTTGTCGAGGTAATTCCATTGGCAGCATGACTGGTGCTCATTGCATCGGTAATGCCATAGCCTGAAATGGTTGTTGGTTTTCCTGTTATATCTGTCCATGCCGGTACCCAAGAAACCGGACGATATAAACCGGCGTGATTACCCCATCCGTAAGCTGAGTTCCAATTGGTGATATTGGTCGAGGTAATACCATTGGCAGCATGGCTTGTGCTCATAGCATCGGTAATGCCATAGCCTGAAATAGTTGTTGGTTTTCCTGTTATATCTGTCCATGCCGGTACCCATGCAACCGGACGATATAAACCGGCGTGATTACCCCATCCGTAAGCTGAGTTCCAATTGGTGATATTGGTCGAGGTAATACCATTGGCAGCATGGCTTGTGCTCATAGCATCGGTAATTCCATAGCCCGAAATGGTAGTTGGTTTACTTGTTACATCTGCCCAGGCCGGTACCCAAGAAACCGGACGATACAAACCGTCGTGATTACCCCATCCGTAAGCACTATTCCAATTGCTAATGTCGGCCAATGCTATCGAATACGATGCACTTGCAAGCCACAGCGGGTCGCTCTCTTCATAGCCGGTAAGGTAGCCTGCGTCGTTTGCGAAATCGCTTACATTTTCGGGTATTGTTGGAATAACCGGCTGGTTGATTAAATCTTCGTAGTCTTTGTCCCATGCCGAAAAAATTGGGTCGGTTTCTTCATAATCGGTTATATATCCGGCGTCGTTGTTAAAATCGCTTACATTTTCGGGTACTGTGGGAATAGCAGGCTGGTTAATCAAATCGTTGTAGTCCATGTCCCATGCCGTGAATAGCGGGTCGCTTTCAATATTGCCCGATTTTTCGGCAAACAGGGCATAGGGAACACTAAGCAATTGAGTTGTACCCATGTTGATATATCCTTCACCCATGTCTATTTCTACTTGAATGAAATATGGACCCTCCGACCAATCGATAGCGGCAAAGTCTTCGGGGTTTTCGCTGCCGATGTTCAACATTATCAATCCGAATTCGTTGGTTTCGGCATTGAATACTTCCTGGCAAACCACCGGACCGGCTATTTCTTCACCTATTATACTCACACGAACACTTAGTTCCTGTGCAGCCAAAACATGTCCTTCGGCATCTCGCACAACCGATTGATACTTAAACAATGAAGGCGACTGGGCTAGCATAATTGTTGCTATGAATACTCCTGAAATAAATGTAATTGTTTTTTTCATGGTTATAGTATTTGGTATTATTGTTACTGTTTCACAATCCTATATGAAGAAATATACTCTTTGCCAACGGCTATTTGTAAAAGATACATACCGGGGGCAAAGCCTGTAACATCGAATGAATTCTCAACCCTGTCGCTTTCGGTACAGAAAATTTGTTTTCCGTTTACATCGAAAATGGTATAACTAAGCATCGAATTTGGTTCGTTACTCAGCCTAATATTAAGTGTATTATGAGTGGGATTGGGAAAAACAGCAATAGAAAACGGCAAATATTCAACTGTTTCAATTGAAGTAACCACCAAGCGGGTTTGATGAAATCCCTGTGTGAGAACTTTTTCACCGGCAACAAAAGTTTCGGTAACAGGCTCACCTATGGTGTAACTCATTTGAATGTTTTGCTGAGAAGCCGATCCGCCTCCGCTCGAAATAACTTGCTGTGCACAAAGACCAACTGAAATAAAAAAAAGTGCTGTAAACAAAATACTTGTTTTCATGGTTTCTATTTTAATTTAAACAATAAAATGCGATCTCACTATCGTTGCTGTGTATCATTTCAACGTAATCAACCAATATGGTAACGATAAGCCATCGAAGTAATTACAGCGTGTAATTTAATGCGTTTTTATTAAAGTTTAAAATAAAATAACGCAAAATCATTCTTTTGTTAACATAATGTACGAAATTAATAATCATTGGTTTGTTGGGGCAAAAAACGAGAATATCATTGTTTTATTTTATTTTTACCCTCTCAATTTTGTACAATGACATCGCTTCGTAAAAAAAACATTTACAGTAATTTTTGGAACTGATACGTTTGCCGGTAAGCTGTTCGACATAATTTTACTGATACTAATCTGTTTCAATGTAACCGCTGTAATGCTCGAAACAGTGCCTGGTATCGGCGACAAATATTACGATGTATTTCACACACTCGAATGGATTGTAACAGCCCTTTTTACTGTAGAATATGGGTTACGTATATGGTCGAGTCAAAAACCACGCAAATATATTTTTGGCTTTTATGGTGTTATTGACTTCTTATCGATAATTCCCACATTTTTGGGTTTAATATTTCCCGGCGCGCATTTGTTGGCTGTTATCAGGACACTTCGCTTGCTGCGTTTATTCCGTGTTCTTAAACTCACCAACTATACCAGTCAGGGCAACTATCTGCTTCATGCACTTCGCGCAAACCGTCAGAAATTAGCTGTGTTTCTGTTTAGTGTAGTAATGATTATTACCATTATTGGAACCATAATGTTCTTGATTGAAGGGCCCGAGCATGGCTTTACCAGCATTCCCGAAGGGGTGTATTGGGCTGTAGTAACCGTTACTACGGTAGGCTTTGGTGATATAACTCCATCAACAGGTCTCGGTAAGTTTGTTGCATCTTTTACCATGATATTGGGTTACGCAATTATAGCCGTGCCTACCGGTATTATTTCGGCAGAAGTATCGAAAATGAAACGCCGAAAGAGCATTGTGTGTTGCAAATGCAAAAATGCCGATAACGACGACAACGCAAATTATTGTAAAATTTGTGGCACACCTTTTTCCGTCGATATCGATGCGTAAGATGTATCATGGTAGTTGTAGCAAGCTCATCCTTTCTTTCGAACTTATCAAAGCAAGATATGCATGATGCAATATAGATGTATTATTAGCATGTTATAAGCTTATGCTAAGCATTGTAAACATCTGGCTAGTTCTTTCTATCTTCATGTGTGTTGATTTAATGCTACAGTGATAAAAAAACACTTGTCATACTTATTCCATAGGCGAGATATTCGTAATAAAGACATTCTCAATAGCGGCAGTATTTTTGTATCTTTGAATTATTAATAAAAAACAAAAGATATGAATAGAGTTATTGTATTTGCTGCACTATTGGTGTGGGGTGTTGTTGTTTGCGCACAAACCGAATCGGCAAAAGGCGGATGGAAATTGGTGAACTACAGTTTTATCGACGGAACCAGCACCAAGGACAGGGTTTTGGCCGGATCAACCGATTACATGGAAGATGTTATCAAATTCGAGGGGGCAAAAGGCGACATTACCATTTATGTTAATCGCTACGATAAAAGCTCGCGAAAGCTGCTTGCCGGAGTTACATACAATGTGAAATGGACCGATCCGCAAACCGAGTTATTTCCGGGAGAAAATATGAAAATGACCTATTCGCTGAAAACAATTACAAACAAAACCTGGATGCCCGAGCAGCAATCGGCTGTTTTCAATCAGGGTATTTATGGAATTAAGCTAAACAACAAAGCCGGAGAAGAGTACTGTCAAGCA
>CAZEHA010000008.1:0-80753 GCA_964511665.1 uncultured Bacteroidales bacterium
AATATTCATCGCGGTTGGTGTGCTTATTTTTATTCGCTCATGGATATTTCATATAGTATTAGTTTTAATTAATTATTAGTGCAATAATAACTGTTGTTTTCATTGGATTTACAATTTTAAAAATGTTTTTATACAATATCTAAAAGAGAATTGGCTAAATGCAGTTATTTGGCACAGTAGTTTTTTGATACAAAGCATAAATGTGCTAAATTTGTAAAAAAATAATTATGAAGAAGTTTTTTCTTTTTACAAGTTTTGTTCTGTACTTTTTGTGTCAGGGTTTTTCGCAGGGGGTACTGCTTTTTAAAGACCACGACGGCAATGTGCTGAACGGACAAACAATTACCTTGCAAGGCGATATTAACTTAAACTGGTTTTCGGCTCAAATAGATTTATCGGTGCACAATTCGGGTAATTCAACTTTAGTAGTGAGTTGCCGTAAAGAAGTTATAAGTGCCGTTCCCGGAACAATTAACGACTTTTGCTGGAACGGTTCATGTTACGACGATACTTATACTGTTGCCCCCACTACTTATACACTGGCCGCCGGGGCAAGTACTCCGTCTGACAAGCCTTTCGGTGCGCATTACCACTGTCAGGGATTGGCAGGAACCACCACAGTGAAATATTATGTTTATGTGGCCGGCACCACCAACGAATCGTGGATTATAGTAAACTATGTGGTGAACAATGTTTCGGTGCCTTCGCGGCAGGTTTCAAATCAACTGATATATCCCAACCCGGCCAACGATGTAATTTATATCGATGCAGCGGCTTTTGCTCAGAGCGATGTGCAGGTGCAGGTGTTTAATATGGTAGGGCAAAAGGTGTTCGACCAAAACTTTGGAGTGGTCGAAAAAGCAAACATCGACTGTTCTGCATGGAACAAAGGCGTTTATGTGTTAAGGGTTTATTCATCGGGTAACTTAATCCGCACAACAAAAATCACCAAAAAATAAATTCTTTTTACTACTTTAGCCCGGTAATCCGGGCTTTTTTATGGCAACTCACAACGATACGGGAAAATTGGGTGAACAATTGGCTGCTGAATATTTCGAAAAAGCCGGCTACACAATTGTTGAAAAAAACTGGCGCTATCATCGTGCCGAAATCGATCTAATAGCCCTGCTCGATAAAATGTTGGTATTTGTCGAAGTGAAAACCCGTTCGGGGTCGCTTTGGAAATCGCCCGAAGAATCGATAGATCTGCGTAAACGAAAACTGTTGTTCGAAGCGGCCGATGCCTTTCTGCAAAGCTTTCCCGATGATTTTTCGGCTCGCTTCGATGTGTTCACGGTGGTAGTCGAAAACAATCAACACAAGATTAGCCATTATCCCGATGCACTGAATCCTGAATTGTTCGAATTATGATAAATTTGTCAGATATTGTTGCAGCGCAACAGCGAATAGCCCCATATATTCATAAAACACCTGTGCTTACCAACCGTAGTTTGAATGCCATTACCGCTGCCGATTTGTATTTTAAATGCGAAAACTTTCAGAAAGCGGGAGCATTCAAATATCGCGGAGCCTGCAATGCGGTTTTCAGCCTTACTCATGCCGAAGTAAATAGGGGCGTTTGCACCCATTCATCGGGCAATTTTGCTCAGGCTTTGGCATTGGCAGCACAAAAGCGAAACATTTCCGCTTATATTGTGATGCCTCGTACGGCTTCGGCTGTAAAAGTTGCCGCTGTTCGTGGCTATGGCGGCATTGTCAGGTTTTGCGAACCCACATTGGCTGCTCGCGAAGAAACAGCTGCAGCCGTAATGGCCGAAACAGGTGCCCGATTCATACATCCTTACGACGACTATACAATTATTGCAGGCCAAGGCACAGCAAGCCTCGAAGCATTACAACAAACTGAACCGCCCGACATTGTTATGGCCCCTGTTGGTGGCGGCGGCTTACTTAGCGGTACTGCCATTGCAGCCAAACAAAGTTTGCAGCAAGTTTGTGTTGTGGCTGCCGAACCTAAAGGTGCCGATGATGCATTTCGCTCTTTCAGGCAAAAACAATGGTTGCCGTCGGTGAATCCGGAAACTATGGCCGATGGGTTACTTACCTCTCTTGGTGAACGCAATTACCCGATTATCATGCAGTATGTTGACGAAATTGTTACCTGCAGCGAACAGGCTATTGTTGATGCCATGAAGCTAATGTGGGAACGTATGAAAATTGTTGTGGAACCATCGTCGGCAGTGCCTCTGGCTTGTATTTTCGAAAACAAAGACTTGTTTATAAATAAGAAAGTGTGCATTATCGTGTCGGGCGGAAATGTTGATGTTGGAAAAAACTGGTTCGGGAGCTAGGTTCATTACGTATTACAAACAATTGATTCGACATACCTGATTATTGCTGTAATTGTTTTGCATTTTAATATCATTTCACTATTTTTACAATTACGAAAACTGGCCCAAAACCATGCACATGAAACGATATTTCTTATTTGGTGCTACCTGTATAATCGCATTGTTGATTTCGGGGCTTGCAACAGCACAAACATGGCGCGAATCTGATTCGCTGCGTTATGAGTATCAGCAAAAAAAACAATTTGACAAGGCTGTTTTTTATGCCGAACAAACACTTCGAATTGTTGAGGCCGAAGAAGGAAACAACACAGAGTTGTATGCCGATAAGGTATTAATGCTGGCTTATATGCACAGCTTGAATTCAAATGCCGATTCGGCAGTGTACTACCTCGAAAAGGAATTGGAGATAAGGCAACGATTTAAGGCCGACAATCCGGTTAAGTATGAGCAATGTCTGAATAATTTAGGTAGCATGTATGAAGAGATAAAAGACTACGAAAAAGCTTTAAAATGTTATACTGAATCGGCCAATTTGTTTAAAGATTTGCATGGAGAAGAAGATTCTGATTATTTATTCCGATTAAACAAGATTGCGTTGTTGGCGCAAACCATGAATCAATATCTTACTGCTTCCTCTGTGTTTGAACAGTGCCTTGAGCTTGTTGAAAAATACTATGGTAACGATCACATCTTTTTTGGAGTGGTTTCTAATAATCTGGCGAGGTTATATTATAATATGGGCATTTATAACAAGGCGCTTCCAATGTTTCAGAATGCACTGGCCAATTTCGGTAAAAACGATGGCCCCGACAGTTATAATTATGGTGTTACCCTCGATTATCTCGGAAATTTGTATCAAACACTGGGGCAATACGAAAAGGCCCTTGAATATTATCTGATGGCTCACGAGAATTTTGCGGTTTCGGTTGGGAAGGAGCATTTTAGCTATGGGATTAATCTCAGTAATATCGGCTTACTCTATAAGGGGCTTGAACAATATAGCAATGCTTTGCCTTATTTTGAGGAAGCTATCACCGTTGCAACAAAAACTATGGGCAAAAATCACTGGCAGTATGGCACATTTCTAAATAATCTGGCCGGAATTTATCAGGATTTGGGGCGGTTTAGCGAAGCACTACCCTTATATCGTGAATCGGTTGAACATGCCGAAAGAATTTTAGGTAAAAACCATTCCTACTACGGGTTGAGGTTGAACAATCTTGCCAATTTACTTCAGGTAATGGGCCGGCTAAACGAAGCACTGCCACTGCTCGAGGAAGTAAAACAGAATATGATGCAATCGGTAGGTCCCGACCATTTGTATTACTCGGTGGCATTAATGAATCTTGCCCGCCTGCATTGTCAAATGAAGAATCCTGATGTTGCAGTCCCTGTGTATCGCGAAGCATATCGCAACAATTACGATAATATCCGACGAAACTTTGCCTTTTTGTCGGAAAATGAAAAAGAAGACTTCGCGAAAAGTATTTCGGGTAACTTTAATACCTATCGTAGTTTCTTTAGCGACTATTCAGTGCAAATGCCTGAGTTGGCAGCCGACGTGTACAATATTGAATTATCGACCAAGGGAATGATACTACAATCGGGTATTCAAATGCGACGCTCAATTCTGCAAAGCGGCGACGAACGAATTGTAAAGAAGTATGATGAGTGGCAAGCTATTCGCGAAAGCATAGCAAAACAATATGCACAACCGGTTGGCTCCAGAATCGCTGACCTAAAAAACAGTGAACAGCAAGCCGAAGTCCTTGAAGCAGAACTCAACAGTCTTTCGGCTGCCTTTCAACAATCGAGCCTGTTGGGAAATGTACAATGGGGAGATGTGCAGAAAAAACTAAAACAAGGCGAGGTTGCTGTGGAATTCGCATCGTTTAACTATTTAATCGATGAGGTAGAAACCGGAAAAACCTTGTATGTGGCTTTGGTTTTGCGCCCGGGCGATGTATATCCGCAATTGGTGCGATTGTTTGAGCAACAGCAACTCGATAGCCTGCTGTTGTCGTCGTCGGATATGAAATTGGTTAACAACCTCTATCGTGGTATCACAATATTTTATCAGGGCGGGCCCGAAATTGACTATGGCAAACGATTGTATGAACTGGTATGGAAACCAATCGAGCATTTGGTTGCAGACGGAAGCACTGTATATTATTCTCCTTCGGGTACGCTGCATCAAATTGCATTTGCTGCTATTGTCGATTCCGATAAAAAGTTGCTTTCTGACCGATATCAATTGGTGCAGCTAAGCACTACTGCCATGCTGGCACAAGCATCAAGATTTACTGCCGAAAAACCATCGCTGATTGCCTTGTTTGGAGGTATTGCCTATGAGGTTGATAATAATGAATTGCTGGCAACTGCCGACAAAATTGCGAAAGACAAGGATTTTATATCTCGCTCTATTTCCGTTGAACTTGAACGGGGTGGGACTGAATGGAACTATTTGCCCGGAACTCTTACCGAAATAAATGAAATTGCAGCTCTGGTAAAAAAGAAAAAAATTAAGGTGCAAACATTTTCGGGCAAAGAAGCTGTTGAAGAATCGTTTAAAAGTTTGGGAGGGAACAATTCGCCTCGTATCATTCACATTGCCACACATGGCTTTTTCTTCCCCGATGTGCTAAAGTCGGAAGGTAAAAGCGAAATGAACCTTTCGGGAGAGGAAATATATCGTTCATCCGAAAACCCGCTGAACCGAGCTGGGCTATTGTTTGCCGGAGCCAACATGGCATGGTCGGGGTATGCCATTCAGGGAATCGACGATGGGATATTAACGGCGTATGAAGTTTCTAATGTTACCCTAGGAAGCACACAACTGGTGGTGCTGTCGGCATGCGAAACCGGTTTGGGCGAAATAAAAGGCAGCGAAGGTGTTTTTGGCCTACAGCGGGCATTCAAGGCTGCAGGTGCCGAATACCTTATGATGAGTCTGTGGAAAGTGCCCGATGCCGAAACAGCCATGTTTATGAAGTATTTCTACGAGCAATACCTGTCGGGCAAAAGCATACAAGATTCATTTCACTATACGCAGCAGTATATGAAATCGAAATTCCGTGAAGAACCTGCCAAATGGGCAGCATTTGTGCTGGTACGTTAATCGGGTTTTTTGCTGATAGCGGCTAGTGACTGTTTTTTAATTAAAACTTTGCGGCAACGGACAATAGCTGTTGGTTTTCACATAATGGCCAATGCCTTGATTTATTTTGTCTTATCGATGGTTTTGTGAATATGTGCCGGAGCAGATTTCCAGAAGCCATCAAAATTATATATCATTCCAAATTCGACAGTGGGCCTCGGATACACTATTTTGTTGTACGGGAACATTACAAGTATGCCGGGTTTTAAATAAATTTTCGCAGGTTTATTCAATTTTATATCAAAGTTATACCCGATACCGGCACTTATATCGGCTAAACCATAGAAATTGCCAGCGAGAGGAATTCTCACAGTATTACCCTGTTCGTCGATACGATAGGTTGTCCCCGCATAAAATGTTCGGCTCAAGCCCAATCCGGTCGAAAATTCGTAGAACATGCCGCTTGTCTTTTGTTTTCGCATGAGCCACTCTGCCTCCGCAAAAAAGTTGGTATGAAAGGTTTTGTGATGATACATCCCGAAACTATACACGAAGCAACGTTCGCGATACAGCGTTTTTGTTCGTTTTGTTCTTACTTTATCAATCTGAGTGAATTTATAAGGTTTCTCCACACCAATTTTGAACCCTGGATGTACAATCGACCCCATATATGCGGCTCTTATTCCGGTGTTTACTGTATATGCTTGCTCGCTTTGCGAAAATACCATATCGAAGCATAAAAATGCCAGTATCGAAAACAGAAATAAACTTTTCATATATTTATTTGCTAATGTGATTGAACCCAATTAATTACTACAGCCCAAAAAGCTTCACATTCATTGTCCATAGGCGAATGTGCCGAATGGGTGAAGATATGTTCACTTACGTCGGAGCTGCTTATATTGTTTGCAATATCATCTTTTAAGGCAGGCGGACACACAAAATCGTATTGCCCCCACAGCAGCAGGGTGGGAGTGTGTATTAAATGAAGATTGCCCACAACTGGGTTTTCGTTGAATGCTGTTTCGAATATTCCCATACGTAACACCGAGTTTACGCTGTTAATAATTTGCGCCGTTTGTGGAACATAGTTCATGATGTTTGGATACCCCGGATATACAGGTTCAAGCACCTGAGGCATTTTGCTTCCTGCCATGTGTGCATATCGGTTTAATTTTAGCATTACATCGTAGTTGTCGTCAACATATTCCGATGAATTACAAAAGTCGAGTACCTCCTGCCAGAATTCTATCTCTCTGCCCGCGGCAATTTCAACAGGCCCATAGGTCAACATCATTTCTTTTACAAATGGGTTGAAGCGGGTATTATGGGCACCGTCTACCTGAATCCATCCATCAACAAGACTTTGATTGTTGCCATCGATAAGAAAATACGGGATAACAAAGCCACCCCAGCTGTGCCCCATCAAAAATATTTGATTGTCGTTTCCGTATTTTGCTTTTAGCAGATAAATCAGTTTTTTTAAGTCATCGCTAAAAACGGTAAGAGAACTGTTACCGCCATTACCCTGCGCACCACCGGCAAATGGTTGATCCCAATACACCATGGCAAATTCTTGTTCAACATTTTCAACCACATAATTGTCGCGATAAACGAATCCACTATCGCCGGGCCCACCGTGAACCACGATCAGCATTTTTTTGCTATCGATGTTTCCGGCAACCCGAACTGGAATAGTTTGCCCTTGTGATTTTATGAAGAAATGGTCGTTTGCCATTCCCGATTGGGTAATGTTTTCTTTTTGACAGGCGCTTGCGAGTAGTGCCAGTGTAAGAATGCATGCGGTGAAAGCGTTTTTCATGTTAAGTTTTTGTAAAAATAGAGAATAAACCATTCACATCTATCTTGTTCGAAAATATTTTGTGCTTCAATGTATTCGTATTTCTTTGCGAACACTACATATTCCTATGCCTTTCATGTTTTAAATGCGCTTTGCATTTTATAATCAGGATTGTGGATAACAAATAAAAATGCCACTCTCGGTAAGAATGGCATCATTATATAGTTCTGTTACAATAACCAATTACAAATCTTTTTTTACTACCACGTTGGGGTCGTTGTAAAATATATTTTGCCAGTTTGCATAATTCCCTGCTTTAAAATCATCAAGAAAAATACCAAGCCAATCGGCTATTTCGGGAGAAGTTTGTGCTCCATCGCCATTGGTATCGCCTTTTCTCACATCATCTTTAATTGAAGTAAAGAAAACACCGTCGCCATCGTAATTTTCGAGTGCTGCCACCCCTCCGCCACAGTTCAAACGACTGTCACCTACAAACTTTAGTCCCACATCGTTGCCAAGTACCAATTTATACGGTTCTTGTATGATGAGGTCGAAGGGAGTGATAACAAAAGCCACTTCTGTTTCCATCCAGTTGGTGGTTTTCATGATTCGGTTGCCGCAAACATAAATCCCGTTCATAGTGTTGGTGTTATTGAAATAGGAGAATGTATTGGAATCATCGATATCGATTTCGGCAAATATGGTAAGCGGAAGTACGTTGTTGTAGAAAGTGTTGTTTATTATAACAGTTTGATTGCTTGCGCTTTCGGCATGCAGAGCACCTTTGTACGATGTAATGTTACCCGATTGACGAACACCGCCGCCATTGTTGATGAATTTGCAGTTTTCGATGACTGCACTGGCATTAGCAGAAAGCTCGAGAGTGGGTTCTGCATTCACACCCATTCCTCCGTAACGAAATTCACAATACTTAAACACACAACCTGTGGTGCCGTTTAGGTCTATAGTACCCCAATCCTGCACCTGCGCAGTACTGTTGTCTCCATCGTTGTTGCTGTCGCCTCCGTGGCTGTCGTCTTTCAGCGACGTAAAAACAATAGGTTTGTTGCTATTGCCCACAGCGTTAATTGTTCCATCCCCGGTAAGCGTAAGATACGCAAAACTCGACGAAAACTTAATAACAGCACCCGGCTCTATGGTTAGCGACGATGCAACCTCAAAATTCGTCTTTTGAATCACATAGGCTTTTTCGGTGAGCCAAGTTGTAGGTGTTGTAATGTCATCGGTAACATAAATTACTTCATACTTGTCGGTAGGATCAACCGGTTCTATGCATGAGTTGAGAAAACTACCAAGTACAGCAATTGTAGCAATTAAAAGGCTTAATCTTTTCATTTTTTTCATTTTTTTACAGTTACAAAAATATACTATTCCCAAACACAAAAATAGAGTTTCAAAAAATAATTCAAAAAACCGAACAGAAGCGAAAATTGTACCTTATTTTCTGAAAAATATCAATTTGAATATTTTTTTCAACAACAAAAAAACCTGTAAAACTCTTGATATAAGAAAAAAACCATAAAATTTTTATGAATTATTGCTAAAAACAAAAATTAATCTACCTTTGCAGTCCATTTTATAACAGAGTTTTTAATTAAATAAAAGTGTTTGTATGCCAACAATACAACAGTTAGTACGAAAAGGAAGAATCAGCCGCATCGACAAGAGTAAAGCTCCTGCTTTAGACTCATGTCCGCAGCGTCGGGGTGTGTGCACCAGAGTGTACACCACTACTCCCAAAAAGCCGAATTCAGCAATGCGTAAAGTTGCCAGGGTGCGTTTAACCAATGGAAAAGAGGTGAACGCCTACATTCCCGGAGAAGGTCACAATCTTCAGGAACACTCAATTGTGCTGGTGCGTGGTGGCAGGGTAAAAGATTTGCCAGGTGTTAGATATCACGTGGTGAGAGGTGCTCTCGACACCGCTGGTGTCGATGGCCGAAAACAACGCAGGTCGAAATACGGGTCGAAGAAGAAAAAAGCTGCAGCAGCAAAAAAGAAATAAGGTTAAATATATAATATATATATAAGGTATGAGAAAATCCAGACCCAAAAAAAGACAACAGCTTCCTGACCCCAAATTTAACGATACCCGGGTTACCCGCTTTGTCAACGACATGATGTGGGAAGGTAAAAAATCGGTTTCTTTCGATATTTTCTACACTGCTTTAGAAATTGTAGAAAAGCGAGCTAAAGACACAGAAGACACCCCACTTGAAATTTGGAAGAAAGCACTCGACAATATTACTCCCCAAGTGGAAGTAAAAAGCCGTAGAATTGGTGGTGCTACATTTCAAGTTCCTACCGAAATACGCCAAGATCGCAAAATTTCTATCAGTCATAAATGGATGATAGCATTTGCACGTAAGCGTGGTGGTAAAGGTATGGCCGACAAACTGGCTGCCGAAATACTGGCTGCTTACAATCAGGAAGGTGCTGCTTTCAAGAAAAAAGAAGACACACACCGTATGGCAGAGGCAAATAAAGCATTCTCTCACTTCCGTTTCTAGAAATTAACATGCCATCAGAGCTATCACATATCAGGAATATCGGGATAATGGCACACATCGACGCCGGTAAAACTACTACTACCGAGCGTATTTTGTATTATACCGGTATAAACTATAAGATAGGTGAAGTTCACGATGGTGCTGCTACCATGGACTGGATGCAGCAGGAACAAGAGCGCGGAATAACCATTACTTCGGCGGCAACCACAACATTTTGGAATTACGCCGACCAGAAATATACCATTAATATTATCGATACGCCCGGGCATGTTGATTTCACTGTTGAAGTGGAACGTTCGCTCCGAGTACTCGATGGTGCTGTTGGTGTGTTTTGTGCCGTAGGAGGTGTCGAGCCGCAATCAGAAACAGTTTGGCATCAGGCAGATACGTATCGTGTTCCCCGTTTGGCTTTTGTTAATAAAATGGATAGGATAGGTGCCGATTTCATGAATGTGGTGGGGCAATTGCGCGAAAAACTGGGAGCCAACGCTGTTCCGGTACAAATTCCCATTGGTATGGAGGATGGTTTTTGCGGTGTTGTCGATTTAATCAGCAATAAAGCCTTTGTTTGGGACGAAAGCGATGCCTCGTTGGGTGCGGAGTTTACGGTTGCCGAAATACCCGACGAGCTGAAAGAGCTGTCTCACGAATTGCGTGAAGAACTTATCGATAATATCATGGCTATTGCCGATGATGTATTGTTAGAGAAATTCCTCGAAGACCGCAGTAGTGTTAGTGTCGCCGAATTTGTTGCAGCTATTCGCTCTGCCGTTATCAAAAATCAGGTGGTTCCTGTTTTGTGCGGTGCATCATTTAAGAACAAAGGTGTGCAACAACTACTCGATGCCATTTGCGCTTACTTGCCATCGCCCGTCGATATAGCGGCTGTGCAAGGTGTTCATCCAAAAACAGAAGAGAAAATTGAACGTAAGCAAGACATAAACGCTCCATTCTCGGCATTATGCTTTAAAATAGCCATTGATTCGTTTGTGGGTAAGTTGGCCTATATTAGAGTGTATAGCGGAAAAATTAAATCGGGCGACATGGTTTACAATGTGCGGACAGGAAAAAAAGATAGGGTGTCGCGCTTGTTTCAAATGCATGCCAATAAGCAAAATCCGGTAAACGAGGCCAATGCCGGCGATATTGTAGCCATTGTGGGGTTAAAAGATGCCAAAACCGGCGACACCCTTTGCGACGAAGATAAACCCATTCTTTTCGAAAGTATGAATTTTCCTGAACCGGTTATACTGATGGCCGTGGAGCCAGAAACTCAGGCTGATCTCGAAAAACTGAATTTGGCCTTGCGCCGCATGCAGGATGAAGACCCCACCTTTATGGTCCGCTATGATGAACAATCGGGGCAAACCCTAATAAGCGGCATGGGAGAATTACATCTCGATATTGTTACCGACCGCATTCATCGCGAGTTCGGATTGAAAATAAACAAGGGGAATCCCAGAGTAAACTACAAAGAAGAAATTACAGAGGCTATCGAATACCATATGGTGTTTAGCAAGCAAACAGGAGGTAAAGGTAAGTTTGCCGAGGTTACCATATTGTTCGAACCGGTTGAAGACAACACAGTTACAGGTTTAATTTTCGAAAACCAAACCAAGGGTGGCGTTTTACCAAAAGAATATATTAATGCAGTAGAAAAAGGCTTGTGTGTAGCATTGCACAACGGACCCATTTCGGGATATCCAATGAATAATTTAAAAGCGACACTACTCGATGGTAGCTACCATAGTGTTGATTCCGATACTTTATCGTTCGAAATTGCAGCGCGAAAAGCATTTGCTGAAGCCAGCAGAAAAGTGAAAGCTGTTATCCTCGAACCGATTACACGGACCGATGTGGTAACTCCCGAAGAATACGTTGGCGATGTAGTAGCCGATTTCAACCGCCGTCGTGGAAATATTGTAGGCATGGATTCACGTGCTAAGGTTCGCATCATTAAAGCAATGGTACCGCTTGCTGAACAATTCGGGTATGTAACAGCTTTGCGAACAATTACTTCAGGGAGGTCAAGTTTCAGCATGGAATTCTCGCATTACGAGAAAGTTCCTGCACAAATTCAGGAAGAAATTTTAAACATCAATAAATATAATTTTTAATCAAATACCTCTAGTGTTATGAATATGGGTCAAAAAATCAGAATTAAACTAAAATCTTACGACCACAATCTGGTTGACAAATCAGCCGAAAAAATTGTGAAAACGGTAAGAGCAACCGGCGCCGTAGTTTGCGGACCGATTCCTT
Organism: uncultured Bacteroidales bacterium; assembly: GCA_964511665.1. Classification (GTDB taxonomy): domain Bacteria; phylum Bacteroidota; class Bacteroidia; order Bacteroidales; family ML635J-15; genus JAGOEF01. The sequence goes on from CAZEHA010000008.1 coordinate 12,007, forward strand.
TACCCACTCACAAACGTATTTTTACCGTAAATCGTTCCACTTTTGTGAATAAAAAGTCGCGCGAACAGTTTGAGCTAAGTTCCTACAAGCGATTGCTCGATATCTACGGCACCGGTACAAAAACCATCGATGCTCTTATGAAAATGGAGCTTCCAAGTGGTGTTGAAGTTGAAATCAAAGTCTGAGAGAATATAAATTATTTAATACAAAAAGAAAATGCAAGGAATTATTGGCAGGAAAATCGGTATGACTTCCATCTACAGTGCCGAGGGGAAAAATATCCCATGCACTGTTGTTGAGGCAGGCCCTTGCGTAGTAACCCAAATCAGAACTATCGAGAACGACGGTTACGCAGCAGTACAAATTGCCTTCGACGACAAAAAGGACAAGCATACAACAAAGGCCATGCAAGGTCATTTTAAGAAAGCTGGAACAACTCCAAAACGAAAAGTGGTTGAATTTCAGAAGTTTGGGAAAATTAAACTTAACGATGAATTACGGGAACCTCGCGTAGGCGACATTATCGACGTAAGCATCTTTATCGAAGGCGAATTCTGCGATGTATCGGGAACCACCAAAGGTAAAGGGCATCAAGGTGTTGTTAGACGTCACGGCTTTTCGGGTGTTAACGACCAAACCCATGGTCAGCATAACCGAGGAAGAGCTCCCGGGTCATTGGGTGCCTCATCGTGGCCTTCACGCGTTTTCAAAGGAATGAGAATGGGTGGTCGCATGGGTGGCAAAACTGTAAAAATGATCAGTTTGAGAGTGTTAAAAGTTATCCCGCAAAGCAACTTGGTTCTTATCAAAGGATCGGTTCCGGGTGCTATAGGTTCATATTTAATTATTGAAAGATAATGAAAGTACCAGTATATAATAAATCAGGAAAGGAATCAGGCATCGAAATAGAACTCAACGATTCTGTTTTTGCCATTGAGCCTAACAATCACGCTATTTATCTTGCTTGCAAGCAATACATGGCCAACAACAGGCAGGGTACTCATAAATCGAAAGAAAGAAGCGAGATTGCTGCCAGTACACGTAAAATTAAACGTCAGAAAGGTACCGGTACAGCGCGTGCCGGCGGTATGAATAACCCATTGTTCCGAGGAGGCGGTCGTGTATTTGGCCCCAGACCCCGAATATATGCGTTCAAATTGAACAAGAAGGTGAAACGGCTGGCGCGAAAATCAGCATTAACCTATAGGGCTTTACACAATAATATAATTGTTGTTGATAACCTCAGTTTCGATAGCGTGAAAACAAGAAATATTATTGATTTGATCAATAATTTCAATTTGTCGAACAAAAAAATCATTTTGGTTGTGAGGGAACCAAATAATAATATATATTTGTCATCTCGAAATTTGAGTGACGTTAAAGTTATAACAGCTTCAGATTTAAGTACTTACGATGTAATGTGGGCGTCAACTTTAATGTTTGAACAAGAGTCGATTGATGTTTTGGAAAGAATAATAGCTTAAATTAACCTATAATGGAAATAATTTTAAGACCAATAGTTACCGAAAAAATGATGTCGCAGGCCGACAAACTGAACCGTTATGGTTTTGTTGTCGATAAACGCGCCAACAAAATACAAATAAAGACGGCCGTTGAGTCGCTTTACGGAGTTTCGGTTTCCGATGTGAATACGATGCGTTACGGTGGCAAGAGAAAATCGAGGTTTACCAAAGCAGGATTGATCCAAGGGAAAACCGCAGCCTTTAAAAAAGCCGTAGTTACGCTGAAAGAGGGAGAAGTTATTGATTTTTATAGCAATATTTAATCGCAATGGCTGTAAGAAAATTAAAACCAACAACACCGGGGCAACGCTTCAAAGTAATCAGTGCTTTTGAAGAGATTACTCATGTAGGTCCCGAGAAGTCGCTGCTTGAACCAATAAAGCGTACAGGCGGAAGAAATAATCAGGGCAGAATGACCATGCGCTATATTGGTGGTGGCCACAAACGTCGTTACAGAATTATCGATTTTAAACGCGATCGTGATGGAATGAAAGCTGTGGTAAAAACTATTGAATACGATCCGAACAGAACCGCTCGTATTGCATTGGTTGCCTACCATGATGGTGAAAAGAGATACATTATTGCTCCCAATGGCCTTAAGATTGGTCAGATTTTGGAAACAGGTAAAGGAATCGCACCGGAAATTGGAAATACACTTTTCTTGTCCGACATTCCTTTAGGAACAATAGTGCATAACATCGAAATGCGACCTGGTGAAGGCGGCAAACTTGCCAGAAGTGCCGGTTCCTACGGCCAGCTTACTTCAAGAGAAGGAAAATATGCAATTTTGCGCATGCCATCGGGCGAAACACGCAAAATTCTCACAACATGTAAAGCTACTATTGGGAGTGTTTCCAACTCCGACCACGGTCTCGAGAAATCGGGTAAAGCCGGTAGGTCACGTTGGTTGGGTCGCCGACCACGCACTCGTGGTGTAGTAATGAATCCGGTCGATCACCCAATGGGTGGCGGCGAAGGTCGTGCTTCGGGAGGACATCCCCGATCGAGAAAAGGCTTGCTGGCTAAAGGTTATAAAACCCGTGACAAGAAAAAGCCATCCAGTAAATTCATTGTTGAACGTCGCAAAAAATAATATAGGTATTGTATGAGCAGATCATTAAAAAAAGGACCATTTATCAGTGTTAAACTGGAAAAGAAAATTATGACCATGAACGATAGCGGTAAAAAGTCTGTTGTTAAAACATGGTCGCGGGCAAGCATGATTTCTCCTGATTTTGTTGGGCATACTATAGCCGTTCATAATGGGAACAAATTCATCCCCGTTTATGTTACCGAAAATATGGTTGGTCATAAGCTTGGTGAGTTTGCCCCAACAAGAACGTTCAGAGGTCATGGAGGGAAGAAAAAATAACCGATATAATTAAAAGAAACTATGGGTGCAAGAAAACGCAATAAAGCAACTCAAATGAAAGAGCAGCGACGTAACACCAGTTACGCTGAGCTTAATAATTGCCCTACCTCTCCGCTAAAAATGAGGTTGGTTGCCGATCTGATTAGAGGCGAGGAAGTGAATAAAGCTTTAGATATATTGAAGTATTCATCAAAACACGCATCTTCGAAACTCGCTAAACTGGTAATGTCGGCAGTAGCCAATTGGCAGGCAAAGAACGAAGGTGTACGGATGGAAGAAGCAGGGCTATATATAAAAGAGATATCGGTTGATGAAGGCCGCAGTCTTAAAAGAGTTCGCCCTGCACCTCAGGGAAGAGCATTCCGCATTCGCAAGCGTTCGAACCATGTGTATGTGGTTATTGGCAGCCATGTTATTGCCGAAACAAATGAGCAGGAAAGTTTAGTTGAAAACGAAATATAATAAGTTTTAGATGGGACAGAAATGTAATCCGATAGCCAACAGATTAGGCATCATTAAAGGTTGGGAATCAAACTGGTACGGTGGCAATAAATACGCCGACAAACTCGCCGAAGATGCAAGCATTCGCCGTTATCTGAATGCTCGCTTGGCAAAAGCCAGTGTTTCGAGCATTGTAATTGAGCGTTCTTTAAAAATGATAACCATTACCATTAAAACAGCCCGTCCGGGAATAATAATTGGTCGTGGAGGTCAGGAGGTAGACACCCTCAAAGAAGAGCTCAAGAAACTCACCAACAAAGATGTGCAGATTAATATTTTCGAGATTAAACGACCTGAACTCGATGCAAACCTTGTAGCCAATAATGTAGCTCGTCAAATCGAAGGCAAAGTAGCTTATCGCAGGGCTGTGAAAATGGCAATTGCATCTACAATGCGCATGGGTGCCGAAGGAATTAAAATACAGGTTTCGGGACGTTTAAATGGCGCAGAAATGGCTCGTTCGGAGATGTACAAAGAAGGTCGCACCCCTTTGCACACTCTCAGAGCAGACATCGACTATGCTCTGGGCGAAGCGCTTACGAAAACCGGACTTATCGGAGTGAAGGTTTGGATTTGTCGTGGCGAGATTTTCGGAAAACGAGATCTTTCACCGAGCATCGAAGTAAAAGGAGCAAAGAAAATTGCGAATAATAAGAAGCAACAACGTAGTAATAAAAGATAACTGAATAAAACGGGGAAATAATGTTACAGCCAAAAAAGACAAAATTTAGAAGGCAGCAAAAGGGCAAAATGAAAGGTGTTGCCCAGCGAGGACACGAGATTGCTTTTGGTTCATTTGCCATTAAAGCCGAAGAGACGGCTTGGATAACAGGAAGGCAGATAGAAGCAGCCAGGATCGCGGTAACCCGCAAAATGCAACGTCAGGGGCAGATATGGATTAGAATATTCCCCGACAAACCAATTACCAAGAAACCGGCAGAAGTTCGTATGGGTAAAGGTAAAGGATCTCCCGAAGGTTTTGTGGCACCGGTAACACCGGGTCGCATCTTGTTCGAAGCCGATGGTGTATCGCTCGAGTTGGCAAAAGAAGCCTTGCGTTTAGCATCTCAGAAGTTGCCGATTAAAACAAAGTTTGTTGTGAGAAGAGATTTTGATTATAACGAATAAGATTCAGTGAAATGAAAAACACCGAAATCAGAGAATTGAACGACAAAGAACTTGTCGAAAAAATCGAAGAGACCAAAACCACTCTTACACGTATGAAGATGAATCACGTGGTATCGCCTCTCGATAACCCACAAAAGATTGTTGAGGTACGAAGACTGGTTGCACGTTTGAAAACCGAGCTTACAAAAAGGCAATTAAATAATAAATAAGCTACAATTGCATATGGAAAACAGAAACTTAAGAAAAGAACGTATTGGAGTTGTTGTAAGCAATAAAATGGAGAAATCGATTGTTGTTGCCGTTAAACGAAAAGAAAAACACCCCAAATACGGTAAGTTCGTGAACAAAACAAAGAAATTTGTAGCTCACGACGAGACTAACATTTGTGATATAGGTGATGTGGTACGCATAATGGAAACCCGTCCGTTGAGCAAGAATAAGAATTGGAGATTAGTTGAAATCGTTGAAAAGGTTAAATAGTTATGATACAACAAGAATCAAGATTAACGGTTGCCGATAACAGCGGTGCAAAAGAAGTTCTTTGCATCAGGGTGTTGGGAGGTACCGGACGTAAATATGCCGGAATTGGCGATAAAATTGTTGTTACCGTTAAATCGGCTATGCCGGGGGGCGACATGAAAAAAGGTACAGTAACCAAAGCTGTTATTGTTAGAACAAAAAAAGAAATTCGTCGCGCTGATGGTTCTTATATACGTTTCGATGACAATGCCTGCGTTTTGTTAAACAATGCCGGCGAAATTAGAGGTACACGTATTTTTGGACCCGTTGCCCGTGAGTTACGCGAAAAACAATATATGAAGATTGTTTCGTTAGCACCCGAAGTTTTATAAAATAATAGCATATTGAAATGGCAAGGAAATTTCATGTAAAAAAAGGAGACGCGGTTGTTGTAATAGCCGGCGAATCGAAAGGACAGCAAGGCAGGGTTCTGAGCGTTGATCGCGAAAAAGAAAGAGCTATTGTCGAAGGTGTTAATATTATCTCGCGACATACAAAACCAAATGCAAAGGCACCTCAGGGAGGAATTTTGAAAAAAGAAGCCCCGGTGCATATCTCGAATCTGATGATTGCCGATCCGAAAACAGGTAAGCCCACTCGTATCGGTCGCAAAATCGGGAAAAACAATAAATTGGTTCGTTACGCAAAAAAATCAGGAGAGGAGATTAAATAATGGACTACAAACCCTCATTAATGAAGAAATATCAGGAAGAAATAATTCCTGAAATGACGAAAGAATTCGGATACACCTCGGTGATGCAGGTGCCCCGACTCGAGAAGATTGTTATAAATCAGGGTCTCGGTATGGCTATTGCCGATAAAAAAATCATCGAAATAGCGCTCGAAGAAATGACAATAATCACAGGCCAAAAACCTGTTACCACATTGTCGAAGAAAGACGTTTCAAACTTTAAACTCAGGAAGAAAATGCCCATTGGAATCCGGGTTACGCTGCGTCGCGAGAAAATGTATGAGTTTCTCGAAAGACTTATTTCTGTTGCCCTGCCGCGTATTCGCGATTTTAAAGGTGTTAATTATAAACTAGATGGCAGGGGTAACTATACCTTGGGTGTTACCGAACAAATTATATTCCCCGAAATAGATATCGATAAAATCTATAAAATGTTAGGGATGGATATCACTTTTGTTACATCATCTGAAAACGACGAAGAAGCATTTGCCTTGTTGAAGCATTTTGGTATTCCATTTAAAAACTTAAAAAAGAACTAATATGGCAAAAGAATCTATGAAGGCCCGCGAAGTGAAGAGGCAGAAACTGGTAGATAAATATGCTGCAAAGCGAGAAAGACTGAAAAAAGAAGGAAACTATGAAGCCCTGCAGGATTTGCCCAAAAATGCATCGCCGGTGCGCTTGCACAATCGTTGCAGTCAATCGGGCCGTCCGAAAGGATATATGCGTCAGTTCGGAGTAAGTAGAATCGTTTTTCGCGAAATGGCATCGCAAGGCCTCATACCGGGTATTAAGAAAGCAAGTTGGTAATATATAAGAATCAGAATAATGACAGATCCGATTGCAGATTTTCTGACACGCATCAGAAACGCCGTAATGGCAAAACACAGAGTGGTTGAAATTCCGGCTTCGAACATTAAGAAGGAAATGACCAAAGTTCTCTTCGATAAAGGCTATATTTTAAATTATAAATTCGAAGATGAAGGTCATCAGGGCAATATTAAAATCGCCTTGAAGTATCATCCTATTAGCAAGGTTCCGGCAATAAAAAGTCTTACCCGTGTAAGTAAACCCGGTTTGCGTAAATATGTTCCCAGCAACGAATTGCCCAGAGTATTGAACGGTTTGGGCGTGGCTATCTTGTCAACCAATAAAGGCATTATGACAGATAAGGAAGCTCGTGCCTTGAATGTTGGTGGCGAAGTATTGTGTTACATTTATTAAAAAGTTTTATCATGTCAAGGATAGGAAAATTACCGATTAGCAAACCTTCTAATGTTAGCGTTACCGTTAACGAGGGTGTTATTACTGTGAAAGGTCCCTTGGGGGAATTACAGCAGAAGATTCATAACGATACCCAGATTGAAATTAGCGACACCGAAATACTGGTGAAACGAAATTCTGATGAACCCAACGATAGATCGAGTCATGGTTTGTATCGCTCGTTAATTGCCAATATGGTAGAAGGAGTGTCGAAGGGTTTTACCCTGCAACAGGAACTGGTTGGTGTTGGCTACAAGGCTGAAGCAAAAGGTCAGATATTAGAAATGTCGCTGGGATATTCTCATCATATTCATTTTGAATTACCTGCCGAAATAAAGGTTGAAGCCAAAACCGAAAAGAGGTCTAATCCAATTATTACACTTACCAGTCACGACAAACAATTGCTCGGACACGTGGCCGCAAAAATCAGGTCGATGCGTAAACCTGAACCTTATAAGGGAAAAGGGATTAAGTTTGTAGGCGAAGAATTACGCAGGAAATCGGGTAAATCAGCTAATGTATAACAAGTAAAAATTACAGCAATGGCTTTTTCGAAGCAAAACAGAAGATTAAAAATAAAAAGTCGCATCCGGAAACACGTCAACGGAACACAGACAAGGCCAAGGATGTCGGTATATCGCAGTAACAACCAAATCAGCGTTCAGTTGATCGACGACATCAATGGTGTTACGCTGGTGGCTGCCACATCATTAAGTAAGGAAATAGCAGCTCAGGTAGCTAACAAATCCGTTAAAGCCAATATGGTTGGTAAACTGGTAGCACAAAAAGCCAGTGAAGCCGGTATTACAGAAGTGGTTTTCGATAGAAACGGCTATCTCTATCATGGTAGAGTGAAGTCGTTGGCAGAAGGTGCGAGAGAAGGAGGGCTTAAATTTTAAGAAACACAATGAATATGTCGAGTAGCATAAGAAAAGTAAAGACCAGTGATCTGGAACTCAAAGACAGATTGGTCGGAATACAAAGAGTAACAAAAGTTACCAAGGGAGGCCGTACCTTTAGTTTTTCGGCTATAGTAGTGGTTGGTAACGAAAACGGTATTGTTGGTTATGGACTGGGAAAAGCCAGCGAGGTAACCTCTGCCATTGCCAAAGGTGTTGAAGATGCAAAGAAAAATCTGATACAAGTACCTGTGGTGAAAGGAACCATTCCCCACGAGCAAATTGCCAAATACGGTGGTGCAAAAGTATGGCTTAAGCCGGCATCTTCGGGTACCGGTGTAAAGGCCGGAGGTGCTATGCGTGCTGTTCTCGAAAGTGTAGGTGTTACCGACGTGCTTGCCAAATCGAAGGGATCATCGAATCCGCATAACCTGGTTAAAGCAACTTTTGCTGCACTCATAGAATTAAGAGATGCCAATACTGTAGCAATGCATCGTCAGGTGAGTATTGATAAAGTTTTTAACGGTTAAGATTATTGTCATGACGAAAATTAAAATCACACAAATAAGGAGCAAAATCGGATGTACATTGCGTCAGAAACGCACCATCGAGGCTCTGGGAATCAAGAGAATGCACTATAGTGTTGAACTGGAAGCCACTCCACAAGTGTTGGGAATGGTAAAAAAGGTACATCATTTAGTGAAGGTAGAAGAAGTTTAATTTGTAAACGAAAGTATAGTTATGGATTTAAGTAGTTTAAAACCGGCAAAAGGTTCTGTGAAGAACAAAAAGCGATTAGGACGTGGGCAGGGATCAGGGCGTGGCGGTACATCGACACGTGGACACAAAGGAGCTCAATCGCGTTCGGGATACAAACGTACAAGAGGTTTTCAGGGTGGCCAGATGCCCCTTCAAAGAACTTCTCCCAAGTTCGGCTTCAATAACCTGAATCGTCTTGAGTATAAAGGTATCAATGTTAGCACACTTCAAGCACTAACCGAAAAGGCAAACACTACCGATATTAGTGTGAATACATTAATCGACAATGGCCTTGTGGCAAAAAAAGATAAAGTCAAAATTTTGGGTAACGGCGACTTAAAAGCAGTTCTCAATGTGAAGGCTCATGCTTTTTCGAAAACAGCCATTGAAAAAATCGAAGCTCTAGGTGGAACCGTTGAAAAAATCTAAAGAATGAAACGATTTATTGAGACATTAAAGAATATCTGGAAAATCGAGGATTTGCGCTCCCGAATTCTGATCACAATCGGATTTATTGCAATTTATCGACTCGGTTCCTATATTGTGTTGCCCGGCATCGACCCGAACCAATTAGCCGATCTGAAAGCTCAAACCTCCGATGGTGTATTAAGTCTTCTCGATATGTTTTCGGGCGGAGCTTTCTCAAATGCTTCCATTTTTGCACTTGGAATTATGCCTTATATTTCTGCATCTATTGTGGTGCAGTTATTGGGTATCGCAGTGCCTTATTTCCAGAAACTTCAGCGCGAAGGCGAGAGTGGTCGCAAGAAAATCAATCAGATTACACGGTATTTAACAGTAGCTATTCTGTTGTTGCAGGCCCCAACCTATATCGCTAACCTTCACGCCCAGTTGCCTGCAACTGCTTTTATTGCCTCAGGTTTTATGTTCACATTTACTTCGGTGATAATACTAACAGCGGGAACCATGTTTGTTATGTGGCTCGGTGAAAAAATTACCGACAGGGGTATTGGTAATGGTATTTCTTTAATTATCATGATTGGGATTATTGCACGTCTCCCTTTTGCCTTTGCTGCCGAGTTTATTTCTCGCTTCGAAGAACAAACCGGAGGATTGGTCATGTTCCTGGTTGAAATGATACTGCTTTTTGTTGTGTTTATGCTGTCGATTGCATTGGTGCAGGCCGTAAGACGTATACCTGTGCAATATGCAAAACGCGTGGTTGGTAATAAACAATACGGTGGCGTACGGCAATATATTCCGCTAAAGATTAACGCAGCCGGTGTAATGCCCATCATTTTTGCACAGGCGCTTATGTTTGTACCGCTTATGTTTGCAGGCTTTGCAGGCGAAAGCAGTGGCTTTGTTGCCGCCTTCGCCGATTACACAGGTTTTTGGTACAACTTCGTGTTCGCTTTGCTTATCATTATTTTTACATATTTCTACACAGCCGTTACTATCAATCCACAGCAAATGGCCGAGGATATGAAGAAGAACGGTGGTTTTATCCCGGGCATAAAACCGGGCAAAAAAACAGTTGATTTTCTCGATAATATTATGTCGCGCATAACACTGCCCGGCTCTATCTTTTTGGCTATCATAGCAATTTTACCTGCAATAGCCATGCTCGCAGGAATCAACAATCAGTTTGCAAGTTTCTATGGAGGTACTTCGCTGCTGATTCTTGTTGGGGTGGTACTCGATACACTTCAGCAAATTGAAAGTCATTTGTTGATGAGACATTACGATGGACTCACAAAATCGGGTAGAATTAAGGGCAGAGGTGCTACAACCTCGGCCATGTAGGAAATTTTAACGTTCTTTGATGATTTTTATTAAGACAGAAGAAGAGATTGAGTTAATGCGCGAAAGCAATTTGCTGGTGTCGAAGACTCACGCAATGCTGGCTCGCGAAATTAAAGAAGGTGTAAGCACCAATCGTCTCGATGTGTTGGCCGAACAGTTTATCAGAGATCACGGGGCAGTTCCCGGATTCCTGAATTACAACGGCTATCCAAAATCTCTTTGTGTGTCGGTGAATGATGTGGTTGTTCATGGAATTCCTTCTGATTACCTGTTGCAATATGGCGATTTAGTGTCGATAGATTGCGGTGTTTACAAAAACGGTTTCCACGGCGATTCTGCTTTTACCTTTACTGTAGGTGTGGTAAACGACGAAGTTAAAAAACTGATTGATGTTACACGCCAGGCTTTGTATCTCGGAATAGAACAAGCAAAAGTTGGAAACCGAATTGGAGACATTGGATTCGCTATTCAAAACCACGCCGAGAAAAATGGTTTTTCGGTGGTTCGAGAATTGGTTGGTCATGGCATCGGAAGAAGTCTTCACGAAAAACCCGAAGTGCCCAATTATGGTAGAAAAGGGCAGGGAGTGAAATTGACAAGTAATATGGTTATTGCCATTGAACCGATGATTAATCTGGGTCGAAAAAATGTTATTCAGATGAAAGACGGATGGACTATACGCACTTCTGACCGAAAGCCAAGCGCTCATTTTGAACACACTGTCGTAATTAGAAAAGATAAAGCAGACATATTGTCGAATTTTGACATAATTGATAGGGAATTAGGTAATTAAAAAAGAGAAAAGAATTGTATGGCGAAACAACCGTCGATAGAACAGGATGGTACCATAACCGAAGCATTGTCGAATGCAATGTTCCGGGTAGAACTTCACAATGGGCATATCATTACCGCTCATATTTCGGGTAAAATGAGAATGCACTACATACGAATACTGCCCGGTGATAAGGTTAGGGTCGAAATGTCGCCATACGATTTAACAAAAGGAAGAATAACATTTAGGTATAAATAAAAATATTGGATAAATTATGAAAGTTAGAGCATCAGTAAAAAAACGATCGGCCGATTGCAAAATCGTGAGACGTAAGGGAAGGATTTATGTTATCAATAAGAAAAATCCAAAGTTTAAACAACGTCAAGGTTAACATTAAAATAATTACACATGGCAAGAATTGCTGGTATTGACATTCCAAGTAAGAAGAGAGGAGTAATAGCCCTTACTTACATTTATGGAATAGGAGTGAACAGAGCTCGTGAAATTTTAGACAAAGCCGGAGTTGACTATAACACTAAAGCTCAGGATTGGAACGACGATCAGATTGCTGAAATACGTCGTGCTGCCGGAGAATATCGACTCGAGGGTGAATTGCGCTCCGAAACACAGTTGAACATAAAACGTTTGCAAGACATTGGTTGCTATCGTGGTATCCGTCACAGAATCGGTTTGCCATTGCGTGGCCAAAAAACCAAAAACAATGCAAGAACCAGGAGAGGTAAGAAAAAAACGATAGCCAATAAGAAAAAAGCCACTAAATAGTTGAAGTATGGCAAAAAAAGTTAAAACCACGAAAAAGCGCGTTGTTAAGATTGAACCGACAGGTCAAGCGCATATACATTCATCGTTCAACAATATTATTATTTCGTTGACAAATAATGATGGTCAGGTTATATCTTGGTCGTCGAGTGGCAAGAAAGGCTTCAGGGGCAGTAAGAAAAATACTCCCTATGCAGCTCAGGTAGCAGCCGAAGACTGCGCAAAAACCGCTTACGATCTCGGATTACGCAAGGTAAAAGTATTTGTGAAAGGCCCCGGATCAGGAAGGGAATCAGCTATCAGAACCATTCACAATATGGGTATTGAAGTTATGGAGATTACCGATGTAACTCCGTTGCCTCACAATGGTTGTAGACCTCCCAAGAGAAGAAGAGTTTAATAATATTGTTTTTTAAAAAATTTAATAGTTAATATGGCAAGGTATATAGGCCCAAAAAGCAAAATCGCCCGAAAGTTTGGAGAACCAATTTACGGACCCGATAAGTATCTCGATAAGAAAAACTATCCTCCGGGATTTCATGGTTTAAATAAAAGACGTAAAAAAAGTTCTGAGTATGGTATTCAGCTGGCCGAAAAGCAAAAAGCTAAATACACTTATGGAGTGCTCGAACGTCAGTTTCGTAAAACATTCCATAGAGCGCAATCGAGTAAAGGGATCACGGGTGTGGTGCTCCTGCAATTACTGGAATCGCGCCTCGACAATGTGGTTTTCAGAATGGGCATTGCCCCTACACGCGCTGCTGCTCGTCAGCTGGTGAGTCATCGTCACATAATTGTTAATGGTGATATTTGTAATATTGCCTCACGCATAATTGTTCCTGGCGATGTTGTTGGTATTCGCGAAAAATCAAAGTCACTTGAAGTGATTTCTCAGGCACTTACAGGGTTCAATCACAGTAAGTATCCATGGATTGAATGGGATGTTGAAACGCATTGTGGAAAACTGTTAAGTCTTCCGGAACGTGAACAGATACCCGAAAATATTAGAGAACAACTCATTGTGGAATTATATTCAAAATAACATAGTAAATGGCAATATTAGCATTTCAGAAACCCGACAAAGTCATAATGCTGGAATCAGACGATTTTCGCGGAAAGTTCGAATTTCGTCCTCTCGAACCCGGTTATGGCATCACAATTGGCAATTCACTACGAAGAATACTGCTTTCTTCGCTCGAAGGCTTTGCTATTACTTCAATTAAAATTGAAGGAGTCGATCATGAGTTTACAAGCATCAAAGGTGTTATGGAAGATGTTACCGAGATTGTTTTGCAACTGAAACAAATTCGGTTTAAACGCCAGATAGAAGACTTTACTCACGAAAAAGCAACCATCATTGTTAATGGTCAGGATGAATTTAGGGCGGGCGATATCGGGAAATTCCTTACCGGATTCAAAATTCTCAACCCCGATTTGCTGATATGCAGGATGGAACAATCGGTAACCCTGAAAATGGAAATTACCATTAACAAGGGTAGAGGTTATGTTACTCCTGATGAGAATAAACCGCTCGAAGATGAGATAGGTGTGATTCCTATCGGTTCTATTCATACCCCTGTGGTGAATGTGAAATATCAGATCGAAAATATGAGGGTGGAGCAGAAAACCGATTACGAAAAACTGATTATCGACATCGAAACAGATGGTTCAATACACCCTAAAGAAGCGCTGAAAGAAGCCGCAACAATATTGATTTATCACTTCATGCTCTTCTCCGACGAAAAAATCACTATCGACGCCGATGAGAAAATGGAAAGTGAAGAGTTCGACGAAGAAGTATTGCATATGCGACAACTGCTAAAAACCAAACTCGTAGATCTCGACTTGTCGGTTCGCGCACTCAACTGCCTGAAAGCTGCCGAAGTGGAAACTCTGGGCGATTTGGTACAGTTCAACAAGAACGATTTACTGAAATTCAGGAACTTTGGTAAAAAATCGTTGACAGAACTGGAAAACCTGCTCGATAATATCAACCTGAATTTTGGGATGGAGATATCAAAATACAAACTCGATAAGGAATAATTTTGAAAAGAGATGAGACACAGGAAAAATTTTAATCATTTAGGTCGTAAAAGTGCACATCGAAAAGCGATGTTGTCGAATATGGCTATTTCGTTGCTGATACATAAACGAATAAATACTACCGTAGCAAAAGCAAAGGCTCTTAGAACGTATGTAGAGCCCTTAATTACTCAGGCAAAAGAAGATAGTACACACAATCGTCGTGTAGTTTTCAGTGAGTTGCAGGACAAAAAAGCCGTTTCGGAATTGTTCCGCGAAATTATCGTAAAGGTTGGCGATCGTCCGGGTGGATATACCAGAATTTTGAGAACAGGAAAACGTATTGGCGACAATGCCGAAATGTGCCTCATAGAATTGGTCGACTATAACGAAAATATGTTGGGAACAAAAACCACACAAAAGAAAACTGCTCGTCGTTCTCGTAAAAAAGCCGTTGGAGCTGTAGCTGAGCCTCAGGCGAAAGCGAAAACCGAGAAGCCGGTAGTCGAAGCAAAGCCAATAATTGAAGACAGCAAAATTGATGCTGCGCCCGAAGTTGAAAACAACAACGACGAAAAGGCTGCAGAATAATTTTAGAATAAATTTTTAAAGAGAGGGCTTTGTCCCTCTTTTTTTTTAATTTTATAGCCTAAAATCAAATAACTATGGGACAAATTGCAAACATTCACGCTCGACAAATTCTCGATTCGCGCGGTAATCCAACTATCGAGACCGAAGTATTCTCAACCAGTGGCGCCGTGGGAAGAGCGGCGGTGCCCAGTGGTGCCTCTACTGGGGTGCACGAAGCAGTTGAACTTCGCGATAACGTTGATTCGATGTACGGTGGTAAAAGTGTGCTGCAGGCCGTTCACAATGTCAACGAAACCATTAACGAAGCCTTGAACGGATACGAAGTTACCGACCAGCGGCTTGTTGATATGGTGATGCTATCAATCGACGGAACCGAAAACAAATCGTCGTTGGGCGCCAATGCCATACTCAGCGTTTCGATGGCGGTTGCCACGGCTGCAGCACAGGAACACGGTCTGCCATTGTATTCTTATTTGGGTGGCGTAAATGCCCATATGCTTCCCATACCCATGATGAATATTTTAAATGGAGGGCAGCATGCCGATAACCTTATCGACATACAGGAATATATGATTATGCCGGTGGGTGCCGATACATTTGCACAAGCCTTGCAAATGGGCACCGAAGTTTTTCATAAGCTTAAGGCAGTTCTCAAGAAAAGTAAATTTGTTACCAATGTAGGCGATGAGGGAGGTTTTGCTCCTAATTTGAAATCGAATGAAGAAGCTATCGAATATGTGATTAAAGCTATCGAATTGGCCGGTTACAAACCGGGTGAAGATATTTTTATTGCATTAGACCCTGCTGCGTCCGAGTTTTTTAATAAAGACAAGGGCCTTTATATTTTCGAATCAGATGGTAGTAAACGCACACCGGCTGAAATGGTTGATTACTGGGTGAACTGGGTGAATAAGTATCCTTTAATCTCGATTGAAGACGGATTGGCTGAAGACGACTGGGAGGGATGGAAGCTGATGACCGAAAAACTCGGTGGCAAAATACAACTTGTGGGCGATGATTTGTTCGTTACTAATGTAAACCGACTGAAAAAAGGAATTGAAAACCAGATTGCCAACTCAATTCTAATTAAAGTGAATCAAATAGGTACACTTACCGAGACCATAAATGCCATTCAGTTGGCACAAACCAATGCATATACTACTGTTATTAGCCATCGTTCGGGCGAAACCGAAGATACCTTTATTGCCGATTTAGCTGTAGCAATGAACACAGGTCTTATCAAGACAGGCTCTGCCAGCCGTTCCGACAGGATAGCCAAATACAATCAGTTGTTACGCATCGAAGAAAATCTTGGTGATGCTGCCAGTTATCTTGGAAGAGATTTTAAATTTCTGAAATAGTTAATACTATTCCCATTTCTAATGATGCCAAAATGACACCCTTATTTTGGCATTATTGGTTTTATGAAAAGGAAAAAATGACAGTTAAAACGCATTCCGTTCAAATGGCATAGTTTTCGACTGTTAAAAGCCGTAAAATAAAAAATAACCATTAAAACAATAAGACTATGGCAAATTTAGGAAGACCCTTAGCAGGAAAAGTACTTGTGAAGCCCGAAGTTGCTGAACAAAAAACAGCATCAGGTATTATAATCCCCGATTCGGCAAAAGAAAAACCCCAACGTGGAAAAATCGTTGCCGTGGGCAAAGCAAAAAAAGATGAAGAAATGGAAGTGAAAGAAGGCGACATGGTGTTGTATGGCAAATACAGCGGAACAGAAATCAAAATCGATAACGAAGACTATCTGATTTTGAATCAGAACGATATTTTATTAGTATTTTAATAACCTAAAAATCAAAAATAACAATGGCAAAAGAATTGAAATTTAACCTCGAGTCGCGCGATGCACTAAAAAAAGGCGTGAATATCTTGGCTGACGCAGTAAAAGTTACTCTGGGTCCCAAAGGCAGAAATGTGGTTATCGAAAAAAAATACGGAGCTCCACAGGTAACCAAAGACGGTGTAACTGTGGCCAAAGAAGTGGAACTGAAAGATCCTTTCGAAAACATGGGTGCTCAGCTGGTGAAAGAAGTGGCCTCTAAAACCAACGATGATGCAGGCGATGGAACAACCACTGCTACGGTTTTGGCACAAGCTATTATCAACACAGGTTTAAAGAACGTTGCAGCAGGAGCCAATCCGATGGATCTGAAACGCGGTATCGACAAAGCAGTACATGTGGCTATAGAAAACTTGCAGAAACAGTCGCGTTCAATCACCAAAAACGATATTATTTCGAAAGCTGAAGTTCTCTTCAAAGAACTGAAAGAAAAAAAGGCTGAAATTGCTTACGACGAACGAGCTAAAATTATCAGCGAGATTGTTGAAGTTGACGAAATATCTCAGGTGGGTTCCATCTCGGCCAACAACGAAAAAGAAATAGGTGTTACCATTTCATACGCCATGTCGAAAGCAGGTCACGAAGGTGTTATTACCATTGAAGAAGCCAAAGGTACCGACACCGTAGTTAAAGTAGTTGAAGGTATGCAATTCGACCGTGGATATATTTCGCCCTATTTTATTACCGATAGCGAAAAAATGGAGGCGGTTCTCGATAATCCCTATATTTTGATTACCGATAAGAAGATATCTTCGATGAAAGACCTGATGCCTGTGCTTGAACCCGTGGCTCAGGAAGGTGCTTCTATGCTAATCGTATCAGAAGATGTTGAAGGAGAAGCCTTGGCTACTCTCGTGGTTAATCGTTTGCGCGGAACACTGAAGATTGCTGCTGTTAAAGCCCCGGGTTTTGGCGACAGAAGAAAAGAAATGCTTCAGGATATTGCAGTAATTACCAATGGGGAAGTGATTACCGAAGAGCGTGGATTGAAACTTGACCATGCCACCCTGTTGCAGTTGGGTCGTGCAGGAAAAGTGGTTATCGACAAAGAAAACACTGTAATTATCAACGGTGAAGGCGATAAAAAACAAATAGAAGCCCGTGTAAATCAAATTAAAGCACAAATTGATGCTTCTACTTCTGACTACGATCGCGAAAAACTACAGGAACGCCTTGCCAAATTGGCAGGTGGAGTGGCAGTTATTAGTGTAGGTGCCGCCAGCGAAGTAGAAATGAAAGAGAAGAAAGACCGTTACGATGATGCACTTCATGCAACTCGCGCTGCTGTCGAAGAAGGTATTGTTCCCGGTGGTGGAGTGGCATATGTACGCGCTATCGAAGCCTTGGCAAACCTTAAGGTTGAAAACGACGACGAAGAAACAGGTATTGCCATAGTACGTCGTGCTCTTGAGGAACCATTGCGTCAAATTGTAGAGAATGCAGGTATTGAAGGCTCAATAGTTGTTCAAAAAGTGAAGGAAGGCAAGGGCGATTTTGGCTTCAATGCTCGTAACGAAAAGTACGAAAACCTCTACAAATCTGGCGTTATCGATCCTACCAAAGTGTCGCGTGTTGCACTGATAAATGCCGCTTCTATTGCCGGTATGGTGCTTACCACCGAATGTGTAATTGCCGATATTCCCGAAGAAAACCCGGCTCCACAACCCGGAATGGGTGGCGGAATGCCCGGAATGATGTAATAGGATAAGCATATATAAAAAAAGCCGTTGCAATTGCAGCGGCTTTTTTTAATGGTATAATTCACAGAATTGCTAACCAAGCATTCGTTTTACAATTTCCGAAATGGTTTTTCCATCGGCTTGTCCCGACATTTTTTTATTGGCCAAGCCCATCACCTTACCCATGTCTTTAATACCGTTTGCGCCTGTTTCAGTAATTATTTCTGAAACAATAGCCTCGATTTGGGCGGGGCTTAATGCCTCGGGAAGGTATTCCGAAATAATGGCAGCCTCGGCAATTTCGGTTTCGTACAAATCGGGGCGGTTCTGTGTTTTATAAATTTCGGCTGTTTCTTTGCGCTGCTTAACCATTTTTTGAATTATTGCTAACGCTCTTTCATCGGTAAGGCTCGAATCGCCACCTTCGGTGTTTACGAGTAAGAATGCCGACTTCACTGCTCTGAGCGCCGTGAGACGAATTTTGTCTTTGGCCAGCATGGCTTTTTTTATGTCTTCGTTAATTTTTTCTGCAATGCTCATAGTTGTATAGTTTTATTTGTTTTCGTCATCAAAGTCGAACGATAGATTTTGGTTTTTTTGTATCCTTTTATAGGCCGGTTCGTTTTCGAGATTGTCGAGATACGACGAATCGTTCAGTTTGTTTAAATCTTTAACATGACCGAATGTTTCGGGGTTTTTGTTTATTCCCTCAATACTTTCTTCATCGGCTAAATCATCACCAAGTGGGGTTTGTGTTGCCGACGGAGAGTTAATAATAAACTCGATGGTACGTGCCGATTCTTCGTCGCTTTCTACCGTTTCGAAAAACAAATCATCCTCGTTTTCTTGTTCCTGATTAGGAATTGGTTGCGGTATGGCTTGGCCAAAGGGAACATGAATTGGGGCTTTCTGCTCATCTTCGTAAATACCCGGGAACGATTTAAAGCCGGTAGCGATAACAGTAACCCTTACGCTGTCGTCTAATTTTTCATCGAAACCGGTTCCCCAAATAATGTTTGAAGAAGAGCCAACTGCATTGGTAACGTAATTGGTTATAGCTCCGAATTCGCTCATTTTTATTTCGTGCTCGCCTGTGCCACTCATTATATTGAGCAAGATGTTTTTAGCCCCGCGGATATCGTTGTCTTTCAGCAACGGAGAATTCAACGCTTCCTTAATGGCTGTAATAGCCCTGTTTTCACCTTCCGATAAAGCGGAACCCATAAGAGCAACGCCACTTTCTTTCATCACGGTGCGAACATCTTCGAAATCGACGTTTATATATCCATGCACGGTGATAATTTCGGCAATGCCTTTTGCCGCAGTTGCCAACACTTCGTCGGCCTTGCTGAAAGCTTCCGACATTTTAAAATCTTTAAATATCTCTTGCAGTCGTTCATTGTTTATTATCAATAGCGAATCAACACTTTGTTCCATCTGCTTGATGCCTTCGATGGCCTGATTGATTCGTAATGGGCCTTCTACTTTAAAAGGAACCGACACAATTCCAACGGTTAAAATGCCCCTTTCTTTGGCCGATTTTGCTATTACCGGTGCAGCACCTGTTCCTGTTCCTCCTCCCATACCTGCGGTAATGAATACCATTTTGGTGTTGTTGTCGAGTATGGTTTCGATTTCGTTGAGGCTTTCAATAGCAGCCTCTCTTCCGCGCTCAGGGTTGTTTCCGGCTCCCAAACCTTCGGTAAGCGATTTGCCGAGTTGAATCTTAGAGCCAACAGGGCTGCTCCTTAAGGCTTGAACATCGGTGTTGCAAATTACAAAATCCACATCACGGATGCCCAGTTTATACATTTGATTTACAGCGTTTCCGCCGCCACCACCAACACCAATTACCTTAATAATTGACGTGGTTTGTTTTTCGATTCCAAAATCTATATCCAGCATAGTTGTATTGTTTTATTTCAGGCTTAGAGTTTATCTTCATCTTCATCAAAAAATTTCGACACCGAGTTTTTAAATTTATCCATTAAGCTGGGTCTCGAGGCAGCATTGTCTGATTTTTCTTTTTTACGGTTTTCTTTTGATTTTTGAGGAGTTTCATTATCATCATTTTCGATGGTTTTCGATAAATCATAATTCTTTTGCAAACTATTTTTTCCCGACTGCAATTCAAGACCCCTCATTATTAATCCAACACTGGTAGCAAATTGTGGTTGGTTTATTTCTTCAACTAACTCGGAACTCAGATATTCGTTCGGATACCCAATTCTTACGTCGTAGCCACTGATGTGCGAAAACAGTTGCCTGATATTTTTCAACAAGGCACCACCACCACAAATGACCATGCCGGCACCGAGTTTTTTTGAAACGCCGGAAACTTCAATCTGAAATAAAACGGCGTGGATAATTTCCTCGACCCTTGCTTTAATAATCACCGATAAATCTTTTAGCGACATTTCTTTGGGTGGCCGACCTTTTAATCCCGGTATCGAAATGATTATTTCTTCCTGCGATTTATCGAATATAGCTGAACCATATTGTTTTTTCAATTCCTCGGCTTGTCGTTCGAGTATGTTGAAAGCTTGCTTAATGTCGGATGTTATAACATTGCCCCCCAAGGGTATTACAGCAGTATGCATTAGAACCCCATCGTGAAAAATTGCTACATCGGTGGTTCCGCCTCCAATATCTACGAGCGCAACTCCAATTTCTTTTTCGTCGCCGGTAAGAACTGCTGCCGAAGATGCCAGAGGTTCTAGTACCAAGCCGTTAACCTTAAGACCCATGCGGTTAACACATTTTTTAATGTTCGACACCGAGGCAATTTGGGCTACCACAACATGGTAGTTGCCTTCGAGCTGGCGTCCCGACATACCTACAGGGTTTTTTATGCCAATCTCGTTGTCAACAATAAAGGTTTGAGGAATTACATGTAGAATTTCTTCTCCGGGGTCGAGTCCCAGTTCCAACACCTTGTTCTTTAGAAACTCTAAATCGGCATGGCCTATTTCGTGATCTATTGAAGGTAAGGCATAGGTGGTTCTCGACTTTGTGCTTCTGATGTGCTGCCCTGCAATGCCAACATACACTTCACTCATTTTAATTCCCGAAGCGTTTACAGCTGTGTCAACGGCTGCTTTTATCGACTCTATGGCCTCTTCAATGTTAAGAACGGCACCCCGCTTAATTCCTTTTGAGGGTACTGTACCAAAACCTAAAATTTCGAAAGTGTTTTCGCTGTTCTTGCGTCCGGCAATTGCCACAATTTTTGTGGTTCCGATATCGATGGCTGCAATAATTGATGAGTTTTCCATATTTTGTTTTATTTGGTACACACTACCTGATTTGAGTATTTTAAATTGATAATAGTATACTTGTTCCAGTCGGCTTTTTTAAAACCTTCGCGATACATGGCTTCGAGCTTGCTAAGTTTGTATCGGTAGTTTTCGAGATCACCCAGCAAAATAATATGATTTCCAACTCTGGGTATCAGTTCGATATCGTATTCGATGTTTATGTGGATTTGGTCGAACTGTGGACCCCATAGTTCATGTGTAGCAATGAATTTAGAAAATTCAAACACATCAAGAAGTGTATATCCGTATAGGCTTTTCACGTGTTCAACCGTTATGGAGTCTTTGTGCAAACTTTTGGTAAATTCAGGTGTTATTTCTCCGGTAAGAACTGTTACATGAGCCGTGTGTTTTTTACTTAAGGGCATTATTTCTCCTTCTGCATCGATGTAGTAGCCGTTGGCTTGCGAGAGGTCTTTGGGTACGACACGTAAGATGGGTGAGCGCTGTTTTATTACTATTATCAGTTTGCCATCATAATCAGAATATGTCTGCACTTTTGCCACTGCCGGATGTGTTTTAATCAGCTTTTCGATATAATCAAAGTTAATATTACACATTGGAATACTGTCGCATATTAAGCCATTGTTAATCAACAAGTTGTTAACATCTTCGGTTTCGATAAATTTGTTATTGCCTGTTATAACTATTTGTTTCTGGCTGCAAACTACTTGTTGATTCATGTTTTTGGCAAAGCCAAGAGCCATAACCAGATATACACTCAGCGCTGCCCATTTTATCATATTAAGGATTCTTTTTTTCATCGCATTAATATGGTTTTTATCGTTTGTATATGCCGGTCGATATCGCCGGCACCCATGCTTATCAATATGTCGGTTTCAATGTTTTTTACGATATAATCTTCTATTTCCGATTTCTTGCAGATATGTTTTTTTGCCAAGGTAATCCTATCATAAATCATTTCTGATTCTACTCCGGGAATAGGTAATTCGCGGGCAGGGTACACAGGCAATAGTATTACTTCATCGAATTGCGATAATATATTTGCAAATTCATCGGCAAAGTCGCGCGTTCTGCTGTATAAATGTGGTTGAAATATGGCCGTAATTTTTTTATGGGGAAACAAACTTCGGGTAGCTTCAAGTGTAGCTTCTATTTCGCGGGGATGGTGGGCATAGTCGTCGATGTACACTATTTTTGGAGTATTCAGAATGTATTCGAAACGACGTTTTACACCCCTAAAAGTTCGTAAGCCTTCGCGAATAGTCTCTGGCTTAGCCCCTGAACACAACGCAATAGCCGACGCTGCCACCGCATTTTCGATATGGTGTTTGCCGGCATAAGCTATTTCTAAATTGCTGATAATTCCAAACGGACTTTGCAAATCGAAATGGGTGCTGCTTTCTTTTATTCTGATGTTTGCAGCTGCAAACGAGGCACTACTGTCGTTGTAACTGTAGGTGTAGCGTGTGCTGTGTTTGCTTAGGAGCTTTTCGGAGATATCGTGTTTTATAATGACGCAACCATCTGATTTTACCTGAAATATAAATTCATTATAGGCCTGTTGCATATAATCGGCACTGCCATAAATATCGAGATGATCGGTATCGATATAAGAAACCAAGGCTATGTCGGGAAAGAGTTTTAAGAATGAGCGGTCGTATTCATCGGCTTCTACCACAACCATATTGCTTTCGGGGTGTAGCACCAGGTTACTGCCGAAATTAACCGATAAGCCACCTAAAAAAGCGTTACAAACCGAAGGCTTTTGGTTTAATACCCAAGCTGTGAGTGTTGATATCGAAGTTTTTCCGTGGGTGCCTGCCACAGCCAGGCATTTCATGGTTGAGGCCATTGATGCAAGCATTTCAGATCGTTTCATTATCACGAAACCATGAGCGCGAAACCAGGTAATTTGATCGTGGTTGCCTGGAACTGCTGGAGTATAAATTACAGTTGTTGATGCGGGTTGCCTGAATCGGGGAGGGATGGCTGTTTCCGATTCATCAAAACAAACACTTATGCCGTCGCCCGAGAGTTTTTCGGTAATTTCCGATGGCGTTTTGTCGTATCCGGCAACTGCATACCCCTTACGGTGAAAATAGCTTGCCAGTGCGCTCATGCCAATGCCGCCAATACCCACAAAATAATATGACATTGTGTTATTTTTCATGGGCAAGTTCCAGTACTTTTTTTGCAATGATATCGGCTGAATTGTGAATTGCCAGTTTTTGTATATTCTTGCTTAACTCAAATTGCATGTCTTTGTTTTCGATAAGTGCTTTCACTTGTGGAAACAAGGCGTGCATGGCTTCGGTGTCGCGAACCATTAAGGCTGCATTTTTGTTGACCAAGGCCATGGCATTTTTTGTTTGATGATCTTCGGAGACATTAGGTGATGGAACAAAAATGGCAGGTTTGGCCACAAGACAAAGTTCCGAAATTGTGCTGGCCCCTGCACGCGAAATTACCACATCGGCAACAGAAAAGGCCAGGTCCATACGATAAATAAAGTCGTATGGAAATATTAGACTATCCGATGAGTTGGCAGCACACTCAATGGCTTTCTGGTAAAAGCTTTTCCCTGTTTGCCATAATACCTGAACATTGTTGTTTGCAAAGAATTCGCGGTTGGCGGCAATGCTTTGGTTTATGGTTAATGCCCCTAAGCTTCCTCCAACCGATAATACAACAGGTAAATCGGCACGTAAACCAAAGAAGTTCAATGCTTCTTCGCGTTTATCGTTAATATTAAGAATGTCTTGTCGTACGGGGTTTCCGGTAAATATTATTTTTTCTTTCGGAAAGAATTTTTCAAGATTGTCATATGCAACGCAAATAGCCCTGACCTTTTTAGCCAATAAGCGATTGGTAATACCCGGAAATGAATTTTGTTCCTGAATAAGGCAGGGGATCTTTTTTCGCGAAGCTGCTCTAAGCAACGGACCACTTGCATAACCTCCCACGCCAACAGCTGCATCAGGCGAGAATTCTTTAATAATTCTGCGAGCTTTATGCATACTACGTATGAGACCTTCAATGAAACGAAACATTTTTAACGATGGCTTGCGCGGAAAACCCATAACGGGAAGTCCTATTATTGGGTAACCGGCTTGTGGAACCTTTTCCATTTCCATGCGCCCCTCGGCGCCTACAAACAAAATATTCGTTTCGGGAGCCGCTTTTTTTATGGCATTGGCAATGGCTATAGCCGGAAAGATATGCCCACCTGTACCACCTCCGCTGATTATTATATTCTTTGTTTTCATTTGCTTTCTTCTGGTGATACCTCTGCCCCGATTATGGGATTTGATTGTTCACTTTCTTCTTTCATCTCATCTTTCTTTTTTGCTTCGGTTTCGTTAACCTCACGGCTAATGCTTAGAATAATACCTACACCTAGACTAAGGAATACAATAGATGTGCCCCCCATGCTTACAAATGGAAGTGTTTGACCGGTAACAGGCAGTATATTTACCGAAACTGCCATATGCGAAAATGCCTGAAACACCAATAGCAATCCTAAGCCACAAGCCGAATACGCACCAAATTTTCGGTCAACCTTTTTTACAATTATTATAACCCTGTAAAACAGAAACACATACAATGCTATCAATATAAGGGCACCAATTATATATCCGTACTCTTCAACAATAATGGCAAAAATAAAATCGGAATAGGGGTGAGGTAATATATTTCTTTGCACAGAGTTACCGGGGCCTTTCCCGAATATTCCGGCAGATGCCACTGCAATTTTTGCCTGATTTGCCTGAAAATTTCCTTCGCTTTCGGGATTTACAAAATCTTCGATGCGCTTTTGTGCTGTTCCTAAGCGGCTCTCAACAGGGCTTATTTGAACAATCACAATAAACAGCCCTATTGCTGCAATGCCTATCGCCATTACCGACAACAAATATTTGTATTTTACCTGACCGACAAAGAACAATACCATCGACACACCAAACAGTAATGCAGACGTAGAAATATCAGCAGGAAAAATTAATCCACAGACTAATAACACCGGTAGCATGAGATACTTAAGCATTCCTTTGAATGATTTTATTTCGTCTTCTCTCACTGCCATTACACGTGCCAAATACATAATCAGGGCTATTTTGGCAAAATCGCTTGTTTGAAACGTAATGCCACCCGGCAACTCTATCCATCGGCTGGCCTGGTTAAGGCTCATCCCCCACAGTAAAGTTACGAGTAACAGAAATACTGCCAGATAAAAGGCCATTTGCGAAAGTTTGCTAAAGTATTTATAGGGTATGCGATGCACCACAAAAATAATACTGAACCCTATAATAAGAATGGCACCCTGCCTTAACAAATAGTGAGTGGCATTGCCTCCGAAAAACTTATAGGCAAGTGTTCCCGAAGCGCTGTAAACAGCCAACAGAGAATAGAACGAGAGTATAACCAGTATCGTCCAGATTACCTTATCACCTTTTATATTATTTCTAAGAAAATCGATCATTACAGATTTCTTACAGCTTTTTTAAACAGATAACCGCGTTCTTCGTAATTTTTAAAGAGATCGAAACTGGCGCAGGCAGGCGACAGCAATACTACATCGTTGTTGGTGGCAAGGCGATAAGCGGCCGTTACTGCATCGTCCATCGAAGTAGTATCTACTATTTTGGGTACAATTTCATCGAAAGCTGCGTGAATTTTACTGTTGTCGGTGCCCAAACAAACAATGGCTTTCACTTTTTGCTTCACCAAATCGGTAAGCATCGAATAGTCGTTGCCCTTGTCAACACCTCCAACAATCCATACAGTGGGTTGTTTCATGCATTCGAGTGCATACCAGGCCGAGTTAACGTTGGTGGCTTTTGAATCGTTAATAAATTCGATGCCATGTACTTTAATAACCGGTTCCAGTCGGTGTTCCACATTTTTAAAATCCATCAGGCTTTCGCGAATAATGTCTTTGCGAATGTCGAGAACGTGGGCCACTATCGATGCTGCCATCGAGTTGTAGGCATTGTGCTTGCCTTGCAATGCGAGTTCGTGTATTGTCATAGTCATTACGGTTTTATTATTATCGATAATTTGAATTTTTTCGTCTTTGATTATTGCTCCCGATTGTGGCTTGGCATCCGATAAGGTGAAAGGGAATTGTTTGGCAATTGGCTGAATGTTTTCAAGCTCCTGTAAAATGCTTGTGTCGTCGGAACAATAAATAAATACATCACTTTCGGTCTGATTCTGAAGAATTCGGAATTTTGAGTTGACGTAGTTCTGAAATTTATATTCGTACCTGTCGAGATGATCGGGAGTAATATTCATTAAAACAGCCAGTTCTGCCCTGAATTGAAACATGCCATCGAGTTGAAAGCTGCTGAGTTCTAATACGTAGTAGTCGTATTTTTTCTCGGCAACCTGTAGTGCAAAGCTTTGACCAACATTTCCGGCAAGTCCTACATTAAGTCCTGCTTTTTTTAATATGTGGTAGGTGAGCAGGGTGGTGGTGGTTTTTCCGTTACTGCCTGTAATACATATTTTAATGGCATTGGTGTAACGGGCAGCAAATTCAATTTCCGAAATCACAGGAATTCCCAATGTATGCAATTTTTGTATAATGGCAGCCTTGTCGGGGATTCCGGGACTTTTAATTACTTCGCTTGCATCAACAATCTTAAACTCAGTATGTTGTTTCTCTTCGAATTCGATACCGTGATTAGTAAGCATATCACGGTATTTGGGAGCAATTTCTCCCATGTCGGAAACAAACACACTATAGCCTTTTGCAGCAGCTAATATAGCCGAGCCAACACCACTTTCTCCTGCACCCAATATGGCAATTTTTGTTTTCAACTTATCGAAGTTTTAATGTTACAATGGCAATAACAGCCAGCATAAGACCCACAATCCAGAAACGCGCTACAATTTTAGGTTCGGGATATCCTTTTTTCTGATAATGGTGGTGCAGTGGCGACATCAGAAAAATCCGCCTGCCTTCGCCGTATTTGCGTTTGGTGTACTTGAACCATGTAACCTGTAATATCACCGAAAGGCTCTCCATAAAGAATACTCCGCACAGAATGGGCAACAACAATTCTTTTTTGATAATTATGGCAAATACGGCAATTATGCCTCCAATGGCCAAACTGCCGGTGTCGCCCATAAATACCTGTGCAGGAAATGAATTGTACCATAAAAACCCGATGGTGGCACCAATGAATGCGGCCATATACACCACCAGTTCTCCGGTATGTGGAATATACATGATATGCAGATAATCGGCTGCTACAATGTTTCCCGATACATAGGCAAGTATGCCCAGAGTAACCCCGATAATCGACGAGGTGCCTGCCGCCAGACCGTCGAGGCCATCGGTAAGGTTAGCTCCGTTCGATACGGCTGTAATAATGAGAATGGTTATAATTACAAAAATTATCCATGCAAACTTGTACTTTATATTGTCGCCCAGGAAATCAACAAATTTCACGTAGTTGAACTCATTGTTTTTTACAAACGGTATTGTGGTACGTGTCGATTTTATGTCGTGATACATCACATCACCATCTTCGCAATTGCTTATGGTAATGTCGTCGCCTATTACTTTTTGATCGGCTGTTGCCGGCTGTTGTGTCTTCACCCTGATAACTACGTCGTTGCTGTAGTATAGAGTCAGACCCACAATTAAACCCAATGTAATCTGTCCCAGTATTTTGTATTTTCCGGGGAGACCTTTTTTATTCTTTTTAAATACCTTGATGTAATCGTCGATGAACCCGATTGCTCCGAGCCATATTGTTGTGATGAGCATTAAAACAACATACACATTGTCGAGCTTTGCCCATAGCAGCACCGGAAGTATAATTGAAAGCAGAATAATTATGCCTCCCATGGTTGGAGTTCCTTTTTTCTGCATTTGGCCTTCGAGACCCAGATCGCGTATTTCTTCACCAATTTGAAGTCGCTGCAGTTTTCTGATAATACGCTTTCCGAAAAGCATCGAAATTATGAGCGATGTAATAATTGTCATTGCAGCCCTGAAGGTGATAAATTGTACTACCCCTGCTCCGGGTACGTTCAACTGATCGAGATATTGAAATAGATAATATAACATTATGATAGGTTATTTAGAATTTCTAAAACTATTTCGCGGTCGTCGAAGTGGTGTTTAACTCCTTCTATTTCCTGATATGTTTCGTGACCCTTTCCGGCAATTAAAATCACGTCGCCGGGTTGTGCCAGCATACATGCTGTTCTGATAGCTTCGCGACGATCGGTTATTTTCAAGGTCTTTGTTTTGTAGTCGATGGCTAAGCCTTTTTCCATGTGCGAAATTATGTCTTCGGGCTTTTCGAAACGCGGATTGTCGCTGGTAAGAATAAGTTTGTTGCTATGAAGGGCAGCCACTCTTGCCATTTCGGGGCGCTTGGTTTTGTCGCGATTGCCACCGGCACCAACCACGGTAATAATGCGCGCGCCGCTTATTTTTATTTGCGAAATGGTAAGAAGCACGTTATTAAGGGCATCGGGAGTATGCGCATAATCAACTATGGCTGTAATATCGTTTTGGCTTCTGAAAGTTTGAAACCTGCCATCAACAGCATGAAGAGAACTAATTATAGATAATGATTCCTGCGATTCGAACCCGAGAAGCATTGCAGTTCCGTATATGGCCAATAGATTATATGCATTGAACCGCCCTGTGAAGTGCGACCACATTTCGTTCCTGTTGATATTCAGTAACATGCCATTGAAGTCGCTTTCAAGTATCTGAGCTTTGAAATCGGCAGGGTGCATCAGCGAATAGCTATGTTTGCTTGCATTGCTGTTTTGAAGCATTACTTCA
This sequence comes from uncultured Bacteroidales bacterium, assembly GCA_964511665.1. Taxonomy (GTDB): domain Bacteria; phylum Bacteroidota; class Bacteroidia; order Bacteroidales; family ML635J-15; genus JAGOEF01. Next base: position 41,222 of record CAZEHA010000008.1, read on the forward strand.
CCATTCTTATCGTCGATGTTGGTTAAGGCAAACGCCTCCTTTGGAAGCATATCGAAGAACGCCTTTTTGGCTTTTATGTACTCTGAAAATGTGTGGTGATAATCGAGGTGATCGTGAGTAATATTTGTAAAGATACCTCCGGTAAAACAGAGTGCAGTAACCCTGTGCTGCACAATAGCATGAGAGCTAACTTCCATAAAACAATACTCACACCCACGTTCTACCATATCGGCAAGCATACGGTTCAGGCTCAGACTATCAGGGGTGGTGTGGCTGGCCGGAATGCTTTCGCCATCGATAATGTTTTTAACGGTACTGAGTAATCCTGCTTTGAATCCTGCTTTGGTCACCAGATTATATAAGGTGGTTGCAATGGTGGTTTTTCCGTTGGTGCCGGTTACTCCAACCAATTTTATTTTTTCTGACGGAAAACCGTAAAAAGCGGCTGATGCTTTGGCTAGAGCAATAGAAGCGTTTTCGGCCTGAATGTAGCACACTTTTTTATTGATAACTTTGGGCAATTCTTCACAAATTATAGCAACGGCTCCCGATTCAATGGCTTGAGGTATAAATTGATGTCCGTCGGTTGTAGCACCTCTTACAGCAACGAATAATGTGCCCGGCTCCACTTTTCTGGAATCGAAAACAATGTGACTGAAAGAGTCAACACCGTTGTCAATTACTTGTTTGGTGGCAATATGTAGCAATATTTCGTTCAGTTTCATTATCTCAATTTCAGCTTAATTGTTTGACCTTGTTTAAATGCTTGATTTGGGCCGGGTTCCTGACTGATTATTTTGCCTCTGCCTTCGATGTTTACTTTAAGTCCGCGCTCTTCGAGAACAATTAACGCATCGCGTATGCCCATACCCCTTACATCGGGTATCTGACTCATATTCGAAAAATTACGCGGATAATATTTTACCTGACGATTCTCGATATAGGGTTTCGAAAACTGACCCTGAATAGCCATGCTGTTGTCGGTTTCAAAACCCAGAATTCGGTAAATCTTAGTGATTTCGGTTCTGTATCCGGTTTTAGCCTGAGGAATGATGGTGTCGAAAGAGAAATTCTCGTTATATGCGGTGGCAATATCGGTAGCATGTATGCGGTCGGCAATTTCTTTGAAAACAGGACCCGCTACTGCATTGGCATAATAGCCGGTGGTTTTATCGGGTTGATTTATCACCACTATGCACGAATATTTTGGGTTTTCGGCGGGGAAGTAGCCGGCAAACGAAGCCTGATATTCGTGATCGATACCGGCCTTCCCGTAGTCGGTTTGGGCAGTTCCCGTTTTTCCGGCAATGCGGTAATTGTTGTTAAGTAAATTTTTTGCAGTACCTCTGGTTACAACGCCTTCGAGCATTTCCTGAACGGCCTTAACCGTTTTTTCGCTGCAAATCGATTCGTCGATTACTTCGGTTTCAAACTTTTTTATCACATTACCGCGGTACGATAAATGTTCAATAAATCGTGGCTTAACCATTTTCCCATTGTTGGCGATTGCATTGTAAAAGGTGAGCATTTGCAGTGGAGTCATCAGCAATTCGTAACCAATCGACATTTGGGTAAGTGTAATTTTCGACCATCCTTCCGAAGGTCTTCTGATTGTTGGAACGGCTTCTCCGGGAATTTCGACACCCAGTGTTTCATGTAAGTGCATTGAATATAATTGGTCGATAAAAACCTCTTTACGATAATTGAAACTATTATAAATCATTTTAGAGATACCCACATTCGATGAGTATTCGAAAGCTTCACGCAGGGTAATTTTTCCGTATCCTCCTTCGTGCGAGTCTTTCATTTCTTTGCCATGGAAGGTATATTTGCCATTTCCGGTATCAACAGTGTCGTCGGGGTTAACCCCTCCTGCTTCAAGTGCGGCAATCATCGAAGCCAGTTTAAATGTTGATCCCGGATCGCGTGCCTCGCCAATGGCATAATTAAAGGTTTCGGCATAGTTGCCGTTTTGGTCCCGTGTGAGGTTTGCAATGGCTCTTATTTTTCCGGTTTCCACTTCCATTACAATGGCGCAACCGTGATGGGCATTATGGTGCTTTAGCCTGCGTTCCAGTGCTGTTTCGGTTACATCTTGCAAATTGATATCGATAGTTGTTATTAAATCGTATCCGTCTTGAGGCGTTACCTCGTTGCCGTCTTTTACCGGCATCCACTGATTACCACTGATGCGTCTTTTCACGGTTTTGCCTGCTATGCCACGCAATTCTTTGTCGTAGGCCAATTCTAAACCAACACCTTTGCGTTTGTCTGAATCTACTTTTCCAATGGTGCGTTTTGCCAGCATTCCAAATGGGAGTTCTCGTTCGCTATATTCATGAACGAGTAATCCGCCTTCAATTTGACCATAACGAAGGATGGGAAAAGTTTTAATGGTTTTTAGTTGATCAAAACTTACTTTGCTGCTTATTCTGTAATACCGCAGTCCGTTGTCGCGGCACGCTGTTATTTCGCGATAGTATTGGTTTCTTGTTTTGTTGGGCAGTAATTGCTCAAGGCACAAGCATAAACTATCTATCTCTTTCGAAAACACATCTGCTTTTATGCCATTGCTATTAGGGTCGATAGCTACTTCGTAATAGGGCACCGAGGTGGCAAGAACGCGACCATCGAAAGCACAAATATCGCCTCTGATGGGCTCAATAACAAAAACACGGGTTCGGTTACTGGTGCTTTTCTCGATGATTTCTTCGTCGAAAAAAACGAAAAGGTGAATGGTTTTGCCAAAGATGAAAATGCTGACTGCCAGCAATATAAAATGTATCAGCTTTACTCTCCACAATATTTCGGTTCTTGGTGTCATGGCTTCGCCTCCTTATAAAACACTTTTACTGGAGGAGTCGACGATTCTGTGAGTTCAGAGCCATTTTCTCTTAACAGGCGCATAACTTCAGAACGACGGCTTTTTCGCATCAAAACCGATTGTGTGGCAATTTTTTCGGAACGCAGCTCCGATATTTCTTTCTTTAAGCTTTCGGTTTCTATAAATACCCGTTCGGCATGGTATCGATTGGCAATATAAATTAACGCTAAAACGGCAAGTAATACCAAAAAGGGAAATTGTTTTCTAACCACGTCTTCGGTAAGGATTGAACCACTCATCAGACCCTGCAGCGTTTTGCGAATCTGACGCCGGTTCTTGTTGGTTTTTATGTCCTTTTCTTTTGTTTTAGCCATGGTTTGTGCGTATTGCAATTCGTAGTTTTGCCGAACGCGAGCGCGAATTGGCGGCAAATTCGTTCTCATCGGGAACAATTACCTTGCGATTTACTGCCCGCCATGGACCCGGCTTCAAACCGTATATGTCGTGTTCTTCTTTGCCGAAGCGATTTCCCGATTTAATAAAATTCTTCACAAGCCTATCTTCAAGCGAGTGGTACGATATCACCGACAGTCGGCCATTGGGTCTGATGCAATGTCGGCAGGCTTCGAGAAAATCGACCAGGGCATTTATTTCGTCGTTCACCTCAATGCGCAGGGCCTGAAAAACCTGAGCCAGGATTTTATTGCGGGTTTTATGGTTACAATATTTTTCAACAATGCCAACAAAAACGGGAGTTGCGCAAATGTTTTCAACGGCTCTTATTGATGTGATATCGGCTGCAAGTTTATGGGCAAAAGTCAATTCACCATAATTGCGGAACAGCTCGGTTAACTGCTTCTCGTTGTAAGTTGCTACAATATGGCCTGCATTCATAAGAGAATCTTTGTTCATTCTCATGTCGAGCTCACCACTGCTTTTATATGAAAAACCCCTTTCATCGTTGTCGAAATGATGCGATGAAACCCCCAAATCGGCCAATACTCCGTCGACAGCATCAATCTTTAAATACTTTAAATAGTTCCTGAGATATCTGAAATTTCCATGAATAAACACGCAACGCGCATCGGCGGGCACATTCACCCTGGCTGCTTCATCCTGATCGATAACCAACAGTCTTCCTTGATTACCCAGAGCTTTTAGTATTTCGCGACTGTGACCGCCACCGCCAAACGTAGCATCAACATAGATACCTGCCTGGTTGATATCCAGACCGGCAACGCTTTCGGTTAGCAGTACAGGTGCGTGATACATAGTTATTCGTTGTCGAAATAAAAGTCTCCTCCCAAAATCTTCTCTGCAAGATTGGCTACATCGGTTTCACTGCTTTTTCGGCTGTTGTAATGTTGCGATGCCCAAATCTCAATTTTACCGTCCTGACCGGCAAATACCAGCTCGTTGCCATTGCTTTCGAGATATTCGGAAAGTTTCTTAGGTATTAAAATTCTTCCATTACCATCGAGCAATATTTCGGCGGTGCCGCGATAGAACTCTCTTAAGAATACTGCGTGTTCGCGATTGAAAGGATTCAAACGTTTTTTTATGATTCTGTTTTGCCTTTCCCATTCGGCTATGGGATACAGTAAAAGGCATTTTTCATATAAATCGCGTTTTAACACAAAATGTTCTTGTTCTTGTGCCGGCAATTGCCTTTTTAAGGATGCCGGAAACAACACTCTTCCTCTGTTATCTAATTTACAACTGTATTCGCCTACAAACATAATTCTTACGGTTTAGTGTCGTAAAAATAGTTAAAAACTCCCATATTTTCACATATTTACCCATATTTTCCCACATTGTTGAAAACTTTTATAGTGCATACAGTTTAAAATGTTGAAAATCAGGGAATAATGATGGATTGAAATTATTTGTATTTTTGACAAAAATTAACAATCGCATTCTATGTCAGGCAAAGTCTTACAGATTGATTTAGAGCGGGTAATCGAAAACAAAAATCCCCGATTGAAGAAGCTGCTGCCCCGTTTTGTGATTAACTACCTTAAAAAAGTGGTACATCAGGGCGAGATAAACGATTTTTTCATGAAAGCTCATGGAAAGACAGGGCTCGATTTTGTTGATGCCATACTTACCAACTGGAATGTGGGCATTGAAGCGTATGGAACCGAGAATATACCCGACTCGGGGCGTTTTATTTTTGCAGCGAATCATCCCATTGGTGGTGTAGAAAGCATTGCTTTTTTAAAAGTGGTTTCACAGAAATATAGTGAACTGAAATTTCCGGTGAACGATATCTTAATGGAACTGAAACCCCTGAATGATATTTTTATACCGATAAACAAGCACGGAGCACAAAGCAAAGTTGCCATAAAGGAATTCGACGAGTGCTTTGCAGGTAATAAGCAGATATTATATTTTCCGGCAGGTATATGTTCACGTCGCATAAAAGGTGAAATTATCGATTTAGAATGGAAGAAAACATTTATAGCCAAGGCTGTTCAGCACAAGCGAGATGTAATACCTGTGTATATTGGCGGGCGCAACAGCAATTTCTTTTATCGATTGGCAAATCTGAGAACCGGTTTGGGGATAAAGGCCAATATAGAAATGCTGTATTTGGTTGACGAAACATTCAGGCAATTCAACGGAACTATGCGATTGGTATTTGGGAAACCAATACGCCATGAAACATTCAACACGTCTAAAACACAGCAGCAATGGGCGGCCTGGGTTAAAGAACGGGTATATGATTTATCGATAGCTTTACCGAATAAAACGTAAAGTAAGGCTTTGATATTTTTTGTTTTTAAAAAGCACATAATGTTTAATTTTGTGCAGTTGTCATTAAACTTGAGTGTATGGAAAATATTATTCCGCCGGTCGACCGAAGTCTGCTGCTAAAAGAACTTGCCGAGAGTAAGCTGTTGCGGAAACCGAATTTTGGAAACACCGAATTGTATGTATTTTCGCATGAAGATTCTCCTAACTTAATGAAAGAGTTGGGTAGGGTGCGCGAAATTACTTTTCGCGATGCGGGCGGAGGTTCGGGAAAGAGTTGCGATTTAGATGCCTACGATTTGTCTGACAATCCATATCTTCAACTTATTGTGTGGGATCCCGAGGAGGAAGAAATGTTGGGAGGTTATCGGTTTATTCACGGGGCTGCGGTTATTGATAATCCCGAACAATATTTGGCAACATCTAAGTTGTTTCGGTTCTCCGACAAGTTTATCGAAGATTATTTGCCTTATACCATCGAGTTGGGGAGGTCGTTTGTTCAACCCAAATACCAGCAGGGGCGCTATGCTCGTAAAGGAATGTTTGCGCTCGATAATTTATGGGATGGCTTGGGTGCACTCACTATTGAATATCCCGATATACAATATTTTTTTGGTAAAGTTACCATGTATAAGCATTTTGATGTGGAAGCACGAAATTATTTATTGGCCTTTATGCACAGGTATTTTCCCGATAACGAACAACTGATTATGGCTCCCAACAGCATCAAAATAGATTTTGACAAGTACATTAAAACATTTAAGGCAAACAACTACAAAGCCGATTATAAAAAGTTGAGCAATATTGTACGTAATGCAGGGGAACGAATCCCCCCGCTTATTAATGCGTACATGAACCTTTCTCCTTCGATGAAAACTTTTGGTACAATAGAGAACCCATACTTTGGAGGGGTAGAAGAAACGGGTATTTTAATCTCGATAAGCGACATTTATCCTCCCAAAAAAGACAGGCATATACTCACTTATAAGAAACTGAATAAACTGAAAACAATTCTTAACAGTAAAATTAGAATCAAGATAAAAATGAAGAAGCGGAAGAAAAAACTATAAACGGTTTTGTAGCTGATGTTGTATAGAACGGGCAAATTTCTTCATTTTCGGATACCAAAAAATATAATAGGCAATCAAGGGTAGTATCATTCCCAGCATAAGTACGCTAAAATAGAATGCGCGTTTGCCTGCCCCCGAGCTAAATTCAGGGAATATTGTTACTGAATTGTTTTTAACAAACATGATGGCTCCGGCAAACGATCTTCCCGAAATCCTGTACTGATTCTTTCCAATCTTTGTTATCGATTTCACTCCATCGAATGTTGATATCGACGACACGAGTGCTTCAATTTCAATCGGATTATCAAATTTAATTTTCATAGTTTTTCGAAAAACGAGTTAAAAGTAATTATTATATTTTTTAAAACAATTTGTTTTATATTTTTGGGTTAATATTATGCTATGAGCCGATTTTTATCGCTATGTGTATTCACAATGGTTTGGGTGCCTGTTTTATGGGCGCAGAATCTGGTTCCCAATCCCAGTTTCGAAAATGCATGGACATGTCCAAAGTATTTTTACACTGAACCGGTAAACGAAGTTATTCCACAATGGAAAAACCCAACACGCGGTACCCCCGATTATTTTAATCGTTGCGCCGATAGCATTGTTTCTATTCCCGACAATTTTGCAGGAAGTATCGATGCACAGGATGGCAATGCATATATTGGTATAATATTGCGCGAAACATTCGACTGCGAATTTCGCCGCGAGGGCATTTCACGCGAATATATTCAGGTTGAACTGAAGCAGCCACTTAAATACGGTCAGCTTTATTGTTATAGTATGTATTATGCGCTGTCGTGCCGTTCTCCTTTTGCTGTTGATGCACTTGGGGTGTCGTTTACGCGCACCCGTATTAAAACTCGGGATGCCGGCCAGATTTTGCAAATGCCGCAGGTTACCAACCTACCAGGGCATATCATGAAAAACAAAGGCCACTGGGTTGAACTTTGTGGAATTTATCGTGCACGAGGGAAGGAGAAATATCTTACCATCGGAAATTTCTTCGATGATGTGGCCACCTCCTACGAACGGCTGTATGATGAAACCTGCGATTCAAATTTTGTGTATGCTTACTATTATATCGACAATGTGCGATTTTACGAAATCGATTATGAATTTGAATGTGGTTGCGAAAACGAATTTTCGGTGGGCTCCGATTGGAAGTCTGACAGATACGACGCAAAAACAGGCTTCAATACCCGAAAAACCGAAATTGCCGATGCTACCAATACTCAGGTAGGCGATAGCAACAATAACACTGATAACAACAACCAACATCAACATCCCAATGATTCAAATTGGAATGAGGCAAATAGCAATTCGAACAATTCCAACAATGGTTTTAATAATTCATTGGGTGATACAGCAAGCAATACACTCGATAATTTAGATTTAAACAAATCGGGCATTGGCGATTCGTTTCGCTTGAATCGGATTTTTTTCGAGTTCAATTCATCGGAATTGTTACCTCAATCGTACGACGAGATTAACAAGTTGCTTACGCTACTTAACCAAAACCCCAGGTTGCGCATCGAAATCAGAGGCCATACCGATGATGTGGGAAGTAAACAATATAACCGAAAACTGTCGATAGCCCGGGCAGCTTCGGTTTATAATTATCTGCTTGCCGAAGGAATAGAAAAATCGCGCATGAAATACAGAGGTTTCGGTAACGAAGTGCCGGTGGCTGACAATAGCACCGAGGCAGGACGGCAGTTGAACCGTCGTGTTGAAATAGTAATTGTTGAGTTATAACATTGTTTATGAAACTCAACACATCTATTTCGATAAAACTTTCTCTTATAATAGTTTGTTTTGTTTCGCTGGCAATTTTTCTGATAGCTTCTTTTTCTTACTTCCAAACACGCGAAGCAATTATTGCACGAACATTCGATCAACTGAATTCTGTGAAATGGGAGAAACGCAAGCGTATTGAGAATTACTTCACCGAACGTATTAACGAATTAAGATTGTTGGCATCTATAAGCACCGTTACCGAGCTTGAAAAGATGATTTCGAGCTATCCCGATTACTTTGATGTAAGTGTTTTCAACAGAAGCGAAATTAAAAGTGATTTCGAAAACTACCTGAATATGCACAGCGATATCAACAAGGTGTTATTTGCTGTAAACAATAATCTGCTGCATATATCGCTGACAAACGACTCAATTGCTCTTAGTTCTGTCCCCGATGTTCTATCGGAAGAACTGTTCAATATGAACAGCGCCGATACCCTAAACGGATACTTTTTTTCTGATATTGTATTGCATGGCAACGAAGAGTTTGCAATGTATGTTTTTATACCGGTAGGCTCAGCCAAGCAGCATGCTGCAATTGGGTTCGAAATTGATGCAAAAGCCATTTCTGACATTATGTTCGAAAATAACCCGTTTAATGGCTTGGGCAAATCGGGTGAAGCTTATTTGGTTGGGAGCGATACACTAATGAGAAGTCTTTCGAGATTCGAGAAAAAATCGATTCTTATCCGCAGAGCCGGAACCAGTGCGGTTAATGAAGCGCTACAGGGAATTGAAGGTACAGATATACTAAACGATTACCGGGGGGTGAAAGTGTTAAGCTCTTATGGCTTAATACAAATCAGCAATGTGAAATGGGCAATATTGGCCGAAATTGATTATAACGAAGCCATTATTCCCATTGTCGATTATCGTAACAATATGATTTTTTTAGGAATATTGTCGGCACTGTTGTTCACGGCATTAATTATTTTTACCACACTTTCAATCACCAGGCCGGTTGTAAAACTAAAAAATGCTGCCATTGAAGTCTCAAAAGGCAACTACAATATGACTATTACGAACGATAGTTACGATGAACTAGGACAATTAACGGTTGCTTTTAATCAAATGTTGAAAAAAATTGATGAGCAGCAAAAGTTTCTCGAAACTGAAAGAATTACTCGGCTCACAGAAATGATCGACTGGCAGGAAAATGAAAGGCAACGATTGTCGAGAGAATTGCACGACAGTTTAGGACAGGTGCTGTTGAGTATAAAAATGCGCATCCAGAGAGCAAAAGGTAAAACCAACAACGACGACACTATTATATTTGAAACCAATCAGATGCTTGCTGAAACGGTTCAGGAAGTCCGTAATATTTCTAACGATTTAATGCCTTCGGTGTTGGTGTCGTATGGCTTACAAGGATGTTTAAGAAATCTTTGCGATACGCTTTTATCAGCCTCGGGTATTCGTGCCAATCTTGAAACCAATATCGAAAATCTGTTGCCATCGAAAACCCAAATTTACTTGTACAGAATCATTCAGGAAGCAATCAACAATATCACAAAACACTCGGGTGCAACCCGTGTCGATATCTCACTGTTGAAATCGGGTTCAGAAATTACACTGGTGATTGTTGACAATGGTATAGGTTTCGATGAACCCAAATCTCAATCAGGCAAAGGTCAGGGGCTTATTAATATCAAAGAACGAGCAGCTTTACTGAATGGAACTTGTAAAATTGAATCGGAAATAGGAAAAGGAACAACTATATTTGTAACAATACCTTGTTGTATATGAATACCGCAATAAAAATATTTTTACTCGACGACCATACCATGTTCAGAGACGGCATTAAAGCTGTGTTGAGCGACGAACCAAACATCGAAATTATTGGAGAATCAGGAAGCGCATCAGAATTATTCAGGAAACTGAACAATGTACTCCCCGATATTATTATTGCCGATATTTCTTTACCCGATATTACGGGAATCGAAATAACATCGATGTTGCGTGAACAGTATCCACAAATAAAAGTTATGATGTTATCGATGCATCAAAATGAAGAATATGTGTTGAATGCGTGCAGGGCAGGTGCTATGGGCTACCTTCCCAAAGATACGGGAAAGGAAGAACTTATATTTGCAATAAATAAAATTGCAAATGGAGATACTTACTACAACTCTGATATGTCGTCGAAAATTATAAAACGAATATCGCACAATTCACATGAGGAATCGCTCAATCCATTGCAGGAACTATCGAAGCGCGAAACCGAAATACTAAAGTACTTTGCCGAAGGATTCTCGAATCACGAAATTGCAGAGAAACTGTTTATTAGCATTAGAACTGTGGAGTCACACAAAAACCACATCATGCAAAAGCTTATGCTGAAAACACAGGTTGATATGGTTAAAATAGCAATCAAATACAATTTAGTGAATCTTTAGGTCAGGAAATTACGCGAATCACTGATTTTAATATTGGTGAAACACCTAATATAATTCCGAATTATTCATAACCTCTTCATAACAGGGTAATGCATTTTTGTAGAGATAATTAAATGCATAATAAAATCCTACATTATGAAAAACAAATTTCTTATTTCGTTGGTGCTGCTATCAGCATTGCTTGCTATTGATGTTAGTTCGAAAGCACAAGAAAGTCCCTTTCATGCAGGCCTCGATATTTGGAGTCGGTATGTTTGGCGTGGCACCGATTTTGGATCTTCACCCAGTTTACAGCCCTGCATCGAGTATTCAACACATGGTTTTACCATTGGTAGTTGGGGTGCTTACACCACCAGCTTAAATGCGCCTGCACAGGAAGCCGATTTGTATCTCTCGTATACTTTTCTGAATGATATGCTTTCTGTGATTGTTACCGATTATTTTTTTCCTACCGATGGTGCGCTTAACGACTACTTCAATTATAAAAATGCAGAAACAGGGCATTATTTTGAAGCTGGTATTTCCTTCAACGGAACCGAAAACCTTCCGCTAAGTTTCTTCGCAGGAACTATGGTGTATGGCGCCGATTTAAATCATGCCGGAAACAATCGATATTCAACCTATGTTGAACTAAGCTATAATCCTAATATCAAAGGAACAGACTTTTCTGTATTTATGGCTGCAAACCTCACTGCAGCGTCTGATGCCGATTTGAATTACATCGATCCGATAACCAATTTGGCATCTCCTTTCAATGGTTTTTATGGCAATAAACTCGGTGTAGTTCGCCTTGGAGTAAGTGCTTCTAAAACCATTAATATTACCGACAGTTACGAACTGCCTCTATGTGTGATGCTACAAACTAACCCGATGAAGGGCAATATTTTTCTAACAGCAGGTATCAGTTTCTAAACCTATTTCAATAATAATAATAAAAGGAGGATACAACTATGATTTTACAAACAATTTTCGACACAGGTTCAACCACCTTTATGATTCTATGCACCAGTTTGTTGATGCTTATGACTCCCGGTCTCGCGTTTTTCTATGGTGGCTTGGCCGGTAAGCGCAATATTCTGGGTATCATGATGCAAACATTCGTGTCGCTGGGTATTACCACTGTGATGTGGATTGCTTTTGGGTATTCGTTGTGTTTTAGTGGAGGTCAGGGAGGTATTATTGGTAATTTTGATCTGGCTTTTCTTAATAACGTCCCGTTCGATCAGGCTCTCGACCCAACATCAGGAAAAAACTACCCAACCTTTATTTTTGTCGCATATCAAATGATGTTTGCGATTATTACTCCTGCACTTATTACTGGTGCTTTTGTAAATAGAGTTACTTTTAAATCATATCTTATTTTTCTGATATTTTGGCAGTTGTTTGTTTATTATCCATTCGTTCATATGGTATGGGGCGGAGGTATCCTTGCCGAATGGGGTGTATTAGATTTTGCCGGCGGCATTGTGGTGCATTGCACGGCAGGTTTCGCAGCATTGGCATCGGTGTTGTATGTAGGAAAACGACGCGATCGTCAGTCACCACCCAATTCAATACCTTTGGTGGCCATAGGAACCGGATTGCTTTGGTTCGGATGGTATGGTTTTAACGCAGGTTCCGAACTGGCAGTTGACCATATAACAACACTGGCGTTTCTCAACACCGATACTGCAGCATCGTTTGCAGCCGTTACTTGGCTGGCTATTGAATGGATACATACCGGAAAACCAAAGTTTGTAGGATTGCTTACAGGAGCAGTAGCAGGTTTGGCTACCATTACACCGGCGGCAGGCTTTGTTCCGCTTTGGGCAGCAATTATTATTGGTATCAGTGCCGGAGCAGTTTGTTATCTCGCAGTATCGCTCAAAAATCGATTGGGTTGGGATGATGCATTGGATGTTTGGGGAGTTCACGGTATTGGTGGCTTGCTGGGTACCGTTTTATTGGGTGTGTTTGCTATGAGTGCAATAGGCGGTCAATCGGGGTTAATTGAAGGGGATGTAACATTTTTTGGTAAGGAGTTGGTTGCAATAGCCATTGCGGCAATCTATGCCTTTGTATTTACCTACCTCATGCTCACGGTAATTAACCTCATAACAAAGGTTAAGGTTACCGAGCAACAGGAGATTATTGGCCTCGACGAATCGTTACACGGCGAAAAAGCTTACGACGAAGGAGCATTGTAATATATTTTAATGTTTGTCATCAAGAGGTTGTTTCCTTAGGAGACAACCTCTTTTGTTGTACCAATCTTAATTGTGCCGCATTAAATCTTAACATGCTTGACCCGTAATTTCATGATTAAGAAAACAAAATTTCTCTCTTTACCGATAGGTTTAAAAATTCATTCAGATAATTTATCGAAAACTCATTATATTTGCTACCATATAATTGCTGACATTGAAAACATGTATATCGAAATATGTTGCAAAAGTTGCGATATTGTGCGCTGTGTTCATTCTATTGTATTCGTGCCATCCGGCAAAGCATGTTCCTGCCGATGAACACTTGCTCGCAAATGTTACAATGAAGTGCGACAACAAGAGTATCGACTCCGACGACTTGGCCTCAACCCTGAAGCAAAAACCGAATCGTAAGACCTTGTCGCTGTTTAAATTTCATCTGTTGGCATATAATATCGCAAAAAGTGGAAAAGAACGAAAATGGAAAAATAAAATTGCCAATGTAGTTGGCGAGCCTCCGGTTGTTTACGACGAATCGTTGCAGAAGCGTACAACGAAAACTATTGAGTATTATCTGAATTATAAAGGATATTATCATGCCATTGTTGAAGATACAGTAAAACTAAAACGCCGTAAGGCCAAAGTGTATTTTGATATTACTACAGGGAAACCCCATGTTGTAAAAAAAATAAATTACGACATTCCCGATGAAAGAGCCCTGGCTATTGTGTTGGCTGATACGGCAAATGGTTTTTTTAGTACTGGCATGAACCTCGATCTCGATATAATAGAAGCCGAGCAGTCACGCCTAGTGCGACTGATGAAAAATCATGGGTACTACAGTTTCTCGATAAATAATATTCATTTTTATGCCGATACCAATGCGACTCCATATAGTGCCGATTTTACCCTGGCTTTCAGGAAGAGTTTCGACAGCCACAATCAGTTAGCAGCCGAAAATTTTGATACATACAGTATCGGAAATGTATTTGTTTTTACCGACTACGACCAAAAGAGATTTCTTCTCGAGCGCGAAGAATATTTGAATACACTCACTAAAGAAGAAATAGAAAACTATTGGTTCTATTATCTTAATCATCATACCATTAAGCCGGTTACTCTTATACAGTCGATGTTTCTGAAGAAAGGCGATGAATACAAACTATCAAATGTTGAGCAAACTCACCGTCACCTGTCAAATTTAAAGCAGTTTAAACTGATAAATATCGACATGGTTCCCGACCCTATCGATTCGTTGGTGCTGAATGCCTACATTTATCTTACGCCTTTAGTTAAACAATCGTATAGTGTTGAACTCGAGGGTACAAACTCATCGGGTAATTTGGGCGCAGGTGGCATTGTAACTTACAATAATCGTAACATATTTCGCGGTGCAGAATCGTTTTCGGTAAAGGCGGCTCTTTCACTGCAAACCCTCGCTCAGGTTGAAGACCTCGACCGAAGGTTGTTAAACACTTTCGAAACATCGGGTGAAGTGCGACTCGATTTGCCAAAATTGCTGTTGCCGTTTTATCGCAACGACGAGTTTATCAAAAACAAAGGGCCAAAAACCCAGCTTTCAGTATCTACCAGTTATCAGCAACGCCCCGACTATACCCGGCTTCTATCGAATGCTAGTTTTGGGTATTATTGGAAAAGTGGGCAGAACAATTATGTTACACACTTTTTAAACCCAATAGAGTTGTATCAGGTACGAATCTGGGATTTTAATCCCGACTTCATGCGTCAAATCGAAAATTACTTTATTCGCTATAGCTATCAAAATCAGTTTATTTCGGTAATTAGCTACGACCTGTTGTTTACCAACCAAAACATTAATAAGGTTAAGAACTTTTCATATGTATGGTGGAATGTTGAAACAGCAGGAAATTTAATAGAGGGTATTTATGAATTGACAAACCAAACACCGGTTAATGGCTCGTATCAGTTGTTTGGAACCGACTTTTCACAATTTTTAAAAACCGACCTCGATTTACGGTATTATCAGGTGTTCAGCAAAAGCAATAGTATGGTATATCGTGCCTATTTTGGTATAGGCCTGCCTTATGGTAATAGCCGTAACAGTGGTTTACCGTTTATTAAAAAGTATTTTATCGGAGGTGCCAACGACATAAGAGCCTGGCAGGTGCGTACTCTTGGCCCCGGTTCACACAACAGTACATCTACTTTCAATCAGATTGCCGATATGAAGTTGATGTTCAATGCCGAATACCGTTTCGACATCGTTTCATTTCTAAAAGGCGCTGTGTTTATTGATGCCGGTAACATTTGGGCTATCGACAAAAACGACGACCGCGAAGGAGCTTTGTTCGAATGGAATAGGTTTTATAAAGAAATTGCTTTGGGCACAGGTTTTGGAGCTCGCTTCGACTTTTCATTTTTCATAATTCGTTTCGATTTCGGGGTTCCCCTATACGATCCTCATTATCCATTGGGCGAACGATGGTTGGGAACGTTTAAGGATTTTGAAATAAGAGATTTAACCTTTAATTTCGGGATTGGTTATCCGTTTTAATGCGGTTTTATCATGGCAAAAGTTTTCATTAATTCAGCGTTTTTTTACCTGTTGTTCATTTTTAATTGTTTCGCAGCAAATGCGCAATCATCAAGATTCGCCCTGCATTGGGCTCCAATGTCTGTTATCGATTATAATCCTCGGATAAGAATTGGAGCAGAATATCGGATTCATAGAAACTTTTCGGTTACTGCCGATATGGGCTTTGGGAAAAATCTGGGTTTGATTCGCGAAAGTCGCGATTATAAGCTTATCGAAATTCGTCCCGAACTCAAGTACTATTTTACCGAAAATGTTCCTGTGGTCGATGCATATATTTCGGTAGAATCGTTCTACATTCACTTAACCGAAAGCAAACGCGATGGTTATTTTTATGCTGATATTCCTGCTTATGTAACTTTTTATGATGAGGCAAAACTTACCAAATATAAATATGGATTTCATCTGAAAACCGGATTGAAGTTTATCATCGAAAAGCATTTTTCTATCGATTTATTTGCAGGAATTGGCAAAGCGCGACGCAATATTATCTATTCCGATTTGGTAAATGGCGAAACCGTCGAGTCGGATATGTGGGAAGAATGGTTTGCAGGTGATAAATATCCGGGTATCAGTAGTTTTATGCACGTGTCGCTGGGTATGCGATTGGGCTATATATTCTGAAAATCTCAGACAAAGTATGCAATAGAAAATCTATTACAGCATTGAATCATTTCGAAACCAGACACTTCATTGCTATTGTCTCTTCAGCAGTACCGGTTAGTTTGCGCAGGGCTTTAAGAGCAGCAACAACCGCAACCTCCACCGCCTTTACGGCGATATGCAAATTCGAGAACACTATCGCTAATATATTGCAGTGTTTCTCGTTGCATTTCGGTGTGAATAGGCAGCGACAACACCGATTTGCACAAATATTCGGTAACCGGGTAATCGTCGGCATAGCAACTATATCCTCTAAAAGCATCCTGCAAATGGAGTGGAACAGGATAATACACAGCACTGGCAATTCCCTTTTCTTTTAAATGGTTTTGCAATGCATTGCGGTCGATATTGCGCAGTTTTAAAGTGTATTGATGAAATGTGTGTTTCGAGTAAGAATTACGCGCAGGGGGAATAATATTTTCGTTGCCTGCAAAAGCTGCCGAGTAGAAGTCGGCAGCCATATTACGGGCTTCGATGTATTGGTCAAGATGCGGTAGTTTTGCCCTCAGCACAGCTGCTTGAATGCTGTCGAGGCGAGAGTTGACCCCAATGCGCTCATGGTAGTAACGCACACGCATACCATGATTCACAATGCTTTGCATGAGGTAGGCCAGATCATCGTCATTGGTCATCAGGGCTCCGCCATCGCCATAGCATCCCAGATTTTTAGATGGAAAAAATGAGGTAGTGCCAATTTGACCAATTGTGCCGGCTTTTGCACAGGTACCATTCGAAAAATAGTAGTCGGAACCCAAAGCCTGGGCAGTGTCTTCAATAACAAACAGATTATGCTCCAATGCAATTTTCATTATTTCTTCCATGTTGGCACATTGACCAAACAAATGCACGGGAACAATGGCTTTGGTCTGTGGGGTAATTGCTTTACGCAGTTTATCGATGTCGATATTGAAATAATTCGGTTCAACGTCAACCAACACAGGGGTAAGCCGTAGCAATGCAATTACTTCTACGGTAGCAATAAATGTGAAGTTGGTGGTGATGACTTCGTCGCCCGGTTTCAAGCCCAAAGCCATCATGGCAATCTGTAAAGCATCGGTGCCGTTGGCACAGCCAATCACATGCTTCACCCCAAGATACGATGCAAGCTCCTGTTGAAATTGCTTTACAGCAGGGCCTCCAATAAACGATGTATTTTC
The DNA here is from genome assembly GCA_964511665.1 of uncultured Bacteroidales bacterium. Taxonomy (GTDB): domain Bacteria; phylum Bacteroidota; class Bacteroidia; order Bacteroidales; family ML635J-15; genus JAGOEF01. Next base: position 58,646 of record CAZEHA010000008.1, read on the forward strand.
GATAACTTCGCTTATGCCGGCATCAATCTCACCTTTTATTTTCATATACTGACCCTTGAGGTCTACCATAGGGATTTCTTTCATAATTGTAAAAATTTGAGGCTAAAATACGCTAATTATTTTAATATGATTGGCACTTTTTTCGTAAAACCGGCTCTTTTCTCTCGAAAATGAATTACATTTGCATTAGGAAATAATTGAGGCGCTACCATGGATAATTATGTTGTTGATTTGCTGTTTGAACACGACTGTGTAATATTGCCGGGTTTTGGAGGCTTTGTGCTGAACTATCGCGAGGCTATAGTCGATTTTCGGAATCAGAAACTTTCACCTCCTTCCCGCGTTGTGGCTTTTAATCAGAACCTGAATACCAACGACGGACTATTGGCGAACTATGTAGCACGTACCGAGAACATCGGCTATGCTGAAGCTAGCGAAAAAATAAACAAATATATTAGCCATATTCGTCAACAACTCGATATTGCAAACAATGTATCTGTTCAAGGTATTGGTTATTTTACTATAAGTAATGCTGTGCTTGAGTTTCATCCCGATTTACAACAGAATTTCCTGCGCGATGCGTATGGTTTGGCTGAATTTCATTTCCCATTACTGAAATCGGTGAAACCACAGGAAGTTATTGAACAATCGGCAAAAGAGGTGGGTGCAGTTGCATATAGTGTAAAGCATCGTAAACCGGGTTGGGCTGTTGCCATAACTACCACCGCGGCGGCTATTGTATTGTTGGTTTTGTTCATATCCAACAATAATTTCATGAAAGGTATTCAGCACCATAGTGAAATGAATCCGGTGCACATTCCTCAAAAAATAACCTTACCAACAGTTGTTCCCAATAATGCCGGCAACGAAACTACCCCCGATAATACCGAAATTGTACCGGAACAACCCAACCAAGAAACTGTTGAAACATCCGATGACGCAGTTGTCGCAATTCATGGTAGTGTTCATGTAATTGCAGGTAGTTTTTCGAATCGTGAAAATGCTGATGCATTGGTGCAGAGACTTCGTGATATGGGTTTCGAAGCAGTTATATTGCCAAGCAACGATGCATGGCACCGTGTGAGTGTGCAATCGTTTGCACGAAAAGAAGATGCCTACGCTGCGTTAACAGCGTTAAGAGAAAGAACCGACAATGCCGCATTATGGGTTATGGCCGATTGATGCCTTTTGCTTTAACGATTATTAATAACTAAATATATAAGCAAATGAAAAACATTAAATTGTTTTTGACTTGTTGTGTGTTGCTTGCAGTGTTTTCTGTGGTTCATTCACAGAATTGTTACGTCGATGCCCAGTATACTATGCAGGGGAATATCATAGCACTTAATGCACAACTCTACAGCATCGAAACCGGCAACAACGACACTATTATAGTACCCGTTTCTGCCGATTACACCTGGATAATCGAAAACTCGGTAATGCAAGGGCAAAGCCTGAGTTACACATTTCAGAACTATGGTTCTTATGTTGTTACAGTAACTGCAACCGGTGCAAATTCGTGTTCTGCTACTTCCAGTTTGCTTATCGAAATACAAGCTAACACCGGTGACAGCACGCAGCTATTCTCGGTGTATATTCTCGGCGATTATTATACTTCGTCCGATTGCACTGCCGGACTCAATGTTATTGCTATGGGCGGCACTCCTCCATTTAGCTATGTATGGAATACAGGTGAAACGGGTAGTTCCGTTAGCGGGTTGTGTGCCGGAGTGTATTGTGTTACTGCTACCGACGATGAGGGCCATGAGGCTGAAGCTTGTTTTCAGGTAGAATTGGGCAATGGCAACAATCCCGGCGATACCATATACTACAACAATTTATATGTAAGTCTAAATTATTATTTTGTTTCACCCGACGACTGTTCGGCAGTGGTTTCTGCTGATGTATGGGGAGGAACCCCTCCGTATTGTTATGCATGGAATAATGGACAAAACAATATAAGCATACAAAATGTTTGCGAAGGCCAAACCCTGTGTTTAACGGTAGTAGATGTAGAGGGTAATGCTGCAAGTTCGTGTGTATATGTAACTTCGGCCAATACCATTCCCTCCGATAGCATTATAAACGAAGCCAATCCATGGGAAACTACTATCACTTGGCCGGTCGATTCAATGTTCAATACAGCTCAGGTAGTCGATTACTGGGTAACCAACACCGAAGTTTGTGTTGTATGGGCTTTGGTTTACCAAAACAGTAACTATACCGAAACCATTACTGTTTGTTATCCGATGGATGCAGCCAACATTGCCGATGGATGGTATTCGGTATTTCTGCATGTGTTGTTTCTTAACGGACAAAAAGCGTATATTAGTTTTGGCGATGTGATGTATATTAACGCATCTTCGTTTCTTGGGTCTTTGTTTTTCTCAAATTCGATACAAATTAATACCTATCCCAATCCGGTTGCCGATGTGGTGAATTTGGTTTCTGATAAACTGTTGGGTGATGTTACACTAATAGTATATGATGCAAGCGGAAGAGTTGTTGATAAAGTTCAGTTCCGCCAGGTATCGGGCGCTGTTTCGGTGAATACATCGGGCTGGAACGATGGAATGTATTGCCTGCATTTGTCCTTCTCAGGCCAAAAGAGTATCATTCGACTTATAAAGCAATCTCAATAATAATAATAAAAGCCCGTCAAACATACATGGCGGGCTTTTTTAATAAAGTACTTAGTGCAGTTATTTTTTCAGAATGGCTTTGAGTACTTTTTCTTTGTCGAGTTTTTTTGTGCAGAAGAACCAGTCTTTGCAATCGAGATCTTTGTCTTCCATGCGATCTTTGGCCATCCCGCAAGAACCTGCAGGCGAAATAATCACATCGTCGCCCGGGCGCCAGTCGGCGGGAGTCGCTACACCAAATTCATCGGCAGCCTGCAAGGCAATTACAATTCTATACAATTCATCGAAATTTCGGCCAAGGCTTAGCGGGTAATACAGCACAGTGCGAACAATCCCTTTCGGATCGATAACAAACACGGCTCTTACTGCTTTGGTGTTGCTTTCACCCGGCATCATCATTCCGTACTTTGTAGCAACTTCCATAGTGATGTCTTCGATAAGAGGAAAAGTTACCTCAACGTTCTTCATACCTTTGTATTCAATTTTTTCTTTAATGGTACGCAACCATGCAATGTGGCTGTACAGGCCATCTACCGATAAACCAACCAGTTTGCAATTGGCTTCGTTGAATTGTTTTTCCATGGTGGCAAAAGTCATGAACTCAGAGGTACATACGGGTGTGAAATCAGCAGGATGGCTAAAAAGAATTACCCAACTTCCCTTGTAATCAGACGGAAAGTTAATTTCTCCTTGCGTGGTTACTGCTTTAAACTCAGGGGCCGGTTCCCCGATACGCGGCATAGCATTTACTTTAGTTTCTTCCATTTTTGTTCTTTTTTAAATTAATAAGTAATGTTTATGTAGTTTTTCAACTTTGTTCTTTATCGACACACTTATATAATGATTGAAAATGAAAATTGTTCACCGAAAACAACAAAAAAATCAGAATTGAATAATACTTGTTTCGTGCCAGGATTTGTTTTGGTAGTAGTACAGGTTTTTTACGCCTATATATTTTAGCTGTGTTAATGTTTCTCCAAAATAAGCGCTTACACCATCAGGGTCGTGTGTGTCGGCCGATAGTGTCAGTTTCCCTCCGGCTTCGGCAATGCGGCGAATCATTCTGTAAGAAGGGTAGGGTTCGTTGAAGTGTTTTTTATATAGCGGTCGGGTATTTATTTCAATAATTTTTTCTGATTCAGCAATGGCAATAGCTGCTTTCTCTTCGGCCAATGCATACCAATCGGTTGCTGTTAAGTTTGGTATGATTTGCGATAAAAACAATTTAATTTTATCGCAATGGCCAAGTATGTCGAACTGATGGTTTTGAGCCAATTCGATTATGGTATCGAAGTAGCATTCTACCAAAGCACGGGCATCGCCCTTAAAAAGTTGGTGATATCCTTTGCTGAATTTTTCGAAACCACCGTCAATCTCCATGATTTTATTGCTGCCCCTCATTTTGAGAAAGTGTACCGATCCGATAATGAAATCGGGGTAGAGGTGAGAGAATTTTTCAGGGTAAACGATATCAGGGATATAATCGACCTCAAACCCTGTTGCTATTTCGATTGTTGAGGTGTATTTTTCTGCCAGTCTTCTAATTTCAGTAAGGTATGCATCAACATAATCTGCTTTCATACACCAGTTGAAGTTTCCAAATTCAAGAGGTGCATGATCAGAAAAACCGTAAGCTTTCAGACCAGCTTCTGCAGCCTTTATAATATATTTTTCGGGGGCATGAGTGCCGTCGCTAAAGTGGGTATGTGTATGAAGATTCGATGGAAACATCAAGTATTTTGCCTCTACAGTTTAATAAATTTACGATATACAGGCATACCTTCGGTTCTAATTTCTACGAAATATATTCCAGCCGGAAGCATGTCTACCGAAATAGCCTCGTTTTCCACTGCATAGCCTGTGAGCATTGTTTTTCCATTAATATCAGTAATGCGTATCGGTATGCCAATACCGGTTTCAAGGCCGCTTATAAACAATTCGTCACGTGTTGGAACGGGATGAATTCGAAGCGACTGCAAGGCATGATTGTCGATGTTGGTCGAACAGGTAATAACCGATATCAGCATTTCAGCTGATGAGCTTTCGCAGGTTTGAGTCTCAATTTCCCAGTCGTAAAAATAATAGTAGTATCCTGTTGGATTTTGATTGGCACTGCTGCGATGAATGCTGCAAATTCCATTTATTATGTATGGATAGCTCAAATATTGCGCTTCGTTGGTTCTGAAAAGGTTTGGTGCATTGAGCCCAACCAACTGCATGTTGTTGCCCACAGGTACATTGAATCCGAGATTAATACGACTTATTCCGTTGGGGCAGTATACCGACTTAACATCGATATTGTTTGAAGAAGCATCGCGCAAGGCTATTTGCCGTGTTCCGGCACCCGAGGCATTTACTTCAACCGAAACAAGGGTAAATGGCTGAATGGCATCGAACACCAGATAATGTATGTATGAAACATTCCCAAATGGGCCACCTCCAATGTTACTTTGAGTTTCGCCAACATACAGCGTTTCTCCCGGGTTGAAACCTCTAAGCCAATATTGTGTGTCGGCTTGTAGCGGATCATGCGACCAGGTGTTGCCGGTGTGAACAAGATTGATGCAGGTTTGATCGGTATACCAGTTAAGGTTGGTTTGGTTTCCTGCCGAAAGGGTAAACAGCGAATCGCGGCATACAGTAGTGTTTTCGATATCGGGTGCATTGTCGAGAACAACGGTAATGTAATTGTTCTTTTGTTTTACTGCATCGCCATACTCATTTATGGCCGTAAGGCTTACATCGAACACCCCGCTTTGATTGTAAAGGTGCAATGGGTTTTCTTCGGTTGAGCTACTTCCATCGCCAAAGTCCCATAAGTATTCTTCGGCACCATTCAGCGATAGGTTTTCGAATTGCACCCTGCCATTGCACGAATACCTGTTGTCGGCGGTGAAGTCGGCATATGGACTGCCATTATTTTGTAAACAAGACCATTGAATTTCGAAACCCTGCATAGCCAGAGCTACATCGGAACTAAAAACTATAGTTATAGAACCACCGCTCGAAATAATACTGCCCGGGTTACCGGTGGTATTACAGTAAAAGCTGCCGTTTATAAGAGGAGCCGAGGTGTTGGCCCCATCGTAAAACGCAATGTAATCGTAGTCGCAACTGTTGCCCGATCCTGGCTCAATGTCGAATTGTACAATGTCGAGCATAATTTGGCTGGCACCTGCCGGACTAATAGTAAAACTGGAATAGGTGTTGTCCTGGTACGGATTTGCTGGCCCTCCCGAATCGAAAAGTGTTCCTTCGCAATGTGTACTGATTTGGTTTCCCGATGTAGGCATCATCGAGAAGCAGGGTAGGTCGGGGTCTATTACTACATAGGCGGTTTTGGTTTCGGTATCGGTACCGCAGGTTCCGCCATCGGCAAACAGCGAAACTGTAAATTCTCCCTGGCCGGTAAAGGTATGCTGGGGGTTTACGGCTGTACTGCTGCCACCATCACCAAAATCCCAAATAAAACTACTCCCATTGATACTGTAATTGTAAAATTTCACTGTGAATGGAGCATCGCAGTTTTCGTTATAATCCGACACAAAGTCAGCAACCACTTCGGGAACATACTGCCCTCCAACGCCAATGGCATAGAATGCTCTGGTTACTTGTTCCACTTCGGGAGAACAGGCTCCGAAAAAATCGATAGTCGCTTGTATTCCGTAGAAACGGGCATCCATATAATTGGAAGTATTGGTCAAATAAACTGTTAGCATTCTGAATGCTATGTCGGCTGCAGCATCAATGCCAATGGGCGAAACAGAATAGTCGTTTCCTAAATCATTTTCACCACTTCCTCCTTCCGAGATTAGATAGAACCAGTAACATAGAGGTCCACAGTTGGTATGTACACCTCCATTGTCGCTTGATGAAAAGTTCCAGTTTACACCCTGATAGGTGTCGGGTAGGTTCCTCGATTTGGGGTTCGACATCGACCTGAATGCGTATCCGATATCCTCTCCAATGGTCCAGTCGGCGTAGGCCGGAACAGCGTAAAACTCAACCGTTGTTCCAAAAATATCGCTGAAAGCTTCGTTCAACGCTCCCGATTCGTCCTGATAATTAAGCGATGCCGTATAAGATGTTAGTCCATGAGTAATTTCATGGGCGCAAATATCAACCGTGGTAAGCGGCGAGCGGGTTGCATCGCCATCGCCATATGTCATGCATTGGCCATTCCAAAATGCGTTTACATTGTTCGAATAACCTTGCTCCACCAGATTGAAGTGTATGTAGCTGTTCAGTTGAAAGCCATTGTTGTCGATACTGTTTCTGCCGTGAATCAGGTAATAGTAATCGTAGGTTTTTTCGGTGGCAAAATGTGCATCGGTGGCATACTGATCGAGTTGTTCGTTCACATTGTTCCAATAGTTGTCGGCATCGGTAAAGTCGACAGCTGTATTGTAATTGTTTGTCATCTGGCAGTTGTAGGTATTTATGCCATTGCCTCTGCCTGTTTCTCTCAGTCGGTACTGTGCGCCTGTGTTGTCTGTCGTAATAGTTTGTGTGCCGCTATAGGCTGTTACGGCTGTTCCCGGAACATCGGTAGCATGAAGTCGGGTTTCGGTGTGAAGTATTTTTCCATTGCTGGCATCAACATACACCCAATGTCTGCTATATGGTTTCCATGCATATACATCAATCTTATAGGCTGGCGTAATTTCATTGGTTTTAAACGATGCTCCTGCAGGAAAATAGACCATCTCAGCAGTGGGGTAACGATAATCGGCTAAGCCCGGAATTTGCCGAGCAGGCTCCAAATCGAAGATATATTCTTCGGCTCCAGTATAATCTATAGCTTTGGATACGGCATCTTCGGGCGAAATTGTAAAAGAACCGCTAATTTTAGCATCCGACAACAGTACTCCGTTCATCGACACTACATTGCCATTGCTAAGGTGCATTAAATATTGAGTGTATTCAATTGGAATATCGTTTAAAATTTGCCTCATCCTATAATGTTGCATACCCAATTTGTCAGAAAAACTGTCGTAAATTGTTAATGCTAAGCCTTCGGTCTTAAACATCGACTGTAAAAAAACCTGGGCTTTTGTCTCGGGCATTACATGGTTTTGCTCAAAGCGAATAAACTCAGGAATTTCTGTTATACCCGTATAGCGCAACATCGATGTGCCGGCTATTTTATTTGAAGCATCTGAGCCTTTATATTCTTGCGAAAACAGCGAACTGCCAGCAAATAATACCAATACAAAAAACAAATTTATTCTTTTCATTATAATGAATCTTAAAAAATAGCAAGATATGATTTTTTTAAACACCCAATGTTTATCACACCAGAGTTTTTATAGTAAATGTAAGTGAATACTACAAACATACTATAACGAATTGCAGGATTAGGACTGCACGCTGCCCCAAACAATATATGGCCGTTTTCTCTTCATGTTTATCGGCAGATTATGCAATTTCTTTGATAATTTCATTATTTTTGAGTTTTATTTTAAATTAGTCTACATTGTTGGTATTCGAATAATACTCAGATAGAAATAGTTCTAAATAAAAACTTAATTTTTTTCACGTGAATAAAGAACTTATAAACACAGTACGGCAAATCCTTTCCGATTACCTCGAGAAAAACGGGTTACGCAAAACCCCCGAGCGCTTTGCCATACTCGAAGAAATTTACAACTACGATGGTCATTTCGAAATAGAGAAGTTGTACATTACAATGCGTAACAAAAACATAAGTATCAGCAGGGCTACCTTATACAATACGATTGAAGTGCTGTTGGCTGCCAAGATAATAAAGAAGCATCAGTTTGGCGGTAATGTAAAGCATTACGAGAAGGCATTGGTTAATACTCAGCACGATCATATTATTTGTGTAATATGCGGTAAGGTTCAGGAGTTTAGCGATGCTAGAGTTTCCGACATTCGCTTGTCGATAGCAGAAAGTTTTCAGTTCAAGGTATCGCATCACTCCATGTATATTTACGGAACCTGTTCCGAATGCATTGGTAAAATGAAACCAAAAACCGATTGATTTTTCAGTTCTTATTAACAGCGTGGCAAAGCCTTATCAATTAGTTTTATCTTTGTTTTTTATTTCAAAATTATACAAAAGCCAATAATAAACCAGTTACATGAAAGCAGATGTTTTGTTAGGATTACAATGGGGCGACGAAGGAAAGGGGAAAATTGTGGATGTTCTTTCACGCAACTATCACGCAGTGGCTCGGTTTCAGGGTGGGCCAAATGCAGGGCATACTCTTGAGTTTAATGGTATTAAACATGTGTTGCATACCATCCCGTCGGGTATTTTTCATTCTGATATCATCAATATTATTGGCAACGGTGTGGTTATCGACCCCCAAAGTTTGTGTCGCGAAATAGAATCTACTGCAAAGCTGGGAGCCAATGTTACAGCAAATCTATTTGTCAGCCGTAAAGCACATCTTATTTTACCCACACATCGACTGCTTGACGCAGCCAACGAAAAAATGAAAGGCAGTCAGAAAATTGGGAGCACGCTTAAGGGAATCGGACCTGCATATACCGACAAAACGGCAAGGCTCGGCCTGCGTATCGGAGATATTGAGTTGCCCGATTTTATCGAAAAATACGAAAACCTTCGAAATCATCATTTGGCTATTCTTACCCAAATGAATGCAGATCTATTGTCGGAATCAGCCGAAAAAGAATGGCTCGAGGCCATTGCTTTTCTCAAGGGCATGAAGTTTATCGACAGCGAATACTTTGTGAACGACATCCTCGATTCGGGAAAAACCGTTCTTGCCGAAGGAGCTCAGGGAACGCTACTCGATATAGATTTTGGTTCCTATCCGTTTGTCACCTCATCGAATACCTCTTGCGCCGGAGTTTGCACAGGTTTAGGTATTTCGCCGGGCAAGCTGAACAATGTGTTTGGAGTGTTTAAGGCATATTGTACGCGGGTGGGTAGCGGGCCTTTCCCCACTGAACTGTACGATGCCGACGGAGAGTTGATGCGTGCCCGCGGACGCGAATTCGGATCTACAACCGGCAGGGCCAGACGTTGTGGTTGGCTCGACATTGTTGCGTTGAAATATGCCATTATGTTAAATGGTGTCAGCGAATTATTTATGATGAAAGCCGATGTGCTCGACGAGTTCGATACAATTAAAATATGTACTGCCTATAAAGTGGGTGGAAAAGAACTGAAGGGTTTGCCATTCGACACGCTGATGCCGGTTGAACCGGTTTACGCTGAGTTACCGGGCTGGAAAACCGATATTTCATCGATAAAATCAGATAAAGACATCCCGCAGGCATTACGCAATTATATTGGCTTTATCGAAGAAAAAACCGGTGTAAAAATTAGCTTGCTTTCGGTTGGCCCCGATAGGTTACAGACTATTCATCTGTAGAAATTCAATATTGAACATGGCTATTGATTTATTCTTGAAATAAACATAGCAAACATGTTGTTCCATAAGCTATTAACATTGTCAGGTTAATATATTCCCCTCAAATACTCATATCGCTGACCCAATAGGTTTTATTTTTACAAAAAATATCCGCAATGATTCGAACCGGTATTGTCGGAAGCGAGGTGATGTGCCGAAACTACCTCGATAGCATTAAGGGGGTGGGCGAACTGCGACTCGTTGGTTTTTTCGACCCCGATACCCGGCTCTTACCCCACACAGAAGCTATGTTCGAAAAGAAGCTGTATGAGGAACCCGATTCGTTGTTGCGCGATGTTGATGCTGTAATAGCACTTTCACCCATGTCGTCGCCCCAGCATATCGAAACTTTCGTGCGCAGTTCTAAGCATGTTCTTTTTGAACCTACTCATTTTTTCAGCAGGACGGAGGCTAATAACCTGATGAATATGATTGAAGAAGCCGATGTGAAAGTGCAGCCTAGTTTCGACAAGCGCTACAATATGGTGTTTGGTGCCGTAAAAGGCTTTATTAAAGCACCGAGACTAATTGTTTCGAATCACTTCACAACCTTTAAAACCAATGCACAAGTATCGGTGCTGATGGATGTACTACTGCACGATATCGACTTGGTACTCAGCTTAGTAAACTCCGAAATAAAGTCGGTTTCGGCTACTGCTGTTAGTATCGACCGCAGTCAACCTGATGTTATTAATGCTCGCATCGAGTTCAATAATAAATGTGTGGCTCAGTTTAATGCCGGAAGAATAGCCACCGAAAGTAAAAACGAGATACACTTTTATCAAAACAGTGCTTATGTGTTTGCCGATTTGCAGAATCATCAAGCATTCTTGGCAAAGAAGGCAGGCAATTTGTCGGATGTGGGCTTATTTACCACCCGAAAAGGAGATCTGCTGTGCGATCCTATTCCCATTGGTACCCAAAACGATACATATAATAGTGTGAAGGCTTTTGCCAGCGCAATTGTAAAAAACACCAACCCTGAGGTAAATGTTGAATCGATGATGAAAACCTTTACGGTAATTCAAAATATTTCCGAAAAACTTAAAATCGTTTCACATTGATTTTTAAATCATTAAATAATTATATTTTTGCCCGCAATATTTCAGCCTTAATGGCGTTGTATTGTTTAAGTTGAAAACTACGATGGGATGAAGTTACAATACTCGGGTTTTTTGTTGGTCTTACTTCCATTTTTAATGATTTCGTGCGACATTATTAATCCGCCCGAGCAAATACCTTCGTATGTCGCTGCCGATTCTGCCATATTGCAGACCAATACAGCCACTCAAGGTAGCAATGCGCACTATATATCCGATGCATGGTTATATGTTGACAAAGAATTGATTGGTGTTTTCGAAATGCCATTTAGTGTTCCGGTATTGGCAGCCGGAGCCCAATCAATTGAGGTTCAGGCCGGCATTAAGAAAAACGGTGTTGCAGCCAGCCGGGTAGTGTATCCTTATTTCACAAAATATAAACTCGACACGGTTCTCACTGAAGCACAAATACTCAAAATTACACCCCGTTTTAGCTACAACGAGAATGTAACATTTGCCCTTATCGAAGATTTCGAAGATTTGGGAATTGCTTTTGAGGTAAGCAACCAAAGCGACACCAATATTACTATTGTGGGTGATGAACAGGCATATCAGGGTAATTCGATGCATTTTGCTCTCGACTCGGTGCGCAGTGTGTTCGAAGCCCGCACTACTGAATTGTACGAGTTGCCTTATAACCGTCAGGTTTATCTCGAAATGTGTTTTAAAACTACCGATTACGTTACATTTGGAATGTTTGCCCGCAAATACAGTGGTGGTGCCGAAGTTGAGGTTCGCATTCCCATTATCACCCTGAATCCTACCGATAGGTGGAAAACTATTTATGTAAGCCTTACCGAAACTATTAATTCGAACCCTTCTGCTTACGATTTTCGGTTGTATTTTACATGTGCGCGATCAGCAGATCAAGAAAACGAAATCACCGAAGTTTTTATCGATAATATAAAACTATTGTATTAATATGAACCGCTCGATACAACGAATTAAATATTTGTTCTTCGATTTTATCGCGGCGGCATTGTCGTATTATCTGCTCTATATGTTTCGCAAAAAATATATCGAGCCCGAAACATTTGGGTATAACATCCCCATAGAACTCAGTCAACAGTTTTTGCTTGGAATGATGCTTATACCGTTTTTCTGGTTGTTGCTGCATTTGCTTAGCGGATATTATCGAAATCCATTGCGAAAATCGAGACTTCACGAATTGGGGCAGACATTTTTTACCACACTCATAGGAGTTGTTATATTGTTTTTTGCTGTGTTACTCGACGACTGGGTAGCTTCTTACAAGCATTATTACAGTATTTTTCTCACATATCTGGGTTTGCAGTTTGTAACTACCTATTTGCCGCGTTTGTTCATTACGTCTATTACCAATCATAGAATTCATACCCGCAAGTTGGGTTTCAATACGCTGATGGTTGGATCGAATAGAAAGGCTTTGGCTTTGTTTAACGAAGTCGAAAATCAAGAGGTTTCTTCGGGGTTTCAGTTTGTGGGTTTTGTGAATGTTGATGATAAAGAAAAATTATTGTTAACAAAACATTTAGCCCATTTGGGATCGGTAAAAGACATTCGACAGGTGATAGCCGACCATAAAATTGAAGAGGTGGTGATAGCACTTGAATCGCGAGAACACTGTACCATCAAAAACATCATTAACCAGTTAGTAGGTCTAAAGGTGGAGGTAAAGGTTTTGCCTGATATGTACGATATACTCATCGGTAAGGTTCGGATGACAGCCATTTTAGGGGTGCCATTGGTACAGATTCATCACAACTTGATGCCGGTGTGGCAACAACATGCCAAGCGATTGATAGATGTGTTTTTTAGTTGTATTGCACTAATTATATTATCTCCTTTGTATCTGTTTATTTCGATAGGAGTAAAACTATCGTCGCCCGGGCCGGTGTTTTACAGTCACGAGCGCATTGGTCGCAAGGGGAAGCCATTTACCATATATAAATTCAGATCGATGGTGCAGGACGCCGAAATCAATGGCCCTAAATTAAGCAACAAGAGCGATAATAGAGTAACCAATTTTGGCCGGTTTATGCGCAAAACACGCCTCGACGAGTTGCCTCAATTCTTTAATGTGCTTAAAGGCGACATGTCGCTGGTTGGTCCACGTCCCGAACGTCAGTTCTTTATCGACCAGATTGTGCTTATTGCACCTCATTATCGGCATCTGCTTAATGTGCGCCCCGGCATTACATCATGGGGGCAGGTTAAATATGGTTACGCTGAAAATGTGAACCAAATGGTGGAGCGACTTAAATATGATATTATCTACATCGAAAACATGTCGCTTTTTGTTGATTTCAAGATTATGATTTATACCGTGAAGATTATTTTTCAGGGTAAAGGAATCTGATTCATGCAGGCGCATTGAATTCCTATTGTTCTGCTACCACTATTCTAAATGTTTTTAATAGACTAAGACCTGTTGGTTATAAACCGATTTTGTAATTCTGCAAGACTATTTTCGAACGATTGAATTAATTCACAACAATGCAAAGTATTTCTTTTGCAATTAAAAAAAACTGCTTATATTTGCACCTCTTAAATGGAATGTTCTAATAATAAACATTTTAAATAATATTTAACGATGACAAAGTCTGATATTGTAAACGAAATTTCGAAAAGCACGGGAATTGAGAAGCAAATGGTTCAAGAAACCGTTGAGGCATTTATGGAGAGCCTGAAGAAATCTCTGGTAAAAGGGAAAAATGTATATCTGAGAGGATTTGGAAGTTTTATTATCAAGCAAAGAGCCGAGAAAACTGCCAGAAATATTTCGAAAAATACCACCATTACTATTCCGGCACATAAAGTACCTGCTTTTAAGCCTTCGAAGACTTTTGTAAATCAAGTTATGGAAAACAACTAAAATATTGAGCCATGCCTAGCGGAAAAAAACGTAAACGACATAAAATGTCGACCCACAAAAGGAAAAAACGCCTGCGTAAGAATCGTCACAAAAAGAAAAAATAAGATTTTAAGTTAAGGTCTTTGCATCAAACCTTTAGGCAAACCCTAAAGGTTTGATTTGTTACATGAAATTTTTATCAGGTGGAAAAACTAAATGATACACTCAAGAACGAGCTATATATCGATGTAAGACCATCAGAAATTACTTTTGCCCTTCTCGAAAACAAGCAACTTGTAGAGCTGAATCGCGAGGTACATAATACGCGGTTTTCGGTTGGCGACATCTATTTGGGTAAAGTAAAACGTATTATGCCCGGATTAAATGCTGCATTTGTTGATGTTGGCTACGAAAAAGACGCTTTCTTGCACTACCTCGACCTGGGTCCACAGTTTCTTACTTTCAATAAGTTTTTACAACAGGCTCTGCAAAAAAAACAGCGACGTATTCACATGGCGTCGTTTGAACCAGAGCCCGAAATTAATAAAAACGGTAAAATTGGTGATGTATTGACCTCAGGCCAGTTTATTCTGGTGCAGATAGCCAAAGAACCCATTTCGTCGAAAGGTCCGCGCTTAAGTGCCGAAATATCTATTGCAGGTCGCAATATGGTACTGATGCCTTTTTCTGACCGCATATCGGTGAGCCAAAAAATTAAGTCGAACGAAGAAAAGAAACGACTTAAGCAATTGGTGCAAAGCATTTCACCCAAAAACTACGGTGTTATTGTGCGTACTATTGCCGAGACAAAAAAGGTAGCTACTCTCGATAGGGAACTAAGTGGTTTGGTGCAGCGCTGGGAAAGCATTATAAATAAAATTGTTGGAGTGAAACCTCCTGCTTTGCTTATAGGCGAAGACGATCGTACAACAGTTATTCTGCGTGATATTCTGAATGCTTCTTTTCACCAGATAGTGGTAAATGATACCACTGCTTACGAAGAAATAAAAAATTTTATCGCAGAAATTGCCCCCGAAAAGCAAAAAATAGTTAAGCTCTACAACGAAAAACCTCCAATTTTCGACTTTTACGGCATCGAGAAACAAATAAAGTCGCTGTTCGGGAAAACTGTTGCTATTAAAAATGGATCTTACCTTATTATTGAACACACCGAGGCAGCTCATGTGATTGATGTGAACAGTGGCAACCGCCATAACAACGAGCAAAATCAGGAGCACAATGCTACCGAAGTAAATATTGCTGCGGCCGAAGAAATTGCGCGCCAATTGAGGTTACGCGATATGGGCGGAATTATTGTTATCGATTTTATCGATATGCACGACAATCAGAACAAACAAAAGCTTGTCGAAAAAATGAGAGAGTGCATGGCCAACGACAGGGCTAAGTTTCACATTTTACCCTTGAGCAAATTCTGTCTCATGGAAATAACTCGGCAACGTGTGCGACCCGAAATGTATATTAAAACGGCTGAAACTTGCCCAACCTGCTCGGGAACCGGAAAAATTGAAGCTAGTTTACTGCTTGTCGACGAAATTGAAAACAACTTGAACTTTATTCTTAAAAAATATAGTTTTTCAACCATTACCATAAAAACGCATCCCTTTGTTGAAGCCTATCTCAATAAAGGTTTTTGGTCGATTCGGCGTAAATGGCGTAAACAATACAAACAGAAATTGGTTATTCTCCCCATGCAAGAATATACCTATAAGGAGTACCACTTTTTTAATGAATTCGACGAAGAAATCATTTACTAACATATCTGCCTTTTTATGAAGTTTCTGAAAATATTTGCTATTGCCCTGTTAAGCCTCCTTACAGTGCAACAGGCCATAGCTCAGATTAGTGAACCGGTGAAATGGAGGTTCTCGGTTGAAAGTATTTCCGAAACCGAAGTCGATTTGGTTATGAATGCATCTATCGACGATGCATGGCATTTATACTCGCAATATTTTCCAAACGGTGGTCCCATTCCCATGAGTTTTTCGTTTGAAGCCACCGATAATTACGAAATCGTTGACAGCGTTTTAGAGATTTCGAAAACCTATGAAGAGTACGATGATATTTTCGAAATAAACACCAAATACTTTAAAAAGGAAGCTGTTTTTAAGCAACGTATTAAAGTATTAAATGAGTCCCCGTTTGTAATATATGGCTATCTCGACGGTCAGGCCTGTCAAGACGATGGTATGTGTGTGCCTGTAAAGGCCGATATGGCTTTCGGAATAAACGGTGCCGACCCCTCAAAGATAGAAACTGCAGTAGCCCCTTCGGGCGACTTACCTCCTACACCACAAATTGTTGCCGAAAACGAATATAAAAATGCCGAAAAAAAGGAACATCTTTTTTGGTTCTTCCTGCTTTCGTTTGTTGCAGGTTTATTAGCCATACTTACACCCTGTGTGTTCCCAATGATACCGATGACGATTTCTTTTTTCATGAAGGAAGACAATAAGCTTAAAGCACGATTCAATGCCTTTGCTTTTGGCATTAGTATAATACTTATTTACACGCTAATCGGTTCTGTGCTTGCTATTATTTTTGGTCCATCTATCGCAAACTGGTTGAGTACCCACTGGATTCCCAATGTGCTGTTCTTTTTAATTTTTATGATTTTTGCTGCCTCGTTCTTTGGCGCATTCGAAATTGTGATGCCTTCGTGGTTGGTAAATAAATCCGATTCAAAGGCCGATAGGGGTGGAGTGCTTGGCGCTTTTTTTATGGCTCTTACTTTGGTGCTGGTGTCGTTTTCGTGCACAGGTCCTATTGTCGGGAGTATTTTGGTTGAGTCGTTCGGTGGCGATATACTAAAGCCTATCATTGGAATGCTTGGCTTCTCACTTGCATTTGCTTTGCCTTTTTCGGTGCTTGCATTGTTTCCTAACTGGCTGAAGAATATGCCCAAATCGGGTGGCTGGTTAAACACCGTAAAGGTAGTGCTGGGTTTTGTCGAAGTG
Source organism: uncultured Bacteroidales bacterium (assembly GCA_964511665.1). GTDB lineage: Bacteria > Bacteroidota > Bacteroidia > Bacteroidales > ML635J-15 > JAGOEF01. The sequence continues at coordinate 75,602 of CAZEHA010000008.1, forward strand.
GCCTTGGGTTTCAAATTCCTGAGTGTGGCCGATCAGACCTATCATTGGGGCTTGCTCGATCGACAGGTGTATCTGGCAATTTGGATTGTAACCTTTGCGCTGATGGGATTTTATTTACTCGGGAAACTGCGTTTTAAGCACGATGATGAAGTGAAATATATTAGTACCGGTCGCCTTAGCCTCGCAATGCTGACTTTTGTTTTTGTTCTGTATATGATACCGGGCATGTGGGGAGCACCGCTTAAAGCCTTATCGGGATATCTGCCGCCCATTACCACCCACTATTTCGATATACCCCAGATTATTGCCGATAACAACCAAATGATGCTTAAGAAAATGGGTATAGAAGATACCAACGAAAGTTGCATGGAACCCAAATATAAAGAGAAGTTGCATCTGCCCTTCGGTTTACAGGGCTACTTCGACTGGCATCAGGCTTTTGAATGTGCAAAATTGCAAAACAAACCAATTTTTATCGACTTCACCGGGCATGGTTGCGTCAACTGTAGAGAAATGGAAACTGCGGTGTGGAGCGACCTCAGGGTGCTCGACCACCTGCGCAACAACTATATTATTCTGGCCATGTATGTCGACGATAAAACAATTCAACTGCCCGAAGAAGAATGGTTCGTTTCTAAAAACGACGGTAAGGTGAAAAAATCGCTGGGCGAAGCCAATGCCGATATTCAAATTGTGAACTTCGATAGAAACTCGCAGCCTTACTATGTGCTGATTTCTCCCGATGGAGTAGTGCTGGCTCAGCCACGTGCCTACGATAAAAACACCGACGAATTTGTAAAATTTCTGGAGCAAGGTCTCGAAAAGTTTAGGGAACTGCAGGAGAATTGATGACGAATTTATTAAACATGTACAATACAAAATTAACAGAAGACCAAGAAAGAACCTAGGATTTGAGACACCTAAAGATGTTTTCTTTAAATCTGTCGCATTTGCTTGTTGAATTTACGATTGAATTATTTAATAAAAAAAGTGGTGCATCAATTATTAAAACAATTATTTTTGCGTTATGAACAACAGAGGACGAGTTTATAGCGTAGCAATGTTGCTGATAATTTATTGTTTTGCAATAAGTTATGTTAGCTTGTCGTTCGGTACTCTCTATGCTCGTGCTAATGCGGAACAGAAACATACTGCGTATTTTTCTGATGTCTCTTCAAATTTTTCGTATCATACCACTCAATCGATAACTGCTGTTTATAGTTTTAGCAACATTCCTGTTCCGGTTTTCAAAATTCAATGGGTTGATTTTTACACATCTGCTACTATTTATGAGCTAATATTTGAATCGAAACTTTTTCAATACATTAAATGCTCAAAGAGTATCCCTATTGATAGAAGCAATACCGATATCATTTTCCCCTTTCATTATTTTTGGTGATTCTTTTGTTTGAGTTATTGTTGTAAACTATTAGAGTTAAGTCATCATGGCTTTTAATGCCTATTTATAGGTAGTTTAATTATCGAACAAACTTAAAGCAAAGAAAAAATGGATTTGGCAAGTAGCATTATTGGGGCTATTATTTTAGCCATTTGTATAGCGCCATTTATTATAATGAGCACGAACAGAAAAAAGAGAGAACGAAAAGCATTGAAAACCTTACAGAAAATTGCACAGCAGCACGATTGCGAAATCACAAATTATGAAATTGGCGACGACTTTGTGATTGGCATTGATGAGCCTAAACGAATTGTTTTTTTTAACAAAAAGCTTAAAGAAACTGTTTTTGAGCAACACATTAAGCTTGCCGACGTGCAAGCTTGTAAGATAAAGAACATATCTAGAACAGTTTCTAATCAAAATGGCAATTACAATGTGGTTGAAGAACTCGACCTCTGTTTTGTCCCCATTGAAAAAGGCAAGAAAGAGGTTTTGTTGGAGTTTTATAATGCCGAAAACAGTACACAGCTATCGGGAGAACTGCAAGCGATTGAGAAATGGCAGAGTATTATTAATGCCTGCATGGGTAATAAAAAAAATAGATAAAACCGGGAGTACATAGATGCTTTAAATTTATGTATTATGAGCTTTTGGAATTTAGTAGCTGCTGCAGGGCATAGAGTTCATCGCGCAAACGTGCGGCTTCGATGAAATTGAGCTTGGCAGCTGCGTTTTCCATTTGTTTGCGCGTGTTTTTCATGGCTTTGGCAAGGGCTTCTTTGTCCATGTAGCGAATTACAGGGTCTGCAGCCAGATCGGGTAGTTCACTAGGCGATACTTCGTAGTTGTGCAGGTTGCCCTCTTTGCCCTTGCCTGAGAGAGCCGAATCGGTTGACTTTGTAATACTGCTTGGCGTAATATTGTGTAGGGTATTGTAGGTAATTTGTTTTTCGCGTCTACGGTTGGTCTCGTCGATGGTGCGTTGCATTGAATCGGTTGTTTTGTCGGCATACATTATTACCTTGCCGTTCACATGTCGGGCTGCACGGCCTGCCGTTTGGGTCAGCGAACGGGTGTTTCGCAGAAAACCTTCTTTGTCAGCATCCAGTATGGCAACCAGCGATACTTCGGGCAGGTCGAGGCCTTCGCGAAGCAGGTTAACGCCCACCAGCACATCGAACATGCCTCGCCGTAGCTCGTCAAGTATGTTTACCCGTTCGAGGGTGTCAACATCCGAATGAATATATCGGGTGCGCACCTGATATTTTGTGAGATATTTTGTGAGTTCTTCAGCCATTCTTTTTGTGAGAGTAGTTACCAGTACCCTTTCATCGTTTTTCACACATAGCTGAATTTCATGCATTAAATCGTCAATTTGATTCAGGCTGGGTTTTACCGTGATTTCAGGGTCGAGAAGTCCGGTAGGCCTTATGAGCTGTTCTACCACCACTCCCTCGGCTTTGGCCAGTTCGTAATCGTGGGGAGTTGCGCTTACATAAATTACCTGATTTTGCAAGGCTTCGAATTCGTCAAATTTTAGGGGCCGGTTATCGAGAGCCGCAGGCAGACGAAAACCGTAGCCCACCAGATTCTCTTTGCGTGATCGGTCGCCTCCGTACATAGCTCGTACCTGAGGAATAGTAACGTGGCTTTCGTCGATAACCATCACATAATCGTCGGGAAAATAATCGAGGAGGCAAAATGGTCGTGTTCCGGTTTTTCTTCCGTCGAAATAGCGCGAGTAGTTTTCGATGCCGCTGCAATGACCCAATTCGCGAATCATTTCGAGGTCGTAGTTTACCCTTTCGTATAGACGCTTGGCCTCAAGAGCTTTTCCAATACTTCTAAAATATTCAACCTGAAGCATAAGGTCGTCCTGAATTTGAATAATTGCTTCCTGAATGCGCGTTTTGGTGGTAACAAATATATTGGCCGGAAAAATAACTGCCTGATTCGTTTTTTCGATAGTTTGTCCGTTGAACGGATCGAATATAAAAACCGATTCTACCGTGTCGTCGAAAAACTCTATTTTCAATGCCTTGTCGCTGTATGCCGGAAAAACATCAACTGTGTCGCCACGCACCCTGAAACTACCCCGCGAAAACTCAATTTCCGACCGAAAATACAAGCTGTCAACAAGCTGACGGAGGAATATGTCGCGATTAATAACATCACCAACATTAAGACGTATGGTGTTTGAATAGAAATCGTCGGGGTTTCCAATGCCATAAATGCAGCTAACCGACGACACCACAATTACATCGCGCCGCCCCGATAGTAATGAACTGGTGGCACTTAACCTAAGTTTTTCTATTTCATCGTTAATGGCAAGGTCTTTTTCAATGTAGGTGTCGCTAACTGGCAGATAAGCCTCGGGTTGATAATAATCGTAGTACGACACAAAATATTCAACTGCGTTGTTCGGAAAGAAACTTTTAAATTCGGAATACAGCTGTGCAGCTAATGTTTTGTTGTGGCTAAGTACGAGTACGGGCTTTTGAATATTTTGAATAAGATTGGCGATGGTAAAAGTTTTCCCGCTGCCGGTAACTCCCAACAATACCTGATGTTTTTGCCCATCGAGTATTCCATCGGTAAGCCCTGCAATAGCCTGAGGTTGATCGCCCGTGGGGCGGTATTCCGATTCAAGAACAAAATCCATAAAATATAAAAAAATATAGTATGCAAATTTAATTTAATAAACGGTTTTTTCGTAAATTGCAGGCATTGAATGATTGATAATGTTGAAGATATTTCTATTAGCATCGGTTCTTTTTATTGTTGGTTTCGTCAGTTTTTCGCAAACCACTCCCCGCTACGAAGTGGTGAATAAAAAAATTTGTTTGAAGCCTGAAGCAAAAGACTATTACGAGAAAAACTTACCCGCAGTGGTAGATAATTCCCAAGAGATTTTCTTCCCGCCCGTGTACACCCAGCAGCACTATGTTTGTAATCAGGTATCGGCTTCTTACTATATGTTTACCTACGAGTTTAACCGATTGCGAAACCTGGCATCAAACTCTCCCGACAGGTGGTTTGCAGTGTACTATCCCTGGAATTGGACACATGGCGGATACGGCTGGTACGGAGGTCATGTTACGGCTGCATTTAATTTGGCAAAAACACAGGGGATGCCCTTTATATCAGAATCACCGGCCGATATTGCCCGCGACTCATCGGTATGGATTAGTGGGTACGACAATTATTATAGTTTTATGCAAAACCGTATTCGCGATTATTACTATATCGATGTGTCCACTTACGAAGGCCTGATGGCTCTAAAGGCCTGGGTTTACGATCATGGACGCAGTGAAACACCCGGAGGATTGGCCACATTTATGACAAACATAGCTTGGGGGGGCGATAATTTTCTTCCGTCGGGCACTCCCGAAGCCGGTTACTATACTATTACCAAATGCGGCGATAACCCGCTGCATTCACGCACTGTAGTTGGTTATCACGATGGTATTTGCTGGGATTATAACGGCGACGGTCAGTATACAAATAATATCGATTTGAACGGTGACGGCATTATCGATGTGCGCGATTGGGAAAAAGGGGGATTTAAAGTGGCCGAAAGCTTTGGCCCCGACTGGCAGGGTAATGGCGGCTTTCTATACATTATGTATAAATGCATGGCCGATGCTTTTCCCGAAGGAGGAATATTAAACAACGAAATGGCGGTGATTGATGCCAGCATCGATTACACTCCGGTGATTACTGCAAAACTGGTTATGAGTCACGATTGTCGCG
>CAZEHA010000009.1:0-28958 GCA_964511665.1 uncultured Bacteroidales bacterium
GCCCCTTTGATAAAAGAATGGGGACTTCTACCGCACTAATTGTATGAAGTCAGGAGGTAGCAGTCAAGCTTATGCTGGTCGAAATGGTACGACTCAATGAACTGCATAATTTTGTCAACATCCTGGTTGTTTCTTATTCGCAAAACGCCATCGAAATCTTCAATCCAGCTAAGCCCGAAAACAATTACCGGTTTTCCTCTCACCATGCTTTCGAGGCCCACAGTGCCCGTAATAGTGGCTACCGCTCCTGTATTTTCGCACAGTTCGAACGAAGAAACATCGGTTGACACAAAAACAACTTTTGGAATTAACAAAGCATCGCTGTAATGTTTTATAATTCTTCCAAGGTGCCCGTGAGAGAAATTCACAAACTGATAAGAATTTTCTTTAACGTAAATAACCCAATCGTCGGGAATTGCCGCCGGCGAACTGCTCAGCCCCGAAAACATACGTTCGATACGCCCGGGAGCAGGCCTGCATCCCAAATATTACGATGAGGTGATTGGGAAGAGGGCAATTAGATATGTCCGTAAAGGAAAAGCATTAGATATTCGAGATTTTGAGTGAGAAAAAAGAGAAGCATTTGCAAAGAATAATTCATGTTCTGTTTTGCAACAAATAATATATCTTTGAAATCTAAAAAATGAACAATATGGTTGAACTGGAAGATTTTTTTAAGAACTGGGATTTACCCAAAAACAGAGTTATAGTTCTTCATTCATCGCTAAAACCGATACATGAGTATTATCATGAAAAATACTCATATGCAGAACTTACCGACAAGATAATTAATTTAATTTATAAGTACTATAATCCGATAAGCATACTGATACCTGCTTATACCTATGCTTTTACCAAATCGGGTGTTTACCATCATTTGTTTTCGAAGTCAGAGTCGGGTCGTTTTTCGGAAGAATCGCGTGTAAACTACAATTTTTACCGAACTCCAAATCCGGTTTTTAGTTATATGGATACCGAAAACTATTTGAAAAATGTAAGCGAGATAGACCATCTTGATGCCTTCAGCGAGAAAAGTGTTTTTGGATATTTACATCATAAAGATGTGATTCTGGTGAATATGGCTCTAAAAATATTTTTGGCGACACCTATTCATTATATCGAACAAATGTTTGGCGTTGAGTACAGATATTTTAAGTTTTTTCCAGGAGTTCTATATTATGACAAGACACATTATGAAGAAATTACCTTTGAGTATCAGGTGCGCCGGCTCGAATTCGATACCAAGTGGGATAGGTTAAAAATGATTAACGATTTAATTGACAATAATTTGATTAGTATCAGCAAACTTGGCAATATCGAATTCAGGTGGTTGGGTTATGATGAGTTGTATGATTTTTACATTAAACGACTCACCGAAGATGAACAATACCTGTTTCGTTTACCCTATGGAGAATTGCCCCCGCAAACCATGTTTTAAACAGACTATTGTAAGCTAAAATGGATATAATTGGCAATCAAATGTATAAATGGGCCAGCGACCTCTTTCCCATTAACCGAAGTCTTACGGGAGCAGGAGTGCGCGAAAGTCTGGCCTACATCAAAAAACTATTACCCGAGCTTACTGTACACGCTGTACCAACCGGCTATCAGGCATTCGATTGGGAAGTGCCCGAAGAATGGGTAATCAACGAAGCGTATATCGAAAACCAACGGGGTGAAAGAATTGTTGATTTTAAGAACAACAATCTGCATGTGGTGGGCTATTCAAGTGCTGTTGATGCCATAATGAGCCGTTCCGAATTAGATACACACCTTCACTCATTGCCCGACAAGCCCGATGCCATACCCTACGTAACGGCCTATTACAAACGAAAGTGGGGTTTTTGCCTTACGCATAAACAACGCAGTGCGCTGCCCGAAGGCAATTATCATGTGGTTATACAGTCGCAGCATATTCGGGGTTTTATGAATTACGGCGAAATAGTAATTCCGGGTGAGTCTTCACAAGAAGTATTGTTTTCGACCTACATTTGCCACCCATCTATGGCCAACAATGAATTATCGGGGCCTGTGGTATGCGCAGCACTGGCAAAATACATAGGCAGCCTGCCAAAGCGAAAATACACCTATCGTTTTGTATTTGTTCCCGAAACACTGGGTTCCATTGTGTTTATCAGTAAAAACATTGAACACCTTAAAAAATGGGTAGTTGCGGGGTACAATGTGTCGTGTGTTGGCGACAACAGGGCCTATTCGTATTTGCCGTCGCGACACGGCGATACCATATCCGACAGGGCTGCGTTGCACGTACTGAAGCACACCGACCCTGAATTTGATCGATATACTTGGCTTGAACGGGGCAGCGACGAACGTCAGTATTGTTCGCCGGGTGTCGATTTGCCCATTGCAAGCATTATGCGGACTAAATACGGTAAGTTTCCCGAATATCACACATCACTCGACAATTTATCGCTCATTTCGCCTGATGGATTGCAGGGAGCTTTCGATGTGTATTGCAAGGCTATCGAAATTATAGAAAACAACTGTGTGCCCAAAACAAAAATCATGTGCGAACCTCGTTTCAGTAAACATGGCTTGTATTCCGAAAAAAACACGAAAGGAGCGGTGTTCGGGTCTCCCGAACGAAATATAATGAATATGTTCAGCTATTGCGATGGAACAAAAAGCCTACTCGACATAGCCAATCTCATACAAGTCCCGTTTCACAATTTGTTACCTGTGTTGCGTCAAAGTATCGAATTGGATTTACTCGAAATACAAGACCAATTGTAATATTGTTTGTTTTTAACGAATTCACAACCCATTGGTAACAAATAAATAGGTGTAGCAATTGATAATTGTTTAAAAAGTGGTTATTTTGTGCGTTTGGTCAGTGAAACAACATTGCAATGAATGTAATTTACAATACATGCTATGCCGACCCCTGGTTGCAGGTTGCCATAAGTTTGCAGCGCGAGTATGGCTTTAATCCGGTGTATTGGAATGGTTATCACGACGATAATTCCGAAGACTTGATAAAAACGCATTTCCCAACTGCTCTTTATCACCGCTACTACGATGCATGGAAGGGCGTCTTTCCCGACCCTGTTCACAGCCTTTATGCTGAATCGCATATTGAATTAGATTTTTTGAAAAAGTATGCCTATTTCGAGCTGCAGACCATAAAAATGATGGATCGCATGGACATTACCGGCCATGGCTTCAGTTTTATTGAGCGACAAAGGCATTACCGCAATTTTGTTAAATACTGGTCGGGATGTATCGGGTTGCTAAAGCCCGAATTGGTAATTAGTGCCGTGGTACCTCACAGGGTGTACGACTATGTGTTGTATTTGCTTTGCCACCACCATGGCATTCCTTACATCAGTTTCAGGTCGAGCATTTTTAAAGGGCGCATTGTGCCTCTTACCGATGTATCGACAATAGGAAATATTTTTGATGCAGAATATAAAAAGTGTTACCAAAATGCTTCGGGTGCCAAAGAATTGTGGACGCAAATTGATAGCAATATTTACGAAACTTACCTGAAAGTGCAAAAATCGTATGCCGAAGGTCAGCCCGAATACATGCATTTTCATTATAGTACCCATAAAAAAAACGATGGCTTTGCAGCATTGTTCAAAACACTACTTAGCGACATTAGGAAGCAGAAAAAATTGTATTTCGGTAGCGAAGGGCAGCTGCTGAAAGGAATAAACTATTATCACAAACATCCGTTGAAAAGCATCGAAAATAGCCGGTTTTCGTTTGTAAGCTATTCGAGGCTAAAGCTGAAAACCAACAATTATAAAAAATCGCTGAAAAAATATTACCACAGCAAAGCCGTTGTTCCCGATTATGAAAAGCCCTATGTAATATTGCCCCTACACTATCAGCCCGAGATGACAAGTAATCCGTCGGGTGATATTTTTGTTGATCAGATGTTGTGTGTTGATGTTCTCGACAAACATTTGCCTCCCGATTTTACCATTTATGTAAAGGAACATCCGGTTCAATTTCAAGCACATCGCGAAGGGCATACCAGCCGTATCAAAGAATTTTACGATGATTTGCTGCGATATAAAAGAGTGAAACTGGTACCATTAAACATCGATTCGTTTACATTAATAAGGAATTCAAAAGCCATTGCTACGGTTACCGGTACTGCCGGATGGGAAGGAATGGTGCTGGGTAAACCGGTCATTATTTTTGGTTTGGCATGGTACGAAAAATACAATGGGGTTCTTAGAATTACCGACGATGATTCAGCTTCGGCCATTCCAGCGTTTATCGAAAACTATGTTTTCGACGAAAAAAATCTGGCTGCCTATCTGGCTGCTTTCGATGCTGTTTCGGTGAAAGCATATTTCTATAAAGGGCTTAAACAAAAAATGAATCAAAGAGAGCAGGAATGTGTCGAAAATCTGAAAAAAGCAGTTATAAAAATGCTTGAAAATGGCAAGGTTTAATGTCGATTTTCGTGGATTGATACACCTCGGTAAAATGTCGGGCGGCTATTTTATTACTACCATTATCAATCAGGCTTTGCCTTTTTTAATTCTTCCCGTTATTACACGCTACCTGAACACTGCCGAATATGGTATGCTGGCGCTTTTCAATTTTTACTTGGCCATTGCTCATTCGCTCACCGGCGTTTCGATTCCGGCAGTTGTGTCAAAGAATTTTTTCGATCGCGAAAAAGAATATATTGCGCGGGTAATTGGCAACAGTATTCTTATTGTGGGCTTGTTCTCGGTGGCTACCATTGTGCTGGTGCTTATTTTTTATCCTTTTCTCAGTACTTATCTCGAACTACCACTGGTGTGGATGCTGATGATTGCTCCGGCATCGTTTGCATTTGTGGTGTTTCAGTTGGGCTTGAATGTAATGCGCAATTCGCAAAAAGTAGTAACATTCGGTAAACATCAAATTTCGAACACGCTGATAAATCTGTCGATTTCGCTATTTCTTATTATCAGCCTAAGCTGGGGCTGGCATGGCCGTGCCTGGGGAATTATGCTGTCGCATTTTGTTTCGGCGGCTGTGGTATTGTATTATCTGCACCGCAAGGGCTATCTGTCGTTTGCCTTTTCGAAGCAATTGCTTCGCAGCATATCGAAAGTAGTGTTTCCGCTCATCCCCAATTCGTTGCAGTCGGTAATAATTTCGCAGGTGGGAATATTTTTTATTCAGTTGTATTTCACAAAAGAGTTGCTGGGATTGTATTCAATCGGTTTTCAGATTTCGATACCCATTAAGCTGCTGTTTGCCACATTGTGCATGTCGTGGTTCCCCTATTTGTACGAACAATTATCGAAAAAACACATCAACAACAAAATGTATATTACCCGCTTGCTCTATGCCTTGTTTGGAGTGCTGGCAGCCGGCGTTCTGGTACTCAATCTGGGTTCCGGCCTCATACTCAGAATTATGACACAACCCGAGTACTATGGAGGCCGCGAGTTTATTTTTTGGTTTACCATGGGTTTTCTGTTTAACGGAATGTATATGCTGCTGTATCCGGTTCTTATTAAAAACGAAAAGCAACGCTATATCAGCATTGTGTCGTTCGTGAATATGATTTTTATGCTGGTGTGCAATGTGTTGTTTGTGCGCTGGTTTGGATACATTGGCGTGGCCTACGCCTTTACCATTACCTATTTTCTTATGTTTGTTTCGTTTTTCGTGAAGTCGCAGCAAATATTGCCCTTGCCCTGGATAAAGGCACTGAAAATATGGAAGTAGTTTCGATGCGAAACACTATATTTGTACAGTAATAAATACTTACCCTATGAATACAAATCAAATTGTGCACAAGTATATCGGAAACTATTTCGACGATTTTGTAAAGGGGCAAATCATTTACCATGCCGCCTCTAAAACCATTTTCGAAAGCGACAACAATTTGTTTTCGCTGCTTACCATGAATCACCATCCGGTGCACACCAATATTGATTATGCCGCCGGCACACAGCACGGCAAGGTGCTGGTGGTGGGAACTCTGGTGTTTAGCCTGGTGGTGGGAATTACGGTTCCCGACATCAGCGGTAAAGCCATTGCCAACCTGATGTACGAAAGCATTGATCATTTGGCTCCGGTTTTTTTGAACGATACCATTTATGCTCGCACCGAAATACTCGATGTGGTTCCATCGAAATCGAAAACCGACAGGGGAATAGTGTATGTTGAAACCACAGCTTATAATCAAGAAAAAGTTGATGTGTTGCGGTTCAGGAGAAAAGTGTTGGTGATGAAAAAGTTGTAATTTTTAGAATTATTATTGGAATTATTAAAAGATATTATGAAACAACAATAACTTGATAACTATGAAACACCTACTGAGAAGTTTAATGTTTGTGCCGGGCCACAACGAAAGGCTGCTTAGCAGTGCTGCCCGAAGCGAGGCCGATGTATTGCTGCTCGATATTGAAGATTCGGTGCAGCCGGTGGCCAACAAAGCCGTTGCCCGCGCCATGGTGAAACAATGGGTAAGCGAGGGTCGCTTCAGCAATCATCTGGTTTTTCCGCGCATCAACGACCGCGAAAGCGGGCAGTTGCTCAAAGATGTTGAAGCACTTAGCATCGAGGGTGTCGACGGGTTTATGTATCCGAAAGCAAAAACAGGGCAAGACATTTACTTTTTCGACAAATTGCTCGAAACCATCGAATACGAAAAAGGCCTGCCGGTGGGTAAATTCAAAATCATTCCGCTCATCGAAACCGCTTCGGCAGTGCTGAATGCACAAGATATTTGCCGTGCCTCGAAGCGGGTAATTGCCATTGCTTTTGGCTGCGAAGATTTTATCTCCGATCTCGAAGGCATTCACGATGCGGCTCACGAAAGCCTCTTTGTTCCGCGTGCTATGATAGCTATGGCTGCCAGGGCAACGGGTGTGGTTCCGGTTGACACGGTGCATATTAACGTGCACGATCTCGACGATCTGGAGGTGAACCTGAAAGTAGCTAAAAACATGGGCTTCGAAGGCATGTTAATTCTAAATCCGAAAGAAATACCACTGGCTCATCTCTATTTTTCGCCATCGGAACAAGAAATATCCGATGCTTCCGAAATGCTGCGTTTATCGGATGAGGCCGAAAAAGAAGGGAAAGGTGTGGCGCTGATGAATGGCAAGTTTATTGGGCCGCCTATGGTGGTGGCTGCGAAAAAGACATTGTTGAAGGCCGCGTTGATTGAAAAAAAACCAAAACATGCACAATAGCATTTTATTTTCGAAAGTAAAGATTGGAAATCTGGAACTGAAAAACCGGATTGTATTTGCACCAATGGGTGTAGGGGGTCTGGTGGGTTACAACGGAAACCTGTCGAAACGAGGCATCGATTATTATGTTGAACGAGCCAAAGGCGGTGCCGGCATGATTCGCATGGGAATTGCCAAATCGATAAGAACCCTTGATGTTGCCGATGAACCGGTGATGAAGCACATAATACTCGACAACCGTGTGATGGTGAACTGGATGTCGGAGCTTGCCGAACGCTGCCACGATTACGGAGCAAAAATATCGGTTCAGATAATGCCCGGAATCGGTCGCATTGCAGGGCGCACTGTTCAGCTGCAGCACAAGGCTATCGGCCCATCCGAAAATCCTTGTTACTGGCCTCCTCATTATAAAACACGTGCCCTTGGCGAAGACGAAATTTTAGATCTGATAGCATCGTTCGAGCAAACTGCACAAATTGTTCGCTTTTCGGGTTTTGATGCCATTGAGTTGAATGGTCACGAGGGCTATATGCTCGACCAGTTTATGACTCCGCTTTGGAATAAGCGCAGCGACCAATGGGGCGGCAATTTCGAAAACCGCATGAGGCTTGCTTCCGAAATTATCAAGTCGATACAGAAAGGTGCCGGTGCCGATTTCCCGATTATTTTCAGGTTTGGCCTAACCCATTATCACGAAGGTGGCCGCAGTATTGAAGAAGGTCTCGAAATTGCCCGTTATCTCGAGAAAGCCGGAGTTGCTGCCATCGAGGTTGATGCCGGTTCTTACGAAAACTGGTATTATCCGCATCCACCAACCACACAACCCATGGCATTGTTTGCCGACCTCGCAGCAGAAACCAAAAAAGTGCTTACCATACCCGTGATTGCCGTGGGAAAATTGGGGGACCCCGATATTGCCGAAAAAGTATTGATAGATAAAAAAGCCGATATCATTGCCCTTGGACGCCCCTTGCTTGCAGACCCATACTGGCCAAAGAAAACGCTAGAAGGCCGAAAACAAGACATAAAGCCTTGCATTGGCTGCCACGAAGGCTGCCTACAGCGTATTTTTCATCACAAATACATCAGTTGTGCTGTAAACCCGCGTACCGGTAACGAAAAATATTTGAAGCCGGTTAAAGCTTCGGTACCTAAAAAAATACTGGTTTTGGGATCGGGATATGCCGGCATGGAGGCTGCTATCACTGCCTTTGCCATGGGGCACAAAGTGTTTCTGTATGAGTCGGAAAACTATTTGGGCGGTATTTTTGCCAAAGGATATGTTTCGGCCCTGAAATCGGAATTTCAAAAACTGACTGAGTATTATCTGCGGCAAATCGAAAATTCTGATATTGTTGTACAAACAGGTAAAAAAGTTACGACTCACGATATCGACGAAATACAACCCGACAGCATTTTTGTTGCCACGGGAGCCAAGGCTACAATTCCCAATATCGAGGGTATTGACTCGGCAAATGTATTCATAGCGCGGCAAGCATTTCATGTCGATTTCGATCCCGGCGAAAAAGTACTAATCCTCGGAGGTGGTTTGGTGGGATGCGAACTGGCCATCGATTTGGCCCCGAAAGCCACGCAGGTAACTGTATTGGAACAAACCGACACTGTGTGTCCCAATGCATTTTATGCCAACCGGCTGCATTTGCTGAAACTCATCGAAGAGCGCAATATAGAAGTGCATACCAACGCCTGCCTGAAGAAAATCGAAGGCAACACAGCCACGACAGAAATAAATGGCCATAGCAGGCAGTTTAGCTTCGATTCGCTCATAGTGGCCACCGGATTTGAACCCAACCAACATATTCTCGACGGTATCGATTTTCCGAAACACAAAATTTTCTATATTGGCGATAGTGTGAAGCCGGGCAAGGTGCTCAATGCAGTTTGGGATGCCTACCGCAAGGTTTTGTTTAATACCAACAACGATTGATGCATGCTGCTGTATTTACTGAAATATTATCGCGAAATTAATGCATGGCACAAACTACCGGTTGAAACAAAAAAACAACTGCAGCTGAAAAAATTCAAATCGGTTTTTGAACATGCCCGGCAGCATTCGGCTTTTTACCGGTCGTTATACAAAGAAGCGGGTGTCGATACACTTACGATACAAACACACGATGATATTGCCCGAATACCCATTATCGACAAACACATTCTGCGGCGTTCGTCTATCGATGAAATAGCCACCGTTAATGTGCATAATCCAAAAAAATACAATATCCGCTCAACTAGTGGCAGCACCGGCGAACCATTTAAAATTGCCTACAGCAAGGCCGAAGATTTTACCAATCAAACAAGGCAGTACTGGTCGCTTCTGAAGTTTGGCTACAGGCCCTGGAAAAAGGTGCTTATTGTAACCCGATACGACGAAGACGCAGTATATCAGTACGAGAAAGATATCAGTATGTTGCGCATGGTGCAGCGGGTGCTTCCCTTGTTTCGCCGAAGCATTGTTTCGGTGTATGAACCCATCGATACTATCATTGCAAAAATTCAGGCCACCCAACCTTATATTCTATGGTCAACCCCATCGATGCTGCAAATTATTGCTCATAAAATGAAAGAAAAAGGGCTCAGGGTACAGGTTCCCTATGTGTGTTTTACTTCTGAAACCGTTTTCGAAAAGCAGGCCGCCCTGTTTCGCGAAGTGCTGGGCACGCACTTGGTAAACTATTTCGGGTGCATGGAATCGCCTATGATAGGCTTCGATATCGACATGGCGCACCGCTTTACACTGTATCCCAATTCAAACATGTTCGAATTTGTTGATATACGCACCGAAAACGGTATTACGCTGGGAACACCGCTCATTACCAATTTGTATAACTACACCATGCCCATAATAAGGTACAACACAAAAGATATTGCGCATATTGGCAGCGACAACGAATTTGGCATAAATTATTTAGGGCAGATAATAGGACGCCTCGACGATATACTTACATTTAGCGACGGCTCGCAGTTTGCACATCACCATGCTCACGAAATGTTTATGGACTTTCACGAATGCGAACACTTCAAGTTTGTGCAGTATAGCAATAAAACCATTGCCCTGCGATTGAAGATTGCTGAAAGCGCCAATAAAGAAACTGTATTTGGACTGGCAATGCAGCGCTGGAAAAAACGTTTCCCGAATCAGGAGCTCAAAATAGAATTTGTCGATAGTTTTGCTATAGACACCGCAAGTGGGAAAATCCGTAATATGGAAATAATCAACGACTGAGTTATGAATAACAATTTAATAAGCATTGTAATACCGGTTTACAACAGCGAAAAAAACCTGCCCCTGTTGCTCGAAAAAATTAAAGAGGTGTTTGCCCGGTTAAGCTACCATTTCGAAATAATATTTGTTAACGATTCATCGAAAGATAATAGCCAAAGGGTCCTCAACGAAATACACCAAAACAATTCCAATGTGCTGGTAATTGAGCTGAGCCGAAACTTTGGTCAGCAGAATGCCATTTTATGCGGTTTTGGTTATGTAAGCGGTAAATATGTAATTACTATGGACGACGATTTGCAAAACAATCCCGAAGCCATTCCCCAATTTATCGAAATCATACAGCAGGGTTACGATTGTGTTATTGCTGCGTTTCCATCAAAAAAAGGAGGTCGTTTCAGAGGCCTTGGCACCCGTGTAATTCGTAAAATTAACCACATGGTGTTTCATCCTCCCAAAAACCTGAAATTCACAAGCTACCGCATTATCAGGCGAGAACTTGTCGATCAGCTGGCTACCATTAAAACACCCTATCCGTACATTACAGGCATGATTCTGAACATGACACAGAACATTGCCAATATTGAAGTGGAACATCGCGAACGCAAGTACGGAAAATCGAACTATTCAATAAAAAAACTGATTAATCTGTCGTTTAATCTCATTATCAATTATTCGTCGATTCCCCTGAAAATTATTTCGTTTACCGGCATTTTTGTTTCGTTCATTCTCATGATAATAGGAATGATATATTTGCTCAGGCAACTTATTAATGGCAATTTGGCAGCAGGCTGGACCAGTTTGTTTGTGTCGATGTCGTTTTTTAATATGATTATTTTCTTCATGTTTTCGGTGATAAGTCTGTATATTGTGCGCATTATGAAAGATGTTTCGGGGCAAAATCAGTATTATATAAAATCGATACAGAATAAAAAAGAAAACCAGTAAATTGCCGTTCATGAAAAAGAGACTTATCATAGTAGGAGCGCACGGCAGTGGCGAAATTGCCATGACAGTGTTCGAAGATATCAATCAGAAAACCGGTGAGTGGGAAATAGCCGGCTTTATAAACGATGTGGTACCCCAGGGCGAATATCTCGGAAAGCACAAGGTAATTGGCAGCACGGCATCAATTGCCGATTTTGTGAACAGGGGATATTACATTCACTACACCTATCATTTCAATGCAAAAAAGAAACACGAAAGGGTGGCCAATTTAGAAAAGCTGAATCTTCCTATCGAGGCCCATGCCACAGGAATTCATCCACTGGCCTATGTAAACCCCACGTCAAAAATTGGTTATGGCAGCTTAATGCTTCCCAACGCAGCCACGTCGGCCTATTCCGAAGTCAGAAATTTTGTACATGTTTACACCAATGGTTTTATTGGCCACAACACCATTGTTGACGACTACGCCACTGTAGCGGCCCATGGCATTCTTGGTGCCCGCATTCACATCGACAAGGGTGCGCATGTGGGTTTAAACAGCACTGTGCGCGAAGACATCAGGGTGGGCTGCTATGCAATTGTAGGTATGGGAGCCGTGGTGGTGAAAAATGTTGACGATTATGCCGTTGTAGCCGGCAATCCGGCTAAATTTATAAAATCGCTGTATGAATAAAATTTCGTTCAATAAACCTTATATCACCGGAAAAGAAACCGAATACATTGTTGATGCTGTTGCAAGGCGTCATATTTCGGGCAATGGCTATTATACCTCTAAATGTCAGCAGTTTTTCGAAGAAACATGGGGTTTCCGCAAATGTTTACTTACTACCTCGTGTACCGATGCACTCGAAATGGCTGCTATGTTGATTGATATAAAACCCGGCGACGAAGTTATTATTCCTTCCTATACTTTTGTGAGCACTGCACTTGCTTTCGTAAGGCAAGGAGCTCACATAGTTTTTGCCGACAGCCGCAGCGATCATCCCGGTATTGATGAAGATGGCATTGGTGCTTTAATCAACTCCAAAACAAAAGCAATTGTTGTGGTGCACTACGCCGGTGTAGCATGCGATATGGACAAGATTATGGAACTTGCCGATAGGCATAAGTTATGGGTAATTGAAGATGCCGCGCAAGCCATCGATTCATACTATAAAGGCAACGCACTGGGCAGCATTGGGCATATAGGCTGTTTCTCGTTTCACGAAACCAAAAACATACAATGCGGAGAAGGCGGAATGTTGGCCATAAACCACGAAAGCTTCGTGAAGAGAGCCGAAATTTTATGGGAAAAAGGAACCAATCGTGCAGAATTTTTTAGGGGCGAAATCAATAAATATGGCTGGGTTGATATTGGGTCATCTTTTTTACCATCCGATATAATAGCCGCTTTTCTTTGGGCTCAAATTGAACAATACGCCGATATTCAGCAACAACGGCTGCACATATGGAATACATATCATGCCTGTTTGTCGCAAAATATTTCGAATGAAATTAAACTCCCTGTAATTCCCGGTTATGCCAGCAACAATGCGCATATGTTTTATCTGGTTTGTTCAGGGCTTGATGTTCGCTCCCGTTTAATTGAGCATTTAAAAATTAATGGCATTCAGGCCGTATTTCATTATTTATCGTTACACAAAAGTGAGTTTATCATTAAACAGAAATATCATTTAACCGATTTACCACAAAGCGATAGATTAACCGATTGTTTGTTGCGCTTGCCTTTTTATTACGAACTAAGCGATGTAGATATAGAATACATCTGCCATACGATACTTCAATTTAGAGATAGTAAATAGAATATGTTTAATCTCGATTACTTCAGGCGATCGTTCGATTTCTACTTTACAGGTTGGGATTTCATGTTTCTTGCGGTGTTGTTGATTCTGCTGCTGGGTGTATCGTTTCTTGTTCGACAGCGCAATATAGCCAAAAACCCATGCTACAAGTATTATCCATTGGGATTTATGGCAAAAATAATGGGAGGAGTCTTGTTTTGTTTGGCCTATACGATGTTGTACGATGGAGGCGATACTACACTATATTTTTGGAGTGCTAAGTCGTTGGCCAACCTGGCGCAGCACGATTTTGATAGTTATTTTAAAATACTGTTGGGCGACCGAACCCCCGAAACTTTATCGGCCTTTAATTCTATTACCGAATATCCTTTTTATACACGCGACCCCAAGGCATTTGCCGTAGTTAGGTTTACTTCGTTATTTGTATTACTGGGCGGAAAATCGTATTTGTGGTCGACCATTTTTTTGAACGCTTTTCTTTTCGGTGGGTTCTGGAAGTTCTATAAATTGCTTTGTAAAATTTATCCACATCTCACCAAAACATTGGCTTACGGAATGTTTTTAATTCCATCGGTAGTGTTTTGGGGCAGTGGCATTCTGAAAGACTCATACACTATGTCGGCCACACTATGGTTTGCTGCAGCCTTCTACAATATTGTTATTAAATTCGACAAACGGCATTTGGCAGGAAATGCTTTTTTGCTGTTATTATCGGTTTTCTTATTGTTGTCGCTGAAACCTTACATATTGCTTACGCTGATTTTGGGTATGACAATATGGTTTACTTTTGGGTATGTTCAAAAGGTGAAAAGCAAGTTTTTACGAATTTTTGTGTTTCCCATAATACTTGCTGTGGCAGTGTTGGGTGGTGCTGCAGCAATGACCCGTTTTTCGGAAGCTGCCGGAGACTTTTATAGCTCTCCCGAAGCTATGATGGAGCGTGCGGCAGTGGTGCAACACGATCTTACACAAAGTTACTATGGCGACAACAGTTACAATATTGGTGGTTTCGATGCTTCTTATGCCGGTGTTATTAGCAAAGCACCGGTGGCCATACTGGCCGGATTTTTCAGGCCATTTCCATGGGAAGCGCGAAGCCCTGTAATCATGCTTTCGGCCCTCGAAAACACCTTTATTTTTGCCCTGCTTATGTTTGCAATTTTTGGAAGGGGGATCAAAAACTTCGGGAAACAGCTGGGTAGCAATCATTATGTAATTTATGCCATTACCTTTGCATTGGCATTGTCGTATATTGTGGGCTTAACCACAGCCAATTTCGGCGCTCTGGTACGGTATAAAATTCCATATATGCCTTTTATGATTACGGCTCTTTTAATTATTTACAACAATTACCGCAGCGACATCCGTAGCGAAAAAGAATTGGCCGAAACCGAAAGAAAAGAAGGTCAGCGCGCTAAATTAGGCATTTAACACTATATTTGTGAATAAGTTATAAAAGCCGCTTATGTTTCAGAAATATCAAAAACATCTCATTGTAATTCTGGCTCTCGGGTTACTTCTCCGTGTGGTTTTTGTTCTTTTTGTTGCAGAATATTACTACGCGAAAGAAGAATATTTCAGAACAGGCGATACGTATTCGTATTCGCAATGTGCCATAAATCTGGTTGAGCAAGGAAGCATACGAACCATAAGTAACGACGATAAATCGGTTGCCGGACGATTGCCGTTTTATCCCATTGTACTGGCCTTGTTTTATGTTATCAGTGGTCAGAATCTCGACCTTACCTATCAGTTGGTTATCTGGTTTCAGGTATTGCTCGATGTACTCACGGTATTTCTGTTGTACCGGCTGGCATTTTTTATTTCGAATAGTTACCGAATTGGTGTTTTTGCCGCATTTTTATATGCCGTTTATCCTTTTACTATTTTTTGGGTCCCCCTTATTTCGACCGAAACAGTGGGCGTTTTTACATTGATTACCGGCTTTCTGTTCCTGAGCCGGCGCAAAAAACTGAGCGACTTTTTGTTCGGTGGGGCCATTGTTGGCTTAAGTGTGTTGCTGCGTCCGCAAAACATTATTTTTGTGCCTGTGTTTTCGGTGGTGTATTTCTTTTTTAACCTGAAACAATATAAACGGGCATTTATAAGCGTGGTACTGGCATGTGCGGGTTTTGCGGTTGTTTACGGCACTTGGGTGTTGCGCAATTATGTGTTGCTCGATAAAGTGGTGTTGTTTACCGATACGCGAGGCGGAACCAAAACATTCACCAAAGATGTGGTGGCTTGCCGCAAATATATTTATTCGATTAAGAGTGGTTGGGATCCTCAGTTTTTTCAAATAGTACGCAACGAAGAGGTCGATTGGCCCGAAATAGCCTTTGTTTCGCGCGAGGACTCTCTCATGCTTCTACGGGCAGAATATCTGGCAAAAAACTGCGGCTCGGGATTCAGCCACTGGAACCAATATTGGAACCGCAGCAATGCACGCATACCCGACAGCCTGTCGTGCAACGACTCTATTGCCTATTATTTCACCGTGTTACGCAACAATCAGATAGCTGCCAATCCGGTGCATTATCATCTGATAATACCCATGCAAAACCTGAGTAAGGCTTTGTTTAAAACCACGCTAACCAACGAAAAACAGGGTGCTCTTGGTTTGCTTACAAATGCATTGTTTTTGTATCGCAGTATATTGCTATTGCTGGCAGCAATAGGCTTGTTCCTGATGATACGCCGAAAAAATTTGTATGGGGTATTTATTGCTTTGTTTTTCGCCCTTGTTTACTATTACATCTGTTTTACGGTGCGCAACATCGAGATGCGTTATTTCCTGAACAACGATGTGATCATGCTGATACCGGCCGCATGGGTGCTGGTAAGTATGTATAAGTGGTATGCCATAAAAAGGCTGATGCGCAAACCCGAGCAATTCAGGATTTAGAACCCGCGTAACCCTATCCTGCCCAGCCCTCCCTGTCTAAGCTGCGATATTGAATGGCTTCGGCTATGTGGTGTGCTTGTATGTGCTCGGCATTTTCTAAATCGGCAATGGTGCGCGCTACCTTTATTATGCGGTCGTAGGCCCTGGCCGACAGCCCCAGCCTTTCCATGGCAGTTTTCAGCAATGCCATCGATGATTCATCGAGAGGACAATACTTTCGTAGCTGGCGGCTGGTCATTTGTGCATTGCAATAAATACCCTTGCTTGCGGCAAAGCGTTCCGATTGTACTCGACGTGCCACTACCACGCGTTTGCGGATTTCGGCCGTGCTCTCACCGTTTTGTTTTTCCGACAAACGACCAAACGGCACCGGCACCACCTCGAGGTGTATATCGATGCGATCGAGCAATGGGCCCGAAATGCGCGATAAGTATTTTTGCACCATCGACTGGCTGCACAGGCAGCGTTTTTCGGGATGATTGTAGTAGCCGCAGGGGCAGGGGTTCATTGAGGCTATTAGCATAAGAGCCGCAGGATATTCCACACTGAGTTTGGCGCGCGAAATGCTCACCACACGGTCTTCGAGTGGCTGACGCATTACTTCGAGAACACTTCGCTTAAATTCGGGAAGCTCATCGAGAAACAACACCCCGTTGTGTGCCAGCGAAATTTCGCCGGGTTGGGGATACGATCCACCGCCTACCATAGCTACATCCGAAATGGTGTGGTGCGGCGAACGAAAAGGCCGTTGCGTAACCAGCGACGAATTGGTGCTCATTTTTCCGGCTACCGAATGTATTTTGGTGGTTTCGAGGGCTTCGTCGAGCGTTAAAGGCGGCAATATTCCGGGCATGCGCTTGGCCAGCATGGTTTTTCCGGCGCCGGGAGGACCTATCAGAATAATATTATGACCACCGGCAGCGGCTATTTCGAGGGCACGTTTCACATTTTCCTGACCTTTAACTTCCGAAAAATCGGGCATGCTGTGTTCGTCGCAGCGTTCAAATTCTTTTGCAAGATCAACCTGAACCGGTTCGGGAAATACGCCTTTGTCGAACATGCCTATTACTTCGCTTATATGGCTTACGCCATACACACTTAGGCCTTGCACCACAGCCGCTTCGCGGGCGTTTTCGGCAGGCACTATCAGTCTTTGGTAGCCTTCGGCCAATGCATTTATTGCCATGGGCAGGGTGCCTTTTACCGGTTTCACCGATCCATCGAGCGACAGCTCACCCATTATCATATACTTTTCGATGTCGTTGGAAGCAATTTGCTGCGAGGCCGCCAAAATACCAATAGCCAGTGGCAGATCGTAGGCTGAACCCTCTTTTCGCACATCGGCGGGAGCCATGTTGATTACTATTTTTTTTGCCGGCCAGCTATATCCGTTATTGGTAAAGGCGCTTAAAATTCGGTACTGACTTTCTTTTACGGCATTGTCGGGTAAACCCACCAGATTGTAGGCATATCCCCGGCCGGCATTCACCTCAATGGTAATGGTGCGGGCAAGTATTCCCTGAACAGCACTGGCATAGATTTTAATCAACATCTGATATCATTCAAAATCTGTCGAAAGATATAAAAAAGTTTGGAAATAAGTTTTCACTAAGCAGTTCAATCACAGAGCAAGGATTACAGGCAGTTATTCGGGTTTTTATCTGATAACCCTCAGTGGCATTGCTGCATAAGTTTACTCGGTGTTAGTTAATTTATGAACGAGCAGCTTTCATGAGGTCACAAAATGAATAACTCAAATATACTTCATTCACACAATATTTATTTTTTATGTTTTATTTAAAAAAGAATTACTTTTTATGAAAACCCTTGGTTTTATAAAATTATAATAATCGTTATATGTATTATTATTAACTTTGTAAAACCTTTTTCAAATGTTATTTACATGGATCAGAATAAAGATCAATTGATTATTATGGATAAATTGCTGTTGATCACATTTATTTTATTAATAATTCCTCTAACAGTATCAACACAAAGCCTACAATGGATGTACTATAATAACGGAGGTTATGTTAATTCTATAAACGAAGACATTGATAATATTTGGGTAGGAACACAATTTGGTCTGGTAAGTGTTAATAAATCATCTGGTGCAATTACCACATACAATAAAACTAATTCAGAATTACCCGTAAATCTGATTACCTCGGTAGCTATCGACATCGACAACAATAAATGGGTTGGAACAGCAGGGGGTGGTCTGGTAAAATTCAATGGATTCGAGTGGCAGTTTTTTAATACTTCAAATTCAGAAATACCTTCAAATAATATTAAAAAAATTGTATTTGACAACGAAAACAATGTTTTTATTATCGCCCACTCCAATTATTTGGCAAAAAAAACCAACGATGATTGGATTATTTACAATTGTCCGGCTTATAATATTTATGATTTAGAAATTGACAATTCTGGAGTAATATGGGCAGCTACCGATTGTGGTATAGGAAGGTTTGATGGTAACGAATGGTTTTTTTTCAACAAAACCAATACTGTTATTATTCCTTATAATCAGATTTCTGCCATTGAGATTGACGACGAAGGTGTTTTGTGGGCAGTAACCGCTTATGGTTGTCTTCTTAGTTTCAATGGAACCAATTGGTCTCGTTGCTATTTTGAAGCATATTGTGATGACCTAGAAATTGATAGTAATGGTATTAAATGGATTGCATGCAGAACAAAACTGTATCGTTTCTATGATGGTGAACTCACATGGAAGTCTATTTCACCTACCATAATTAAAACCATTTTTCCCGATTCTTTAAATTTTCTTTGGATTGGGACTTGGGATGACGGATTGTTGAAACACAACGAAGTTAATTTTGCGAATGTTGCCATATCAGAATCTTCAATACTTAGCAACACAATAAATACTCTATCATTGAATGGGAATACTGGTATTTGGATAGGTACAAACAGTGGCCTTAATTGGTTCGATGGAATAAGTTGGGTAACATACAATACTATTAATTCTGGTATTCCACATATAAAAATAAGTTGTGTTAGTACCGATAATTACGGCAATTTATGGGTTGCAACAAATGGCGGAGGAATGGCAAAAAGAAATAATGGCATTTGGACTGTGTATAACACAGATAATTCAGAACTTCCGTCAAACAAAATACATTTGATATATTTTGAAGAAAATGGTAATCAATGGGTAAGTACTCGAGGAGAAGGAATGGTCCGAATTATAGGTACGAGCTGGGTGAAATATTTCAGTGATAGATACAAAAATATTGTTGCTATTGCCAAAGATCTAAATGGAGTAAGATGGTTCTGCTCCAAAGATTGTGGAGTTATTAAAATGTCTGGGGGCACGTTACCTGAATATTATGATATTTCAAACTCTGAAATTTCAAGCAACTGTGTTTATTCGGTTGTTGTTGATTCTAATAATTTGAAATGGTTTGCTACATTGAGCGGATTAGTACAATTTGATGACACAAACTGGGTAATATATAATACTTCAAACTCACCCTTGCCTTCTAATACAGTCTATTCAATTGCCATCGATCAATTTGGTAATAAATGGATTTCTACCACGGGTGGCTATCTGGTAAAAGTTGATACAAGCCTAAATTGGGATGTTTATTCTGCTGAGAACTCCGGTTTGCCTGGTTGTGATATTCTCGCAATAGCAATTGATAATAACAATACAAAATGGTTAGGAACCGATTATTGTGGCGTTATTGCATTTAATGAGTTGGGCATTCCTAATCCAATAACTGTTGAAAATGAAAGTATTTGCTCAAGACCTTCATTGATTTACCCGAATCCAACTACCGATAGGTTTGAACTGTACATTGAAAATTTTTCGAAAATCGATTTTGTACAAATCTATAATCTCGAAGGAAAAATTGTGCAACAAATAAACATACTCGGTAATACAACAAGTATTGACATCGGAGGACAACCATCTGGCGTTTATATTGTTATTGATAATGAAAGGACCTTTCAACAGAAATTAATAAAAACTAATTGATGGTATTCGTCAGAAAGGTCTGATGAATGAGGTTTTATTTTTCTTTCATTTTTTTCTTTTGCACCAGTTCGAATGTTCCTACCTCTTAAATTGCAAGGCCAAAGCATTCTGCTGCCCAGTGAATGTGCCATTTTCCCACACCAAACTCCCATTTACCCAGGTTTTTTCAACACGATGCGAAAACCGCGTTCCTTCGAGTGGCGACCACTTGCATTTATACAGCAAATTATCGGCATTCACTGTGAAAGAAGACGAAGGATTTACCAAAACCAGGTCGGCATAATAGCCTGCTTCGATATATCCGCGCCGGTCGATTCGGAACAATTGGGCGGGTTTGTGGCACATGTAATCAACCACCTGCTCGTAGCCGAACACACCCTGCTTCACCATTTCGAGCATTGCCGGTAGCGAGTGCTGCACCAGAGGTGCCCCCGACGGACAGCTAGTGTAGTCGTGTTGTTTTTCGTCGAAAGTGTGTGGGGCATGGTCGGTAGCTACAATGTCGATTAATCCTGTTATTAACGCTTCGCGTAATCCTTCGCGATGTTTTTCGTGTTTTATCGACGGATTCCACTTTATGCGCCAATTCAGTTTTTCGTAATCGTTGCTGCTGAACCAAAGGTGATGCACACACACTTCGCCGGTAATGGTTTTTTCGGCAAGCGGAACCTGCTGCATCAAACCAATTTCTTTGGCCGTACTCAAATGCAGAATATGCAAATGTGCATTGTGTTTGGCGGCCAGTTCGGCTGCTCGTGCCGACGATGCATAGCAAGCCTCTTCGCTGCGGATGTCGGCGTGGTAGCGCATCGGAATATTGTTGCCATACAGGGTTTTATACTTATCGAGATTACGGCTTATAATGCTGTCGTCTTCGCAATGCACAGCCACCGGCACCGGCGCATGGGCAAATACTGCCGAAACATCTTCGGTTTTGCTTACCAGCATATTGCCGGTTGAGGATCCCATAAACATTTTAATACCGCAAACCAAACCCGGATCTGCCTTTTCTATTTCGACAATGTTATTGGTGGTAGCTCCCAGATAAAACGAATAATTTACCAGTGAGTTGCGGGCAGCAATTTGGTGTTTGGCAAGCAGGGCCTCAATGGTGGTGGTTTGCGGTTGGGTATTGGGCATATCCATAAACGAAGTAACTCCTCCGGCAGCCGCAGCCCTCGATTCGGTATACATGTCGCCCTTTTGTGTGAGACCCGGCTCTCTGAAGTGCACCTGATCGTCGATAACACCCGGCAACAACAGCAAGCCTTCGGCTTCGATATAGTGGTCGGCATCGGCAATATGGCTTAAGTCGGTAATTACCGAATGAATCATTGTGTCTTCAATAAGTACATGTGCCTTGGTTTGGCTGCCCCTATTCACGAGGGTGGCGTTTTTTATCAGTGTTTTCATCTGTTTATCATTTTACATCGGATCGACATCTAAAATAATGTGAATTCCCTTATAACGGGTGTCTTTCGAAATATTTTCTTTTAAATCAAGTAGATATGTTTTTAATTTAACAGCCGACAAAGCGTTTTCGAAGCGGATGACAATATGGGTAATATACATCATTTGTACCCAATTCACGGGTGGCTCTTGTGGTCCCATAACCCTTCCGGGCATGGCGTTCGATATTGTTGAAGCCATTTCGGCTGCTGCCTGATGAAGTATTCGTTTGTCGTGGTGCTTAAGCCTAATGCCAATAAACCGGTAATAGGGCGGGTATTTAAAGTTTTTTCGCAACAACAACTCTGCCTCTGCCATGTGTTGGTAATCGGACTTTACGATGTCTTCGATAATATCGTGGTCGGGCATTGTAGTTTGAATAATTACCTTGCCGCGTTTATTCTTTCTGCCGGCCCTTCCGCTTACCTGAACCATAAGTTGAAAGCTGCGTTCAAAGGCTCTGAAGTCGGGAAAGTTTAGCATGTTGTCGGCATTTAAAACACCCACTACTGCCACATTTTCAAAATCAAGACCTTTCGAAATCATTTGGGTGCCTATTAAAATATCGGTTTTGCCTGCCGAAAAGTCCGATAAAATGCTTTCATACTGTCGTCGCGTGGTGGCTGTGTCGAAGTCGAGGCGCGCAATGCGTGCTTCCTGAAAGAAATGTCCTGCTTCGTCTTCTATCATTTCGGTGCCAAAGCCCATGGTTTTTAACGAACTACTGCCACACGAAGGGCATGAGTGTAACAATGGTTTTTTATTGGCACAATAGTGGCACAGCATCAACTTCTGATTCTTATGATAGGTAAGGCTTACGTTGCATTGGTCGCATTTGGGCACGTAGGCACATTCGGTGCATTGCAGATAGGGTGCGTAACCCCTGCGGTTCTGAAACAGAATAACCTGCTCTTTTGCCAGCAAAGCAGTTCTTATTTCATCAATCAGTAGTGGATGAAAATGCAACTGTACCACTTTTCGCTTCCGAGCTTTCAGCATATCGGCTACTATTATCTCGGGAGAAGCAGCCTTACCAAATCGCTCGGTTAATTCACACAGACCGTATTTGTTGTTTTGGCAGTTGTACCAGCTTTCGAGCGAGGGTGTTGCCGAACCGAGAATCACTTTGGCCCCATGCTGTTTTGCCAGCACAATAGCTACGTCGCGAGCATGATATCGTGGGGCAGGGTCATGTTGCTTATAGGTGTTTTCGTGTTCTTCGTCAATCACAACCAAACCCAGTTTGCGAAATGGCAGAAAAACGGCCGACCGCACACCCACAATTACCTGAAAACTTCCCGAGTTCACCCGTTTCCAAACTTCTACTTTTTCGTTATCGCTAAATTTACTGTGATATACGCCCACCTTGCTGCCAAAAGCAGCCTGTATTCTCGAAATTATTTGTGTGGTTATGGCAATTTCGGGCAACAGATACAGGGCCGACATTCCCGACCCCAGAACCTGTGCAATATGCTTCAGATAAATTTCGGTTTTACCCGACGATGCCACACCATGAAGTAACACCACATCGTGGTGAGAATGCAGATTTTGAATTGTGTTGAAACAATTCTGTTGTTCGGGGCTTAGTGTTTTTAACCCCGACACTTCTGTGCAAGGTTCAAGGCGGTTTTCTTCGCGCGTTTCAATAGTAATAAGCTTCTTTTTTTGCAAGGCATTCACAACGGCTCCCGTTGCTTGGGTTGCTTGCATCGAGTCGTTGAGAGCTATCGAGAAGTCGGTGTAATTTTCGTTGGCTTGCTCAAGTAAAAACTCAAAATATTGAAGTTGTTGTGGCGAACGTTTCAGATTGTCGAGTGCTTCATGGGCCTGACTGTGGTTCGAAACAGTTATTCGGACGTATTTCCTGATTAGAGGCTTGTATGAGTTACTTAAAAAATGACCACTGCTGGCATAGCCGGCTTCTATCAGATATTTAAGTGTGGGCAAGGGGTTTTTTATTCCTGTTTTTTTTATCAGATCGGCAAGGGCTGTTTTTTTGTGTTTATCGAGAGCCTGTAACACAATTTTTTGTTCATCGCTTAGCAAATGAAAATCATTGCAATAGCGGCTTAAAGTGTATCGCGATTCACTATCGGGACGAAGCCCTGCAGGCAGTGCCGCCTTCATAATTTCTCCGAGGGTGCAGCAATAGTATGACCCCATCCATTCCCATAAACGAAGTTGTTCTCGCGTAATGGGGGGGGAGTCATATACCGAAACAATCTCTTTTATTGTAAATCCATCCACGGGTGTATCGCAGAGTGATGCCACAATGCCTGTGTATAATTTCGATTTGCCCAGATTTACAACAACCAAAGAACCTTCAACTACACGTTGTTGCAACGATTCGGGAATGCGATAGCTAAGAGGCCCTTTTAGGGCAAGAGGAAGAATAATATGTGCAAAATTCATATTAAATTTCTATGCTCCGCACTAGGTGTTCAGAATGTAGAGCATTTCGAGCATTTTCCGGTTTATGTCTTTATGGTGTTTTATGGCCTGATTGAAAGGCACCAACACTGTTTCTTTGTTGATGAGGCCTACCATTACACTTCGCTGGTCGTCCATCAGAGCTTCAATGGCGGCTACCCCGAGTTTGCTTGCCAGATACCTGTCGAATGCCGAGGGCGCACCACCGCGTTGCAAATGGCCAAGAATTGAGACACGAATGTCGAAATCGGGCAGACGTTCTTTAACAATTTCGGCTATATGCATAGCACCACCGGCATCATCGCCTTCCGAAACAATAACCACTCCGCTGTTTTTGGTTCTTTTTACGCTTTTCACCAAATTTTCGCACACTTCGTCCATATCGGTTACAACTTCGGGCACCAGCACATCTTCGGCACCACAGGCAATGGCACTTCGCAGTGCAATAAAGCCGGCGTCGCGACCCATTACCTCAACAAAAAACAAGCGATCGTGCGAACTGGCCGTGTCGCGTATTTTATCGATGGCCTCAACCACAGTGTTTATGGCCGTGTCGTAGCCTATTGTCATATCGGTGCCGTACAAATCGTTGTCGATAGTACCCGGCAAACCAACAATTGGGAAATTATATTCTTCGGTAAATACTTTGGCTCCTTTAAATGTGCCATCGCCACCAATAACCACCAGTGCATCGATGCCGGCTTCAACCAGATTACGAAAGGCAGTGTAGCGACCTTCTTTGGTCATAAACTCCTGGCTGCGCGCAGTGCGAAGAATTGTACCGCCACGCTGAATAATGTTACCCACATCGCGCGATGTCATCTCAACAAAATCGCCTTTAATTAACCCGGCATAACCGCGTTTAATACCGGTAACACTAATGCCGTTGTATAAAGCTGCGCGCACAACCGACCTTATTGCGGCATTCATTCCGGGAGCATCGCCCCCCGAGGTTAATACACCTATTCGTTTTATGCTTGACATATTTCTGGTTTTTTTAGAATGATAAAATTACATTCATTTTTTGTGAATGCAAGTGGGTTGATTAAAAAGTATTTATTTGTTCTTGCGAAGAAAAAATTCCAATGGGAGAAAAGTTATTGTTGCAGGCATGAATTTCGGTGAGATTGTTGTCGAAAACGTTTTCTGATAACATTTGAGCATAGGTATAAAATGCCTCATCAAGTTCGTGGCTTTCGATAACATCGGCATCAACAATTATTTTGAAAATGTACATATCATCGTAGCGTTCAAGTTGAACTGTTTTAGCATCTCCATCGGCAAATCCCGATTCTTTCAGATAATCGAGAAAATCAACTGCCAATTCTTCACTTATGTTTTCGCTGTAATACAATTGCACCCCATGTGCCGTAATCGATTCTCCAAGATATTCCGACATTTCGAAAACCTCTAGTGTTTCGAGTTTGTCGTTGCATGCATGCAATTCAACCGGTTTATTGTCGAAAACAAGCTCGGAAATATTCCGTGCAGTATAACTGAAAATCGATTCATAATTGTCGATTTCTTTGTAATTGTCAACAACTACCATTCTGAATTGATAGGTATCGCCTTCTTTGGTTAGTTGAACGGTTTTCTTTTCGCCATCGGCAAATCCCGATTGCGTAAGATATTCTCCCAAAGCATCGGCTTCTGTCTCGCTTATTGCATCGGTGTAAAACAATTGAACTCCATTAAATTCTTTTTCGGTACCATAGTTGGTACAGGCAGTAAATACCGATAAGGCTGCGAATAGGGCAGTCAATAACATTACATGTGTTTTCATGGTTTTTGTTTTATTTGGTAAAAATTTCTCTTTTCACAAAATTAAAGATATATATAAATATCCCAACATGTTGGGGTATTTTTATTCAAGAAGAATCAACTTGTAGCTATTGCAAATAGAATTTGTTTGAAGACGAATAATATAGGTCCCCGGTTTCAGTCCATGCAGCAAGGCATCTAAAACCACTGTGTGCCTGCCGGCAGAACAGTATTGTCTGTTTAGAATTGTTGCTGTCTCTTTGCCGTGTAAATCGTACAGTTTCAGGCTGACTTCTGTGTCGGTTTTTAAATAAAAACCAATGGTGGAGAACTCCGAGAAAGGATTGGGGATAGCCCAAAGATAAAAAGAACTTGCATTTTGATGAGAAACAACATGGTTGGGATCGAACACCGTGACGATTTGCTGGCAGTTTGCAGTATTGCCCTGCATGTCGCTTATTATCCATGTTACCTGCGTTTCGCCTAACGGAAACAACAAGGGTGCATTGTTTTCAACCGAAGTAACCCCACAGTTATCGTTTGTTTCGGGTATGCCAAGAATTACATTTGAAGCACTAACTTCGCCTTCATCAACCGGAACATCAATGTTTTCGGGACAAATTACCGTAGGCGGTTCATTGTCGGTTATGTTCACCGTTTGTTGGCAGGTATTCGTGTTTCCATTAATATCGGTACATGTCCATAACACGCTTGTTAATCCGGGTTCATAAAATTCGGGCGCATTGTTGGTAAGCGATAAAATATCGCAATTGTCGCTTGCTATGGCAACACCTAACTCTAGGCCCGAAGTCGTACACATATCGGTATCGGTATAAGTTTCTATGTTTTCGGGACAAACAATAGATGGCAGTTGATTATCGGAAACGATAAGTGTTTGCTCGCAAGTGGCTGAGTTGCCGCCGGCATCCGTCACTGTCCATGTAATGGTGTGAATACCTGCCGGGTAGACTTCATCGGCATCGTTCGAAACAATGAGGTCACTGCAGTTGTCCCATACATCTGGCGTTCCCGGTTGAATGTTTCCGGCAGTGCAAAGGCCTTCGTCAACACTTACTTCGGCATTGGCCGGACACACAATGGTGGGTTGTTGTGCATCGGTAACGGCGATGGTTTGCTGGCAGGTGTTGATGTTTCCATTAACATCTTCGGCTGTCCATGTAATTATGTTAATTCCCAGCACATAAGGCTCTGCAGCATCGTTCGCCAGGCTCAATATACCACAGTTATCGGCAGCCTCGGCCTCAGCAATTTCAATGCCGCTTGCCGTACATAGATCGGGGTCGGTATCCACCGAAATATCATCAGGACAGGTAATGCTGGGAAGCTGTGCATCGTTTACCGTAACAGTCTGCTCACAGGTGTTTGCATTTCCGTTTACATCCTGAACCGTCCATGTAACTATTGTTATTCCCACCGGGTAGGTTTCGGGAGCATCGTTATATGAATTAAGCACACCGCAATTGTCGCCGGTGCTTGCATCACCCAGTTCTACACCGCTTGCCGTGCATAAATCGGTGTCGGTATTTACCGAAACATGTGATGGACACACTATTTCAGGTAACTGAAGGTCGGCAACCGTGAGTGTTTGTTCGCAGATTTCAGTATTTCCGTTTACATCTTCAACAGTCCATGTAATTGTATGAACCCCAACGCTAAATGGTTCCACCGCATCGTTGGTAACCGAAAGTATATCGCAATTATCGAAAGTAGTTGGTGTTCCCAAATCTACCCCGCTGGCCGTACACAAATCAGCATCGGTATTCACCAATACATCGGCAGGGCAGTTAATTACCGGTAATTGATTTTCGGTAACAATAAGTGTTTGCAAACAGATTTCGGTGTTCCCATTTACATCTTCCACAGTCCAAGTAATGGTGTGTTCCCCAACGCTAAATGGTTCCACAGCATCGTTGGTAACCGAAAGGATATCGCAATTATCGGAAGAGCTTGGTGTTCCCAAATCCACCCCGCTGGCGGTACACAAATTGGCATCGGTATTCACCGAAACAGAACCAGGGCAAACCATTTCGGGTATCTGGTTATCGGTTACAGTAACAGTCTGTTGGCAGGTGTTGAAGTTTCCGTTCACATCTTCCACAGTCCAGATAATTGTAGTTACTCCAACTGGGTAAGGTTCTGTAGCATCGTTAAACGAAGTAAGTACACCACAATTATCGCTAGTAGCCGGATTGCCCAGAACAACACCGCTGGCTGTACAAAGGTCTGTATCGGTATTTGCCGAAACATTAGCAGGGCACACTATTTCAGGTAACTGAAGGTCGGCAACCGTGAGTGTTTGTTCGCAGATTTCAGTATTTCCGTTTACATCTTCAACAGTCCATGTAATTGTATGAACCCCAACGCTAAATGGTTCCACCGCATCGTTGGTAACCGAAAGTATATCGCAATTATCGAAAGTAGTTGGTGTTCCCAAATCTACCCCGCTGGCCGTACACAAATCAGCATCGGTATTCACCAATACATCGGCAGGGCAGTTAATTACCGGTAATTGATTTTCGGTAACAATAAGTGTTTGCAAACAGATTTCGGTGTTCCCATTTACATCTTCCACAGTCCAAGTAATGGTGTGTTCCCCAACGCTAAATGGTTCCACAGCATCGTTGGTAACCGAAAGGATATCGCAATTATCGGAAGAGCTTGGTGTTCCCAAATCCACCCCGCTGGCGGTACACAAATTGGCATCGGTATTCACCGAAACAGAACCAGGGCAAACCATTTCGGGTATCTGGTTATCGGTTACAGTAACAGTCTGTTGGCAGGTGTTGAAGTTTCCGTTCACATCTTCCACAGTCCAGATAATTGTAGTTACTCCAACTGGGTAAGGTTCTGTAGCATCGTTAAACGAAGTAAGTACACCACAATTATCGCTAGTAGCCGGATTGCCCAGAACAACACCGCTGGCTGTACAAAGGTCTGTATCGGTATTTGCCGAAACATTAGCAGGGCACACTATTTCAGGTAACTGAAGGTCGGCAACCGTGAGTGTTTGTTCGCAGATTTCAGTATTTCCGTTTACATCTTCAACAGTCCATGTAATTGTATGAACCCCAACGCTAAATGGTTCCACCGCATCGTTGGTAACCGAAAGTATATCGCAATTATCGAAAGTAGTTGGTGTTCCCAAATCTACCCCGCTGGCCGTACACAAATCAGCATCGGTATTCACCAATACATCGGCAGGGCAGTTAATTACCGG
>CAZEHA010000009.1:29058-79406 GCA_964511665.1 uncultured Bacteroidales bacterium
TACACAAATCAGCATCGGTATTCACCAATACATCGGCAGGGCAGTTAATTACCGGCGATTGAACATCGGTGATGGTAGCCGTATAGTTGCACGATGCGGTATTTCCCGATGCATCGGTTGCGGTCCAAGTTATTTCGGTTATGCCGGTGTTTAGTTCAACACCATGCAAACTACCCGTTCCTTCGCCGGTAGTGGCGCCCGATAATTCATAAGTAATAGTTGCTCCGGGGCAATTGTCGCTAAAATCAGGATCGGTTTCTATGGTCTGAATGTATGTAACGTTTATTTCTGCAAAATAATCATTAAGCAAAGGGTCAGCCCAGAGTCCCCATAAATCGGGAAGGGAAATGATTCTAAAAGTATTAATACCGCCTGCGATATAATTATTGCTGTTTAAGCTCATTGCTACAATATTTTGTGCCGATGATCCTGTGCAATTATACCATGCCGGAGTTTGGAACGAAGGTGCTTCTAAGCCATTAAATTGGGTTGTATGTAAGAACCCCGGAAAGAACTCAGGCCCAACACTAAATGTTAATTGAACATCGGTTACGATTCCCGATTCTGTATCTGTCCAGTTGAACCCCACGTTATCGTAGTAATTCACCCACGATGTGTTTTCCTGTCCCGGGTCGCATTCAAACAAATTAACAAGATTGTCAATAGTGATAGGATATGTTTTTTGAACTACCTTAACCGGATTGTTAACGGAGTAATAGCAATTAGCAGTATCGGTAAACTGTTCAAAGTTTTCGGGGCAGCTAATTACCGGGGGCGTATTATCAATAATCAATACATCGAAACTGCAGGTATCGGTATTTCCGGCATTATCGGTAGTTACAAAAGTGTTGGTTGTGTTACCCACAGGGAAAAACGACCCGGTAGGCAAACCTTCGATTTGAGCTGTATAGGTGGTTTCCCATTGAATCCGTATTTTTCCGGGGCCTTCGTTTACCCCCACACTTGTAGATGCATCGTAAACACCACCTATGTAACCCGATCCGCCGCCGGCGTTATTACCGGCACCGCCGCCATAATAACCGCCTCCGCCGCCACAAAATGTGTTTACACTCGCTGTATTGCTCCCTCCCAAGCCGAATGAACCCGGATACCACCCCGAGCTACCGCCCTCTGTTTGGGTCCCTCCCCCTCCGAAATTTCCGGTTCCACCGGTTCCTGAGAGGCCACCACCATCTCCACCATTGCTGTAACAGCAGGCACCGCCTCCACCACCGGCAACAATTACTCTGTCGTAGAGGCTGTTGCCAGCTTTTCGCACATCAGAAGCACCGCCGCCGCTTCCCCTAATACCATTGCTTCCTCCATAACCTGCACCACCTCCGTTAAAAGCTTCTTGGCGGCTTGCACCCGAGTTAGATGGGCCATGCTGACCTACATAAACATATAGAGTTTCGCCCGGAGTAACAGCCAGTTTTCCGGTTGAGTATCCACCCAAACCTCCAATGCCAATACTTGCCTGATATTGTCCGTTACCACCCTGCGCTCCATAAGCTTCAATTTCGATGTAATTAACCCCTTCGGGGACTACCCATGTTTGTTCTGCGCCCGTATAATCGAACTCCTCGGTTCCTGTTGTAGCGACAAAACAATTATCGGTGGCCACCGGATAGGAATAATGAACGATGGCACCG
This sequence comes from uncultured Bacteroidales bacterium, assembly GCA_964511665.1. Lineage (GTDB taxonomy): Bacteria > Bacteroidota > Bacteroidia > Bacteroidales > ML635J-15 > JAGOEF01. The sequence continues at coordinate 30,711 of CAZEHA010000009.1, forward strand.
CAAGCTCCCGGGTCGTTGTTTTGAGTTATATTGGCAGGGCAAGTTATCTGGGGATTTTCGGTATCGTTTACGGTAACTTCGAATGTGCACAAATCTGAACCGGCAATATTATTGGCTGTAACATTTACTACAGTTGTTCCCACAGGGAAAAACGATCCCGATTCGTGAGAGTAGCTTAATGAAGGCGGAGGTGTTCCCGTGGCTGTTGCAGCAGCAAAACTAACGATTGCACCACAAGAACCCATGTCGTTGGAAACTATTATGTTTTCGGGGCATGTAACTATCGGAGCAGTGGCAATGGGGTCTATCCCTTCAGTGTATTCGTAGGCTCCCATATCAACTATCAGGTTTTGGATTCTTACGGCGCCTCGTATGTCGGTTGATTGTGTTACATAGCTGTTTTCTCCTGTGTTAATGCATGGCGACAAATCAAGAAGACGATAGTCGTGATTTTCGGGGTTGGCGAAAACAGGGTTGTCCGAAATATTTCCTGTTCCGGGAGGTAATGGAATGCTGTTGCAATGAATCATGCTGATATTATTCTCGCGATAGTTCGAAACATTTTCAGATGTATTGTAGTTGAATTGTAAAATACAATTTCGATATTCACCGCCATTAATTACGTGGCCAACACCACCGTAGTTCAATGCTTTGTTTCCAACAAAAGTGCAGCCCGTAAAGAACACTCCCTGCGAGCCCCAGAAACTTCCCCAATCGACAAATGCCCCGCCCCCACCTGCTGTGCAATATGGTGCATAGTTATTGGCAATCAGACAGTTGGTAAATCTGCCCCGATGGTATATTCGTATTCCGCCCCCCCCTTGATTAAACGACGTAGAGTTCAATGTAGTCTGGTTTCCGGTAATTTCACAATTAATAAATTCGGCACCTGCCCCGCAATTTACCACATTTACACCTGCGCCGGAACCCGAGCACAAATTGTTTTTTATTACCGAATTTACTACAACAGTATTATTTAATCCAGGGTTCACCTCGGGCCCCATCATGGTGATGCCGCCCCCGCCTTTAGCAAAATTGTATTTAATAACCAGATTTTGCAGTAAGGGCGATTGCGATTCTATCATAAGGCCACCCCCTTGTGTGTCGGGAGTAGTTTCTGCGTTGGCGTTACCGCCGGTAATGGTAAATCCGTCGAGAATGGAGGCCTGAGTAAGTGCCGGACTGATGTCAGACGATAACCTGAATACATGGTAGCAATTTTCTTCGTTGTTTGAAAAGCTTAACGATATACCCGATCCGGAACAAATATCATCGCCATTCAAGTCGCCGCTCAATATGGTTTCGTTTTCACCGCCTTCGCCAAAATCGACACGCTGATCGACTGCTGTTTCGGTTCCGGCAAAACCACCGTAAATGGCAACTCCCTCAATCAGCCTGAAATGCCGGTTGCGCGCATCGCCACCCAATCCATAATCGTAAGTTGGTGTATAGGTACCCCGCGCCACCCAAATTTCATCTCCCGAAACGGCAACATCCAACGCATCCTGCAACGAGAGAAAAGCATTTTCCCAGCTGCTGCCATTGTGGGTACCTGTTGCGTCATATTTTACATAAATAGTGGCTGAAACACAAAATTGCACACTGAGTACAACAGATATGATTAAAAAATATATTTTATTCATAAATCAATATATTATGTTAATAATAAAAAGCAAAGTGTTTATACAAATATAGCAAATTTATATTTGATTTAAAAACTATTTTATTACGGGAATATTTTGTTGTGCGGTAAGTGGCTATTATTACTATTTTTGCCCAAAACTTACGAATATGAGCGGAGAAGAATTATTCAAAAAACTGATATCGCATTGTAAAGAATACGGTTTTATTTTTCAGTCGAGTGAGATATACGATGGTTTAAGCGCGGTGTACGACTATGGCCAAAATGGTGCAGCACTCAAAAACAACATACGCGACTACTGGTGGCGGGCAATGACCCAGATGAACGAAGAAGTGGTGGGCATCGATGCGGCCATATTTATGCATCCCACTGTGTGGAAAGCTTCGGGCCATGTTGATGCATTCAACGACCCGCTTATCGACAACAAAGATTCGAAGAAACGCTATCGTGCCGATGTGCTCATTGAAGACTATATTCTGAAACTCGAAGATAAAATCGAAAAGGAAGTTGAAAAAGCTGCCAAGCGCTTTGGCGATAGTTTCGATGCCACAATGTTCCGCTCTACCAATGCACGGGTGCTTGAGTATTCGTCGAAAATTGATACAGTGCGGGCAAAAATGATTGGTGCTTTCGAAGGCAGCGATTTACAGGCGGTGAAAGCCCTCATCGAAGAGTTGGGTATTGTGTGCCCCGTGTCGGGATCGCGCAACTGGACCGATGTGCGGCAGTTTAATCTGATGTTCGACACCAAGATGGGTTCGGTAGCCGAAGGTGCCGATGTTATCTACCTGCGCCCCGAAACAGCTCAGGGCATTTTTGTAAATTTTCTGAACGTGATGAAAACCGGTCGCATGAAGCTTCCGTTTGGTATTGCACAAACCGGAAAGGCTTTCCGCAACGAAATTGTGGCGCGGCAGTTTATCTTCCGCATGCGCGAGTTCGAACAAATGGAGATGCAATACTTTGTGAAGCCAGGCACCGAGCTCGAATGGTTCGAACAATGGCGCGAAAAACGCATGAAATGGCATCATTCGTTTGGTTTCGATACGGCCAAATACCGCTGGCACAAACACGACAAGCTGGCGCACTATGCCAATGCCGCCTACGACATCGAATTCGATTTTCCGTTTGGGTTTAAAGAAATCGAAGGTATTCACTCGCGTACCGATTTCGATTTGATGAAGCATCAGGAATTTTCGGGCAAAAAAATGAATTATTTCGACCCCGAAACCAACGAAAGCTTTGTGCCGTATGTGGTTGAAACATCTATTGGTCTCGACCGCACTTTTCTGATGCTGATGTCGGCCGCCTACTGCGAAGAACAGGTGGGCGACGAAACCCGTGTGGTACTTCGTATTCCGGCTCCGCTGGCACCGGTAAAAGCAGCTATTATGCCATTGGTGAAAAAAGACGGACTACCCGAAATAGCCCGGCAGATTATCGACGGACTTAAGTACGACGTGGTGTGCCAGTACGACGAGAAAGACTCCATCGGGCGCCGATACCGCCGTCAGGATGCTGTGGGCACACCCTTCTGTATCACGGTTGACCACCAAACCACCACCGACAACACCGTAACCATACGCTACCGCGACAGCATGCAGCAGGAGCGCGTGGCTATTGATGCCCTCGGAGATATTATCCGCGAAAAAACCGATATCAGGAATATGCTGAAGATGCTGTAAAGGGGGTATTAAGTTCGACAACACATAACCTAAACATTGTCTCTGAAATAAAACCTCATACGCCCATGAAACCTATCATCATCCTCGCAATTATCGGTTTGCTGGCATGCTCATCGCCACAGAATGCGAATAACAACACTCAGGACAAGGCAGCGGCTGAAACCGAAGAATGCAGCAATTTGTATGCGTTTCAAGATTACTTTGTTGACCTCAACGAGAACAATGCCGTGCTGATTGATGGCATTCCGGCGCAACACTTTAAAAACTGCTCGAAATATGCGCACCGGTTCCGGAACATAGTGGCCGATTCGGTGTACCTTAACGGGAAGACCTATAACGTTGATAAAAACAAGGCAAAAGGCATATACAACATCAACATTTTTGAAGAGGGCAAGCAATTAGCTACCATAAAACTACCTGTAGAAAGGCCGCTACCCGAGGTTCACGAGTACTCCATTTATCTGCTGCCGTATCAGAACGACATCATCATGTTTATGGAAGACATGTACACCACCCAGTATACCATTTGTAAATACAATGCCGGCGGAACCGAAATCATGCGCACGGAGCTTGAGCACACCTACATTACCCACCCTGAACCCAACACCAACGAGTACAATCGATACCTGTATTTTCACGGCCTTACCCATTCGCAGATGATTTTTAGCTCACATATTGCCTTTGCCGAAAAAAACAAAACCATTACAGCCTGATTGGCATTGTTTCGAAAGAGGGCGACTGTTTTCTGGTTCAAATGACCGACAACACCCAATTCACATTCGATTTACCCAATAGCGAACCGGCCTGCGATTTTATTTTACAGGGACATTTGCTGTACATTGCCAATTACCATCCGATTGCCACCGGCTCGAGCCTGCACTGCTTCGACATGAGCACCGGAAAAATGAAGTGGACTGCCGATGTAAAGCAAATTAATGCCTCGCACTCGGAGTATTATAACATGGTGACACTGAGCATGTATAAGAATAAAATAATCATGGAAGGCAACGAAGCCTATGGCGATTATTTACAATTGTTTGATGCTGAAACGGGTAAACGACTGGCTGAATTCGGCGATTTCATCGATGTGAAATAATGCTTTACAAATTTGAATTCCGTTAACAAAACAAATAATTACGCGATATGAATCCACTCGAAGTTTTTCAAAAGGAGGCTCCCGAAGTTGCCGTAGCATTCAACGGTTTAATAGAAGCCTTAAAAAACACCGCCGGCCTCGACGCCAAAACCAAACAACTGGTGTACATTGGTATCAAGGCGTCGATGGGCGACACCACCGCCATTTATCACCACGTTCCCATGGCAAAAAAACTGGGCGCTACCCGCGACGAAATACGCGACACAATTCTGATTACCCTGTCGGTATGCGGACTAAAAGGCGTTGCCTCGTGCCTCCCGACAGCCCTTGAAGTGTACGACAAAACCGAGTAATATAAAAATGTAAAAAGTCAGAAGTCAAATGTCAAATGCTTTGTGAACGGTTTTTACGGAAGTGGTTGTTTTCGATAATAGCATTCTCATTTAACACTAGATATTTGACCTGTTATTGTTCTCCCCTAAAAACACACATCCACATTCCACACGCTCACACTCAACAACTCATCTTTGTTGAATGCATTCCGGTTATACTCCTTTAGGGCTTCAATAAGGGCTGCTGCAGCTGCATCGTCGATGGCCTGCACAAATACAACGTTGTTGTAGCCCGGCCATACGGCATTGTTCATCCGGTGATTTCCCAATGGCAACCGCACCGCTACATTGTCGAGAATCTGATATCCTGCTACAGATGCATTGTCGAGGATTTCGGTAACAATATGCGTTGTGCTTACATTGCACGAAATATACACGGCTTTCATAGGCTTATCGGTTTTTTTCTTTTTTTAGTTCGCGTTGGTGCAGGCTCAGGTAAATGCAGGGTACCAAATAGAGAGTAATCAGCATCGACACCAGCAAACCGCCTATAAGTGTAATGGCCAGCGGTACCCAAAGCTGCGACCCCATGCTTTTGCTGAATGCCATGGGTATCATGGCCAGAATGGTTGTGAGCGAGGTCATAAGAACAGGGCGCAGCCGCGAACGACCGGCTTGCACAGCAGCCGAAGTAATGGAATAGCCGCGTGCCTGCAGCAGCCGGGTGTAATCGACCAGTACAATGCCGTTGTTTACCACAATGCCGAGAAGCATGATAACACCAACAAAAGTTACAATATTCAAATCGATTCCCGTTACAATGAACCCGAAAATTACTCCAACCAAAGCAAAGGGTATGGCAAACAGAATAATGAAAGGCATTTTCAACGATTCAAACTGCGATGCCATTACCATGAAAACCAACAGAATGCCAATAATGAAAATGTAATTGAGGTTGCCAAACGATTCTTCCTGATCGGTAATTTTACCACCAATGGCAACCCTCACGTCGGGGTCGGTTTCGGTTTCGGCAATCATGCTTCGTAAGATTGTGGCGGCTTCGCTCAGGGCTGTGTTGTGCAAATTGGCGCCTACGCTTACAATACGTGATTGCGTTTCGTGCTTAATTTCGAGAGGGCCATACGAAACCCTGATGTCGGCCACGTCGCTCAGCAAAACCTGATTGCCCCGCAGAGTGGTAATGTTTAGTTTCTTCAGATCTTCGAGGCTGTTTCTGCTGCTTTTTTCGACACGCACCATAATATTGTACTCCTCGCCACCTTCCGACAGTTTGCCGGCACCTGCACCGTAAACACTTTGTCGTACCTGCAGGGCAATCATCGCAGTGTTTAATCCCAGTGCCGAAGCTTTTTCGCGGTCAATGGCAATTTCGTATTCCTGTTTGCCCAAATCAATCGATGTTTCTACATCGGTAAACGCCGGATGTTGCTTTAGTTTTTCGGCAAATAGCAAGGCTGTGGCATTTATTTTATCGAAATCTTTACCGCTTATTTTCAGTTCTACAGGTTTGTAGTTGCCGAGCAGCATATTTTGAAGCATCGATCCGCCGGTAACCTGAAAACTCTCGATTTCGGGTATTTCGGCAAGGCGCTGCCTGATAACTTCGGCTATTTCCTGTGCCGAACGGCTGCGGTGTTGAGGCAGACACAGGTGAGCACTAATGGTAGCGCGGTTTTTGCCTTCTTTAAACCCAATGCCGGTAAGCAGGTTCGATTCGGTTTGCCCCACAACCGTATATTGCGAAGTAATTTCGGGTATTTCGTCAAAGTATATCTGCTCAACCATTTTGGCAATGCGCTCGGTTTCTTCAACCCCTGTTCCAACTTCGGTTTCGATATTGGTAATTACATCACCCGCATCGAGGTCGGGTATGTAGTTGGTTCCCATGCCCGAAAACAGGTATATCGATAGGGCAAACAATGCCAGTGCAACCGTAATGGTGATGTATTTTACCTGTATGATTTTTTTCAAGCTGCGGGCATAGAAATTTTCGAGGCGTGTAAACAGATGTTCGCTCCATGCATACATAAGTGTGCGGCGTGTTTCGCCTTGTTTTGCCTGTAGCAATACCGAGGCCAGCATAGGAGTGAGGCTCAGCGAAACAATAAGCGAGGCAGCCATGGTAATGGTTACCAAAATAGCAAGCTGTTTGAACAATGTTCCCACAATGCCGCCGGTAAACATCAGCGGAATAAACACACAAATGGTGGTGAGCGTTGAGGCTGCAATGGCGGTTCCCATTTCAGATGTTCCAAACACGGCCGCCTGTTTGGGTCTGGCTCCGTTTTCGATGTGTCGTGTTATGTTTTCGAGAACAACAATGGTGTTGTCAACCACCATACCAATGGCAATTATCAGCGATATCAGCGAAAAAATATTGATGGTATATCCCAAAATTTTCATCGAAATAAATGCCACAATAAGCGAAACAGGAATGGTGAAAATTACAATAAGGCTGCTGCGTACTTCACGCAGAAACAAAAACACCACCAGCACCACAAACAAAGCTGCATACAAAATTGTGCTGCTCAGGCTGTTGGTTACTTCGTGAATAATTTCGGCACTGTCGAAAACAATTTCGGCCTTTATATCGGGAGGTAGCTTTTGCAGTATTTTTTTCATTTCGGCAGTTATACCGCGATACACTACATAGGTATTGGCATCGGTTTGTTTCTGAACAAAAAGCGCTACTGCCGTTTTGCCCATGCTATATGCCTTTTCGTCTTTTTCGCGATAGCCATCGCTTACTGTAGCCACATCGCGCAGTCTCACTATGCGGTTTGCAAACGATATCAGTGCAATGTTTTCTATTTCGTCGATACTGTGCAGTTCGCCCGGTATGCGAATGGCAAAGTCGTATTTGTCGAATTTGATATTGCCGCCCGGAATGCTCAGGTTTTCGGCCTGCAACACGGTGCTTATTTGGGCAATACTCATGTTGTATGCTTTCAGTTTTGCCGGATCGACACAGATGCTTATTTCGCGCGATGGCTGAGCAATAATAAAGGCTGAACCCACTCCATCGACTTTTTTCAGCGGGTCGATAATTTGTTCGTATGCAATTTTTTCGAGCCCGACAAAACTTTCGTCAGCCTGAATGGTAAACACCACCACCGGTATCATCGAGCTGTTTATTTTCATGATATACGGATTCTTGGCATCGGCAGGCAGCCGGCTTTTTGCCAATTCCATCAGGTCGCGCGCCGAATTGGCTGCAGCGGTAACATCGGTACCCCAGTCGAACTGCAGCGAAATAAGCGATACGTTTTCGCGCGACGACGACGTGAGTTTTTTCAATCGCTCGGTTCCCGAAAGCATCACCTCGAGTGGATTGGTAACCTGCTTTTCTACATCCTCGGCCGAGGCTCCCGGATAAATGGTTATTACTGTAATGGCAGGCAGCTCAACCGATGGTAACAAATCGCGCGGCAGTGTTTGCATGGCAAATACGCCAAACAAAAGCACAGCCGTGAATATCATGGCAGTAGTAACGGGTCGCTGTACTGTTAGCTTGGGCAGAAACATAATCAATGGGTTTTCAGTTTTACTGCATCGCCATGCCTCAGTCGGTTTTTACCCTGAGTAACCACCGTATCGCCGGCTTCTATTCCACTTACCACTATCGCGTTATCTATGGTTTTTATGCGTTGTATTTTGCGACGGCTAACAATACCATTTTCAACCGTATATACAAAATCGTCGGGTGTGCCCGGCTGGCGGTAAATGGCATCAACAGGCACAAATACACCCTGCATCTCGTTTTTGGTAAGAACCACACGGGCAAACATCCCCGGTTTTATTTTTCCGCCGCTGTTGTTCACTTCAATTTCAACGGTGGCTGTGCGTGTGAGTGTCGATAGTATGGGTTTTATATAGCTTACCCTGCCTGTGTATTCGGTGTTCTCGGCACCGGCCATAATTTTTACCGATTGGTTTTTTGCAATATGCCCCAAATCGTTTTCGTTCACCTCAATTTTTACCACCAGAGGGTTCAGCTGCATCAGGCGTAAAATGCCCGAAGTGTTGCTGTATCCGGGTTCCAGATTGATATTGAAAAAATAGTTTTCGCCTTCCTCCACGAGATATTCTACAATTACCCCATCGAAAGGGGCTGTTACCGAAGTGTTTTTTTTCAGCATTTGTGTTTTTACTTCCGATGCTTCGAGTTTTGCTTTCAAATGGTCGTATTCCAGCTCGCTGATGCTTCCTTTTTCGCGAAGGCGGCTTACTCTTTCAAAGTCTTTTTTTATGGCTTCGTACTCAATAAGCGCTTGAGTAAGCAGCTCGGCCGACAATTCAACCAACAGTGTTCCGGCAGTAACATAACTACCTTCGGCATAATGAAACTTTTCTATTTTTCCGGGCATCGAAGCTCCAAGATTGGCTTCTTTGTTGGCAAAAAAAGTACCCGAGTATGCAGCATCTTCGGTGTAGCTGCGTTCGGTGGCAATGGCAAAATTTACCACGGGTGTGGTTGCGCTGTTGTTGCTCTTTTCGTTTGAATTTTTGCACGAACCAAGGCACAACAAAAGCACTGTAAGGCTTGTGAGACATGTATGTGTTAGTGGTATTTTCATGCTAAAGTGCTTTATAGTATTATTGTTTGGTTACGAGGGTTCCTGTTTTTTTCCGATAGTTCACTTCCTGCATTTTTAGGTCGGTTTTTGCTGCAATAAGTTCGGTGCAGGCTTTTTGCCACAACACTTGTGCTTCAATGAGGTCGCCCGATTTTATAATGCCTTCCATCCATGCATCGTGCGCCATACGAAGATTTTCGGCAGCATGTTTCACGGCTTGTTTACACAGATTGTATCGGGTAAGGCTTTCGCTGAACATAAACCAGGCTTGCTCCAGCTCGAGGCGTATCAGTTCTTCGGCTTCGGCACGCATCAGCAGCGATATTTCGTTCATTTTTTGAGTAGCCCTAAGGGTGTGAATACGGTCGCCCCAATGAAACAATGGTATTTGCAGGGTAATGCCTGCCGACCAGTCGCTACCGAATTCTTTACGGAATCCGTTGTATGGGTTGGGATTGAAAAACAGGTAATTGGCCGATGCTGTGATGTTGGGTAAAAAGCGAGAACGTGCCATATTGTTTTGCGCCTCGGTGAGCAAACGGGTTTGTTCCAGAATTTTAAGCTCTTCGCGATTATTTAGAGCCATTTCGTAACCGCCGGCCTGATTGGGTAACAACGGAATGTCGGATACATCGGCATCAAGATGAACCGCTGTTTCGGCCGGCAAGCCAATTATTTGCATCAACGCCATGCACGCCAGCTTATATCCGTTGTCGGCCTTCAGGCAATCGAGTTCGGCTTCGTTCAGTTTTACACGGGCTTTGAGCACATCGCTATAGGTGATAATTCCCTCGGCATAATAATTTTCTACATCTTCAACCAAATGAACCAGCAGGTCGCGATAGGCATAGGCCAGGTTTTTCTTTTCCTGTACATCAACGCAGCGCCAATAGGCCTCTTCGGTTTTATAAACCACTTCGGCAATGTCGATGTCTTGCTTCAGTTTCATTATTTCTTCGCCTGCCCTGGCTACCTTTGCCATATTTCTGATTTTACCGCCAAGGTATATGGGTTGCACAAACGAAGGTCCGAAAACTACATTGTGATGATTCCCAAACTTAAGCTGCTCCGATGGCAGATAGCTGTAGAGAAGAAATGCCGGATTGCCCTGATTGTCGTAAAATATTTCACCCGTTAGCGGATTGGCAACTATGCCGTTGAGCAAGGGGTTTTCGAGAATATCGGTACGCAGGGTGCCTGTTTGTTCGTCGATGGCCCAAAACGGAACTACCGGCAAAAACATGTCGCGGTCGAATAAACCAATTTGTCGGTTTGTGTACTGATACTGCCCCGCCAAAGCCAATTCGCCGTAGTAGCGCGTGTTTACCGATTTGCGGATGTCGCCGGCAAGTCCGGTTTTTAATGCGGCAATTTTTATTCGGTAACTGTTGTGCAGCGCCAGCTGACGACAAGTGCCTGCATCGAGTTGCAAAGTGTCAGTTTGCGCATGGCTTATCGGGCTTAGCAATGCAAAAAATACGGCAGCTATTATGTTTTTGCACAGTTTCATGCCGTACGCTTCACCATTCCGTAAAATAAAATATCGATTATGGTGTTCAGGTCCTGCTCAAACAACTCTTTTTCGTACGATATCAGTAGCGGAATTTCAACAGCCTTTATGGTCATGTGAAAAGTGCGCGCAACAGCCTCCGGGTTTTCAACCTGAAAAACACCGCTTTCGTTTCCCTGCTTCAGTACGCGGGTAATAAAATCCAGTTCCAGCTTGTCGTAACGCTCTCGGGCCTGCTGCACAAAATCGAGATGATTCAGAAAATCGTTGCGCAATGCCTGATACAGATTGCCGAGTTTCATAATTTCGACAAACCGCACCTGTATATAATTTCGTATCTTATCGAGAAACTCAACCGGTTGGTTGTAGGCTTCTATCAACTTTTTGTGCAGCAATGCGGCTTCGTACTCTACCACCGCCTGAAACACTTCTTCTTTACTGGTAAAGTAGTAGTAAAGCGAGCTTTTTCCCTTACGTGCCTCCATGGCAATTTCGTTCATGGTGGTTTTTTCGAAACCGAAACGGGCAAATATCTGCCGTGCGGCTTTCACCAAATTGTCTCTTACTTTGTCGTGTTTATTCATGCTTTTCGACCCAACTGGTTTAAAAGTCAAAAATACAACAAATTTTAATATAATCAGAAAATTCGACCAAAAATGTTCAAAAAGTCGAAAACCAATGCTGCGAGCTTTTATCGAAAAGATGTAAACAGATGCGATAAAATTCCGATTGAAAGTGTACTTTTGGAGTGATATTACAGGAGCCGATGAGTGCAGCGCCAAAAAAAGACGAAACCCCCTTGATGAAGCAGTATTACAGCATCAAGGCAAAACATCCCGATGCCATTTTACTGTTCAGGGTTGGCGATTTCTATGAAACATTCGAAGAAGATGCTGTGCGCACGGCAGGCATTTTGGGTATTACCCTTACCAAGCGTGCCAATGGAGCTGCCTCGTTTGTCGATTTGGCCGGCTTTCCGTATCATGCCCTCGACACCTACCTGCCTCGTTTGGTTAGGGCGGGTATGCGTGTAGCCATTTGCGAGCAACTCGAAGACCCAAAGCAGACAAAAACCATTGTGAAACGCGGCATTACCGAGTTGGTAACTCCCGGTGTGGCTCTTAACGACCAGATACTGGAGCATAACGAAAACAACTTTTTGGCCAGTGTTTTTATTGACAAGCTGCAACTGGGAATTTCGTTTCTCGACATTTCGACCGGTGAATTTTTATTGTCGGAAGGCGATGCCGAATACATCGAAAAGCTGCTGCAAAGTTTTAAGCCCAAAGAGGTGTTGTATGAACGTGGGCAAAAAGAGAATTTTTTGGGTTTATTTGGCCCGCGCTTCAATGTTTTTCCGCTCGACGAATGGGTGTTTACACTCGAAAATGCCAACGAGCGTTTGCTGAATCACTTCAGGGTAAAAAATCTGAAAGGTTTTGGCGTGCACGAAATGCAGCACGGTATAGTGGCGGCCGGTGCCATTCTGAATTATCTGCAAATAACCGAGCATCGCAACATTGGGCATATCAACAGTTTGTCGCGTATCGACAGAAACATGTATGTGTGGCTCGATAAATTTACGGTGCGCAATCTCGAGTTAATCGGCAGCATGAACGAAGGCGGCAAGTCGCTGCTCGATATTCTCGACCGCACTTCGAGTGCTATGGGGGGGCGCCTGATGCGTCGCTGGTTGGGTTTGCCGCTGCTCAACCGCCGTCAGATTGAAGAGCGCCACGAGGCCGTCGGCTTTTTTATGCAACAACGCGATGATGCCGAGAAGCTGAAAGCCGAAATTTCGGGTATTGGCGACCTCGAACGCCTGATTTCGAAAGTGGCAGCGCTTAGGGTGTCGCCGCGCGAAATGGTGCAGTTGCGCCTGTCGCTTAAGGCTGTGGCCGAGATTAAATTGCTGGCATCGCATTGCGAAAACAGCGTATTGCAGCGTATTGCCGACCAGCTGAACCCCTGCACCGAAATTTATAAACGCCTCGAACGCGAACTCCTCGACGACGCACCCCATATTATATCGAAGGGGAAAGTTATTGCAGCGGGTGTTTCCGATGAACTCGACGAGTTGCGAAATATTACCACTTCCGGAAAAGACTATTTGCTGCAAATGCAGCAACGCGAAATAGAAAACACGGGTATATCGTCGCTGCGAATAGGTTTCAACAATGTGTTCGGATATTATTTCGAAGTGCGCAACACTCACAAAGACAAGGTTCCCGAGGCATGGGTACGCAAGCAAACCCTCGTAAGCGCCGAGCGATATATTACCGAAGAGCTTAAAGAGTATGAAACCAAAATACTGGGTGCCGAAGAAAAAATTCTGGAAATAGAAACTCGTTTGTTCAACGACATTGTGCTGAATACCGGCGAATATGTGAGCATTGTTCAACTGAATGCAGGTCTTGTAGCCCGCATCGATTGTCTTCTTTCGTTTGCTGCAGTGGCATTGCAAAATCGCTACTGTTGCCCGGCAATGAACGACTCGCTGATTATCGACATCAGGCAGGGGCGGCATCCCGTTATCGAAAAATTATTGCCCGATGGCGAGGTGTATATCAGCAACGACGTGTATCTTGACCCTGCCGACCAGCAAATAATGATGATTACCGGTCCCAATATGTCGGGTAAATCGGCATTGCTGCGGCAAACAGCCCTGATTTGTTTGATGGCTCAGGCAGGAAGTTATGTTCCGGCCCACTCGGCCACACTGGGCATAGTCGATAAGGTATTTACCCGCGTGGGTGCCTCCGATAATATTTCGATGGGTGAATCAACCTTTATGGTCGAAATGAACGAAGCGGCCAGCATTCTGAATAATCTTTCGGAACGAAGTTTAGTGCTGCTCGACGAAATTGGCCGTGGCACCAGTACCTACGATGGTGTTAGCATTGCCTGGGCTATTGCCGAATTTTTACACGAAAACACCAAAGCCCACGCCAAAACGCTGTTTGCCACACACTATCACGAGCTGAACGAAATGGAAAAAACATTCCGACGAATTCGCAACTATAATGTGTCGGTAAAAGAAGCCGGCAACAAGGTAATATTCATGCGCACCCTGAAGCCGGGTGGCAGTGCCCACAGTTTTGGTATTCACGTAGCCGAAATGGCCGGCATGCCGCGCTCGGTGGTCGAAAGGGCATCGCAAATACTCACGCAGCTCGAGGGCAGTCGCGATCAAAGTCAACTAAGCAAGCCTACCGAAAAAATTGCCAAATCGCGCGAAGGTTATCAACTCAGCTTTTTTCAACTCGAAGATCCTGTGCTGAAACAAATACGCGACGAAATTAAAAACCTCGACATCAACGCCCTCACACCTTTAGAAGCCCTCAACAAACTCAACGAGATTAAAAAGTTGAGCGGGTTGTAGCAAATCCCCCCATCACTCCACTACCACCTTCCCCGTACACAGCTTCCCCCCAACCCAAACATTCAGCACATACACCCCGGCAGGCAGTCCTACAACATTCAGTTTCACCTGCGAACCCGTTGTCGTCTCGCTGCATTCCCGCGCTACATCAACCCACTGGCAACCCGTGGCATCAAACAATTCAATTCTCGCAGTGCTACCCTTCACCGGCAGGCTTACAGTTACCACATCCCTTGCCGGGTTCGGGTAAACCACTGCCTGCATGGCCTTTATCGTTTGCGTGCTATACCCATTATAGCAATCAGGGTTGCAGTCCTCCTCAAGGCAGCCGCATGCATCCACCTTCACCGCCAGTCCTTTTTGCACTCCCGACGGAAACATACTGCTCGGGGGGCTGTAATACTCCCCACCTATAATAAACCCACCGTCGGGCGTAGGAGTTATGCTATAAAATTTCGTCCAGGGCGTATTCACAGTATTTTCGGGAAAACACACATAATCTCTGTACCACTCCACCTCGCCCTGCGGGTTTATTTTAAGTATAAATCCGGGTTGCGTGTAATATGCCGCCTCGCCTGTAAGGTAAATATTTCCTGCGCTATCCTGGTAATAATCGTTTACAAAAAAATATTTGTTTGGTAGCTCGCTTATATATAATCGCAAAAACCAAATGTGCAAATAGTTCATCGGTAAACCCCGACTAAAATCGTTAACAACGTACACGATGATTAGGCACATTTTCGCAATAATACAAAAAAAACAAATGTATAAAAACTACCTTGTCAAAAAACTATCATAGCTCGAGAATTCATCAACCTGCTTTATAGCTCTTTTAAAACCCCTTTCAAGATCAATTAATGCGCGGTCGAGAGTTCGGAGCATCGCCGGTATCATGTGACGGTAATAGAACTCTTTGGGCGTAAGGCCGTAGTCTATCTTAACAATCTCCTGCTGGCATATATCGCCTCCGTCGAGCTTATCGTTAGCCCAAAACCATGTGGCTGCCGTAACTGGCTCGTGCCGCTCGGCCATAAGCCTGGCCATGCCCGCCCGGAACTTCTCGCCGTTGCTAAGTACGTTGAAAGGCCTGAGCCATGCCGGCACGTCACCAAGGCCAACGGAGGCCAAAGCGCCGGTTACATCATTGAAGGAGCCATCCGGAGCTATTGCGTCAACAATTGGCACATCTGTCGGCCACCCCGCATATAAGTCGTGTATGCCTTCCTGAAATATAGCCGACCCAAGCGATGTTTTACCGCTGCCCGACGGGCCAACAATAAGCCCTATCTTCCAGCTTTCGCCCTCTATTGGTAAGTCGGCAACATGGCTCCATCCGGAACCCGATTCGGCGTTAAAGAGGCTCTTAACGCGTGCTGCCCGGTAGCTGTGATAATCGTTGCACCGGTGATTAACGTGTATCATCATACCACTACGACTTTAAGCGTTAAACCCATAGCGTTAAGCTTCTCGTATAGCTCGCGCTGTTCCTGCTCACTGTGGCATATTACTACTATGCCGTACTGTTGTTTGTAACTGTATCCCATTTTTTATTTATATTTGTACTCTCTCACAATAATAAAGGTGCACAACCGCCTGTTACAAAGACATTAGTCCCTGTCGTGGTGGTTGTGCACCTTTACGTGCCAATGAGGGTGAGAGCTCAGAGGCGCGAGGCGGGGATTTATTTAAACATCGCGACCCCGTCTAATACGATATAGTCATCAGTAGCCGCGGCCTCTATGTTACCATTTGGGTAAATAGCATAGTCGAACCCGCCGAAGCTACTACCATCGGCGTGCAAATAAGCAAGCCCAGGCCTAGCCGCCACAGGTAGCGTGCATATTACCGCCGGCGCTCCGACCTCAGGAACGAGGTGGCCGCGCAGATATACAATACCAGATTTAACCCGGTACTTCGGCGCGAACAAGCCGTTTGACTGCGACCACCCGCTGGCCGGGGTAATAACATTCCATCCCGTGTCGGCGGTAGTTATTCCGGCAATAATATCCTCCAGGCGCGGCAATGCCGCTGGAATATTGCCGGGAGCACCTATGATGCCGAGCACAAGCGAAGCTGTCTCCTCCTGCCATGTTTGCACAGTTGTTTCTAGCCGCTTTGGCGTCTTAGCGCCGCCAGACAGGTCAACGGACGAGACTTCCCATACAACCTCTGTGTCATAGTCGGCTGTGGGTACCGAGCCACCCGGCACCCTGTATATTTTGCCGGCAATTACAACCCATCCGGGCGCGTACGTCTCGGGGTCAGTATCACAGCCTGACAGAATGAATGAATCGTAATCGGTAAATGGCAGGTAAGGCTTAATTAATGCCTCTATTTGCTCATCATAGGCCTCCTGAATAAACCGAATGTCATCAAGGTATAGCGGCAGCAGGCCGTTATAATTACTGTTAAACTTCTTCATATATATTATAGGTATAAGTTACTCCAAATAGCTTATAGATGTCGATTGTGGCACTCATCTCGTCCTCGTCGATGGCAGCGTGGTTGTCGGCCGTAATGTTCACAATAAAGTGTAGGCCCCCGGTGTACTCGCTCGGGTGGCCTATATACTGCACCTCCTCCTGCGGATCGGTTGGCGACTCCCAGTATTCCGAGCTTGTGTCGGGCTGGTTGGCCGTATTGTCGTCGGCGAGGCTTTTGTAGACGCGCTTCTTATATATGACCTCGTCGTTTTCGGCATACGTGGCCGCATCATCCCACTGGGCGCCGAGGTATATCTCTGCCTGCTCCTCGCTTGCGTTACCCATATAGGCTGGCTCGTCTGCGCCTAAATTGTCGGTAATTGTAATGTTTGGGTAAACAGAGTTTGGGTTAAACCTATCGTTGAGCAGCCGCTCAAGATAAATAATTTGAGCCGATACCGACATATCGTACTTCTTGGCATCTGTATAGTAGTCAAATCTAATGCAAATAGCTAAAATTTCGGCGGACAGAGTACGAAGCAGAATAATGGCATACGGCTTGCGTAGCATAACAATCAACAGGTGCACAATTGCCGCACGGGTATCGAGGAAAAACTTAGACATGGTAGTTTATTACTAAATTATCTAAAGCGAATGAGCCGCCATAGCTCTGAAGGTTCTGTCCGGCTACAGGCGTATAAGACGGGCTGGTGTCGGTTGCCACCTGAAGCCAGCTGGCAGAGGTGGTATACGCATCGATGACACCTGTAGCGCGCTGCACAGCGTCGATAATGTGTGTTTTGTTGATTACCCCGCTGCCGTATGGCAGGGTCCGCAGATACTCCTTAATGCTATCTTCAACAGTTATTCCTTCGGTGCCTATTAATGTGCCCGCACCGGTTAATATAAGCGGATTATACCTTACACTTACTGATACTGAAAGCCGGTCGGGATTGTACGAGCCCCAGGTAACCGGTATTCCGGCAAGCTTGGTTTTGGCTAGATATGCCGCAAATGCGTTTCTCTCATCGGTATCACTCATGGGCACGGGGTTTCCGCTTTCGTCGGCCTTATTTACAAGAACCAAAATACCGGGCATCTCTCCCTCTCGCACCTCTGCGAACTTAATAAGCGCGGCGCTATTGTCGATCTCGGCGTACTCAAAAACATTTGTGTCGTCGTTATAAACCAGGTCGTGGCCGTACTGCCAGCTGAGGCATAGCTGCCTCCACCAGCTGAGAGTACCCACGCGCATCTGCTCCTCACGCGCGCTAACATCGGCTATGTGCTGATAAAACAGCGCCTCGATGGTGTGTGTTATCATTGCCAGCACCGACGCCCATATGCTTTCTACCGAAAAACGGGAAAAAGTTCCGTCGAATGTTGCGTCGGGATCAGTAATATTGTAGCGCTCACGAACGGGTGTGGCGGCAATGTAATGTGCCTTAATTGCGCTGAGTATTTCGTTATAGTTCCTCATATGTTGCCGGTTTGGTTATTTGCTTGTTAAAAAACGCTACCACGTTACGATCAACCATTATGTCATTGGGAATTACTACGCTCCCGACGGGCATGCTGCTTACCTGCGCATCGTTGGCAAGCGCAATAACGGCTGCGTTGGTTGCCTGTCCTGTGTGAATAAGGGCAACATCATACCAGCTCTGGCCTTGTAGCACGCTAACTATCATAGTCTATTTGTATATCTCCATTGACAATACGTACCGAGTTAACTCTTACACCGTGCGCTCTTAGCTGCTGCAATATAATTGCAGGCGTGAACTTACTTGCCGGGCCGCCGAGCATTGCCGCTGCATTACACCCGCTGGTGGGGCTATCTTTCAGCTCGCCGGGAACAGCCGCAAGGCAACGTTCAATTACATCGGCTGTGTTGTCGCCAATGGCAATGCCCATGATTTTACTCTCGCTGTCGAGGCTTGTATCTATGGCCAGATCGCCGGTATCATCTATTATTATTCCCTTCATTAGCTAATATCTCCCGCTCCTGAGCCGGCACCGCTTATTGTTCCGGTAACGCCTGCCACAACGCATGTGCCTGTAACTGTTGTTTCTACGCTTATTGTTGCAGCGCGCAAATACTCATCAACCCTATTGGCAATAGCCGTTGCAACTTTGTCGGCCACATCTCCATCAGTCGCTACAATTGTGGCAAAGTCGGCTTTTAAATCACTTATAAAATCTTCCTTAACTAACATGGCTCAGTGTTTAATTTTTTCATCTTTCAAATCGTTCACAGTTATATTAGGCTGCAATAGCTGTGACGCCCAGGTAGCAACAGCTGCCTTAAGCACCGCTCCCCCATCCATAGGCACGGGAACCCAAACAGTAAGCACCTGCTTGAGGGAATTAAGCTCTCCCCGAAGCTTATTGATCTCAGACACCAACTTAGCTATATCGGTTAAGTTGCTGCCGAGCCTAGCCTCGTTGAACACTATTTCGTCCTCGGTAATTAGTATGCTCATTGCGCCGACCTTAGCCCGAAAACTCTCGATCGTGCTAAACATAGAAACAAACCTATCGACCTCGGTAAGTTCGCTAACAAGTACAACGCTATCAAGTGCCGGCCTTATTAGAACGCCTTTAGCTGGGTCGGTTCCGGCGCTTAGCCGCACATTCTTTAGCTCATCACCATCGAGCAGGCGGGTAACGGTGCATGTGTATTCTTGTACCTCGGTAACCTTACACACCGACGCCGGCAGCTGCTGGTCGCCCACGATCTGCTGTATCATTCGCCTTATTTCGGTCTCCTTGCTCATTTTACCTCGCCTCCAAGCGTTATGGTTTGCCTGTAGCCACCCCGGCCAAAGCTATAATCAACGGCCTCGGTGTAGAACCGCCGGTCGTTGCGTTCCTGGTACGTGTCATCAATAATATGGGTCACGTCGCCCTTCCTTATAAAAGGCCTGCCAAATGCCGTTAAACTGCCTGTCATTTTGTCGACCTTAAAGGATGCGAGCTGATTTTTAACCAGCTCCTGCAGCTCGGTCATTGTTGTGCACGTGTACAGGAACGTGCGTACATCGCAGCCCTCTGCATTGGCTGGCTCCTTGTATTCAAGCTTCGTGTTGTCCTTAAGTATTGCCTTGCCTACAATCTGTACCTTAACGTCATCGGCAAGAGTGTACACCAGGTTATCGCTTATTGTGTTCCACCCCATGCGGAACTTAACCGTTGCAACCGCATCGGTTGCGAGCATCATACTGCCGGCCATCACACCGTAGAACACGCTGTCGCGAAAGAAAAAGTTAACCGGATAGTTTTTCATAAAGTACTCCATCACCTGGGCAATGCTTACATCGGTGTTTATCTTTACCTCGCCCAGATCCACGTCGGCAATTTGGCAGTTGTAGCCGGGCATAACTTCGGCAATAAATGAGCGCAGGTTGAGCTTGGAATACACCTTGCCCGGGAGCTTGGTTTGCTTCAGCTTCCACGCTTCGTTCTCGCACTCTATTTTAATTGGCGTTCCGGTGTTTACCTTGGTAATATAGCCACTGAACACAAGCTCGGGATTGCCGTATCCATAATATATCTTGATCGAGTCGCCACGGCGTATAAACTCGGTAATGTTTGCACCATTTTTAAGCAGCCGGCGCGGACAGATAACCTCGGCGGTGTCGGTTAAATTGCGAACGCTGGTGCGAATGTTTATCTGTTGCACCGCGGTAAAGCGCACCTGCTGGGTTCCTGATATCTCTATGCGTGCGTTCATTATCATCATAGCACCTCCAGCTCATAGTCATCATCACTCAGAAACTGAAACGAGAACGGCATCGCGTTAACATAACGGGCCGAGTCCTGGTCGTAATCGCCACTCTGATACACCATGTGTGTAATTTCGAACAGCTGCAGTAGTTTGCTGTACACGCGAATTCGTCCGGGTGTGGCAAGTATTTTCTTCAGCGTGATCACATCTTCGAGCGGGAATGCGTTCTGGCTATTGGCCACAACCGATCCACGAATGTCGACCCTGTAGTCGTTAGCCTGGATATATTCCTTAACGCTTCCACGACGGCCAACCAGAGCGGTGCTCACTATTGTATTACTCTGATTAACGCGACATTTCACATCGATAAGCTCAATGCGCAGCACCCTGTCGGGTGTAGTAGTAAGGTCGGCGTCAACCTCGAGTATGATATTGCTGCGCTTCACTGCGGCCGATGCGCCGACATATTCGCTTGGCTGATTGTCGAGGCTTAGCAGTTCGTCGGGATCGGCGGTAAGCAGCGACGGCTTCAGCGCACGCTCATACAGCTCGCTTTTTACGCGTGCCAGGCCTGTGTTGTAGCCCACCTGTGCGGCCTTATCAATAAGGCCCTTGTCGCGTATGCTGAAGCGGATTAAACTCATGGCATATAGTTTACATCGTTTACTACCATTGTGAGGGCTCTGCTTAGTTTATCTAAAAAGTCGTTTGCGCCTGCAGGATCCTGCCCGGGCTCGAACACGTTTGTGTTGTTCGCTATAAGGCTGTCAAGGGTAATGTTTATTACCTTCATGTTTCGGCCGCCTCCCGAAATAGCGTCTTCGGCTTTTTTAAAATCGGTACCACCGGGACCATTACCTCCACCACCTCCTGATCCAGGCACGTAACGCAGACTGCCATCCATGAACCCGCGAAGGCGCTGCCACTCGTCCGGGCTCAAATCGCCCATAGCCTTACTCCTTATTGATTCGAACTCAGAAGCAAGAGAGCCGGCCTGCTCGTGCTTGCTGTCGCCAAACATCTTGCTGTAGGTGGTTTCGTTCGCAATGTCAATAAGGCTGGCTTTTTCAAAGATAAGAGCTTTTTCATCTTCAGCTATTGTTCTGTTGAAGATGTCGTTAGCTATACTTATTCGAGTTTTATATTCATTATATAGTCTTTCGGCATCTTTCATTTTTTGATCATCTTTGTAATAAATCATATCATCATATGCCTTGTATTTAGCCAAAATCTCCTGAGCAACATACATCTCCTCTGTTGTGAGATTTCGCTTGTCATATCGCGAATTTCCACTCGGAGATACACGGAAAATACGAGCTTGCCCCTCTGCTGCGCTTTTCATAATATCCCAATAGTCCTGCCGCTTCAAATCTGCTTCAGTAACTCCAAGCGTTTTTAAGAATATTTGCGCTTCATTTCTAACACCAACAATCTCCTCACGAGCGATCTTGGATTTTAAGTATTTGTCGGCCTGATCTGCATACTTTTTTTCTTTTTCGCGAAGTTTATTGATGTTATCCTCCTGTATCTGCTTTTTTAACTTCAAATCATACTCTCTATTCACTGCCTCAAGTTTTTTACGCAGCTCTTCGTTTGAAACCGTTTCGGCATTTAAACTTCCTAGAAACTCGGGATAGGTAGCCTGAAGCTGATCAATTAGCGATTTTCGCGTTTCGGCCACCGTATTCACATCTGTAATAGCACCTACCAAGGCATTAAGCTCGGCTTTCTCTTTCGCAATTTTCTGTGCGGTCGGCACCTCAACCCACTTTTTGAACATATCAACAACCCCTGATCCCTCGCGTATAAGTTGGTTAAATGTAGGCTGTAGCCGGTCGCCAATTGCCACCTTAAGTTGAAACACATTGTCCTGCAGGTTACTTAGTTGACCGGAAGTTGTTTTGCTCTGCTCGCCCATCATTCCGAGAAAGCCTTTCGCTTTGAGTATTGCCGGAAGGGCCTGCATCATTTCTTCGGTGCTGGCCATCATCTCGCCGTTTGCTCCTATACCCTTGCCGGTTGCCTTAGCCCAATCCTCAGAACTTATTAGCAAATCTCTAAACATATTCACAGCTTCCCCCTTTTGGCCGGTGGCAAGTTTGGCATAGGCCCCCATTACTTGCTCAAGGGGCTTGCCGCTTGCCGCTGCAAGGTCGCCTAAGTTTGTAAGATTATCGCGGTTATAACGCCCAATTGCCTGAAGCTGATTGCCCGCCTGAACCACCTGATCGATTTGAAATGGAGTTTTTGCGGCAATGTCGATATACTCGCGCATTCTATCGTTAGCTGCTCCCCTACTGCCCAGCATGGTTTTTACCGTAACTCCGTATTTCTCCATCTCGGCGGACGCCATTACGCTTTCATATGCAAACTGCCCTGCGGCCTGCGCCCCCCGCATGAGTAAGTAAGCCGCCCCCACACCCTTAACTGTTTTCATCCAGCCAGCTGTTTTATCGGCACAGGCTGATGTTTCGGCCTGTATTTTTTTAATGCGCCGTTCTGTTTCGGCGATTAACTGATTGTATTTTCTTATATGGTCGCCGCGAAATGAGTTTTCGGAAGCCGTGCGATATCGCTGTATGTTTTCGCGTAACTGTGCTATGCTGCGATTTTGGTCGGCAAATGGGTCTTTTACTTTTTTTCGATTAATACGATCAAGTGTCGACTCCATTTGTTTCAAGCCCTTCGACCAATTATCAACGATTTCTATGGCATATTTTACTTGCGTATCCATTTTTTTAGTATTTTTGTGGCATGGCAGCTTTATTCATCATATTCATGCTGGCTTGCATAATAGGCGCGTTGCTTTGCCTAAGATATGCTTGTCGATCATTTTTCGATATGTTTAAATAATTACTCTTCGGGCTCATATCTGCTTCGTTTGCTTCGAACATACATCAGGTCATTGAAGGCTTCGGTCATTTGCTTAGTCGTCATGGCATCAAGTACCTCGGGTGTGTACTTCAGATAATATCTAATGTACGCCCTCATGGCCCTGTATTTATACTGAACGCCCTTTGCAAGGTCGTGCCGTTCACCGGGGCACGGAGCCTCTACCTTTGCCCGGGCTAAAGCTCCTCCAACTGCCCGTCAACCTTTTTGATTATACCATACATCCAATCGAATAAGCCCATCATGTACTCATCACTGGTTCGCAGTTCTTCGTCGCCTTCGAGCCAGCAGTTTTCAAGCATGGCTTTATCGAATTTCACTGTTGAGGAACCTGCAACAGTCCTGCAGGCGTCGATGATCTTCAAATCTGGGTTACGCAGTAGGCAGGTCTTGCCATCAGCGCTTGAATACTTGAAAACATGCCCGTATTTTTTTTTGTACTCCTCAATTGTTGCTTGCTTGTGATCCATTTTAAAAGGGTTTTAAAGTTATTAAATCCACTCGATGTGCGAAGGGATGAGCGGGAATTCTACCTCGTTTTTTGTGTCGCCCTGGGCAATGCTGTTTGCGTCGTCGGTAAATTGGCAGTTGCGTATCTTATGTGTAACTACAGCGCCGCCATTCAGTGGCACAAATGCAACAATCATGTCGAATGGGGCAATGTCCTGCAGGCGACCCGTGGGCGATGCAGCGCGTATGGCCTCTACCTCTTTGCGCAGAAGCGTAATGCTTGCGGTTGGGGTAATATTACCGTATCCGCGAGCGATAGGCTGCTGCCCGGCACCGTATATATTGTCAATAACCTGCTGGTCTCGGTAATCTACCTTTGTTATGCCTACCACAGGGGCACCACCAATGTTTACTGTGAGATCTGCCCAGGAGTATTCTACCCCATTGATCAAGGGCACGTGTCTGAATCCGTTCATATCGTTAATTTATTTGAGTTGTGTAACCGATTTTAATTTTCATTTTACGCATCACGCCAACGCCAACCTGCTGAATTACGAATTCAACCTCCGAAGTGCTAAGCACATTCTGGTTGGGGTCAACGGTAACCTTATAGCCCGAAAGCTCTCCGGCTTTGGCCATATCCTCGAGCGCTTTTCCGGCAGTTACCTCGAGAAACGAAACGGTGTCTTGGCGAAGCTTGCCGGTAGCGGGGTCAACATACAACGGGCCGCTGATGTATGGCAATAGGTAGGTTCTTATGCCTCTGCAGGCCTTGTCGATCGTGCGCACACTCTCGATATATGCATAATCGCTGGTTGCTAAGTCCATCGTGTGGCTGTCGTTCCAATAGGAGCCGGCAATACCTACGTGTTTACGCAAGAACAGGAAGCGCTTAGTATCGAGACCTGTAAGCACGCTTTCGTCGAGCTCGCTAACCACCGAGCCGTCGGCCATTCCCGGCTTGTCGATTCCGGAAGGGAACTTAAGCACCCAGCTGATGCTTTCGTGAACCGATGCCAGGCTAATAGCTCCAAGAGCAAGTCCAACACACGTTACAGATCCGACCGCGCCAACATCCTCGGCAAGTGTAAGTGCTACACCCTCAGTATCCTGAGCGATTACAACACACACATTTGCCTGACCGGTGGCGGCTAATGTACCAAGCCCGCTGATTGCGGCCACGTTGGCGCCAAGTACCAGGATACACGGTTTGTACTGTGCCTCGAGCGCAGTTGCAATTGCCTGAAGGGCGGTAACTTCTCCGGCATCCACATCAACTACCGGGTTGTATACGGCGATCTGCCGGAGTTTACCCTCTGCAGCATTCTGCAGGGTGGTTACTTCGGCATAATCGTATGTGGGTGTTTCGCCTGACTCCGGGGTGAACAGTCCAACATATAATATACCGTTTGGGTTTATTCTGAAAAATTCGCTGATGTGATAGTGTAGGGCCTTGATAAGCCACTTGGCGCTTGTAGCCACAATTCCATCGGTCTCTGCACTCGCGATTTTGGCGTAACTCTTAATCCTCGCGGTGGTACCGAAACCGGCCGGCAGGTCAGCATCGGCAATGTAAGCAACTATTCCGCTTATGTGATCCTCCCCGGGTAGACTCTTAAGAACCTGTCCCTGTCCTTTTACAAAAGTAATTTGATTCATTATTTTTTGGGTTTTTTGGTTTTCTTAATCTTACGATAAACTGCTCTTAGGTTAGGCTTAGCCGATGGCGAGAAATACACATTACCCTTGCCGTCGACATACAGCACCTTTATATTGGGGTACTGCCTGAACGTAGCATCTGCCTTAGTTTCTGCCATAATTGAAGTAATTTAGACTTGATGAATAATCGGTAAATGGTTGGCAATATGAGCCCGACAACCAGCCCTGTGACAAGCCACGTCCAGCGTTTAGCCGTCACGATAACAGGAGTTACCTTTTTTTCGTCTCTGGTTCTCTCCTTGGTAACATACTTATCCTTCATGCTTAGGTAAATGGCAAGGCTATCACACAAACAGTCGGTGGTGATAACCATTGCCTTACCTACCACTTTTGTATTGGCCGAAATACTCGACCGTTGCCCCTGCATCTGGTTAATCTGCCTAAGGTAGACCCTGTTCATGCTGTCGCATTCGAACCAGGCCTCCAAGGTGGAGGTATCTGCAGGAACCCTTACAATGCTATCGCGAACCACCTCCTTGTATTCGGTTCGCGTTTCGGTAACCACGACACGCTCGGGCTGCAGGCATCTCTTAACCTTACAGCCACTGAGCGGCATCATGGCAATCGCAAGCATCACAATCCATATCATTCGGGCTTTCATAGTTACTTGGTTTTGGTAATAGTTTTTACGTTTTCGAGCTTCTCGTTGAGCTCATTAATAATACGTTTCAGCTCTGCATTTTCAAGCTTCAGTCCTTTCATTTCAACAAGCATCTTCTGCTGAATGGTTCTTAGTTCCAAATTTTCACCACGCAGTTTTGTTAGCTCATCCAGCGCTGCAGTGTACTTTTCAGTCAGCAAGTCGATTGATCCCTGAAGGTTGCCCAGAAAATCATTTTTGCGTTTGCTCTTGCCCACGGCATAGGTTACTACCGAGCTAACACCCGGCAGCACAATTGCCAATATGCCGAGAAGCCATTCCATTAGCTGCGGGCTATTTTGGTTAATTCTGCAATAATCGTAGCATCGAGCTTAGCGTTGGCCGCCTTGTCATTTAAAACGGCAACGTCGAAGTGGTTATCCTGAAATAACCACTCAAGCAATGCGCTCGGGTGCCTGCTCATTAGAACCGTAAAGTTTTCTTCTTTGTCGGGGTCGCCATCGCGGGTATCTGTACGATACGCCAGTGTAGGGAAGTTGGCTTTCAGGGCGTTGAAAATGGAAGTAGCAAACTTGTCGCTTTCTGTCTGCCCCTTGCAAGTCCATATCTCAAAACCGGTAGCATTCATCCATCTGGAACCTGAGCCGGCAGCGTTGTTGTGCAGTGAAAAGACAAAGGCGGGGCCGGCTATTTTATTCATGTTAACCACTCTGGCCGTAAGCCCTGGCTCGTTGTCGCCAATGTGCGACCATTCTACTTTTACTCCGTTGGCCTTAAGCCCAGCAGCAATGGCTGCGAGGCGTTCACGGCTCCAGCGGTACTCGCGGTGCTTTCCATCCGGGCTGCGCTTTCCGGCCACTTCTGCGCCGTGGGCTGTGTCTAAAATGATTGTTCTCATGCTTGCTTGCTTTTGGTGTGTGTGGCGAAAAAAGACCCGCCCGAAAGCGGGCCTTTGTACCAACACAAACTAATCACTATGAAAAAACTACCCTGCCATTATAATACCCAGTACTCCCTTGGCGTCGGCTCTGCGAACACGGCCACCTGCACGCTGCAGGAAGCTGTATATATCGCCATAATATTGCGGGTTGCCCTGGTCGTCGAACATCTGCGTTACTCCCTTAGCCCTGGCCACCGAATTCTTATGCCAAAACAGCGCTATTTCGCAAGCAGTGGTATCGAATGCGGTTGCTTCCGACAGGCGATCCTCAAGCTGCTCAGGCGTATAGGTTAAATCGGTGTCGCCAGTCCATGCCCACAGCTTCGTGGTTGCGTTTTGTGTTAATGAGCTGTTGCTTGCTACCAAGACCGTAGATCGTTCGTATATTGTGAAGCTCTCGAGCTTTTTAATCATCCCGGTAACCGGATCGTATATTACGCTGTAGTCGCGCGTGGTGTTCGATTTTAGCTCGTTAACAATGTCGCTCATCGCGTCGGTGCTTAGAATCACATATCTGTCGGCTGCCGGTATGTTCCATTTATTGAATTGCTTTTTAGCCTCGACAAAGTCGGCAACGGTTAGCATTTTTCTGTTCGATGTTCCATACGGTGCGGTCTTATTGCTACCGGTAGATTTCAGGAAGACGGTCGAGCGCCAATTGTAAAGCATTGTCTCAGCAATGTATTGCTCGAGATAGCTCATGTCTTCGCTCAGTACGCTTGCAGTCTTATCATACGACAGCTCAGCCTTATCAATATTCGGGATGAAACGCGGATCGGTAGTGAATTCATCGAGCACATAGGTTACATCGATATCTTTGCGCCGTGTAATAGTAGCGGGTAGGCTCGACCGGTTACGCTGTACTCCCGATGGACTTCCGGCCTGCGGTATATGAACCACGCCGGTACCGATTACATATTGCGATTCGTCGACCGACTGAAGTATGAACTCATTGTTTTTGAATAGGTTCTCAACAATGTATCCGGTCCAGATTTCGGGCGTAACAGCCATATAGGCCATGCCGGCCGGTTTTTGAATCAATGCTGCCCCGAGGGCTACTCCGGCGCCAATCGGCCCGGCAAATGCGCCAGCCACTGCTGCGAAGAGCAGGCCGACAATCAGTGTTAGAAAAAATTTTGTTGCTTTCATTGTTATTACTGGTTTTAGGTTCTTTTAATCAACTGTGTCCTCTACCCATTGCACCACGCCAAGGACTGATTTTAGCGTGTAGGTTTTCAAATCATCGGTTCCCTTCTGTAGCTTAGCCGGAACTACGCTATTGTCCTCTATTACCGCGTCGGCTCCGTCTTCGCCATCTTCTCCTGTCAGCGATGCCAGAAAGGCAGCCTCGTCGCCGGTGTTCCCTTCATCGAGCCATATTTCGTATGCCGACTTACCGGCGGCGCCATCCTCGCCATCTGCGCCGGGGGTGGCTGCCGTGATTGGCGTAAATCCGGATCCGTTATATAGCAGCACAAGCGCTTGTGTTACGCCAGCCTCAATGTCTACCTCTGCCCCGCCAAGGCTTGCACCAAGTGTAAGCGTGCGTGTATCTCCCAACGCGGTAGCGTGTAGTAGTACCATGTCGCCGGGCTTCAAGTCGCTACTTAATGAAGCGACAACATCAACATCACCGGTGAGGGTGGCGAATACAACGGTAACAGCGCGCTCTATAGCGATTTCGGTTTCGGAGTTAAGCTCTCCAAGCTGCACTACAGCATGAGTCGGGAATACTACTTCGGTTTTTTTATCGGCGTCGCCGCTTATTGCCGGCGCCTTGAACCCGTAGGATGAATTGAGTGTTTTGTTAATTACTGTCATGCTTAGTCAAGTGTTACGGCCACACCAACCTGCACGAAGGATGTACCGTCGAACATGAATGTTGTGGCTTTTGATTTATTCTGAGTTCCTGCCATAGTAGGGCCGGAGAATCCGGTTCCAAAGGTTACGGTTTTGGCTGTGCCACCACTGGAGGCCTTAACCATTACCGTGTCGCCAACCGCGATGTCGCTCGACACGGTGGCGTTGAGGGTTACATTGTCGGCAAGCTCGCCGAGGTTAACTACAGTTTTGGCACGGTTGATAGCCACGGCAGTAGTTGCCGTTACGGTTGGGTTCAGCACCTCGGCGGTGGGGAACACTACCTCTACCTTAGTGTCGGCATCAGCGTCGATTGACGGAGCGCGAAAATTGTAGAACGAGTTTAGTACTTTGTTTATCCAGGTCATTGCGGTACTTTTTAATTAACGTATTCGCGTCCGTACTGTGCCTTATACAGTTCTTTGAAGCGCTCGATGTTGGTAGCCTTCAGCTGTTCGGCACGGTTGTTTTTTACGTAGTCGCTAAATGTCCACGACTGTTCTGCTTCGGGCACCGATCCGGATGGGGCGCCGAGGGTTTGAATAATAGGGCTAACACCCTGCATTGCGCTAAGGGCTTTTTCGCAACCTTCGTAGTCGGTTTCAGCAAGCTTAGTGTAAGTAGCGCGCAAACTTTCATCGATTTTTTTGGCTGCAACAGCACCGTCGATTAAGGCCTTAACCTTAGCGTCGTTGCCCTGTTTGATGATGCCGGTAAGGCGCAGAATCTCCTGTTCTTTGGCGGCTAGATCCTGAGCGTGTGTTTGGTTTTGGGTTTTCAGCGCCGTGATGGCTTCAGTTACCTGAGCCTCCGTTGCTTCGGGATTGAGTGCGAGTAGCACCGCGATGGTTTTCAAGTCCATACTTTCTTGCGTTTTAGTTTTAAGTTTTTGAATTGCTTGAATGCTTAGCCGGATCTCATCAGCTTCGAGCCTGGCACCTTCGGGGCTATACAGGCATACGCTTCCTGCGTTGCTTGGAACCGGTGTAAGTGAGGCCTCCATAAGTTCCCATTCGGTAACTACAACCTCCTCCACGCCGTCCATTATAACCAGCTCGGCGTTCAGCACAATAATTCCAGGGCTTGCGCCCTTCAGGAACCCGCCATCTACCTTGTCGCGAATCTTCACGGCCTCGGGATCCTTCTCATCGAATACCGGTGTGGCCATAAGTAAATCGCCATCAGCGCGCAGGTTATCCCAGCGGCCTATTAGGCGGTTTTCGTCGTGATTGTGTAGCATAACAGGATTAGCCCTGAAGCGGTCGAATTTGCCGCCGGAATTGCGCAGAAAAAACCTGTGCGCGTTCCTCTTGGTTTGGTCGTTGATAATAAAATCGGGCATTCGCATTGTTATTTGACGATGCAAATATTTGATGCTTTTTTATAAGATTTTGATAATGTGACAATGCTTGGTACTCTTATGCATACCATATATATGATTTAGCTTTATGAAGTAATTCAGGTTTTTCTTTGCAAGAAAAACCAAGGATGGCAGAGCTATCAATAAAACAAAAGAAAGATTACGCAAAGTCATTGTACTTAGGCAATCTAACTATAACACAGAAGGAAATTGCAAGCCGTGTAGGCACTAGCGAAAAAACAATTAGCGCCTGGATTAACAGGGAGGGCTGGGACAGGATACGTGTTAGTCTGCTGACCACGCGCGAAACACAGTTGAGTAACCTGTATGCCCAGCTTAGTGCGCTCAATACTGAGATAGCACTTCGCGAGGCGGGCAGGCAATACCCCACCAATAAGGAGGCAGATGTTATCAGTAAGATAACATCGAGCATCCAGAAGCTCGAAATGGATCTATCAATTGGCGATATAGTGAACGTGAGCAAACGAATGCTCGACTGGCTTCGAGCTGCAGACCTTAACAAGGCGAAAGAAATGAGCGGCCTGTTCGACGCATTCATTAAAGACTCTATTCGATGACATCCAAGCGCGCAGGCAAGCAAACCAACCGGCAGGTTGTTATCGACTGGGAAGCCTACAGGCGCGCCCTGCTCGACGAAACCTACATCGAGGAGGGCATTAGTGGTGCTGAGCTTCAGAAACACCGCGAGAAGCTTGAGTCCGATCCGGTCGAGTGGATTTATTTCTTTTTCCCGGGCTTCGCCAAGTATCCGTTTGCACTTTTCCATAGAAAGTTCCTGAAGCGGGTAATCAACAACCCAGAGTGGTACGAAGTAATTAGCTGGAGCCGCGAGCTTGCTAAGAGTACCAGCGTGATGTTTGCCGTCCTGTATCTTGTGCTTACCGGTAACAAGAAAAACATCATTATGACATCCAACAGCCAGGACAATGCCATACGCCTACTGGAACCATACCGGGCTAACCTTGACACAAACCAACGCATAAAGGCATACTATGGCGAGCAGCCTCTTATTGGCAGCTGGGAGATGGGAGAATTTAAGACTAAAGGCGGGGCATCATTCAGGGCAATAGGTGCCGGAATGTCGCCTCGTGGTACTCGCTCCGGAGCGCTGCGCGTCGATGTGCTGCTAACCGATGACTTCGACACTGACGAGGAATGCCGCAACCCCGAAACCATTAAGAAAAAATGGAACTGGTGGGAGCAAGCGCTATACTTTACACGCTCGATGAGCGAGCCACTGCTCACCATCTGGTGTGGAAATATAATAGCTAAGGACTGCTGCATTACCCGCGCAGGTAAAAAGGCCCGCGAGCTGGAAGCCCGGCAGAAGCCCATAGGACATTGGGATATCATCAACATACGCATGGTAAACATAGCCAACCCCAACCCCAAGGAGGACTTTGCGCGTGGTAAAAGCGTGTGGCCCGAGAAAAACTCTGAGGCTAAAATCGAGGAGGTTCTGGCGCAGGTAAGCACCGCCTCCGCACAGAAGGAGTGCTTCAACAACCCCGTGAGCGAGGGAGAGATATTCAAGAACCTCACCTGGGGCAAGTGCCCGCCGCTCAACACGCTTAAGTTTGCCGTTGTATATGCCGACCCGAGCACCAGCAACCGCGACAGGGCCACCAAGGGCACGTCGTTTAAGTCGGCTTTTATGCTTGGGTACAAGGACGGCAAGTATTACATTTATAAGGGCTTTTTAGAACAGACGGGCAACGAAAACTTCATCGGGTGGCTGTACGATTTGCGCGACTACGCACGCGGACGCACGCAGGTGTATAACTACATCGAGAACAACAGCCTTCAGGATCCGTTCTATGAGCAGGTGTTTATACCTTTGTTTGCTCAATTCAGCAAAACCCGGGGAACCCTGCCCATTACACCCGACACCCGCAAAAAACCCGACAAGTTTGCCCGCATCGAGGGTAACCTCGAGCCGCTCGACCGAAGGGGCGACCTTGTGTTTAACGAGGACGAAAAGGGCAACCCCAATATGGAGCGCCTGAGGGAGCAGTTCGAACTCGTTAACCCGCAGCTGTCTGCCCCGGCCGACGGCCCCGACTGCATCGAGGGTGGGGTATTTATAATCAACGCCAAAAACCAGACAAGCAATAACGAAGCTATGTTTTTTGGTCATCGCAAAACCAACACTAAACGATTATAATTATGATTAAACTATTCATTAGCATTCAGAAGCTGCTTATCTACATATCCGATAAGAGCGTTTTAATTACAATCATTCGCCGCACACGCCGGGCAATGGCCGTTAAATCTGCCATAAGGCACGCTGACAAGATGCGCCGTATGCGACGGGGTCGGCAGCAGTTCGTGATCCTGATTGGCAAAAAGGTTCGTGTGTACGAGCGCGAGCAAATCAATAACCTTATTAGAGCAGGGTGGCTTGACAAAGCTCTTAAAAATTACATTACACTATGCAAATATTGCATTTATGTGACTCCGTCGGCCAGCGATCCCGTAGGTAAAAAAACAGCAAATATGAAAAATACAGCTAAAGCGAAATGAGAAACCCCTTTAAAATAGTTTTAAAGCTCCCATTTAAGACGGGCAACACGCCGAACAAGGGCGCACATACATTTACACGCAAATTCAGGCCTAATTCAGGCCTTAAAACCAATAAAGCATGGCTTACATAAATCAATCCGACATCGAAGGCGCCGGCATGTATCCCGAGATACTCAAAACACTGAGCCGAGAACCCGAATATATCATCACTGCCATAGCCGACGCCGAGGCAGAGGTAAGGGCATACCTGACGGCCCGCTACGAGATCGACCAGGAGCTCGCTAAAATAGGATCGAGCCGGAACATACTTGTTGTGAAGATTGTGCGCGATGTGGCAATCTACAACATCTATAACATAAGCAATCCGGTTAACATGCCCGAGAGCCGCGTGCAAAATTACAAGGATAAAATTGCATTTCTGAAGGAAGTGCAGGCCGAGCGTGCCAGTATCGACGGGCTTACCCGCAAAACAAACGCGGAAACGGGTGGAAGCAATTACCTGAAGTTTGGAGGCAACACGCCACGCAGTAATCACTTTTAAATCTTAGAATTATGGCCAAAACAGCCCCGGAAATAGTCGTACAAAACATCGTAATCAAACAGGTGAACCGTCGCACCAGCGACATAAGCACTTGGCGAGAAGCAATCAAGTCAGCCGAGAACCAACAGAACCCCACCCGGGTGAAGCTGTATGATCTATATGATGATATTATGCTCGACGGACACATGGAGGGAGTGTGGGGCAAGCGCCGCGATGCTATTGCTAACCGGTCGCTTACCTTCGCTAAAGACGGACAGCAGGATGACGAAATCAATAAGCTGCTGAACTCGCCCGACATGGGTTCGCTCGTTAAGGATCTGCTCGACTCGATTCTGTTCGGCTATTCGCTTCTGCAGATAAATTCTATCACATACAACGAAGACGAGGAGCGCTACGTGATTGACTACGACCTCATACCACGCAAGCACGTACACCCCGAGCGCGCCTTCAGGTGCATCAGCCGCGACCAGACCCAGGCAACCCGCGACTATCTGTATATGGAGCCTCCCTTGAGTAAATACATGCTGTGGGCAGGCGATGGTGGCATGGGGCTGTTGATTAAAGCGGCGCAGTATGTTATTTACAAACGCGGCAACTTTGGCGATTGGGCACAATTTGCCGAGCTTTTCGGCATGCCCTTCCGGGAGGCCCGCTATGATAACTACGACGACAGTACCCGCATACAGCTCGAGCAGGCAATGGAAGCCTACGGATCTGCCGCCTATGCGATACTCCCAAAGGGCGCCGACTTTAAGCTGCACGATGCTGTGAAGGGAACGGCAGGGCAGTTATATAAGATGCTGCACGACGCTTGCAATGCCGAAATAAGCAAGTGTATTCTGGGCAACACGCTAACAACCGAGCAGGGCGAGAACGGAGCCCGGAGCCTTGGGGAGGTGCATCAGGATGTTGAGGACGCCAAGCACGCAGCCGATGTTAAGATGATAACCGACATACTGAACACAAAATTTAAGTCGATTCTAAAATCCTTCGGGTTCAACGTTGCAGGAGGATATATCGACTTTGCCGACGGCGGTACCGACTGGGCTGCGCTTAAGCGCAAGTGGGAGGTGTTGGATGGAGTTAGCAACCGAGTGCCGGTGGGCGACGACTACATATATGAGGAGATGGGCATTCCTAAGCCCGACAACTACGACGAGCTAAAGGAGGAAATGGCAGAACGGGATATGCAGCGCTTTCAGCTGAAGCATGATAGCGGCGAGCCGGCAAGCAAAAAGCTTAGCGCATTTGCAAGGATTCTTGATTTTTTCGTCTGAGGGCGACTAAGCGTCGCCCAGTGTTAAGCATCGACGAACTCGATGCCGTTTATTTCAACAACGATAGCAAGGTACTGCTGTCAGCACTCAGGCAATTTCCCATTGCGGCATTTCTGGCTTATAAAACAGTTGTTACTAAGGCCATCGACGATATAAAGCCGGGCGATAGCTTTAACGCCGATATATTCAAAACCTACTCTGACAACTTCTCCGGCATAATAAACATCACCCTCAGCGGCGACAAATACGCCCTAAAACGCAGTGAGCTTCTGCTTAACGTGAACCGTTTCGCAGCCTATAAAACCCACCACGCAACAACTCAGATTGCCAGGCAATGGGCCGATAAGGATGCTGTTGCACGCGAACCAAAGCAATACAAAGAGGCCGCAAAGCGTGTTGCAAACAAGTTTAACCGATACCAGGTTGCAGAATACAACACAGCCACGGCACGCGCCAGAACCGCGAAGCAATGGATTGATTTTACAAGCGATGAAACAAGGATGGAGTTGTACCCTAATCTAAAATGGTTGCCAAGCCGAAGCGTTGAGCAGCGCCCGGAACATGTGGAATTTTACGGTACTATTCGCCCAAAAAACGATCCGTTTTGGAACGAGAATCAACCAGGTAATCTCTGGCAGTGCAAATGCGACTGGGAAGAAACCGACGAGGGCAGTACTGGTACCCCAAAACGCAAAGCATCTGCTCAGCAAGGTCTTGAAGGTAACCCCGGAGAGGAATACAAGTACGAACACGGGCAACACAGCGGGGTAATATTCACAAACAACAGTGTATATTTCAAAGCCAAGCCCGCTGCAACGGTAGAGTCTGCAATACTTAACGCCCCAGAAACCGGATGGTTCAATGTAAACCCGAAAGTTAAATGTCATGTGTTGCATGGACAGAACGAAATAGCCGGGAACATGCAGGTTCTCGATGCATTTGTGGCCACGCGCAACAATGTCAAGAGCATCAAATTGCTACCAAACATTACCGGCGACAACCTGAAGCTGAAGCCTAATTTCTATCCGGAAGGATTTACAAGCAGAGGAAAGGCCAGCAACGCCGATGCGGTAATTACTTTCGATAACGGTGACACATGGGTTGCCGACATAAAGGCGATGAAAGGGACCGGATCTAAGCTAAACCATCGGCTCAATGATGCTTATCAGCAAGCCGATTTCGCAATTATCAAAATTCTTGGAGTTGAACACAAATCAGTGCAGCAAACAGCAGAAACATTTATAAAAAAACACCCCATGTTTAAGGGTTTAATTATAATAAACAATTCAAACACAGTTATATATGAATTTATTAGACAATAAAAAAGGAGGTTTACACCTCCCTTTCCAATCCAATGACCCGGCCGTAGCCCGACCAGAATTGATTGTGACAAATGTACAACAAAAATATTTGAAAAACAAAAATATTTTTTCAACATGCTAACAATCAGCTTCGAACAATTCGCGCA
Organism: uncultured Bacteroidales bacterium; assembly: GCA_964511665.1. Taxonomy (GTDB): domain Bacteria; phylum Bacteroidota; class Bacteroidia; order Bacteroidales; family ML635J-15; genus JAGOEF01. Next base: position 66,755 of record CAZEHA010000009.1, read on the forward strand.
AGAGGTAAGGCGCAACCGGGTGCAGCTCGACAAGCTGATCAACCACCAGCTGCCCGCCATCATTGGGCGCGAGGCTGTGAAGCAGTTTAAAAGTAATTTTCAGGAGCAAAGCTGGAGGCGCAACCAATGGCCAGAGGTGCAACGCCGCAAGGCTACGTGGATCCGTGGCGGCAAGGTAATCGACAACCCAACCCGGGGGGCCGCACGCAGCCGCAAAATTTTAACAGGTCACACCGGAGACCTTGGTCGCTCCCTGCAGTACTCGGTAGAAACCGGCAAGGTAACCATACACAGCGACCTGATATATGCTGCAGTGCATAATTTCGGTTTGAGAGCCGGCCGCGGCAAGGGCTTTATCATGCCCCAGCGCCAGTTCATAGGCCACGACCCTGAGCTTATTAAGAAGATTGAGAGTATTATCAACGAACGACTTAACAAAATATTCAGCGCATGAGACGACAACTTTATCTCGAAATTAAGAACTGTTTAAAATCTGTTTTAATGCCCGATAACACTCCTGTGTTTAAGCATTTCGATTTGTGGAACCAGCAGGTCGAATTTATCGAGCAGGAAACTCCTTTCAATTTTCCGGCGGTGTTTATTGAGTTTTTGCCCATAACATGGAGCAAGATGGGCTATAATAAGCAAAATGCCGATATCACGATGCGCGTACACGTAGTAAGCCGATGGCATAGCAACACTGCAGATTACAACCCGCAAGAGTACGACGCCCTCGAATATCTTGAGCTTGCCGACATTGTAAACAACGCAATCACAAACTACGCAACTACAACAGGAAACCGATTTATGCGGACTCGAAGCGAAATTAACCACAACCACGAAACTATACTCGACAGCATCGAGGAGTTCGTGTGCAATGTGGTCGACACTTCGGGATGTCGAGAGTACGTGTCGGTTAACAACGTGGTTCCGGTAATAACTGAGAGCAATGGTTAACGTGTATATAAATGCTTTTTTAATTGCATTTATATACAGTTAACCGTCCGACGATCTTTGACATACTGATACATCAAAAAACACCCGCCTCGATGCCGGGGCGGGTGCCTTTAAATTGCCTTAAAATGCAATTAAGTTGGGGTTTTATGCAATGTTATTGGCCTAATATGCGGGCTTTTTCGGCTTTGTATTCTTCTTGTGTGAAAACGCCTTCATCAAGCAGAGCCTTAACAGCTTTTAGCTCTTCGGCCTTATCAACCATGCTTGTTGATTTGCCTTGATTTTTCTTCAGCTCAAGGTCATGCATTAACGATTCCGTTTCTACTTTTTGCTTTTTACCTGAACGGCTCACTGCTACAATTATCACAATTAACATAATTACTAATAATAACCAAATCATAACTCATATTTTTTTTAGTTAAACATTCTTTTTCATTAATTGAATTATCGTGTCCTGGGCTGCAATGAGCTTACCCTGTAATTCAAGTATTTTTTTTTCATAATAAGAATAGTCTTTTTGTTTATTGCCTTCATTTTTTAGCATTTCCCCGTAACCAAGCAGAAGCCAAACCGGCGAAATATCAGGACAATTTTCTAATATTTTTACTATAACACTTTCTCCAACATCCGCTTGTCTTTGCAATTGCTTGCCCAAATACCCATTAGACATTCCCATGTTCTTCTCAAAAGTGGAAGGCTTAACTTGCTTAAATTCAAGATATTCATATATTCTGTTAATAACTTTCATTAAATAATTTAGAAATTTGTCTAAAATAATTTGCAAACATAGACAATAGTCTATATATTTGCCCTAATTAACAACGACAAAGTAAAGTAAAAAAACAACACAATGGAAAAAAACGAGAAAACTATTGCCGAGGTGCGTCGCGAGAAGGCCAGAGGAACCAGCCTGTACTTCAGAACTGCAGCAAAATTCGGGGTAACCTACACCTACGTGGCCGAGCTTGCACGAGGCAAACGCCAGGGAACCCGCGGCAAGGGCAAGCAAATAAAGGAGTTTTTGCTGAGCGAACTGTGTAATAATTAAATACCCTGCTCCATGAATTCCCTTCAGATATACTCTCACCCCGATTTTGGTAGTGTACGCACCGAAATAGTTGCCGGCGATCCATGGTTTGTATTGGCTGATATATGCAAAATTCTTGGACACACAAATACCAGCGTAGCGATAAAAATACTTGACGAAGACGAGAGGGCTAAGAAAATATTGACCCGTGATTATCAGCACATTGGGTATGATAAGGCTTGGTTTATTAATGAAAGTGGTTTTTATCACTTAACGTTCAGAAGCAATAAGCCAGCAGCTAAGTTTTTTCGTAAGTGGGTTACAACAGAAGTACTTCCAAGTATCCGTAAAACCGGTCAATATTCGGTGCCACGCCTGAGGCCAGAGCTGGCAATACCGGATAATATACCCAATCTGCCTCGCAATCATACATTCAACACCAAAATTATAGTGGTAAACGACTGCCCTGTGCGCGAGGTTAAAATAAACAAGGTTCCCTACTACTGCATGATAGACGTGCTAAAGGCTGTTGGCATTGCAACACACGCACGCAGTCAATTGTGCAACGAAATTTACCATAAATTCACCTTTAAAATTCGCACAAAAAGCAACGGACGCCTTACCCGCTATATTACAACCGAGGGGCTAAGACTATACTTGTCGCGTTCGAATGCTGCCAAATCGAAAAAGTTTTTATCGGCATTTCTTGCAAAGGTAGAGGGCGTAAATAAAATTGACTTCGACCGCTTCCTTGATGTTATCGTAAAAACGCGAGACGAAAACGACAGGTCATTTTTACTTAATACTTACAAAACACTAACAACTAACTAATGGCCTACAACCGTGTAAATAAGCTACGCACCTATCAGCTTGTGCTCAACATCGTGAAGCAGCACTACATAGAGGGCGTTACCACCTATAAGGGCATATTCGAAATGTATGTTTTACCCATATACCCAATGAGCTATCAGCGTTTTATAACGATAATCAACACGCCCAACATCGAAAAAACTATAGCATCTGAATGCGAGCGCCTGGGCAAGGAGATTCCGGGTAAAAAACAAGAGGACAAACGACAACTAAAACTATTTGAAAATGAGCAAATGTAAATTGAATTTCTGGTACCTCGACAATTGGACGGGCCGCCGTAGGGAGTTTGCAACGGCAGTAGCTGCAATAAAGGCAGCCGAGCAAGAGAGTGGAGTAACAATTAACATTTACCGCGCCAATGGCAGATTTTATAAGGCCGTGAAAGCGTCGGGACATACACCGTCTTAGTATTCACCAAATCCATAACATCATGCAAGTAATTATTTATGACCCACGAAAAAACGCCATCAGTTACAAAAGCGATGGCAGAATGCGAGCCGGCATAATCGGTAATATGGCCGAGGCCGCCTTTAAGCGAGCAGTAGAAAACGAAATAGAGCGATTAAAACGCAACGCCAATGCGCTTAGCCAGTGGCTCTGGAACCCGCGCAACGTGAATAAACCCGATTGGATGAATCGCAAGCGAGAGTATAACTCTATACAGGTCAAAATAGAGGCGCACATGGCCAAGCTAAAGGGCGCAAAAAACGGAGAAATTCAGGAGGTAAGTGTTCCACGTAATCCGGCAAGGCTATGCAAATAAAAGTATATCTCAGCGGCCCGGTAACCGGTCGCGATCCACACGAGACAGAGCATTTGTTTAAAATTGCCGAGAAGGCTGTGCGCAACCTTGGCCTCGAGCCGGTAAACCCCCTCAATTTCTGCACACCCGACATGGAATGGTGCGAAGCAATGAAGGTGTGCATTCGCGTCCTGTTAGACTGCCACCTGATTACCATGCTGCCCGGATGGGAGGAGAGCAAGGGCGCACCAATCGAATATAATTTAGCCAAAGAATTAGGTATTAATAATTTAAATCTCAAGCAATTATGACAAAGCAATCAATTGATTTATCGAAAATGAACCTTGCCGATCTTGAGGCAGCCATAAAAGAAAAGCGCGACCAGGAACGTCGCGAGCGCGAGGCCCGCAAGGCCGAATATGAGGCCGAACGACACGATCTTGTAGTAAGGCTATCCAAGCAGGCCGAGGAGCTCTCTATTCGTTTAACCGAGTTCAAAACTATAGCGGTGCGGCAGCTGGAAGAATTCCGCAAGCGCGCCGAGGAGTATGGCGACATTCGTAGCAACAGCAAAGGCGGCTTCAGCATACGCAATGCAAACGGCACCTATAAGGTTGCCTACGAGCGCAACGTAGTGAGCGAGTATGACGAACGCGCCGATTTGGCCGAGTCGCTGCTCCGCGAATTCCTGGGCGACATGGTAAAAAAACGCGACGCGCAAGCATACGAAATTATAACAGGACTCCTCGAGCGTGGCAAAAAGGGCGACTTCAACCCTGCAGCTGTGAACGCACTGCTGAAGATGAAGGATAAGTATAACGACGAGCGATGGGTGAAGGCCATGGCTTTGTTCATCGAGAGCTTCAACACGCGCCTTATCAGCATGAATGTTTCGTTCTTTAAGAAAAACAGCATGGATAAGGACGTGCTGATACCCCTCACCTTCGCAAGCATTGAACCCGATGTTACACCTAATACCGAAAGCCATGAAAGAACTTAATCGCGACAACATGAAAAGCGGTAGCGTTAGATTGCGCGTAACCGTAACAATCCGCAACACCGGGGGACTTGATTTCAGCAAATATGCATGCGCGCTGTTAGACATCCCACATTATGGATTCAAGATATTTGAGGCCGGCGACTCTCGAATATTCATATCATCCAGCGACGATAACAACGCCTTCAGGGCGCGACTAAAAACAACAGGTGCGCTAATGCAGAACGTATCGCTTGCCCGGCACATTATTAATTTGTGCGGCACCAACCTGCGCTCGGTAACGCTTGAAATAAGCGACAAGGCCGACAGCGACGGTAAATACGAAATAAATTTAAACCCTCTGCGCAGCAAGAAAGGCGCACCGGCATAACAGTTCTTCGACAGCCGGGACAGACCGGCACCCGTGGGAGTAGCTCAGTTGGTTAGAGCAACGGAAGTAAACCGCGAAAGCGTTCACTACTTAGGCGCAGGTTCGACTCCTGCCTCCTACACAACGAACACCGAGGGCTGAGAGAGAAAGAATGCCCCACCAGTTCTTGAATGAGTGAAGCGAAACGTTGCCGCGAAACGAGGCCCGCGCGGGGGAGGTTCCCCCGCATTTTAAAAGAGCTTTAAATGCACTATGCAGTCGAAATACTGAAGAACAAGCGCCGCGAGCTGCAGCAACAAATGTCGCACGCTCGCCGCTGTGGGATGACAATACGACATCCCGAGTATGAGTCGATGCAAGGCAAGGTGAATAGTATTAACAACGCCATCAGGCTGATACAGCTCGACGGCATAATATATAATAGATATGCAGAAGCAAGTGCTCGCACGCGGTAACGACGCCAAGGTGCTCATCACCGTGCAGGATCCGGCCACCAGCCAGCCGGTTGATGTATCAGTATTCGATCGTATCGATGTTTTTCTTGGCCGTAAGGGAACCAAGGCATACGTATGTAGGTGGTCGAGCAGTGATCCAAACCACGACCAGGTTACAATCGAGGATGGCGACGGCGAGATAAGCGTGATAATTAATAGAGAGGACACATTCGCATTCGGCGACTTCGAATACTACTACACTGTGAAGTGCTGGAAAACCGACGAAGATTATCGCGCAGGCGACTGTGCCGTGTCGAGCATTCCGGTATACTTGTTCGAATCAGTGGAGCAAATGGACTCAATACCCGGCGAATAATGATAACAGTAACAACCATTGCATCGCTTCAGGGTCGAGTTACCACAGCCACACAGTTGGTTACCGACCAGCTGGCTACAACGGCAAGCCTGCCCGGTGTTATACTAACCGAGGCGCGACTTGTTCCTCCGCAGTCGGCAGTACTGGCTTCTTACGATCGCCGTAGCGACTACGTTGGCCTTAAGGCTTATATGGCTTACGCACCCGAAGGCAGCGCCGACGATGCTGCCGTGTGGGTTGTTACGGTAATATACACTACAGCAGCCGGAGAGGTGGCTGCAACAGCAACACATCACAACGTGAAATGGACAGACAGATACAGCCTATGAACACAACAAGTTATATATTGAAAATCGACGCAGACACCGGCGAGGTAATGCTTGTAATATGCTCTCCGGCCGGAACAAGGGTAGTAACTCCACAAAGTGCCAGCGACGCCGACATCCGGCTGCTGCAGAACATGCTTAACGCGGTTGAAAATGGCAATTAAGTTCTACACGGCAGCATCGGGCAACTGGTCGGTTGCCGGCAACTGGAACGGAGGCACCTTACCGGCGTCGGGCGATGATGTGTATGCAAACGGCAAAACGGTAACGATTAATGTGGATGTTAGCGTTGCCCTCATTAGCACCGAGACATGCCCCGACACGGGCGTTGGCGGTGGCGAGTTTCGCGTTTCGAGCAGCCGCACAATAACAGCTCAAACCAGGGCCGGCGACAGCCAGGCAATACTTGTTAATACAGCCTCGGTAACGCTAACATTAATAGGCTCTGTTGCCGGCGGATCAGGAGCGGCGGCAAGGGGCATATATCTCAACCAGCAGGGCATAACTCTCAATATATATGGTGCCGTGTCAGGCGGAACCGGAAGCGGCGGCGCATATGCTGTAGTGCAGGGATCAGGATACAGCTCTGCGACTGTTAACATTTTTGGCACTGTTACCGCAGGAGCCGGCAGTAGGGCTATTGTTGCCTCAACGGCCGCCTCAATAAACGTAGCCGGCAGTGTTGCTGGAGGTGCCCTCGCGGCAATACAGGCCGATCTGGTTACTGTGGCCGGAGAAATACGCGCCGGATCGGGCGGCGCCGGTGTGGCCGAGTACACTCAGGGTGCCGGTGTGGTTGCTCTCAACGGCTCTGCCTACAATAGTGGCGCCTGGCAGGCTGTAATAAGTGGCCGCCTTAGCCTGGCTGATAGCTCTCAGGTAATGAAGTACAGCACGCCGGCTGGCGAGGAGGTGTTAATGTACAACGAGCTGTATTACATGCCGCCTTCACAGGCCGATGTGCGCGCGGGTGTTGTGTACGGTAGCCGTACAGGAGCTTGTGCCGTACCACCGCCCGCAAGCGTTGCTCTCAACGTGCCGGTGGGCAATACGGTGGGCGAGCTTGTAGCTAGTGTCACCACTCCCGAGCAGTTTGTAGAAGCCCTGAAGGCCGACGAGCTTGGGCAACGACTCGCCGAATGCAGCACCGACACCGATACAACATTAATACTCGAGGCCATTGGGGCTATACCCACTCCGGATCCCGGAGCAAGCCCAGCAGAATTCGTGCAGGCCCTAAAGGCTGATGATCTTGGAGAACGACTTAGTAATTGTAGCACAGTCGCAATAACCGGCGCACAGATAGCCGGTGCAATACCGACCGAAGCATGATGCCTTTAGCGCAACATATAAGCATTCGAAAAAAAGGCAAGCTCACACAGGTGTGGCTATCAGAGGAGTATATCATTCGCGTGTGCGGTGTTAGCGCCGACTATCTGCGCGTTAAGCGCAACCAGCTCAAGGCGTACGAGTGCGTAACAGTTAAGGGCGCGAGGCATTACGAGTACTACAGCATCCCCAATAAGGCCCCCGCCTGTTATCGCAGCAAACTTCCAACATTCGACGAGCTTATCGAGGCCATTGAGCCTGCAGCTGAGCGCGACAATGACTATAACAGCACATTCAACATGGCACTGGGTGATGCCGATAGATACACCTATATATATAAGAGTGAGCCCGCCGAGAGGCGCGACAAGCTTGCTGCTGCTGCTTCAATAGTAGAGGCCACAGTAGCCTATATCACGGCCACATCTTACAACACACGCCGGAGCGATATATTCGAGCGTATGGCAGCGCTTGCCGAGGCGAATAACATTACCTATTTACCTCATAATTATAGGCGTATCAAGGAGAAGGTAATGAACCGGCTTTCCGGACAGCCTATTGGCGATGTAATCAAGGCCCCCAGATCGGGCAACGACAATGCGGCTAAGTTCCGCTACGACGATCAGATCAGCGAGTGGATCTATCAGCTCGCCTCGAATCCACGTAATTTCTCTGACGCATATATATGCAGGCAAGTTCAGCAGCTATGCAGCCTCTCCGGAAAGCCTGCCCCGAGCACCGAAACCATACGCGCTAAGCTGAACGAGCGCAGCACGCTTTACCTTACATCTGTTGAGCGTCATGGCTCGGGTACACGGGAGGCCGCAGCCTATGAAGCTTATATACCCATTGCTCGCGCACCTTTTGCAGGCGATTGCTGGCAAATCGACGCGACACGCGTTAATATGATAGCCCACGAGCGCAACATCACAGCGCCCGATGGTGTGAGCAAGAAGGTACTGGCCAATATAATGGTGTGCGCCGTTCGCGACGTTCACTCCGGGCAGTGTCTCGGCTACTCGTTCGACTATGCCGAGTCGTTTCTCATGTACTTTAACGCCATTAAAATGGCTGTTCAATGCGCGGGATATCTGCCCTACGAGCTTGTTACCGACAAATTTCCGGGACACAATAAGGCCGAGGCTGTTGCCATGATCGACACGCTCAAAATGTATGGAGTGAAGATAACAACCAGCCATAAGGCAACCGGTAAGGCACAGGTGGAGCGCTGGTTCAACACAATGCAGCAGATAGAGATGCAGGGCAACGACTATTATTATGGCGAAGGCATTCGCAGCACCAGGGTTCACGCACATCCGTCGCCCGATCATCTCGAGCGCATGCGCAAGCGCGCTAAGTTGGAAGCCTTCAACCTGCAGGATGTTATCGACATGTATTCAGGCATGATTGAAGCCCATAACCAACGCAACTACTGCGAATACAGCCGCAAGCTGAAGCACCTTAACGACAGCCCCGCAGGTATTCACGCCGCAAGCGAGAAGCCTAACACAATAGCAGTAACCGACCGGCAGATTAACCACATATTCGGCGCAAAAACCGACGTTAGGATAGCAGGAAATGGAATATTTAAGGTAACGCTGCGACACATCGATCATTACTACAGCATTGCCGACTACAACATCGTGGAGCAGAATGCTCGCGTATGCGTTAGCTACGATCCGGGCGACATGTCGAGCGTGTGCATTTATAAGCGCCTGCCTGGTACCACATGGCTGCAGTTCCTCGCGCGCTGCGAGCTGTTCGAGCAGCCGATGGTTTACGGCCCGCAGGCCGAAATGAACCGTCTGGCCGAGGCCAAAAAGAAGGCCAAAGAGTTTAACGAAAAACGGGCCGCGCGGTTGGCAAAGCTTAAGGGCGAACCCGTTGAAATTGTGGATATATACGAGGCCGAGGAGGCTGTACTTATGGGCCAGCACACCATGAAAAAAGCGGCATGCGGCTACGAAGATATAGAGCTCAACATATCACAAAGCATTTTTTCACAAGTACGCAACAATAACAAAAACTACTAAAACTATGAGAACACACAAACAGAACGAACTAATCAGGCTCCTGAACCAGGAGCAACAAAGGCACGGCAGCTTTAACAGGCTTAGCCGCGTTCTTGGAGTAAGCAACGCAACGGTGAGCAACTGCACCAGTGGCAAGTGGAATCTTATATCAGATGAAATGCTTGATAGCCTGCTTGCCAAGCTTGGAGGCGACTCCCGAGCCGACTGGATTGTGGCCGACACCATTAATGTTAAGCAGATGCACCAGGTGATTAACACCGCACGTCAGAGTCGCAGCTTTTGGGCGATCAGCCATAAGGCCGGATCGGGCAAAACTGCAGCCATCAGGCTATATGCTCAGCGCTTCCCATCAGGCGTCTATGTCATTCAGGCTCAGGAGTGGACTCAGCGTCAATTTATGGTTCAGTTGTGCCGATCGCTCGGTATAGAACCGGCTAAGGGCTACAATAGCATTGCCATGATGCTCGACCAGGTGGTTGATTACTTCATAGCACGCACTAGCGAGAACCCCATACTCATAATCGACGAGGCCGATAAGCTGAAGGACTCGGCCAAGCGTATGATTATCCCTATATACAACCGGCTTGAGGATCAGCTCGCCTGTATCTGGGCCGGAACCGAGAACTTGGCCAACGAGATCAGGCGCGGGGTTCGATCGGCAAAAAAGGGTTTCGACGAAATCGACAGCCGTTTTGGTAGAACCTATATAAGCCTTGTGGGAGCAACAATTCGCGACTGTGAAGCAATATGCCTGGCTAATGGAATCGGCGACAGTCAGGTGGCCGGTCGAATATTCGCCGATAGCCGTCCGGTAAGCGCTGTTATGGGCGGGCACAACGTAAAAGTCGTTGAAGATATGCGCCGGATCAAGCGATTAATCGTTGCCGAGAAGGCACTGAATTCACAAAGTCAAATGAAATTGCAATTTGCAGAATAAATACCGTATGTATAACAATTTTGCAAAATATCAAATTTTATTAAAAGCTGGTTTTTATACCCAAATCGGCACTTATAGCGATGTTGTTGTGTTAACAAAAATGGTAACAAATAGTGTAACATCGAATGGTAACACCAAATGTGCACATTTGTTACCGTTTAATTTATTCATATTACACGCCAAATTTTTGATTTTGTTTAATTATATTAACCGTATTAATTTAATTAGTTAATTTTATGGAAAATAAAGGATATTCACACTTTTGGGCGTTATACAACAAGCTTCCCGGGCGCTATGATGGCCTCAAAGAGGAGCTTATACGCCAGTTCACAGGCAATAGGACCGAGTCCCTGCGCAGCATGCAGCCGGATGAGTATGGCCGCCTGCTTACACACCTAGGCGAGCTTCGCGTGCAGGAACCCGCTGGTAATAAGCGCGTGTGGAGCAATATTAACATAGATCGTTGCCGTAAGCGTGTAATAGCAGCCATTTGCGGTTATTTTCAAGTTTCGGGACAAGATTACAACATGAAAATGGTGCTGGCAACGGCCTGCAGGGCTGCCCGGTGCGGTGATTTTAACCTTATTCCGGCTCAGGAGCTACACAGGGTGTACAACACCTTTACGTCCAAGCAGAGAGACTGCAACAAGGCGGTGCGCAATAGTGTTCAAAAGCTATCGCAAATAGGCCTAAATTAACCTTTATGAGCTTTAAAATTAACCTTTCGGGCATTGTTTCACGGTGTTTTTCTGCAGGAATTAACCCTGAATTAACCTAAATTAACTTTATTAACCTGGAGTTTTTGCCTTCAAATAACTCACAACGGCTTGATAATCAACATTGAGCCGTTTTTTATGTTTTGTACATTTGGTTTCTGCCCCCTTATATATAATCCTGAATTTTTCGTTTTTGGCTGATATTCCCGTTGTTGTCCATCCGAGCGAGCCATATACTGCGATTATTATTATTTGCATGATATAAATCATTGTCACTCCAAGTAATCAGGTAATCACCATCGGGCATAACAAATGCAAAAGGATGATAACATATAGTGTCTTGTGTGGCTGTAGTCCTTCGCCACAGCTCGTTACCCGCACTGTCTAACCTGACAAACCAAGCCCGTTGCCTTTGTGGCCAAATGTCAACAGGGCCAATTTCATCCTGACAGCTCATCAAATAGCCTCCGGCTGGCACAGCTATGGTTTGGTACGGGAACACCCGCCGCCGATATGGATTGGCAGGCAAAAACGGGTATTGCTTCACACCCAGTGTATCGCCTGCCCGGTTCGTGAAAATCACCAGTGGAAAAGAGTTTTGACTGTTGTAAGCATACGATCCTGTAATAACAAAGCCCAAAGATGTTGTATCAATTAAATACAATATTGCTTTTTGTGGATTTGAGGTTTGCACACAATGATTATAACTGATTATGGTATCCATATTTCGCGTTCCTAAGTTATATTTCATCATTATAGGCTCTAAGCCATATGCCTTATAAAAATCAGTATAAGTCCCGACAAAAATCACAGTATCGCCAATCATCAATTGTGAATTCGAATCGTGAATATCTAAGCCATCAATGGTATCAGAATAAAAAGTAAAAGCGTCCAGCAATGTTCCACTTTTGTGTATTATATTAAATTGAGGTAAATTCCCTAATGTAGTAGGGTGCATTTCAGAGCCGAAAGCATAATATAAGTCGTTTTTAATAACAATCTCATTTATGCGCCATCCTTCATACAGATTGTAAAATCTTTCCTGTGCTAACGATAGCAGAGGCATCATCAATACCAAGGCTACCAAAATTTTCTTTTTCATAGTCCTGTTATTTAGCAACCGAAACTACCTTACTATCAACTATTTTGCCCTGCACTTCAATATAGATAATGTAAGTTCCCTGGCTAAAGTTTTTTATATCAATCAATATCATGTCTTCGGAGTTTTCCAGTACCTTAGCATAAACAGGCTTGCTTTCAGTGTTTACAACCTTCAATACGGCTTCTCTGTCTTCTGTTGCAATGCAGTATTCCACTGTAATATATTTATCTGCCGGGTTTGGATACACCTTTAAGTACTCCCAGGCTGCTTCCTGTGCGCTTGTTTTCAACTTTCGGTTCACCATCACATCGGGCAAATACACAGGTTCTTTATAATCGCTGGCTCCGTTAAGCATCAACAATCCCCGTGCATACGCCCCGGCTTGCCCACCCGCTGCCTCAACTGAATTATTTCTTATTTCCATAATCCTTACGTTTAT
>CAZEHA010000010.1:0-73872 GCA_964511665.1 uncultured Bacteroidales bacterium
TTTAATTGTTTTTATTCAACTTAACCAGTGGTCCAATTTTCGGGGAGTATTATATGGATTAACTGGTGCAAAAATTTATAATGAGTTATTTTACCACTTATTTCTCATACCGACAACTGAAACCAAAAGATATTTGATAAATAATTTCCCGAAAACCTATTCAAACTTAATGGCTTACAATTTCACGACAAGATTACATAACGATGGAATTGATTACGACAATCATATAGTTAACGAAGACGTCTTCAGACCTTACAGCGACATTGAAACATACAACATATAACTTGTAAGTTCCCCAAAAAATAGTACGCTTTTTAAATAGACACAAGTTTTAAATTCGGATAATTAAACAATTCAACCACCCCCTACCCTGTCACCAACTCATTTGCGTTGTCAATTACTTCGTCGTCGAAGCTGTCTAAGTATATCTGGGTGGTTTTAGAGTCTTCGTGACCCAGGCCTTCGGAGATGACGCTGATGGGTTGGTTCAGGTCTTTGGCTATGGTTGCCCAGGAGTGCCGGGCTACGTACGATGTCAGGTTAGCCTCAATGCCACAGGCAGCTGCAATATGCTTCAGGTACTTGTTGTAGGTTTTTCGCTCGTTTTGGAGGTCTTTCATGCGTAATGCGGGGTCTTCGCGCTTGATGATGGGAAAAACATAGTCTTTGGGTCCCTGACCGTTAAAGTACAGGTTTATTATTTCGATTGCCGGCTCCACCAGTTTTACCGAGTAGGGTTTTCCGGTTTTGGCTCTCACATACTCAATGCGGCCTTTTATAATATTCGACCGTTTCAGATTGGCCATATCAGCAAAATTCATCCCGATACAATAAAATGAGAACATAAAGTAATTGCGTGCATGCCACATGGGTGTGTTTTCGTCAATCTTGAGATCACGAATCAGGTTGATGTCGTTTTTACGAATAGCACGTTTCTTGGTTTTGGTTTCTTTGATGGAATATTTATCGAACGGGTAAATCTCGCGGCGTATTACTCCCTCGTGAATTGCCCTGTTAAACACCGCCCGCACTGTTCTCAGGTAGAAGCTCAGACTGTTCAAAGAATTGTTTTTCGAGAGGTGCATGGCTTCCATGCTTTTCAGAAACTTAAAGTCAATATCCTCGAAACTCAGATCTTTTTGATTCGAATATCTGTCGAGGAAACGCTGTGCCTGAATATAACAGGATGCATTGCCCAGTTTGTTCGACATTTCGAGTTCTTTAATAATCTTATCATTGAAATCGCGAAATGACACAGCTTTATTTTTGTTTACAATACGGTTGCGCAAAGCAGCTGGAGACATTTTATCAATTTCGCCAGTCAATGTGAGCAAATCAATAATTTGTTCAGCATTGATGCGGAACTTCTCAAGACTATTACTTACCCTGGCGAGGTTATTAAAACGCTTGCAATCGGGTTTTATACGGCCATTTTCCTCGTCCCATTCCGATTCGCTAACACAATAATCAGAACCAATCAATAGTGGAGTGCGTTTATATGTTACACGAAGAGTAATACGATACGTAGAATCGCTGCGCAGACGACGTTTGTCAAGTACTAATTTTGAGTAAATCATATCTTAGGTTTTTAATATTTGTGCTAACATGTGCTAACAATTTGAGTAACAAATATAGCTTTTTAATGCTTTATTTTGCTTTTTATTGCATTTTAGTTATTAACAAGCAAAAAATAAAAAGCCTCTGAATCAGTGCATTCAGAGGCTTTTCGGTGCATTTCGCTGCGAGCGGGAAACGGGGGTCGAACCCGCGACTCTCAGCTTGGGAAGCTGATGCTCTACCACTGAGCTACTCCCGCTTAATTTTTCGGTGCAAATGTAATATTATTTGATTATATCCGACAAATCATTTTTCGAATTTTCAGCGACATAAACCATCAAAAAAATCAAGAATCGCCTCGGTTTCGCTCCCCCAAAACCCATAGTTATGGCCGGCTGTATCAGGAAAATGAGCTATGTGGCCTAGTTCAGGATGGTGTTTCATCAGCGAATCGAACATTGCCATACTTTGTTCCACAGGCGATACTTTATCGGCCTTGCCATGAGAAACATAAGAAGGGACCACATAAAACTTAGAATTGTAGGCAAAGCACTCGTTCCTCCATCGTTCTGCAAACTGCTTGTAATCGCCAAACCACGCCCTATAGAGAAACTCATCCTGCATTGTTGTTATGTCAAAGTCACCAGAAAGACTGGCCATTCCCGTAAATATTTCAGGCTTGTAAAAAGCCAACAGCCCTGCTCCTCTTCCACCTGTTGAAATGCCGGCCACAAAGTTATTATGCCCTTCGAGCAACAGTTTATAGCGAATTTGCAAATCAGCAATTACGGTATCAATTATCCACTGTAAATCAGGATATCGACGATACTCTGGCCGAGTTTCGTTGTAAATATGCAGCGGATAGTTACACTTTTCGAAATCGGGCACAATAAGGATATAGCCTCTTTTAAGTGCCTCATTGCAAAAACCTGTTTTTTTGCACCATTCGTCTCCCTGCAAATTCCATCCGTGAAGCATCAGAAGGCATGCCTTTGCCGAAGCTTCAGGAGTGTAAAAAACCACCTTGTATTCATTTGTGTCACCATATGCGTAAAAAACAGAATCTATCTGCATTTTTATATCACTATACCCTGCATCAAATGTTTTTTTTGCTACTTCTGCAATCGTAATTTCACTTGATTTTTTATTTAAACACGACACCGAGAATAGTATGAAAACCATCGAAATCACAGCGAAATATTTTTTGTATAAACTACTCTTCATACACCTGTATAGCGGTTGTTACAATCACAAAATTATCTTATTATTGCAGCTTTCAAAAAAAAAGCGATGAATAAAACCACAAAAATTGCAGGAATTGGTCTGGTAACAGCCACTGCCTATGTTATTGCCAACATGGTTGGCACCGGTGTTTTCACATCTCTCGGCTTTCAAATTGCCGGTGGTGTCGACAATGTTTTCGCCATTATGATGCTGTGGTTTTTTGGCGCTATAATAGCCTTTACCGGAGCGCAGGTTTACGGAGAACTGGGTTCGGTAATGCCACGCTCGGGGGGCGAATATCATTATCTGTCGCAGCTTTATCACCCTTCGCTGGGATTTATGTCGGGGTTCTTTTCTGCCTTTATCGGATTTGCAGCTCCTATCGCATTGGCTTCGATGGCCTTGTCGGAATACTTCTCGAATGTGTATGGCGGCATTCATCCTAAAATTATTGCTTCGGGCATTATAGTGCTCATCACATTGGTGCATATATCAAGTGTTAAGTCGGGCTCGCGTTTTCAAATTTTTTTTACTGCCCTCAAGGTGTTGCTCATTGTGTTTTTTATTATAGCCGGCTTTTTCTTTACCAAAACGCCACAAGCAATTTCGCTTCTGCCAACCCAAGTTTCGTGGGCGCAAATGATTAGTTCGGGCTTTGCCGTTTCTCTTATTTTTGTGTACTATTCTTACTCGGGATGGAATGCATCAGCGTATTTTGTAAGCGAACTTCGCAATCCCCAAAAAACCTTACCTCGCTCGCTGTTGATAGGCACTTTAGCGGTTGCGGCACTGTATTTATTGCTCAATTTAGTCTTTCTCTACACTGCACCAGTTACAGAACTGGCCGGGCAACTTGATGTAGGATTTGTTTCGGCAAATTACATTTTTGGCACTCAAGGCGGCAAGATAGTATCATTGTTTATCAGCATTTTGCTTATATCTACCATTAGTTCAATGGTTTTTGCCGGCCCAAGGGTAATACAGGTAATAGGCGAAGACTATAAGGCATTCTCGTTTCTTGCCAAAAAGCGCGGAAATGGCGTTCCGGTCTATGCAATACTACTGCAAAGCACCATCAGTCTGGCTCTTTTACTCACCAGCACTTTCGATGCCCTGCTCACCTATCTGGGTTTTGTAATGAATATTTTCGCCTTTCTTACAGTAATGGGTGTGTATTTGCACCGCCGAAAACATCCCCAAATGCACCGTCCATACAAATCGTGGGCTTATCCGGTATTACCCGCCATTTTCATGGCTTTCGTAATTTGGAATGTTGTATTTATGTTTCGCGAAAAAACTATGGAAACTACCTATGGATTGCTTACTTTGGTGGCTGGTTTGGCTGTGTATTTCATATTTTTAAACAAAAAAACAAAATGAGCTTAATGCGATATCTCCCTATTGTTGTAATAGCCGCATTCTTTGCACTTGCGTGCAACGGCACTTCAAAAAGAACAAAAAGTTGGCAAAATCAGGATAATGATTCTATTATCGACAGCATTCCATTAAAAACAATTACCTGCCCCTACGACACATTTTCGTACACAGGCTTTAACGACATTGCCTTGTTTATTGCAGGTATCGAAAACAACAATGAGAAAAACACACTTGCAGGGATAGCAAGAACCAGGGAGTGGCAAAACTATTCGGTAGCTTTCTCGTCGTCGTGGGCAGCCTACGACAGCACTGTGATTGATGTTATTCAGGAATGGAGCGCAACTCACCTCACTGTTTACGACACTGTTTTCTACCCGTTTAGCGGTCCCGATTACAACTATATAAACGCATTGTTTCCCAATTCTAATTACTACGTGTTGATTGGTCTCGAAAAAACAGGCAACATTCCCAATATCAACAAAATGCCGGCCGACACAGTGCCGGTATTCCTAAGTCATGTAAAAAAGTCGCTCTATTACAATCTGCAACATAGCTTTTTTAGGACAAAAAGCATGGAAAAAGAACTAAACACCGATATGCTCGACGGAACAATTCCTGTACTCATGTTGTTTCTGGCACGACACAATCAAATTATTCTCAACATGAATCCGGTACATATCAACAGCAAAGGCTATATCGAAATCAGCGACACGCTTACCCAATATGCCCACACCATCGATAAGAACTTCGAGCAAGGCGTTGAGATTATTTTTCGTAATCAGGCCGACAGTAGCATAAAAAGGCTGGTATATCTGAGTATGGACTTAAGTAATAAGGGAATAGAAACAAATAACAGCTATACATTTATCAACAATTATTGTTATGGCAATCTGGTTTTCTTAAAGGCTGCATCGTATTTATGTCACATTGCCGCTTTCAGCGAAATAAGAAACAGCATACTGCAACATGCAAGCTACATAGTAAGCGATCCAAGCGGAATACCTTATATATCGTTTGGAGATGCATTCAACGTAGCACTATATGGTGAGTATAAAGGACCTATCAATCTGTTTAAAGAATATAAGCAAGATAAACTAAAAGAAGACATCGATTCGTTGAAGCCGGAAAAGCTGCCATTCAAATTTGGATATCATCCAAACTACTGGTGCATGATGGTAGCAGTGCGAAAATAGTTATATGCCAACCGGTTTTTCGATAAAAAGAATAATCAGCACAATAAATATTGTTGATTACATGTTTTAATTCATTGTATATCATTTTGTTATCAATGTTAAACAATTTAATCGATTTGTGTGTTATGCTATTAAATAATCATTAATTTTGATATGACAACTCGCTAAAAAACAACTGATATGAAAAGTTTATTGATATTTGTAGCTTTAGTATTTTCAATACAAATACTTTTTGCACAGACAGACACGCCTGTGGAACCTGAAAATCAACCCATTGACACCAGTTTTAAAACTGCCCACATGATTGGCCTGAATGTATTTCCGGCATTTGGTATTTTGGGCGGTGGCGTTGTAAATAACTCAAAAATTGCGCTGCAGTATAAGGTTATGACTCCAAAGCTAAACTTTAAAATGAGTCTCAATTACCTAAACTATTTTCGCAACCGCAATGGATTCGACATTGTAGGCATTGTCCCCGACACAACGCTTCCGGTTGCTCCTGCCACCGATACAATTTTTCAAAGTTTGCGTTTCAGGGGATACTATAATCAGGTGAACACCTATGATTTCAGAGCAGGTATTGAATATGCTTTCGACCGCGAAGACATTCGCTTTTACATAGGAGCAGCAGGTATTATAGGCCTGCACAACATTGTGAACACATACAATCACTACAACAAACCCTTTACAGGATATCCTATTGAGAATGTGGGTTTTCCCTACACAATTGTGCCTAATGTAGGGCGTTCGAAAATGCGGGTTACCAATTTCATGAAAGCCGGGTTCGATTTGGCCTTGGGCGTAGATTTCAAGGTGGCCGATAATTGTGTGGTGGCGCTGCAATACACACCCGAGTTTGCGTATTACAAAAACATGAAGCAAACTGTTTACGATGATGTTGATGGCATATACACCCAAACACTCGATAATTTCTGGGTTTTCACTCCCGATTTCATCGACCTGATTATTTACATCAAGTTTTAAGCGTAATTTACCATACTCCCTGAATTCTTGCTCCGCATTTGGGGCAGTTTCCTGCAAACTTTTCAGTTATCAGTGTGTTATATGCCTTTCTCGATAGTATCTTGGCATTGCATTCCGGACAACGCGTTAGCACCTCTTCGTTGTGAACATTTCCGGCATACACAAACCGAATGCCCTCTTTCTCTGCTGTTTCAACTGCCTTTTTCACAATAGCCACTTCGGTAGACGGAACATCTTTCATTTGATATGCAGGAAAAAATCTGCTGAAATGTAATGGTGTATTTTCAAAATCATTTTTTATCAACCAGCTACACATATCTGTGATTTCTAGTAAATTATCGGTCCATCCGGGTATGATTAACCATGTAATTTCGAGCCATACATTAGCAGTTTTTAAGGCAAGCAGTGTGCGAAGCACCGGCTCAAGTGATGCTGTAGTCAATTGACGGTAGGTAGAATCGTTGAAACACTTCAGGTCAATATTGGCGGCATCAATATAGGGTATCAGTTGATGTAATGCTTCTTGTGTAATGTAACCATTTGATACAATTATGTTTTTCAAACCCTTTTCTTTGGCCAACATGGCTGTTTCTAGCATAAATTCGTAAAACACGGTTGGCTCGTTGTAGGTATAACTAATTGACTTACATCCGGTTTCAATTGCTTTCTGCACAATTTGTTCGGGGCTGGCCGATACATATTCCACAGTTTCGGGCGATACCTGAGATATATGATGATTCTGACAATTTTTGCAATGCAAATTACATCCTGCTGTGCCTACTGACAAAGTTTGAGAACCAGGCATAAAATGATACAATGGCTTTTTTTCAACCGGGTCGATATGGATTGCAGCAATTTTCCCATAGCTCAAGCTTTTCATCTCGCCACCCTTGTTTATGCGGGCTTGGCACAAACCTGTTTGTCCTTCGGCCAACACACAGAAATGCGGACAAAGAGTGCATTTCACTTTTTTGTCGGGCATTTTTTCGTAAAACAAGGTTTTGTTTTCGGAATAACTGCTTTGGTTCAGCATCGATTCGTCGAATACTATAGCTTCATAAACATATACATCGGCCTTTTTCCATCCCTCCCATCCCAATCCTGCTTTATCGCGTGAACAATGACCTAAAAATTCTTCGAGCGACCATCCTGTTTGCTCGGCCACCTGAGGTAAAAATGTCCCTGCACGATTCCCGCTTTTTATGTAAATGCCATGTTTTCCCAACACGATTTCAGATGTATCGCTGATTTTTTCCATGGGAGTCAGCACCGAAATTTCAATCTCAATATCATTCAGTTCCGAGGCTTTCACCGGACTAAAACGATAGTCGTTCAATGCTGAAGCTATGGCCATTTCTGAAACCAGTTTATAGAGAGGCATATCGGCACTGAATCTACCTATACACCCACGCAGCTCACCATGCTTATGCAGACTAACAAAAACGCCACATTGAGCCATAAGCGACTCCGAAATTCCATCGGAAGGTAATTGAAAGCCTGTAGCACCTCCAATTTTGCTATCCAATGTTTTCCGCGCAATAATCAACAACTCCTGTTTATCGTTGCTGCTGAGTGAGAAGTCAGCTTTAACCTGTTCTACCGCAATAGCACAATATCCTACAACCCTTAGTGTATCACCATAAGGACTATCGCCTGAATTGGTATAGCTTATTGCATGAAACTGTGTGTCCTTATTCTCTGCAATAAACAGCAAACTCAACACCGACGACCAACCGCAAATACCGGTTGCCAGATTTCTGATTTTCGTTTTGTTATGATGAGCAATGGCATCGAGAAAGTCTTCAGAATTCCCTTTGCAAATAGCTTCAATAGTGGCAGCATCGTTTTTTTTTGCGTCGGAATACGAAGGATAGTGAGACAAATCGGTGGAGAAAACAAAAGCATAATCGTTGGTGTAGTATGGCTCAAGTGCATTGGCAATCTGTCGTATTTCGTCGATATCCTGCGTACCTATAATAATGGGCACCAATGTGAAATTATTGTTGAGATGGTATTGAAGAAGCGGCAGCTGAACCTCGAGGCTATGCTCGGTAGCATGAGCCTGAGCAATAAAACTGAACACCTCATGGTTCTCGACTAATGAGTTGGCAATGGACATATTAACCTCTATTTCGCCCAAAGGTGTTTCATAATTACCGACCGTATACACCGATGCTCCTGCAAAATGCATCGTATGGCTCGAAGCTATTACAAACACTGCTTTGTAGTTTTTGGTTCTATCAATTTGATTGATGGCGTCGGCAGCTGTTTGTCCACTGAACACATATCCTGCATGCGGAGATATTACAGCCATAACCTCATCTGCAACAGGCGAAGCAGCATTCTCGAAATATACTTTCACCTCACTGCGCAATTGGCTTGAGTCGGCCGGATAAAATCGACCGGCAACCACCGGTTTTTGATTGGTTTTCATAACAACATTGTTTTTTTGAGAAAAAGAACATTGCACCATGCTTACAGCAAACAACGTGATTAAGGTTATTCTACATCGTATTCGATAATTACAGAGCATATAGTGTCTTATTGCATAAATTTTAGGAATATTAAAAATACAATATTTTGGCTTATGTCAAAAAATATTATTAGCAAAAAGCTAATAATTTGTTAAACTCAAATTTTGTGGAATGGTTTTCGTAAATTTGTGCAAAACTTATGTTATGAGGAAACTAATTGCTTCTCTGGTATTTCTATTTGTTTGCGCCACTTTTATCAATGCACAGGTTTTCAACGAGCAACTGCATAAATTTGGCAGAGTGGTAACCTTAATTAACACACTGTATGTTGACAGTGTTAGCGAAGAAAAAATAGTGGAAACAGCTATTATCGAAATGCTGAAAGAACTTGATCCGCACTCGGTATATATCAACAAAGATGAGGTTGCCCGTATGAACGAACCCCTCGAGGGAAGCTTCGAAGGTATTGGCATTCAATTTCGCATTACCGACGATACCTTGATTGTTTCGGGTGTTATTTCGGGAGGCCCTTCCGAAAAAGTAGGCATTCATGCCGGCGACCGAATTGTTTCTGTTGACAACCAAAATATTGCCGGTGCCGGATTAAAAAACGAAGATGTTGTTAAGATGTTGAGAGGCGACAAAGGCAGCCTTGTTACGGTTGAAGTTCGTCGTCCCGGTATGGCACAGCTGCTCGACTTCACCATTACCCGCGATAAAATACCCATCTTTAGTGTTGATGCCGGATACATTTCGAAAGAAGGCATCGGATACATAAAACTGAATAAATATTCGAAAACTACCATGGAAGAATTGAACGAGGTATTTAATGATTTTCAAAAAGCCAAAGTAAATAAAATCATCCTCGACCTTACCGATAATACGGGTGGTTATCTCGATCAATCGATTCAATTGGTTGATGAATTTATGAGCGATAAACAGATGATAGTTTACACCGAAGGAATAAACAGTCCGCGTCAGGAATACCGCGCTACATCAAAAGGTCGTTTCGACAAATGTAAACTGGTAATTGTGGTTGACGAAGGATCGGCCTCGGCCAGCGAAATTACTGCCGGAGCCGTTCAGGATTGGGACAGGGGTGTAATTATTGGCCGACGTACCTTTGGGAAAGGTTTGGTGCAACGACCATTTATGCTACCCGACGGATCAATGATTAGACTAACCGTAGCCCGCTACTACACACCATCGGGGCGTACCATTCAAAAGCCCTATAGCGACGATTTCGAAGAGTATTCTATGGATATTGTTAACCGCTACAGGCATGGCGAATTTGCGAACCAAGACAGCATCAGTTTCCCCGATTCTTTAAAACACGAAACTCTGATAAACCAGCGTACTGTTTATGGAGGCGGTGGAATCATGCCTGATATTTTTATTCCGATTGACACCGTTCTATATGGTGAATTTCATTATGCCATGCTACGTAAAGGGCTCATATTTCGGTTTGTGAACAAATATATCGACGACAACCGCGAAAAGCTATTAAAAAACTATCGCGACATTGCAACATTCGAAAGCGATTTTAGCATTAACGACGAAGTGCTCTCTCAATTGTATGAGTTTGGCCGTAACAACAATATCGATGTTGACACGTTTGCATTGCCTTCCGACGCTCAACAGCAACGCCTCAAGGTGCACATAAAAGCTCTGATGGCAGGAGAACTTTGGAAAACCAATGAATTCTATCGCATATTCAACGAGATCAACCCTAACTATATCGAGGCCAAAGCAGTGTTGCTCGACAATAAAAAATATGAAAGCCTGCTTAAGAAAAAATAACCTGTAATGGATGTATTGCTTCACTGGCTGCATGCACATTTTATTGAATTGGCGGGTGCCGTTTTGGGCTTGATATCTATTTACCTGCAAATACTTCGCAAGGCTGCATATTGGCCGGTTGCCATAGCAATGGTGATAATGTATATCTATGTGTTTTACACATCGCGATTCTATGCCGACATGAGTTTTCAAGTGTATTACCTGATAATAAGTGTGTATGGATGGTGGTATTGGATTACGCACAAAAACACTTCAGATAATAAACACAAAGGCAGCGATATACAACGACTTACACCCAAAGGCATGACCCTTGCATTGTTAGTGTGCATCATACTTTTTATCTCGATTGGTCTGATACTATATAATTTCACCGACAGCGACGTTGTAATGGGCGATGCCTTTACTACTGCCGTAAGCTTTGTTGCCACCTGGTTACTGGCTCGAAAATATCTCGAAAACTGGCTTTTCTGGATAGCTGCCGATGTTGTTTCTACAGCCTTGTATGCTTACAAAGGATTGTACCCTACAGTAATATTGTTTTCGGTGCTTAGCGTACTTGCTGTGATAGGTTACATGAAATGGAAAAAAGAGTTGGCATGAAACGTATAGTTCTCACAGGGCCCGAATCAACAGGCAAATCGCAGCTTACAGGCGATTTGGCTAAACACTTTGGCGGCATTGGTCTTGCCGAAACAGCTCGTTCATATTTAGAGTTGCTTGGACCCGGATACTCAAAACAAGACATACTTACAATTGCAAAAATGCAGGTTGACGAAGAAAAAGCAGCTGCATCAAAAGACATTGAATATTTATTCATCGACACCGACCTTATTGTTACAAAAATCTGGCTACAACATTGCTACGGAGATGTTCCCGACTGGATTCACAATAGCATTTCGCAAACGCCTCGCCATCTGCATCTGCTTTGCTATCCCGATTTACCATGGGTGCCCGATAGATTACGAGAAAACCCTGATATCAGAATGGAACTGTTTGATTTGTATCGCAGCGAAATTGAGTTCTATAAATTGCCTTATACCATTATAACAGGATTTGATAAGCTCAGGCTGCAACAGGCTATCGATGCTGTGAATGCTATTTAGAAACTGCTCATTGCATCATTTTTTAAATGATACTCAACAATTGATTGCAGTGGATCTTGTATGAACTTTCCTACAGCTATGTTTTTAACACCGGCTACTTCTCTGATTTCGTCTTGAAATATCCATGCTACTGACCCCGAAAAACCTACAGGTAATTCTTTGTATTCGGGAATCATCTTTAGGATGTTTTCGAAAAATGCATCAAACGAATCGAGTAATATGGATTTAATTACCGGATGAGTGCGATTCTCGTGCATAAAAGGCACAAAAGATGCCAGGTAAACGCCGGGTGTTTCGCTGCGGTATATCGAATTCATCACCTCGGTATAATCCATACCTAGTTCTTTGCGTATAGTCCTCATAAACTCGTGATCGAATCCGCTCCTATAGTAAGCATCTAAAAAACGTTTTCCGAGATAGGCACCGCTGCCCTCATCTCCCAACAAATAGCCCAACGACAACACCTTTCGATAAATGTTTTCGCCATTGTAGGCGCATGCATTGGCTCCTGTACCCAGTATTGCAGCCATACCCCTTTGGTTCTGGCAAAGTGCCCGTGCTGCTCCCAAAATATCGGTAAATACATCAACAATGGCTACCGAAAAACTATTTTCGAGAGCATCAACCATCATTCTCCTTCGGTCGGGGTTGCCACATCCTGCCCCATAGAATAAAACATGCTGAATCTCAAGCGGATCGACATGGTCGGGCATCACCTCAAAAACAGCCTCATGCACATCGGTTTCGCTAATGTAATATGGATTCAAACCACGTGTACGGGTATGTACCAATACATCTCCATCGGACTTTACCAACATCCATTCTGTTTTTGTGGAGCCACTGTCAGCAAATAAATACATAGAAGTAGTTTTACGCATTAAAATTAATATTATTTCGAGTGCCACCGTATTGCATAACGAAAAATCAGCATAATAAATTATTTATTCGGTGAATAATGATAAAAAAGACTGTATTTTTGGAAAAACAAGCGCAGTGAAATCGAGCATAATAGGGCATCTCCATTGGGGTGAAAATGCAAAAATGCTAGATTAAAAGCGACTATTAAAAATAACTACAGATGAAAGCAATGATTTTTGCGGCAGGACTGGGAACACGCTTACAACCCTACACCAATACCATGCCCAAAGCCATGGTTCCTGTGAAAGGGGTTCCGATGCTTGGCCGACTGATTCAGAAATTGAAGTCAGCCGGATTCAATCAAATTGTAATTAATGTTCATCATTTTGCCGATCAGATTACCGGATATTTGCGCGACAACAACAATTTCGGACTTCAAATGGCCATTTCCGACGAATCGCATGAATTACTCGACACCGGTGGAGGTCTGATACATGCAAAAGCTTTTCTCGATGGTGATGAACCATTTTTGTTACACAACGTTGATATTTACTCAGAAATCGATTTGAACGCCATGATGCATTTCCACCGCAATCACAATGCGCTTGTAAGCCTGGCCGTATGTCATCGCGAAAGCAGTAACTATTTGCTTTTCAATAACAACAACCAATTGAGTGGCTGGAAAAGCCTGAAAACAAAGCAAGAGATTATTGCCCGCAAGCATAAAAGCTACAACGAGATGGCTTTCAGCGGTATTCATGTAATTGATCCGAAAATATTCAGGTTAATCGACCGCACCGGTAAATTCGGCATTATACCCGAATACCTCAGACTTGCGGCTGAACATAAGCTGATGGCCTACATACACGATGGTGAAAAAATAAAAGACCTCGGGAAACCCGAGGCCATTATCGAAATTGAAAAAAGCATTACAGAAGCGTAATACTTCTATTTGCTCTCGATATATTCATTCAAATCATCAATCGACGACTCAAAATCGAACACATCGTTTACCTTGTAATAGTTGTTTTTATCGTAAGCAAAGTCGTAGGCAAATTTTGCAAAATCCAATTTTGTCGATTCAAAATCGAACAGTTTCATAATTTTAGCAATCTGTGCCGAGCTCATTACATTCGATTTAATAACCTGTTTAGCCAAAGTAAGCTTGCTGTCTTCGAAGCTTTTTGATTTAATACTACTGCAAATTTCGGCAAATTCGCTGTCGCTAATTGGCTGTGGTGCCTGATGGCTTACTGTTTGCGGCGGCTGCTGTTGCCCGCCCGGTCGTCGATCGTAGTTATCAACCTGATTGTCGGTTACAATTACGGTTTCGTTGTAAGTGGTTGACGTTGTGGTAGTGGTTGTTACAGTGGTTGATACAGCAGCCGGATTACCCGTATCGTCAATATTTACGTCCATCGAAAACTGAACTGATTCTCCGCTACCATCGTTCACAGTTACATTCATTCCTGTTTCTCCCACGCTCATATTAAACCCCACTGTTTCAGTATTACCAGAGGTTCCCGATGTCTGTGTGTTTACCTCGGTAGTAGTAACCTGTGTTACAACCTGTGTTTGTGCTGGTTTGGCAGTTTCAACGGGTGTTTCGTAAGTTATTTCTTTAACATTTTCGGTAGCCGGAGCCGGCTTCGATTGTGGAACAAAAGCAGTTTCGCTTACAAATCGCAACACATATGCTCCCTTTTTATTTTTTGCAATGGCAAAAGTGAGTTCCTTGTTCGGGTCGAGAAACGACACCGTTTGATTGAGTTCGGGGATTCCTTTATTGTTAAATGCAATTTTAACCCTGTAACTGTCAGAATTCAAATCGGCCGATTTCACATTCACTGCAGGACTTTCGTTTTGTTGTTCGCCATTGAGAAACATAATAAATTTCTCGCCATCGTCGCTAAACACAATCAGTCGGTTCTGAGCAAATAAAGTACTTATACACAGCAGTGTAATCAATAAAAGTGTAATTCTTCTCATAGTTTTTATTATTTAGGTTTATAATTTTAAAATCGACTTTCTGATAACTAATATCGTGCCAATTCTAGTTTTTAGAAAAAACTGTTTTAAGCCTCACCGTGTAAGAAAATTGCAACACCGGTTCAAGCACTTCGGGGTTAATCACCTTATCGAAGGTATTGTCGGGCAATTTGTTGTAATACAAATTGATTTTTGCATTTTCGTTAACCAAGCCTGCAGTTGCCGACAGTGCTTTCGAATTATCGGGAGTATACGAAACAAAGCCTTCGTAACGCTGCAGCGGATAATAGCAATAATGTGTTTCTTCGTAGGTGCGATACATGATAGGATTTTTTATGCCCATAGCAGAATAATCTGTCGTTTTATCGTTCAAAATATCGATGCAATGCTTTCGCATTGTGTCGAGTATTACATGCTTGTCGTTAACAATATAATCCACCTTAATAATGTCGTAAATTTCGGCGTTGGCGGCAGCCTTAATTATTTTATCGGCCTGCTGGCGTTGGGTGTATTTTATGTGCAGATTCTTTTTTAACTCAAATCCTTTTGGAACTTTTACGTATTTTTTACTGAACAACGACTTTTCTTCTTCGTAACTAAAAATGGGAGCTTGCGAGATAAAATCGACATATAAATCATTGGTGCTGATTCCATCGGGAGCAATGGCTTCTAAAAAATCGGCAATACGCTGATCGAGAAGCTGGTGGCACACATCCAAACTCTCCCCTACCTGACTGGTTCCCAGTATTATGACATAAGAATCGGGTTCCACATTCATCAATACAGTTGCTTGTAGATAACACACGGTATCGTTTGCACGTGGCATAGCAGGTGCACTGGGCGCAAAGTAATCGTACGACTGGTTACGTTGGGTCTCATAATCGTAAGCAGCATAGTCCTTTTTCGACGATTTGCTTTGATTGAACATGTAATTGCCGGCTCCCTGCGAAAACGACAACGAAGCCCCGAAAACCATTACAAATAATAATGACAGTGTTTTCATAGTTAATAATAATTAGTTAGCACACAAATATAAATAATTCTATTCAAAGTTGTTCTAAAATTGCTTTTAATTTCCAAGTGCACAAGCAATTAGCCTAGCGTTATTTCTCGTTGAATTCATTCACAATTTGATTCAATTCCTCTTCGGTTCTTTTCAGCTTTGCCTTGCACTCATTAATAAGATATCCGGCCCGACGCACCTTCTCTGAGAGATTGTCCACGTCGATTTCTTCGTTTTCTATTTGGGTTAAAATAAGCTCCAGTTCTTCAAGTGCCTGGGTATAGGTAATTTTCTCTTTACTCATTGTATCTTATCCTTTACGTTTTGTTTTGTAGCTCATCTTTGTTAAAAAAGCCTGTACCTTATCGCGCATATCGCCCTGAATGCAAATCTCTCCGTCTTTGGCCGAACCTCCTGTAGCGCAATGTTGCTTCAACAACCGGCAAAGCTCGTTGAGAGAATCGTCGGGTCCCACATAACCTGTAATAAGGGTTACCTGTTTTCCTTTACGCTGTTTGCGATCGAGTTCAATATATAATAATTGCTTTTCAACCGGCAGTACTTCTTGTTCAATGTTTTCGCCGGTGTAATATTCAAAATCATCTTTTGTTGAATAAACAACACCTTGCCGCAATTTGCGATTGCCACTCATGCTTTTTTTTGCTAAGATATAATTATTTGGGATATTTCTTCAAGTTACTATAGTCATTTTATAATCATACGAGACCATTTTATTAACGACGTTGCAAAAAGAGCATTTCATTTTGCTATTGACCATGGCCATTTTCAATCACACTTTTAAAGCGAAACACATCCGCAGGAAAGGTTATTTTAAAGTTATCGTAACTACCTTTTGTTAATTCTAAATCGGGGTGAAATGCATACCTTAGGTAAATACTGGTATCATCGGTAGGTTCAAAACTGCATTCATTCATAAACTCGCTGTAAGCAAACAATATTTTTTGTAAATGAAAACCCTGAGGAGTTTGCACCAGTTTAATCTCGTTTCGGTTAATGTGCTGAGGAGGAAAACCATCGGTCAAACGCAACAAGGTATCGGTTACCGGAGCAACCGGGCATGCCGCTTCATGATGGGATAAAGCTGCAATTATTTCAGTAATAATTTCGCAATTTGTGTTTGCTCTTACTGCATCATGGATAAGAACATTGGCGTCTCGGTCAATGGCGTTAGCCAGCATCAAGCCATTGTAAACAGAGTGATAGCGCTGCTCGCCACCCAAAGCAATTTGCAATGATTTTCCACTGAAATGCGACAGCATGGTTTCTACGCGTTTCACATGATGGCTATGTACCACAACCACAATATGCGAAATAAGCGGATGATTAAAAAAAAGTTCAATACAATAATTCAATATGCTTTTGCCATTAATTTCGATATATTGTTTTGGCAAATCGTTAGCCATTCGACTACCCGAACCGCCTGCTACTATTATGGCTATATTGTTGACTGATTTCATTGGTAAAAAAAATCCATTAACCGGCAGGCCAATGGATTGTTTCACGTTTCTTGTTGCACGTTAGCCCTTAATCAGTTCTTCGTAAGCCTCCGGTGTAAGCATTTCATCCAATTCGGCCAAATTGGTCATTCTGATTTTAATCAGCCAACCATCGCCAAAACTATCGGAGTTTACCAATGTAGAATCATCGCTAACCATGCTGTTAGCTTCGAGTACTTCGCCACTAACCGGCATGTAAGAATCGGAAGCTGTCTTCACTGCTTCGATAGAGCCAAACACTTCTCCTTTGGCCAACTCTTCGCCTTCGGTTTCGATTTCAACAAATGCAATTTCGCCCAATTGCTCAGCAGCAAAAGCAGTAATGCCAACATAGGCTTCTTCACCATCTACGCGAATCCACTCGTGGGTTTTCGTGTACAATAAATCTTTTGGGATATTCATAGGTTTTGTACTGTTTAATTAAAAAACATATTTTCTTCAAAGTAACAAAATAAAATATTACGATGCAAGAGTAAATCTCAGACTCACCCCAAAATTGGTATTTGTTGAATTATACGACAATCCAATTCTTGGCCTGTTTATCACCTGATCGTAGAATATTCTCAAATTAAACCTGTCGCTTAACACATAGTCGGCTGATGCTTTTATGGTAAATACGCGCTGGCCTGCAGTAGGTTGATCGACTTGTTCGATAAGCTTGCGGGTAACTGTTAGTGTGTTGCGATACGAAAAATCGAGGCGCACATTCAGGTCGCTTTTATAATTGCGTTGTCTTCCACCCGAACGTATTGTTACTTCCACTTCTTTGAATCGATATCCTGTGCCAATTATAAACTCATCGGTTTTGTTTTCGGTGAGTTGATTGTTGGTAAAACTCATAGCAAGATTTCTGCTCTTTTTTACTTCAATTTTTGCAATCAGGCTGTTAACCATTGTCATATCGAGACCAAATAAAGGGGAGAACTGCTCCGAAATATTCACCGAATTTATTTCATTTCTCGAATAATAATCGCCGTATATTATTTGCCCCTCCTGAGTTTGACCGAGAACTTCTCTTACATAGTTGAAACCATCGTCGGCAGCTGAAAACTGGTCGCTTAGTCGTGTTGAGTAGTTTCCGATGTTATAGGTAGAGCGATATACATGGTTCAGGTTCACGGTTCTGAATATTTTTTTGAACCTTTCAATTTTGCCAAGCCCGTCGTAAGTAATTCTCCAGTTTGGCAATGAGCTGAGCACACCCGGAAATGTTTCAAGCGATACCTTATCGGTCGATTTACCGGTGTAAGCAGCCAAGAAAGCGGGCAATAATACATCTTGTGATGTTTCGCTAAAACCAATTGGGAAGCCGTTTTCGTCGAGATTTCCCGGATTAAAATCGGGGCGTTGTGCTGCCAGTCGCAGGGCAATTTCGCGGCGGTTGTCGCTAAAGCGTTTAAAATTCTCGGATGAATAATCGCCCTTGCGACCGCTAATCTCGAAAGCACTCGACCACGAAACAATTGTCATGGAATAAGAACCAGAGGTTATTGGGTTCAATCGTTGAAATGCCATCACATCGGGACTTGCATTATAGCGGAAATACTCGCTGGTGTTCTCGCTGAAGGCATGTGTCATGGTGAGGTCTATTCTCAAATCTTTCACAGGTTCAATAGATGCTCTGATGTTCCAGTTGGTAGAATTGGTAAAGGCAAAAGCCTGCGATAAGGTTGAGTCTTTGGTAAGCATATTGTGCTCGTAGGCCCATTCACCAAAATCACGGTCTTGCCAGCCAAGAATAAATGGAATGGTAGGAGCTGTAACGGCCGGTTGCAAACCAAACATTTCGGGGTCGGGAGTATAATTCGTCATACCCATAACCCTGGTTTGCGGCAGGTAACCCGGCAACAGAGTACCATTGTTCTGAGTATATCCAACCGATATCGACTTCACCCCCATAAGCACCACCAGCGTGTTGTCGAATATTTTCTTCGCCACTGTTTCTTTTACTTCGCGGCTACCGTTTACCGTTATTTTACATTTATCGGCATCTCTTTCGGGAATAAAAGCGGCTTTGTTGTCGTCGATAACTTCTGTTGTCCCTTTTACAGGCTTACCATCGGCATCAAATACTATAATAGTAATCTCCTGTGTTTTTAGTTTGTGCGTAATGGTTTTCTTACGTCCTTCTTTTAAGCTGATATTATTTGCTTCGAACTTCACGTTTTCTTTTTTGGGCTTGGTCGATTTCGGCCTGTTGCTGCGGTATTTTTGATTTACATCTTTCAAATATTTCGATTTATTGTAAAGATTCAGAAGGTTGAACTGCACGTTTGCCGACATAGCATTGCCGTTTTGAACAATATTGCCAATATTGATGGTATCGGCTGTTATAGGCCCTGCTATCCAGTCGTAGGTACCGCCGTAGCGTACATTTGCAGTAACCCAGTTAAACAACCTGATTTTATTGATAGGCAATGTATAGGTAAGATCGATATTGTGATGATACTGGGTGTTACGCCCCAGATTCTTCAAATTTGTATATATAGTATCCATCTTCGATTCATACTCAGGGTCGCCCTTATAGAGCCGGCCAGCCGGTTCATCGATGCGAGATGAGTTGGTTGCTGAGAAATCGAGTTTTAAGCCTTTCGAAAGATTATACTTAAGGTCGTACTGACGCTGCCACATAAAGTCTTTGTTCACTGATATGGGCAGTCGTACTTCTTCGTTGTACACATTGCGAAGCTGAGTTTCGGCATACTGGCGATTCAGGTTTGTACGGAACGAAAGCTGCGACGGAAGCAGATACACATTAAAATCTTTAATCAGTTTAAAAGCAGGCTTATTTAATAGCTGTGATTTCTTAAATGGCTCGTAGTTTTTGGGGGTTGCATTGTAGTTGTATGACAATGCACCGGTAATATAACGGCTGCTGCTGAATTCGGTGTTAATATCGCGGTGATACGACTCGTTGAATCCATAACTGGCCGACCAGTTTGCCAAATCGTAGATTCGCGCCTTGCCGGTGGTTTTATTTACCTTAACATTGTTGAAATTAAAACTTTTTAAACTGGTGTAGTCTTGTGCTTTATATTTTATTTGTCGTAATTCTTCCTCGGTTTTGGTTGGGTCGCTCAATGCAACACTCAATGGGATATCGGGGTCAAGCGGATTGTACTCAGGATTTTTCACATTTTCGCTATATCCCATATACAGCGGAATGCGAATATTCAACTTCTCGGGGAAGAATTTTCCAAGCTCCAGATTCGATGACACATCGTAACGATTGATTTCTTCTTTCTGTCGTTCGCTGAGTTTCTGATCGATGCTACCAAAGCCGGGTTTACTAGTCTGTCCGGCCACGGTTACCGAACCAAAATCGGCCAGTTTTGCAGTGAATCGGGCATTGGCAGCCCATCCTCCCTTTTCATCGAAGTCGGTAAGGCGCATCTCGTTTACCCAAATTTCACCGCTTTTCGGAAGTCCATCGTCGTTGGTAACCACACCCGAACGTTTCGGGTTGCGAACCCCAATCATAATGGTACGAACATTGGCAAGATTGGGATTTCCCATTACACTAACTTTATTGTTCCCATCCATCATTGTAAAGATACGGGTTAAGGTTACCCCCGAACCCAATGTCCTCATTTCGTCGTTACGCATTTGTTTCACCTCCTGCAACATCTCGAAAGGCAGATTGAGATTATTCTCCTCGGGCCATACCAAATACCTGTCGGGTGCCTGATCGTCGAGGCCCTCGTATCTTCCGGGAGCTGTTACTTTAAGCGGTATTTCATATTCGTAATAATTATTCTTATAGTCACTCCCCAAACGGATAAAAACGCTTAGGTCATCGTCGTAAATAGAAGCTTCGGTAGGAATCGATTCGGCATGGATAAACATTTTCAGTCGTTTATATTTACGCATATCCATATCGAGGTTTTTGTAAACTGCGCGCGCATCACCATCTTGCAAATCGATAACCCTAAGTACCATCGATTGCTCGTTGAGCTGCCTAAGTTGTGGATTGGTGGGGTCTATCTGTCGGTTAATATTGGGAGGAAGAATATAATTCACCGGAGTTTTATTGCCGTTTTCCTCAATATTAACGGCCGTTACATAAAATGGTGTTTCACCTAACTCATCGGGGTTATACTCACCGGGCTGCATAAACGAGCCGTTGTATTTGCGCCATTCTCCACGAACCAAATCTAAAGTAGCCAATCGCAATATTGTAGGATCAGAGAATCCTTTCATGAAAACTCTGATAAAACGAATTGATTTAAAGTCCTGTATCATACCCACCCTGCGATCGTAGCTATACACCGGAATTTTAAACTGATACCAGGTAACCTTCGAACGCTGGTTATTGGCAAATTTTGCATTATATTCTATTTTGTCGGTAATGTAGTTTTTTCCCACAACAAAATCTTCGGGGCGCATGCTTACACGATACTGAAAATAGGTCTCGTTTTCGTTGAGAGTGTTGTCGCGGTTAATGTCCTCTGCGTTAGGCATCACCGATGCACTGGTAGGATAACTCTCGGTAGATTGCTCGCTGGTGGGTGAGTTTCCTTCGAGTCCGTTGAAATATTTATATCGTTCAGAAATTCCCAGATTCTGCTCATCGTATGTACTGCTTCTATAATAGCTATAATTATCGTTTGATGGATCGGCCAACGCATTCAGGTAAGCCTGGGAGCCAAAACCATATTGTTGTGCCAAATCGTCGAGATAGGTATGCCAGCCTCCTACAGAGCTAAAGAATTCCCTTTCCTGATCGTCGCCGAGACCATCGAGCCCCACATCCTGAAAGACACGGGAAGCAGCATCGTTGTCGAATGCATTCACCAACGACTGAATCAGTGGAACAACTCCCCAGGGGGTAGTATCTACCGGATTGTTGTTGCCCGGGGTGGGCAAGCCATGCTCAAACGATTTACGTCCATCTTTAAGAACATCTTCTGATACATCACCTAAGTTTATATACAGATCGCCACCGCTGTTCAACGAGTCTTCAACAAAGGGGTCCATCATCCAGAATTCTATATACTCTATATTGGCATCTTCAAAATCGTTGGTTTCGAGTTTACGCATTATACCGGCCCAACTTCCAGAGGGATTTGAAAGATTTCCTTCGGAAGTAAGCCCATGAATGGCATAATTATAAGGTCCTTTTTCGCTTGGATAATAAGCCAGATTGAGTACGGCCATATTAGTGGGAATACCAGTAATGCTCTCTTTATAAGGGAATATTTCGCTTTCGTACACCTCGCGTACCATGTGGCTCGATTGCATTTCGGGGTTTACCGGAGAACTGGGGCGATAGAATAAAGGGTCGATTACATACCATGCCAGCCGCGCTCTGTTAAAGCCGACCTCAAGAGGTGTTGATCCATTATGCTCGGGAAACATGGCCAAGTCGTAAGGTGTTGAGGCCAAAGTCCAGGCCGAATAGCTCTTGATATCGATATTGGTTTCGCTGCCCTCAAAATCGTCGATATATGCATTGCCCTCTTTTTCGATGGCCTTTGAGTGACCGGGTATTAAATGGGCAAACTCACCGGTAAAGGTAAGTGTAGACATTTCTTTAGTTTCGATAAACGGCATAAAATCGATTGCCTTTGTTAACCATGCAGCGTTGGTTCTGTAGGATGTATTCACACCCCAAATGGTATTTGATATTGGTTCATCGCCAAAGCCAACTTTTTGAGACATAGGCCTTTCGGTAAGATTCAGTATGGTGGCGCCAATATTAAAGTCTTTCGATATTTCGTAGTTTAAATGCGTACCTACCAGGGTTTTGGTTTGAATGTTGAACAACGAATTGCTTTCGAGGGTAATTTTAAGCGGTGTTCCCGATTCGAGAATGCCTGCATCGATAATTTTTACACGACCCAAATTATAGTCAACGGTGTAGTGCACGTTTTCGGTAAGAATTTGTGCCCCTGCAGTAACTTTTACGCTACCCTGAGGAATATTAATGGCATTCAGAGAAATGTCGCTACCCGACGAAGATTTATAGCGACCGGCCAGAAAAAACTTATTTTTCTCGGCCAGTTGTCGGGCTGTACTTTGTGTGCTGTCGTACAATTCCTGAAACACGTATTCGTCGGCCAGTTCGTTTAAAGCAGGATTGCCACCGGTGATTTTTTTACGCAAATGATTTCCGAATGGTTCCCTTACCGGAAAAATTACTCTTCCGTTGTTGGGATTAATGGTGATACCCTGAATAAAGTCGAACATACCGTCGGGATATGGATCTAACTGCGAATTCAAATTGTCGAGATTCATCACCGTAAGCAAACGTGTGCTATCGATAGCACCGGCCGGCAGAAAGTTAATTTCGGTGCCTGTTTTATCGTTTTTGTAATACACATCAAAAAAGAAATCCTGATTGCTCAACTGGTAAGCACCTATCGAATAGATATTCTTCATCATAAGCTCCCACACTTTCATGCGCGGAGTAAACGAAGTACCTTTGATAAGTTTGAGCACCAAAGCATCGGGGGCACTCACCGAAGAGTTAGAGAACTCACCCACTCGATATACTTTTCCGCCAACCGTATATTCGAACGCAACAGCCAACACCTGATCGGGTGTAAGGGTAGAATTCAGCGATATATACCCCAGTTGCGTATTCAGCGTATATTCGTTGGGCGAAAGCATGCGAGCCGATTCAATCTTTTCGAAATCGACACCACCTTCGAAGCCTGCCGACAAAAGGGCATTGCCTACACTGTTTATATTTCGCACCTCGGGAATCAGATTCGCAATAATAGCCAGGATATTGGCCGAATCGCTAGGGTATGGATTGTTCGACAAGCTTGCATTGAGAACATAATTCGACTCGATAACCTCTTGATTGCTTTCGCCAAGGTCGGGAAAAGCCACAATGTTTCTTGAATTCTCGAAATTCCCCTGCCTGTTGGTTACCCATACTTCAATTTTGTTGATGTTGACACCCGAAGTTATAATTGGCAAGGTCGACAAGAAGCGGTCGTAGTTCTCTTTAAAGAAATGTGCAATAAAAAAGTGTTTATTGGCCTCGTATTTATCGGCAAATATTTGAAATTCCTTGGTTTGCGCTCCGCCTTGTACATCAATGGTCGACATCTCCCCTTTTTGCTGCGAGAACAACGTAGTAACATTTAAGCGGCCAAACTTGAGTTCGGTTTTAAAGCCAAACAGGCTCTGGCTCCCTGTGATGAGCGTTCCGGCAAGAGGCAGCGAAACATTGCCGGCTTCTATTTTCTGAATTATTTCGTCGTCGTAGCCCGTATATTCAATTTTCACAGAGTTTTCGAAGTCGAATGCCGATTCGGTATCGTACTGCACATTGAGCTTCATTTTGTCGCCGATTTGGCCAACCACATTCATCTGAATTTTTTCGTTGAAGTCGAAAGTTACATTTCGGCGGATATTTTCGGGATAAGTGGGGTTATCGACATAAGATATGTTTAATCCAAAACTCAGCTCGGCAGCCCCTTGCGGCCTGATATCAACGGTGTTTCCACCAAATATGCGGTCGAACATTTCGCCACCCACATGCAGTTTGGGTATCAAGGTTGAGAACGACTCGAACGATTCGCTGCGCGCACGCTGCCTCCAGTAGTTGCGCATTGAGTTGTCGAAATCGTATTTCAGATAATCTTCGAACGAAGCTGCAAAAGGGGTTCTCACATCACGATCGCCAACTTTTCGGCGGAATATATACTCTCCTGTTTGGGGGTCGTACTCAACTTCGGTTGAAATAAGATCGGGGTCGCTGCCAAACAAAGGCGAGTTGTCGTCGGGGGTAAACGGCAAGCCGTCGTTGTCGATAAACGGATAAGGCAAAACCACATCCTTGATGGTATCGTCAACAGGTGATTTATCGTGAAACTCGTGATACGACCATGCCCTATGCGACAAGGTGGCATTCGAAGGAAATATCACAGCTAACAGGGTAATAACCGAAGCTATCCCAACAGTATATTTTACAATTCTGGCAATCAACATGAAATTCTACAATTCAATTAATGCTCGCTTCACTACTTTACCTACAGTATCTATGTTACTATCTCTTAAAACATTCCGCAAAACTTTTTCTACCGACGATTTATTGAAACCCAACATCAATAATGCTTGTAACGCATCATCGTGTAAAGTATTGCCCGAAGTATCAAAATTTTCTGCAACCGCAATATGAATTCCGCCAATTTTATCTTTCAGCTCAATAATCATTCTTTCGGCCGATTTCTGCCCTATTCCTTTTATGGTTTTCAGCACACCCGTGTTTTGAGTAGCAATAGCCGAAATCAATTCATCGGGAGTCATCGACGATAGTATCATTCTGGCAGTGTTGGGGCCAATTCCGTTCACAGCAATTAGCATCACAAAAACCTGTCGCTCGTGCTTCGATGCAAAACCATATAAAATGTGGGCATCTTCGCGCACAATCTGATGCAGGTACAACATCAGTTCCTGCCCCTGCTTCAATTGAGAGTAGGTTGAAAGCGACACCTGTATGTTGTATGCCAGCCCGTTGCATTCAACAACAGCATAGGTAGGGGTTAGCTCGACCAACAGGCCTTTGATATATTCAAACATAATTTCTCTTACTCACAAAGAATGCAAAAATAAAAAAATAATTGATTTATGAGTCGCTTTTACAGCTGTGATTTTTTTTTCAGTTTTGTTACCATAAAATAGCCTACGAAACTTCGTTTTTATGGAGTAATCAGTAAACGCAATGTGGTAACTTGGCTGTTGTTGTTAACTAACACTGTATACATGCCGGGGTAAAGGCAATTCAGGTTTATTTGGGTTTCGGTCTGAAACAGTTCTTCGGAATAAACGGGTTGCCCCATAGTGTTAACAAATGTAACTGAAGCATTAGGCTGAATATCAGACACCACAAGCGAAACTTTATCGACGGCAGGATTTGGATATACAAACACAGTCGATGAGTTTGCAAACTGTTCGGCACCATACGATTCGCAAGGCCTAGAGAAATAATCATCTAACTTTGCGAGACGAGTTGTCAACCAGGTATCAACATAATTCAAATACTCATCGGTGTAGGTGTAATACGTTCCCCAGGCTTTCTCTTCTCTTTCGTAAACCGCATTATTCAACAAAAAGTCGTGATTCTCACGGAATAACTGCATGATGTTTTCGTGAGTAAAAACATCCTGTCGAAGTTCCTGCCAACGTTGCTGGGCTGCAAAGTAGAAACCATTATCGGAACAATCGTGAATCATTCGGTTAAAAAAACCATTGCTTAAAATAGACGAAGTGCCGTAATGTGGCGATCCATCCCAAAAATTACCAAAACTACCATCCATATCCCACGGAACATATATGTAAGGTTCGTTTTTTGCATACCGCGCAATAAAAATATTTTTTCCTGTATTGTCGAGAGCCATTATCAGGTTTAAAAAAACAAAGTAATCAACAGCACTCTGCAAGTTGAATTTTGAACGATATTGCTGATAAAACACTTGGTTACTGCTATTCACTACAAAATCGACAAATGCATGCAAATTGCTCCAATCGGTAATTTCTTCAGGGTAGATATATTCGAAACCGCTCCACATTAATTCGTTGTTGTTGTAGTCTTCGAGGCTTAAAAAGCTCACGCCTTCACCCCATTGCTGGCCTTTATACAATTCTCCTCTCACACCCTGACTTTGCGAGTAATCTTTCAGTTGCAACTGTTTTCGGTCGATTCTTTCGGTAACGGCATATACTCCACAATACACACCATTCACCAATATTTCGGCAAATTCACTGTGAATCCCCGAAACTACATCGGGTTCAACATTGGCATAGTAAGGTGTATGAAAACTCATCCACAAATCGTTGCATACTTTTGTGCGAACCCGCATAGGCTCTACCCAGAGTGCCTGCAGGTTCCAATCGTCGTCGGTCCTCATATTCAGCAACGAAACATCCACCTTTTCGGTTCCCTGGCTATCGCTCCAAAATTCAATCAAAAAGTTCGATTTTGGGTAGTACAACGAAGACCCACCCCTTCGCTCTATTCCTATATCCGAGATAAGAATATCACCCGATGGCTCTGCCATAATAAATAGGGCATGTACCTTTGGCTCATTCAGTATATATTCACTCGCAAGAATGTATATGATAGGCAATTCGGTAAAATACAAGGTGTACTGAGTGTCTTGGTTGTTGTGTACATGATAGGCAACTCCAACTTGCATGGTTTCTTGCGGCACTTCAAATGAATATAACTGATCGACAAAAATGGCATTAAAATCATCGTTCGAGCCTGCGTTTATGTAATTTACATCATAATTCACCACAATCAACTTCTTGTTAACATCAACATAGCCCTGATAAACCGGAACAACAATGGTTTCGTCGGCGAAAACCATATTCACCGAAAAAAAAACAATAAATAGAAAAAACAACTTCAGATTCATTTGATTATTACAGCAAAAATTACACGCAATTATTCGATTTTCATTATTGCAATATGTTAACCAAAATATAACATTTTAAGAAACAAAAGTAATAATATATTATATTGTCACAAAAATAATTGACACAATTTAAGGAAACTTTCAATAGCATAGCAAGAGGCTATGTTGTTGAAGAATTGTGATGACACAAAGCAAGAGTCTTTATTATAGTTTAGGTTTCGCATAAATCTAATAATTAGTGATTTAGTTTTTAAGAATTCGATAATTTCGTTCAGTAAAACAAATACATCATATTTATGAATACAATTCAATTTCTTAGCCTTGCACTCACATTATTCAGTGTGAGTTGTGTACTGTCGCAGGTAAACATTCAAACCGGCTTGGTAGCCGACATCCGCTTACAAGGAAATGCGCACGAGGAGACAGGAAATCTCGAAAGAGGTTCAATAATGGGAGCCACGCCCAGCAAAGGCAGAAATGCTGCCCCGGGAACTGCTTTTTCGTTTAACGGCACAAGCGACAACATCAGGTTTGCACACCGCGAAGCACTGAATATTACCGAAGCCATAAGCATTGCCTGCTGGATAAAATACGACGCTCAGGCCGATTGTTTCGAAGACATTGTAATGAAAGGTAATTTATATGGCTTTCAGTTCTCGTGCAATGGTACCGGTACTATTATGTTTCATTTGAAATCGAACGGCTGGCACAATCTCGATTCTGAATTTAAACCCATTTCCGGACGTTGGCATCACATTGCAGGCACCTACGACGGAAAAACCCAGAAAATTTATATCGACGGTGTTCTCAGAAATTCGGAAACATGGGAAGGCAACATTGAAACCGGCGACGATCCTCTCGACATTGGCGGAAAAGTTGCCGACGATAACAACTGGTACAAAGGCAGTATTACAGAATTGAAAATATACAACCGGGCATTATCGGCAAGCGAAATTGCAACATTGGCTCCGCAAAATTCGTTTAAAACCGACATTGAAATTGATTGCAGTGGCATTGCCAACGGACAGGTTCTCTGGTGTCCGTTCAACGAAACGGGTGCCGATGCAAGCAATTACGGCAACCATGGAAAAGTGTACGGAGCCAAGTCGGCCAACGACAGATTTGGGCGAAAAAATGCCATATTCTGCTACAACGGCATCGACAATTACATCAGTATTCCGCACAGCAACAGTCTCGACATTACCGAAGCCATTACAGTGATGTGTTGGATAAAACATGATGGAAATCCACGATGCTTCGAAGATATTGTAATGAAAGGAAATGTATATGGATTGCAGTTTTCGTGCAATGGCACAGGCACAGTTATGTTTCACCTGAAAATAGGCGGATGGTACAACCTCGACTCAGGCATTGCTCCCGTTCCAGGCCAATGGCATCACATAGCAGGTACTTACGATGGAAAAACCCAAAGCATTTATTTCGACGGAGCCCTTGTGAAGACCGAAAATGTTTCGGGAAAAATTGAATCGACAACCGACCCGCT
Source organism: uncultured Bacteroidales bacterium (assembly GCA_964511665.1). Taxonomy (GTDB): domain Bacteria; phylum Bacteroidota; class Bacteroidia; order Bacteroidales; family ML635J-15; genus JAGOEF01. The sequence continues at coordinate 28,957 of CAZEHA010000010.1, forward strand.
CGACATAGCCAAACAGGTGGCCGGCGATAACAATTTCTTTACAGGATGTATCGACGATGTTCTCATTTACAACAGGGCATTATCGCCTGCCGAAATCAGATGCTTCTCGCACGAAACCTATGAATTGAGCGACTATTAGATTAAAGCACTCCTTGTTTACGGTAGTTCTCAACAAATTGCACTGCCAATTTGAAATATGACCCGAAATTGGTCAGGCTTTTTTCGTTAAATGTGTCGTAGGGCGTATGATACCAGGTAAAAGCATCGCCGTGATCGAGAAAAAACACGGCAGGAACGTCTTTCTGAGCAAACGGATAGTGGTCGCTGTTACCACTGAGTTCGTCGACATCGAAGCCATCGAACCAATTGTTTTCTTCGTTCAGTTGGTGCATTAATCCAAAGCCTTTGGCTGCTGTAGTGCTGAGTTCGGTGTACACCAACTTGCAGTTGTCGGCAATCATATCGAAATTCATCAGAAAGACGATTCTCGAAAGGTTGAAATGTGGGTTATCGACATAATAAAACGACCCAAGCAATCCGGTTTCTTCGCCGGCAAATGCCATAAACACTATTGAATATCGCGGTGCATTGCCGGGTTTCGAATAGTATTCGGCCAAATTGAGCAGCATAGCTACGCCGCTGGCATTGTCGTTGGCACCGGGATAAAACACATCTTTTCCGTGACGGCCCAAATGGTCGTAGTGTGCCGTAAACACATAAAAACTGTCGGGGCAATGGGTTCCTTCGATATAGCCTATCACATTTCGGGCTTTGTGGTTTGTAATAAAGCGATTCTGAACGTTGGCCTTACACTGTTGTGGGTTTTTACCAAGGGCTTCATCGGTAATCCAAATCATACGTGTAGGATACAGTTTTCCGGAAGATGCCACATACCACTTGAGCGGGGCATCGAAAATAAACATGAAATTATGGAATCCGGTTCCTTGGATTTTACGAGCGGCTTCGCCATTACTCAACAGATATTTATATTCGACCGCAACAAAGTATTTCGCAGTATCGAGCCGGCTGATTTCCTGTACCGTTTGGCTGAGTGCTTTGGCAGTATCTACCCGATACACCAGATAATCGCCACTAAAACCAGAGCAAAACTCACGGATAACAAAATCGGTGCCTGCACGCAATGGCCGGCCATCGATGCTGAGTTGCATGCTTGCCGGAAAAGTATTTACATCGAACCTAAACTGCTGATAATAACCTTTCCACGATTTAAGCTTGTATCTATTGAACTCTTTGGCAATATAAGCAGCCGCTTTTTTGTCGCCATTCTTGTAATAACCGCGACCGTGGTACTTCTCCGATGACAGCTCTCTGATGACTGTTTCGGCATAATTCAGATTCTGTGAATAGAGTTCTGTTATAAGCAGAAAGACTGCGGCAAAAAATAGTAGTGTTTTTTTCATGCGATTTTTCTTCAAAAATACGAGAAACTTTAGGCAAACAGTACTAACAAAATCATAAAAAACACATGCGTAATGTTAAAAATTTCGGAATTTGTTTTCGAAAGAGAATAAGCTGAACATTTCGGACAAGTAGTTTCGATTGCGAAGCAGTAATGTAACAATGGTTATTGTTTAAAAAGGCTATCGACAAATTCTCGGCGATCGAATATTTGCAAATCGTCGATTTGTTCACCAATACCAATGTATTTCACCGGTACTTTAAATTGATCGGAAACGCCAATAACCACGCCGCCTTTGGCAGTTCCGTCAAGCTTTGTAACAGCAAGCGCGTTTACCTCGGTAGCGGCGGTGAACTGTTTGGCTTGCTCAAAAGCGTTTTGTCCGGTAGATGCATCAATAACAAGAAGGATTTCGTGGGGGGCATTGGGAATAATTTTTTGCATCACCTTTTTAATCTTGGTAAGTTCGTTCATCAAATTAATTTTGGTTTGCAATCTACCGGCAGTGTCGATAATCACCACATCGGCAGCATTGCTAACTGCCGACATAAGTGTATCGTAGGCCACCGATGCCGGGTCGGCACCCATTTGTTGCTTCACAATAGGCACACCTACCCTATCGGCCCAAATCTGTAGTTGCTCGATGGCAGCAGCACGAAATGTATCGGCTGCTCCAATAAATACTTTTTTGCCTGTTTGGTTGAATTTATGAGCCAACTTACCTATGGTAGTTGTTTTTCCAACTCCGTTAACACCAACAACCATAATCACATAGGGAGATACCCCTTGTGGCAATTCCCAGTTTTCGGAACCCGAAATCTTATTCTCTTCGAGCAAGGCTGCAATTTCTTCGCGTAACACCCTGTTCAGTTCATCTGTTCCAACAAATTTTTCACGTTTCACCCGTTCGTCAATCCTGTTGATAATGCGTAATGTGGTTTCAACACCCACATCCGACGAAATAAGTACTTCCTCCAGTTCATCAAGCACATCATCATCAACACGAGTTTTTCCAAAAATGGCGCGATTCAGTTTATCGAACACTCCCTGACGGGTTTTCGACAATCCCTGGTCGAGTTTATCCTTTTTATCTTTATTGAACAGTCCGAACAAAGCCATGAGATTACAATTATGTTTACAATAACAAGCGCAAATATAGTGAGTTTACGGGGAATATTTCATAAAAAAGCAAAACGTCTTACTTTGCTCAAGCAAGACGTTTACACTATGTATAACGGGAATTATTTCGCTTTGAAAAAATCCTGTGTGTGTTCGGGGTGCACAATGGCCTCTTTAAAAATGTAAGCCCCTGTTTTGGGAGAACGAACCATTTTAATACATTTAATAAATTCTTTTCCTTCTCCGGTTTTCAGTGTTGCAACTACTTTCTTTGCCATGACTTAAACAATTATTTAATTTCTTTATGAACAGTAACTTTTTTCAAAACCGGATTGTATTTTTTCATTTCGAGTCTGTCGGGAGTGTTTTTCCGGTTTTTGGTGGTGATATAGCGAGAAGTTCCGGGCATACCCGATTCTTTGTGCTCGGTGCATTCCATTATCACCTGTACCCGATTTCCTTTAGTTTTTTTTGCCATGATAAATCTCCTGATTAATATTTTTGGATATAACCTTTGCTTATTGCTTCTTCGAGCGCGGCCTTCAGCCCTTTCTTATTAATAGTACGCATTCCGGCCGGAGTAACTTTTAGCGTAATCCAACGGTTTTCTTCTTCGAGGAAAAGCCGCTTTTCGAGCAGATTAATCTCAAATCTTCTTTTTGTACGGTTATTAGCATGCGAAACATTGTTTCCCGTCATTGCTGTTTTTCCTGTAATCTGACATTGTCGTGCCATAACTATCTCATATTTATTTCGGACTGCAAAAGTCGTTAAATTTTCGGAATTAGCAAAAATATTTTATTTTTTTTCAAAATTTTTATTCACAGTCATTTATTAATTACTGAAAGTAGCTGCGATTTGATTTTTAATTATATTTGAAACTTAGATTTTATTAATTTTTTCGGCACAAAAAATGCTTAATGTGTAACCCTAAATAGATTCATTATGAAAAACTCAAGCCTCATTATTGTATTACTGATAGTATCAGCTGCCTTTATTTTTACCGCATGTCCCTATTCTTCAACCGTGCCCCTGTCGCAAGCTACCGAAAATGTAGATCCGTCTATTTATGGAAAATGGTTAAAAGTTGATGAGTACAGCGATTTTCCGAAATACTACCAGTTTTCGAAAATCGATGGAAAAAAAATGAGGGTAGAGCAATATGAATACAATTCAACCGATAGTATGTATTCGGTAACGGGCACCTACTCGGCGCATTTCACAAGCATTGGCGAAACAAAGTTCATCAACATGTTGCAAGATGGCACCTATTACTTCTATAAGATGGTCTTTTCGGTTCCCGGAGAGTTTTTACTGTATGAAGTTACCGACAATATCGATGAGGTATTCGATTCCTCAAGCGACTTGTATAATTTCTTTAAAACGCACAAAGATTTGAGTTTCTTTTACAATAAAGATGAAGAGACATATAAGTTTACTACCGAGTAGTTTTTTCATTTTAATAACATTTTTAGCCGGTAACTGAGTTTCGGCTGCCGATAAATCAGTTGGGCACGCCTCTGGCATCAACAGAAACCCATAAATACTACACATAAAGAGTTTCATCGAGTGCAGCAGTTCTTTGTTGTTTATAATGTATTGCCGCTTGTTGAGCCCTTAACAACAAAAAGTACTTGCATAGGGTACAAAAAGAACATTTCCTAAAGGCGACAGCTGCCAATTTGCAAAAATAATATTGTGGTTTAAATAATAATGATTATTTTATTGTCGTATATTTGATTATATTTTAGTCATTGTTATTGAATTGTCATTCATATTACAGTCTGCGTTACGGCACCATGAGTCTCGAAGAGCTTATCGATTCGGCGTTGCGCTGCGACCACGACAGCCTGGTTCTCACCGATATCAACAACACCGCCGCGTTACCCGAGTTTGTGTTTTTGTCGCGAAGCCGTGGGATAAGGCCTTTGGGAGGCGTCGACCTACGCAATGGGAACCGGCGTATTGCAGTGTGTATTGCCTGCGACAACAGAGGCTTGCAAGAAATCAATACATTTTTGAGCAACATCTCTATTCATGGGCAAAAGCCTGCCAACATTCCCGAATTCAACAGGGTGTTTGTAGTTTATCCTGCCGAGAGCTTAGCACCCCGACTGTTGAAAGACAATGAATTTGTTGGGGTTTCGCTTTCTCAGGCCTACATGGTTCCCCTACTCGAGAGCAGGTATCCGGCTTCAAAAATTGTTGTGTTGCACAGCCTGAGTATTCGCGACGATGCAGCCTACGATTTGCACAGGCATCTGCGCGCCATCGACAACAACAGCCTTCTTTCGAAACTCGGCAACGATTTTCTGGCACATCCATCTCACCGTGCGGTGCACCCGGCCTACATACGTAAGATTTTTGAGGCGTATCCCTATGTGGTAAGCAACACCTTGCATCTGATGAACCAATGCATTCTTCACTTCGACAGCACGGTAAAAAACCTGAAATGCTTTACCAAAACTGTTCGCGACGATCGCACCCTGCTTTCGCGCGAAGCCTACAAAGGTCTGGTGGCTCGCTATGGGAGCGATAACCACGAAGCCTTGAGACGACTCGAACATGAACTGAATATTATCGAGAACATGGGCTTTGCGGCATATTTTCTGATAGCATGGGATTTGGTGCGCTACACCATGAGCAGGGGGTTCTATCATGTAGGCAGGGGCAGCGGTGCCAACAGTGTTGTGGCCTATTGCCTGCGCATTACCGATGTTGACCCCATAGAACTCAACCTGTATTTCGAACGTTTTCTAAACCCCAAACGCAGCAGCCCGCCCGATTTCGACATCGATTATTCGTGGACAGACCGCGACGAAGCACACAATTACCTGTTTGCAAAATACGGCCGCGAGCACTGTGCACTGCTGGGTGCAATGTCAACATTTCGCAGTCGTTCTGCCTTGCGGGAGTTGGGCAAGGTGTACGGACTCACAGGAAGTGAGCTCGAAAATCTAAGCCACAGGCCTTCGGCTTATGGGAAAAGCGACAGCCTGCACCGGCATATAGTGCAATTGGCTGCCCGCCTCGACGGATTCCCGAATCTGAGAACCATACATGCAGGTGGTGTTGTAATCAGCAACGAGCCCATCACTGCTTTTACGGCACTCGACATGCCCCCAAAAGGATATCCGACCACCCAGTGGGATATGTACACCGCCGAACATCTCGGCTTCGAAAAATTCGACATACTCAGCCAGCGCGGCATAGGGCACATCAGAGAAAGTTGCGAGATCATCAGTAAAAACCATGGCCTAGATATCGATATTCATCGTGTAGAGCAATTCAAATCAGATCCGGCCACCCAAAAACTACTGCGCTCGGCCGAAACTACAGGCTGCTTCTATATCGAAAGTCCTGCCATGAAAGGGCTGTTGCGAAAACTGCGCTGCAACGACTATATTACGCTGGTTGCTGCCAGTTCTATCATAAGGCCCGGAGTGGCCGGGTCGGGAATGATGCAGGAGTTTATCAGACGTTTTCACCAGCCTAACAGTTTCGAATATCTGCATCCTGTATTAGAAGATCAGTTAAAAGAGACCTATGGTGTTATGGTCTATCAGGAAGATGTTCTAAAAGTGTGCCATCATTATGCCGGTCTCGATCTGGCCGATGCCGATGTATTGCGACGCGCTATGAGCGGAAAATTTCGTTCAAGCAAAGAGTTCAACAGAATTATCGATCGCTTTTTCGAAGGCTGTCGAGCAAAAGGCCGCCCCGAAGAAACCAGTCGTGAGGTATGGCGGCAAATTGCTTCGTTTGCCGGTTACTCATTTTCGAAAGCACATTCGGCATCGTATGCCGCCGAAAGCTTTCAAAGCCTTTACCTAAAAGCACATTATCCACTCGAGTTTATGGTAGCCGTAATCAACAACTTTGGCGGCTTCTATGGCAGTTGGGTTTATTTTCACGAAGCACAGCGGCTGGGGGCAACAATATGCCTGCCTTGCGTGAACAACAGCCTTTACAAAACCGGCATTGACGATAAAAATATTTATATTGGCTTTGTGCATTTGCAAAACATCGAAAACAATCTGGCTCACCGGATTGTAAACGAACGCGAGCGCGGAGGCTGTTATCGGAACATTGCCGACTTTGTGTTCCGCGTGTCGCCCGGAAAAGAACAATTGTGCATATTGATAAAATGCGGTGCGTTCACTTTTACACAAAAAACCAAGGCTGAATTGTTGTGGTTGGCTCACGACCTGTGCTCTGCCTCAAAAATGAACGCCCCGGCCACTCCCCTTTTGTTCGAACCCGAAATACGCAATTGGAGCATGCCTGCATTCACAGGCAACTCACTGGAAGATGCCTACGACGAAATCGAGCACATCGGCTTTCCGGTATCGCTGTCGTGGTTTAGCCTGTTACAGACCTCTTTCAGGGGAGATACTTCGGCTATCGAAATGTTGAAACACAGTGGTAAGACCTTACGGATGGTGGGACTATTTGTGTGTTTAAAGTATGTGTACACATCGCGAAAAGAGATTATGAACTTTGCCACCTGGGTCGATTCGGAAGGGCATTTTTTCGACAGTGTTCATTTTCCAACATCAATAAAGGAGTATCCGTTCAAGGGCGCAGGGCTGTATCTGTTGCTCGGCAAAGTAAGCGAAGAGTTTGGGCATGTTACTCTTGAAGTGCGAAAAATGGCCCGACTACCACTGAAACCCGATCCCAGAGAGTAGAGAGCTCCTTCGGATTTTCGATTTGCAGCAACAACAAGTGATATTAAAACAAAATGATGTGACGTAATCAGGCTAGAACTTCACCACGATTCCGCCCAAGAAATGACGCCCTGCCTGTGGGTAATAATACGACCAGGTTTGTTCCACACCCTGTTCGAACCACAAACCACCATAAGCATTACTCGAATACATAGCGTTAAACACATTGTTTACGGCCAACCTGACAGAGAATTCTTTACATAGTTTCGAAAGTATCCGATAGTCGAATTGCAGATTGTTTACCCAATAGGCATCGAGCTTGCGCTGCGCATTCATGGTATTATCAAAATACTGTGAGCCGACGTATTTTGAAGAAAACGAAACATCGAAGTTTTTAAAAGCATTCCACTGAATCACAGCTGCACCAACAATGGCCGGAGAATAAGCAATATCGGTATTTCCCAAATCAACAGGCAGGTAATCTTCGTTCCATTCGGCATCGTAGTGTGCAGCCCATTGCACATAATTCATGATTTTGTTGCGACTCAGGCTAATGTTTCCGTTCAATTGCAAGCCGGCAAACAATTGCACACCGGCACTTAATTCAATGCCTGCCCGATAGCTTTCGGGCACATTTGTCATAATATCGTAGCCTACCGAGCTCTTTTCTCCTGTGGGTACAATCTGATCGATATAATCCATATAATACAAATTCACCGAAGCCAGCAATGGCCCGCTGCGATAACTCCAACCCAGTTCATAGTCGTAAAGTCGTTCGCGTTGTGGGATTCGGTTTTCATCTCCCACAGCATCCTCAAAATTGGCACGCGTAGGCTCACGGTGTCCGGTGGCAAACGAAACATAGGCCATCATCTTGCTGCTGATTTCGTAGAATAAGCCGGCTTTAGGATTAAAAAATCTGAACGTATGCGCCTGATCGAGAATTTTCTGCGACCCGTCGGGCATTAGGTCGTCATCAACACCGGCCATATTATACAGAATATGACGGTATTGCAAATCGGTGTAGAAATTCAATGCTTCGGTAAGCTGATAATTGCATTTAATAAAATGGCTGATATCGGTTTTTGTGCCTGTGTTTCGATAGTATTCGTGATTTGCTTCGCTGTCGAAAGCTGTCCTCATCCAGATAATATTACCAAAATGCTGACCATCGTAACGATTTACTGCTCCTCCCAATATGGTTTGCAAGCGATTGTTGTTGTAACTCAACGAATAGGTGGCACCATAAAAATCGTTTGCCATCATTTTTCTGATTATCAGATCGGAACTGGTATCGATATCGAATCCGAAACCGAGCAGATTTTCGTCTTGTTCATACTGCTCATAATATCCGTCGCCACGTGTATAGTGCAGGGCAGCGTTTAAGCTGAAATCGTGCTTAAGCTCTTTGGTAAACAACAGGTGATAGTGGGTTTGCACGTAGTTATCGGTTTGGTTTTCGTAGTAACGACGCACACCTGCCTGATCGTAGTATTCGCCGGCCGGATTGTAGCGGCGGTTGGTTTCGAGACTATCAGATGGCACACCCCACCAGCTTATTCCGGTTTTTTCGCGACCATGTATCACATTTGCCCTAATCAGTGTTGAGGCGTTGCGCCAGGCTCCTGTAAAAAAAAGAGAACTGTGGTCAGATCCGGAGTACTCAACATAACCATCGCTATTCAGTTTCGAAGCTCTCATATCGAACGAGAACCCGTTATCCATAATACCTGTTCCGGCCGAAAAGTTTTTTTTACATGTATTGAAACTACCGGCAAACAATTGCACCCCCGCATAGGGTTTTCGCTCGGTAATATGCGTTTCGAAGTTCATAGTAGCACCAAAAGCTGCAGGTCCGTTGCCCGAAGTTCCCACACCGCGCTGTATCTGCAAACTGCTCACCGAAGAAGAAAAATCGGGCATATTTACCCAGAAAATACTCTGTGATTCGGCATCGTTGAGCGGGATTCCGTTTACCGTAACATTGATGCGAGTGGCATCGGTTCCACGCACCCTGAAGTTGGTGTATCCGATTCCGTTTCCTGCCTCACTGGTTGCCACAAACGCGGGTGTGAGCTCTAGCATATAGGGTATGTCCGACAGCGAATTGCGCTGCTGTAATTCTTCGCGCGATATGTTAACATAGGCGGTTGGCGACTTGGCTCCTGCACGGGTGGCACTTACCACCACCTCATCGGTAAGAATGGTGAGTGGTAACATATTAATCTTCAATGGCTGACTATGCTTGCGTGTTTCAGTAAGTATTTCTACAGTTTCGTATCCCATATAGCTGAACTGCAGTGTATACTTTCCCGGCTTCAGGTGAAGCGAAAAGGCTCCGCCCTCATCGCTTACTGTGCCAAACGAAGTTCCCAATACCACAACATTAACTGCTTTTAGCGGCTTCTCGTTTTCGTTGCAAACCACACCTTGTATGGTTTGCGATAAACATGTAGCAGCAACCGCAACACTCATGCTGAATAATAAAAAAAAGCGTCTCATTACAAAAAAGTTTAAGTTCGACAAAACGTTTTTTCTGTCAAGGGTTGGAGCATAACGGTAAAAGACTGCTTATCTCCCTACGCCGGCATTATCCGGATCAGGTTCTAAGGGTATAATCTCAGCCGTTTTCTGGCACCCCTGTCAAAAAAGTAATACGCTGCAAAAATACAGTTTTCTTATGTAAGCACAAAAACATTTTTCGTTTTTGGAACATGTTTTTGCATTTTTAGCGCATTAAACAATCAGAACTAATTAAAGCATTTCGGAAGAGATTTCGGTAACAGTAAAACCGATTGAAGAAAATGGGTAGTTATGTAAACCCATACCAATATAAGCCCGGTAAAAAGCATTTCTTCCGATGCACTATTTTGTAAAAAAACTGCATAAGTATGTTTCTTATGCAGTTCGATGAACATATCGCAACTACTTGTTGCTTCGGTAATGCTTACTCTTGAAGCGTTTTATCGAGTTCTTCTACTTCTTTTTTCTGTTTATCGACCAGCGATTGCATATATTGCACTTTCTCTTCGGCAGCTGCAATACGTGTGCGTTTTTCGGCAGCTACTTCTTTGGTAATTTCACCGGCCTTTTCCTGAGCATCTACTTTATTACGGGCATTGGCAATTTTATCGCGATTCTGCTGAATTTGTAATTCTTGGGCCTCAATGCGTTGCATTACCATTTCTTTTTTTGCTTTGGCTTCGGCTTTGGCGGTTGATGCACGCTGCTCGCCATATTCTTTGCCTTTATCTTGGGCCTTGTTTACTGCCGCATCGGACTTCTGTTCGCCTTGCTTCTTCTCCTCTTTTATTGCCGAGTGTGCTTCGTTGGTTTTTGCATCAGCTTTTTCAACAGCCTTTTCGGCCTTGTCGAGAGCCTTATCGGCCTTTTGCTCGGCCTTTTCAAGCTTTTTTTCAACTTTGTTTTCTATTTGCTTTTCGGTTTTTGCAGCATCCTTTTCCAATTGTTTCACATCCTGCTGCACCTCGTTGGTAAGCTCCGGCTTTTTCCCTTTATCGAGATTTTTATCGTTTTGGGTTTCGTTTTGGGTTGCAGGTTTTTGCCCTTTTGGCAAGTTTTGGGCTGTAGCCACAACACTCAATGCAGATAGTACTGCGATTATTGCAAAAATATTTTTCATAGTAATTTGATTAAATGTCGTTTAACAATTCGTCGATTTCGTTTTGAGTGGCTTCGATTTCCTCTTCGGCAACCTGCATGGTTTCGTCGAGCTTTTGTGTTGTTTCTTCTATAGCCTGAGTTTTCTTCTCGGTGGCTTCATCATTTTTCTTTTCGGCAGTTCCCGAACAAGCAAATACAAAGCATAAGGGCAATGCAAACCATAATAATTTTTTCATAATCAGCTGTTTTAATTTATATAAGTGGTTTTCGACTAATATATTTCGAAATACACCTTGCTATTCGCATTGGTTTTTTGTTCTATGGTAACTTCTGAACCATTCGATTTCGACTTCCATTTCATATTAGTTACAGCATTATAACCTGAATTATAGCTATTTACTATTTCCATGTACACTTTTTCGTTGGCCGGAAACACATAACAAATTACACACACGGCATTTTCGTCGAACACATAGGTTACCGATATGTCTTTCGACTCAGAAACCAAAAACATCTGGCCGTTTTCGTTAATACCCGAACCGGTTATTTCGGTTTTATACTCCGATTGAATTTGGTCGAACGACAATCCAATCTTATCCACTTGCCCAAAAACCATAGATATTGCGAACATTAACACGCTAAAAATCATCATCTTTTTCATAATAGTCTTATTTAAGTTACAATTCATTCACTATAAATTACATCGAATACAGTTCAATAAAATCAAATCATCGTAAAATCAATCAGCTACGAATATACAAAAAATTTATCAATTACAAATTTCGTGTTGAATTATCAATTTGCATAAAGAATATAAACGTAAATTCGAGACAATTTGTATTTTTGCAGTAGAACTATGTTCGTTCAGAGTATGTGATTTTATTAAAATTGTGATGTTCATGCGTTTTTTTCTTGTTTTTATATCCTTTCTGTTTTTTGCCTGCCACAGCATTTATGCGCAATGCGATACTGTAAAAGTAGAAGCACAAAAAGGCGAAGGCGTGTATGCCTTGCTGCGTCGCATGGGGTTTGATGCCGGTTATTACGATGAATTTGTATTGACGAATCGCGATAACATGGGGAAAGACAACAGTTTGATTGCGGGTAAAATATATAGATTACCCTGCGTCCCTGTTGAAACAATAAGCCTGGATGAAGAAACAGAGACATCATCAAAACTTCGCGATACAGCTGATATTATTGTTGATTCTTTACTTTTTGGAGCGGTTTATTACCTGATTTCGGGTCACGGAGGCCCTGACCCTGGAGCAGTAAGCTATGTGGATGGGAATATGATATGCGAAGACGAATATGCATACGATATTAGCTTGCGCCTGAAATACCAGATTGAGCAACATGGTGGCAAGGTGTATATGATAGTGACTGACCCCGACGACAGTATTCGCAACGACAGGTTTTTGAAACACGACACCGATGAATTGTGCTATCCGAATCTGGAAATCCCCCGCGATCAGAATAAACGACTACAGCAACGCATTGATGCTATAAATGCCCTCTACGACAGCATTGGTGCTGCTACACATCAGCGGGTAGTGGAAATCCACCTCGACTCGCGCCCCGACAGCAAAAACCTTGATGTATATTTTTATCACCACACATCGAGCATGAAAGGGAAAAAACTGGCCGAAATCATGCTCGAAACATTTAAGGCTAAGTATAAAGAGCACCAGCCCAATCGGGTTTACAACGGAACCGTAACACCCCGAAGTCTTATGGTGCTGCGTAAAACTAAACCTGTTGGTGTTTTTATGGAATTGGGCAATATTGCCAATGCCCGCGATCAGAAACGATTTCTGAATCACAACAACCGTGAAGCGCTGGCAAAATGGATTTGCGCCGGACTGATTACCGAATTTGAATATTACAAATGTGAGAAAATTGAATAATTACTTAACAAATTTGTAACAATTCCTTTGTTTTATCGTGATATTTTTGTATTTTTAAAAACTTTATACTTAATAGTTATAACCCTGATATGTCGTATATTCGATTTACAAAAGACGAACTGATTAATTTGGAGTTTTCGCTATCGCGCGAACTCATTCGCACCAACAGGGCAGGTTCGTATGCCAGCACCAGCATTATTGGGTGTAATACCCGCAAATATCATGGGCTGCTGGTTTGCCCTATGCCACAAATTGACGGAGAACGCCACGTATTGCTGTCGTCGGTTGACGAAACGGTTATGCAGCATGGCGCAGCATTTAATCTTTCAATACACAAATACCCCGGGATGTACGATCCTAAGGGGCATAAATATGCACGAGAATTCTTTGCCGAGCCTATTCCTACGCTCATTTACCGTGTGGGCGGAGTTGTTCTACGCAAAGAACAACTTTTTTCGGTAAAAGCCGAAAGAATTATGACCCGCTACACCCTGCTCGAAGCCAACAGCGAAACTATCCTGCGTCTGAAACCCTTTTTGGCATTTCGCAGCGTACATTCACTTACCCGCGAAAACCTGGATATAAACACAAAATATCAAAAATGCGGCAATGGCATTTCGATGTCGCTATATGAACCCTACAAACCGGTTTTCATGCAGTTTTCGAAACATATCGACTATGTGCATGTGCCACACTGGTACTATAACATCGAATACATCGAAGATCAAAAGGCAGGGCATAATTATCAGGAAGACTTGTTTGTACCCGGATATTTCGAAATACCAATTGCTCGTGGCGAAAGCATTGTTTTTGCAGCAGGCCTCGAAGAAACGAATCCGTCGGTACTCGACACATTATTTATCAACGAAATCAACGCACGCACACCCCGTAATTCCTACCTGAATTGTTTACAGAATTCGGCACAGCAGTTTCTTGTAAAAAACAACTCAAAATACGAAGTAATAGCCGGGTTCCCTTGGTTTGGAAGCTGGGGGCGCGACACGTTTATTTCTGTATGCGGGCTGTTCCTCACTCAGGGCGATTTCGAGACTGCAAAAAACATTCTGGTCTCAGCCGGCGATAAATTGAAAGACGGCTTATTCCCCAATCTGGAATCGGGCAAAGAAGCGGTGTATAATGCTGCCGATGCATCGTTGTGGTACTTCTATGCAGTGCAGCAATATCTCAGTTTTACCAATGATATAGAATCGGTAAAAAACCATTTTTATGCTGCCATGCAAAATATTTTTAATGCCTATTGCAATGGCACGCATTACAATATAAAAAAACACGACAACGAATTGATTTATGCAGGCAGCAACAATGTTGCCTTAACCTGGATGGATGTTGTTATCGACAATGAACCTGTTACCCAACGAGGTGGTTATACTGTAGAAATAAACGCATTGTGGTATAATGCTGTTTGTTTTTTAATAGAGTGCGCAGGTCTTGTCATCGATCAAGACTTTGTTAGAGAAAACCATCAGTTACCCGAGCAAATCAGAAATGCTTTTAACAACATGTTTTGGGATGAAAAGAGAAAATACCTTGCCGATTATCACAACAACGGCTATACCGATTGGAAGGTACGTCCCAATATGATATTTGCAGCTTCGCTTCCTTATAAGGTAATTGACGAAGATATTGCATGTGCGGTTACCGAAAAGGTAAAGAATTATCTGCTTACACCCAGGGGATTGCGCAGCCTCTCTCCCAACGATCCCGATTATCGGGGCACCTACGACGGCGTTCAGGAAAACATGGACAGAGCCTATCATCAGGGTACTGTGTGGCCATGGCTTCTCGGTTTCTTTTGCGATGCATGGCTTGGCATTTATGGTAAGAGCGGCTTAAACATGATTGAACGTTTATTCAATGGCTTTGAAGATGAGATGACCCGGCATGGCATTGGCACAATTTCGGAAGTGTACGATGGCGACCCGCCACACTTACCGGGCGGAGCCATTTCTCAGGCATGGAATGTAGCCGAATTGTTGAGAATAGAGTATCTCATCAGAAAATATAAGGAGGACAGCCTATGAAAGTGCTCATGTTTGGATGGGAATTTCCTCCACATATTTCGGGAGGACTGGGAACTGCCTGCTATGGTTTAACAAAAGCCCTGTCGCATTTTAATGTTGATATGATTTTTGTTGTTCCAAAACTATTTGGTGAAGAAAATGCCCCCTTTATGAAACTGCGCGAAGCCGAAAGCGTTGACATAATTCACGAAGAAGCCGAACAGCAAATCATTTGGGATAAGCTTCAATATATCGAAGTGGGCAGCCGCCTGATTCCATACCTCGACCCCGAAATCTACCACACGCTTTTCGAGAATACGGTGCTTAACTCCGAAGAAATTAAACACCGCATTTTCACCGAACGCTTTCGGTTTTCGGGTGAATACGGACCTAATTTACTGGAAGAAGTTTCTCGTTATGCCATAATAGCATCGGTAATAGCCGCGCAACACAGTTTCGATGTTATTCATGCACACGACTGGCTTACCTACGCAGCCGGAATTGCGGCCCGCGAAGTATCAGGCAAGCCTCTTATTATTCATGTACATGCAACCGAATTCGACCGCAGCGGCGAAAACATTAACAGAAATGTTTACGAAATCGAAAAACGCGGCATGATGGCGGCCGACAAAATTATCACTGTAAGTAACCTTACTCGCCGCACAGTAATCGAAAAATACGGAATCAACGAAGATAAGGTTATAACTGTGTACAACGGAGTGCAATCGAACAATTTCAAAGAGCCTGACTTCGAAAAGGGTGTAAAAGAAAAAATTGTAACTTTTTTGGGAAGAATTACCTATCAGAAAGGACCCGATTATTTTGTTGAAGCTGCCAATTTGGTAATAGAAAGAGATCCAAATGTTCGTTTTGTTATGGCAGGAAGTGGCGACATGTTGCAGCGCATGATTAAGCGCGTGGCCAAACTAGGAATTGCCGACAAATTTCATTTCACCGGCTTTTTACGCGGCAGCGATGTTCACCGAATGTTTGCTATCAGCGATGTGTATGTGATGCCATCGGTTTCGGAGCCTTTCGGGATATCACCGCTCGAAGCCATGACAGCCAATGTTCCCGTTGTAATTTCGAAACAATCGGGAGTGTCGGAAGTATTGAAACATGCCATCAAAATCGACTTCTGGGATATTGAAGAAATGGCTGATTCAATCTACGGATTGCTGCATTACGATGGACTGACAAATATGTTTAAGAAATACGGCAAAACCGAAGTTGAACAATTAAAATGGGATCATGCTGCTTTCAGAGTAAAAGAGATATATGAATCACTAATTAATAATAAGCCGGTGTAATACCCCGGACCCTATAATACATTGCGATATGAAAAATATTTGTTTCTATTTTCAGGTACACCAGCCTTTCAGGCTTAAACGATACCGCTTTTTCGATATAGGTCACGACCAGTATTACTTTGACGAATACAGCAACAAAAGCATCATGCGCAAGGTTGCCGAGAAGTGTTATTTGCCGGCCAATAAGTTGTTTTTGGAATTAATCGAAAAAAACAATGGCCGTTTTCGCATCAGCTATTCCATTTCGGGTGTTGCAATGGAGCAGTTTGAAAAATATGCTCCCGATGTACTCGACACATTCAGAGAACTGGCAGCAACAGGGCATGTAGAGTTTCTTGCCGAGACCTATGCCCACAGTCTGGCTGCTCTAAAAAGCAAAGATGAATTTGTAAAACAGGTTGAGATTCAAAATCAAATGTTGAAAACCCATTTGGGCGTAACGCCCGTATCGTTTCGTAACACCGAGTTGATTTATTCCGACGAAATAGGCGAAATGGTTGCAGACATGGGCTATAAAGTAATGCTCACCGAAGGAGCCAAACATGTATTGGGATGGAAAAGCCCTAATTTTATGTATTGCAATGCCATAAACCCGCGATTGAAAGTGCTGCTTAAGAATTTCCGCATGAGCGACGATATTGCATTCCGGTTTTCGAACAAGGGATGGGAAGAGTGGCCGCTTACAACCGATAAGTTTGTTGGATGGCTCAATGCCATCGACAGCAACGAAGAAGTGGTGAATCTGTTTATGGACTACGAAACATTCGGCGAGCATCAATGGGCTGAAACCGGCATATTCGATTTCTTAAAAGTATTGCCACGAGAGGTATTCAATAACTCCAACTTTTCGTTCGCCACACCGGGAGAGCTTGCCGACAGCATGATTCCCGTATCGGCAATACATGTTCCCTATCCCATTTCTTGGGCCGACGAGGAACGCGATCTCACAGCCTGGCTGGGCAACGAGCTTCAGGATGAAGCCTTCGAAAAACTCTATCAACTCGAAGATAAAGTAAAAGCCTGCAACGACCCTCTGATACTGAAAGAGTGGCGTATGCTGCAAACCAGCGACCACTTTTACTACCTATGCACCAAATGGTTTAGCGATGGTGACGTGCACAAATATTTTAACCCTTACGATTCACCCTACTCGGCCTTTATCAACTACATGAATGTGCTAAGCGATTTTATTATCAGAATCAACAATCTACATAAATAATTTTTCATGAAAATACCGCATTATTTGTTTGAAACAAGCTGGGAGGTTTGTCACAAAGTTGGTGGCATTCATACTGTGCTCTCAACCAAGGCAAGCATAATTCAACAATCGAAACATGGCGATTTGGGCGATCGCTATATTTTTATTGGTCCCGATTTATGGCGCGACGAAAGCAGTAATCCAGAATTCACCGAAATACCGGAACTGTTCAGAGAATGGAAACAGGTAGCCGCTGCCGAAGGTTTGCGGATTAAAATTGGATACTGGCAAATCGACAAGTCGCAGATAGCCATTTTGGTTGATTTCACTGTTCTATTCGAAAAGAAGGACATCATATTCAAAGAATTGTGGGAGACATATAAGCTCGATAGTATTTCGGGACAATGGGATTATATTGAACCTGCTCTTTTTGGGTATGCAGCCGGAATGGTAATCGAAAGTTTTACCAATTTCTACCTGCACATCAGAGAAAGAGCAGTGGCACATTTCCACGAATGGATGACCGGCGCAGGTGTGCTTTATCTAAAGAAGCATGCTCCGCAGGTAGGATGCATTTTTACAACACACGCTACAGTGCTGGGACGATGCCTGGCCGGGAACGGACGCAATTTATATAATAATCTCGAAAATTTTCAACCCGATTATGCTGCCAGCGAATTCAATGTGGTTCCAAAATATTCGCTTGAGAAGAGTGCAGCCGAACATGCCGATTGTTTCACAACCGTAAGCGAAATCACAGCTTCGGAATGCACAAAAATGTTGGGAAAGACCCCGGATATTGTAACACCAAACGGTTTTAACCTCGATATTGTTCCTTCAGCCGAAGTCATTGCAAAGCAACGTAGTGAGTGCAAGACAATTCTCGTAAAACTGGCCGAAATCCTGCATGGCAAATCGAATTATGCCAAAACACTTATGGTAGGTACCAGCGGTAGATACGAATTCCGCAACAAAGGCATTGATATGTTTATCGATTCGTTGTGTGTGGCAGCCACGAGTCTTCCCGAAACCAGGATGCTTGCATACGTTCTTGTTCCTGCCTATAACCTGGGCCCTGATAAAGAAATACAATGCATCATGAGTGGCGAAAATACCGAAGCAGGATTCGCCAAAGGCCGAATTTGCAGCCATATACTTCACGACTACGAAAACGACCCGCTCATCAGAAGAATCAGCAATTGCCGGGTACCCGAAAACCTGCAGTTCGTATTCATTCCAAGCTATCTGCATGGCAACGACGGCATAATAAACCGCACATACTACGAGGTGCTTACTGCACTCGACCTTACTCTGTTTGCATCGTATTACGAGCCCTGGGGCTACACACCTCTTGAAAGCATTGCCTATTATGTACCAACAGTTACAACCAGTTTAGCGGGTTTTGGTGCCTGGATACAAAAAAACTACTTGCAAGGCAATCCGGCTTGTTGTGTAATAGAACGCGACGACAACAACTACTCGTATGCATGCAACGATTTAGAAAAACACATTCTCTATCTTGGCGGTTTAAATAGAGACGAGCATGAAGCATTAAGAATTCAGGCTTACGAAACGTCGAAAATTGCATTGTGGACAAAACTGGCCGATCACTATTTTGAAGCATTTGAAATATGCTTGCAACAGGTAGAAAACCGTAAAGAAAGTTTCATTCATTTGAAACAGACCGAATATCTGCCGCATTTTCACATCGAGACCAATCAGCCCGACTGGCAAACCATTGAAGTAGCGGCAAGTTTGCCTGATAAATTTGCGAAATTGCGCGATATTTCGATGAATATTTGGTGGTCGTGGAATTACGAAGCCATAGAGATGTTTAGGTATATCGACGAAGAACTGTGGGAGAAGTGGCGCTACAACCCGATTACTTTACTGAAAGATGTTTCTGAAATGCGTTTTGCCGAATTGATCGAAGATCAGGTTTTCGATAAGATGTACCAAAACATAAGCACTTTGTTTGACGCCTACATGGCCGAGAAAAGCAATCAAAAATCCCCACGCATCGCCTATTTCAGCATGGAATATGGGTTCAACGACAACCTAAAAATATTTTCGGGAGGTTTGGGAATACTTGCCGGCGACTACCTGAAGGAAGCCAGCGACAGCAACGTCGATTTGGTGGGTATCGGATTACTGTACCGGCATGGCTATTTCAGACAGAAACTGTCGATTCACGGTGAACAGTTATCGGAATATATGCCGCAACGCTTTGGCAATTTACCGGTTAATCCGGTGCGCGATGCCGAAGGTCACTGGCAAGAAATAAGTGTTGCCTTGCCCGGGCGCATGGTGTATGCCAGAATCTGGTCGGTTAATGTAGGTAGAAATATTCTGTACTTGCTCGATACCGACTATGACAAAAACGCAAACAACGATCGCGAAATCACATATCAGTTGTATGGAGGAGATAACGAAAACCGGCTACGCCAAGAAATGATTCTCGGTCTGGGTGGAATCAGGCTCATTCGCCTTTTGAATATACGGCCCGAAGTGTATCATGTAAACGAAGGCCACGCAGCTTTTATAGGACTCGAACGCCTTAAGGTTATGATGCACGAACGGGGTTTAACCTTTACTGAAGCACTCGATTACATCAGATCGTCGACACTGTTTACCACACACACTCCGGTGCCTGCAGGCCATGATGTGTTCGACGAAGATTTACTGCGTAAATATATGTCGCACTATCCTGCAAGGTTTAATATTAGTTGGGACGATTTTCTTAATTTTGGAAAAGCTACTCCTGCCGACAAAAAATTTTCGATGAGCTATTTAGCCGCCAACTTTGCACAGGAGATTAACGGTGTAAGCTTACTACACGGGCAGGTAAGCCGCGAAATATTTCACAATCTGTATCACGACTTTTTGCCCGAAGAATTACACATAAGCTATGCTACCAATGGTGTTCATTTTTCGTCGTGGACAGCACCCAAATGGCAAGAGTTCTACAAAACACATTTGGGCAACGACATCCACGAATGGCTGTCGGACTCCGACAGGTGGAAAGCGCTGGTGAATGTTCCCGATGCAGAAATATGGAAACTTAGAGAGGAACAGCGAATCATACTCATCGATTACCTGCACAAGCGCATTCGCAAGCATTGGATAAGCCGATTCGAGAACCCTAAAAATATGATTTCGGTACTCGACAACCTGAAACCTGAAGCGCTAACCATTGCCTTTGCCCGCAGATTTGCCACTTACAAAAGGGCACATCTCTTGTTTAAGAATTTACCGCGTCTGGCTGAAATAGTCAACAATCCCGATTATCCGGTGCAATTCATTTTCGCCGGTAAAGCGCATCCCAACGACAAAGCGGGTCAGGACATGATTAAACGCATAGTGGAAACATCGAAGAAACCTGAGTTTTTGGGTAAAATTGTCTTTCTCGAGAACTACGATATCAGCCTTGCTCAAAAGTTGGTTCAAGGGGTTGATATTTGGTTAAACACTCCTACCCGACCTCTCGAAGCCAGTGGCACCAGCGGCATGAAGGCCGTGTTAAACGGCGTATTACACTATAGCGTACTCGACGGCTGGTGGGTTGAGGGATATAAAAAAGGGGCCGGATGGGCACTCCCCAAAGAAAGAACTTACCAGAATCAGGATTTTCAGGATGAACTCGACAGCGAAAGTATTTACGCTACCCTCGAAAACGAAATCATACCCATGTTTTATCAACGTAACCCCGATGGTATTCCGATAAAATGGATATCGTACATAAAAAAATCTATTTCGGAGGTGGCTCCGCAGTTCACTACACGTCGCATGATAAACGACTATTTTTCGCGATTCTACAATAAACTATATACCAGAAGTCTGAATATGAAATCAGATGCTTATAGTCCCTTGTCGGAGTTGAATAAATGGAAGAAATACATTGCTTCGAGGTGGAAAGAGGTAAAACTTGTTTCGGTAGATACACACAAACCGGAGAGAGACCCTGCACAAACAGGCGACGTGATAATCATGGACATTGTGTTGAATCTGAACGGGATTTTGGTAAATGATGTCAGGCTTGAGCTTATTATTACCGAAAATTTTATTGGACGCCGCGAACTCATCAATATTGAAGAAGCCCAACTGATACAAGCGTCCAACGGCACACATCACTATCGCATCTCGACGCGTTTGCACGAGCCGGGAACCATCAACTATGCCCTGCGCATTGTTCCACACCACCCACTACTGCCCTACAAAGCCGATTTCAACATGGTTAAGTGGTTGTAGCGTTTTTGCCTGAAGCATTATTTGGCACGTAACACCCATAATAAAAAGAGGCTGCCTCAAAGAAGCAGCCACTTTTTTCAAAAATAATCAATTGGACTTATTTATTAAAAATCCCTCCGCGTTGATATATTTCCATTTGTACCTTCGAGAAAGGTTCTGCCTGAATCTCAGTTCCTTTTGTAAGGTTCTGTACCAGGCCTGTTTCAAAATCAACACGTAAGCTGTCGCCTTCGTCCAGCTTCAATGCCTCAATTGAATTATAGTTTAAAATGGGCATGGCTGCATTGATAGCATTACGCTCATAAATGGCACCGTACGATTCAGCCAAAATACACGAAATACCCAAGGCAATGAAACAATCGACAGCTTGTTGGCGCGATGATCCTGAACCAAAGTTCTTTTGGGTAACAATAATATCGTTTGGCTGTGCTTTCTTCGCAAAGTCTTCGTAACCGGCCAGATTATCGAAGGCATATTGTCCCATTTGGTTGATATCGGTTATGGTAAGATAACGGTTATGATAAATCATATCAGTATCAATGTTATCTTCCTTTATAAACCACGCCTTGCCTTGTACCACACGGGGTTTTTCGGCCACTACCTTATTTGTATCTGTAGTTTTTACTGTTGATGTAAGCTGCGGTTTTTCAAATTCGGCAGGTTTATCGGGAATACGGTCGGGTGTGGTAATAAAACCGGCCACGGCTGAGGCAGCAACTATTTCGGGAGAAGCAAGATACACTTCTCCTTTGCCCTGCTTTCCGGGAAAATTTCGGTTTCCTGTACTCAGGGTTATTTCGTTGGGCCCGTTCTGGCCAACCTGGCCGGCTGCACATCCTGCACATCCTGCGTTCGATACCAAGGCTCCGGCATCTTTAAAAATATTTATTAATCCTTCGGCGAGAGCCTGATTCCATATAGCATCGGTAGCAGGAACTATTTTGAGAACGACACCGGGCGCTACTTTGCGGTTTTTTAGAATTTTTGCGGTAACTCTTAAATCGTCGATACGGCCATTGGTACAACTACCAATAAATGCAGAGTCGATTTTTTTGCCGTATTGAGTTTCAACATCCACACTATCGTGAGGTTTGCCGGGCTTCGATACCATGGGTACAAATTTCGAAATATCGATAATTTCTTCGAAGGCATACTGTGCCCCACTGTTGGCAGCAATAGCTGCAATTTTTTTCCCTATCAACTTCTCGCTATGTTCAAGAATTTCGTTGCTTGGCGGAATAATAATAATGATCGCGCCCATTTCGGTTGCCATCGAAGATATCGTAATTCTTTCGTCGAGCGATAATTGTTCAATGGCTTCACCGTACAATTCCACCGAATAGCCAAGCAATGTATTGGCTCCGAATTTTGCGAGTAAATTAAGCACTATATCTTTTCCCGAAACATTGGCAGGCCTCTTACCTGTGAAAGTTAATTTTGCTGATTCAGGCACTTTGAACCATACAGAACCATTGGCCCATGCAGCAGCAATGTCTTGGTCGCCCATACCTTGTCCGAATGAGCCTATAGCCCCCATAATATTGGCATGCGAGTCGGTAGAAACAAATGTACTACCCGGATATACCATACCTGTCTCAATGGCCAAATGGGTACCAATGCCGCTATCGATATCGTATACTTTGATTCCGTGAGCGCGAGCATACAACCGGCATTTGTGCTGGTTTTCGGCATATTTCTGATCGGACCCGGTAGGGTTACAATCGAATGTGAAAAACGTTTTCGAAGGATCGTCAACGCTAAGACCCATATCGATAAGGTTTTTAACCACATTGGCGCCTCCAAAATCGCGCGCTACACGGGCATCGATTAATATATCGACAATGTCGCCGGGTTTAACCACTGCTTCGTTGCTGTGATTTGCCAGTATTTTTTCTAAAATTGTCATTCCCATAGTATTTGTATTTTTTTGATTTGATACAAAAATATGCAAAGCAAGTCCCCTTGCAATAGACTCTTATGTTTTGTACAACATTAAAAATCAAATCGTTTAAGTTCTTACAATGTATAATCTTATGTTCCGGGTTTTTTTATTTTTGCAGTAATAATTATGCTTATATCAACCAATGCAATAAATACCAACATGAAGCGATTAATCATGGTAGCTGTAATAGCAGTGCTGTCGATGCAGTATGCTTTTACCCAAAAAAAGGGTATCGTAAACGATGCCGAAGGGAATACTTACACCACAATAAAACTGGGCAAGCAAGTATGGATGGCCGAAAATCTGAGATCGACGCGTTTGAATGATGGCACTCCCATAGGTCAGGTTCCCGATGAGGGAGCATGGGGACATCTGACCAGCTCGGCTTTTTGCGATTACAATAACGATGCAGCCAATCGATCGCTGCTTGGTTGCCTGTACAACTGGTACTGTGTTCGCGATGGCAATATGTGTCCTGTTGGTTGGCACGTCCCAAGTCAAAAAGATGTTGAAGTACTATTGAAAACAATGAGTAAAAAGAAGTTTTCATCTAATGGCAACAAAGCACATTTCGCAAAAGCTATGGCAGGCATCACTGGCTGGGATTATGATAAAGATATTGGAACACCGGGTAATGCGCCCGAAACAAACAATAAATCAGGCTTCAATGCATATCCATCGGGTATACGCACCATGCAAGGTGAATTTAGCAATCTTGGTTTTGCTGCTTACTATTGGGTTAACAATAGTAGTCAAAAAAGCAAAGCTGACTTTTTTATGATTATTAGTGCGACACCCGATGTCAGGTTGCTTGATATTCATCAGAACACCGGTCTTTCGATACGTTGTTTAAAAGATTAGTAAAAAACATTTTTAACCTTCTTCTATTCATATAAGAAAGCAAACAAATTCTCTGCTCAATTAATTATTGCAGGTAATGGGTAATACGTAAAAAATTATAATTTTGCCAATCTAAAAACAGTAATGTTCCGAGAAAGATTTAATACAATTCTGAAGAAGTTTTTAATTTGGCGACTGAGAAATGTTTCCGACAGAAGCTTTTTGATGGCCTTGTCAATTCTCACAGGGGTAGCTGTTGGACTGGCTGCTGTATTGCTTAAGAATACAGTTCATTTTATCAGGCTTTTAGTGATAAAATGGTTTCCTGCTGCCAGCGAAAACTACTTGTTTATCATTGCTCCGGTAATAGGAATACTGCTTGCAGTTCTGTTTGTGCGCTATGTGGTTCGCAGGCAAGTGTCTCCCGGTGTTGCTATGGTACTACACAGTAAGTCGCAACGCAAAGGCCGCATCGACAGGCACAATATGTTCTCACATCTGGTGGGGAGTTCTCTTACCGTTGGATTCGGCGGGTCGGTTGGTCTCGAAGGCCCCACAGTAGCCACAGGTTCGGCATTGGGTAGCAATATCGGATATCTGTTTCATCTGAAAGAAAAACAAATTATACTTCTTTTGGGATGTGCTTGCACCGGCGCTATGGCGGCTATTTTTAAAGCTCCCATTGCGGCAATTGTTTTTGCCCTCGAAGTCATCATGCTCGACCTTACTATGTCATCGCTTATTCCGCTACTGCTAGCCTCGGTTTCGGCAGCACTTACATCGTATCTGTTTTTGGGGAACAATGTCATTTATTTCGTCGAAAAAATTGACCCATTCTTAATGAGCGATATACCATTCTATATTGCTATCGGAGTTTTATCGGCTTTTCTGTCGGTGTATTTCACAAAAGTGTACAACGCAGTATTAAGCAGTTTCGAAAAAACACAATCATGGATTAAACGTTTTGTTGTCGGAAGCATAATATTAGGGGTATTGATATTCCTATTTCCGGGTTTGTATGGCGAGGGTTACGAAGTTATCAATGCCAGCCTTCACGGCAACTTCGATTTCTTATTCGATAATACTGTGTATTATTCTTTGTCGAACAACCTCATTGTAATTTGTGTTGTTTTTGTGTTGATTTTGTTGTTAAAGGCTTTTGCCACCGCGGTAACTTTTGGAGCCGGTGGTATTGGAGGCATATTTGCGCCCTCATTGTTCATTGGAGCCAATCTGGGATTGTTCTTTGCTCAGCTGTGCAAAATGATGGGTTTCAATGTTTCATCAACCAATCTGGCCTTAGTGGGTATGGCCGGAACCATTGCCGGAGTAATACATGCTCCTCTTACAGCTGTATTCCTGATAGCAGAACTTACGGCAGGTTATTCTTTATTCATTCCGCTTATGATAGTGTCAACTATATCGTATGTGATAGCAAAAATGTTTATGCCAAATTCATTATATACCATTCAACTGGCCAAAAGAGGCCATTTAGAGACCCATCATAAAGATAAAGCCGTGCTGTCGCGACTGAAAGTTGACAAACTGATTGAATGTAATTTTATCACCGTTAAAGGTCATCAATCGATGCGTGAATTGATTCATGCTATCGAGAAATCGACACGAAACATATATCCGGTTATCGACGACTATGGAAAACTGGAAGGAATCGTGTTTCTCGATCACATCAGGCATATCATGTTTAAACAAGAACTGTATGACAGCACTCTGGTAAGCGATTTGATGTTTATGCCCGAACCGCTGGTAAATATCAACGAAACCGTTGAAACCGTTGCCGAAAAGTTTGAGTTGTCGGGAAATTTCAATCTTCCGGTGGTGGACGATGATGGTAAATACATCGGCTTTATTTCACGAGCAAAGGTATTTACCCAGTATCGCCGGCTTACAAAAAAGTTTTCGGAAGATTAGGGTTCGTTCTGAGACAGGTTTTTATAAACTATTTCCGAAATCTCTGCTATAATAGTAATCAGTTCATCAAAATTCTTTCCTCTGGTCATCACACACAACAAATACGGAGAATTGGGCAGATACACAATTCCACAATCGTGAAGCTGTTTTATATCAGCATCAAAATAAGCACGTTCTCCGTATTTATGCGCAACCAGCATATCGGTAGGCAGATTATTGGGTATTCCCTTGTTAAAAACACTTCTACTGAGCAATTTAAGTGCATATTCCGACATTTCACGATTCAGGTATGAGGCATTATAAAGTATTCTAAAAAATGATGAATACTCCTTTACCGATATAAAGTCTTTCGATAAATCTTTGTTCGCAACATTCACCCCTAAATCGGCCATTACAGTGTTCATTTCGTCGTCGGTAATCATTTTCAACAACAACTCTTTGGCATTATTATCGGAATACACTATCATGTATTCGAGTAGTTCTTCAACCGTATAGGCTTTGTCGGCTTCCAAGCTCTCGCCATCAACAATATTACGATTATACGAGTCGTCGTAGCCCGAAAAATATAATTTCGACGACATAATAAACGGATCGGTCTGTGCCTTTTTCAACATCGCAATCATAACCGGCACTTTAAGCAAACTTGCCGGCGTGTACAAGGCGTCTTCGTTTATCCCTATCCATGGGCCATTATTTAAAGACCTGAAATACACCGAAATTTCGCTTGCAACTCCGTATTTAATTGCGTTATCAACGTATTCGCGCAGACTTGCTTTCAGTTTTACATGATTGGGCAACACCGACGGGTTATAATTATCGCAATCGAGAAGCGGATTGGTAAATTGATAGCCCCCAACCCGCATTTCCTTGAATTCATCGTTTGATGGGGTCTTCGTTTCTGTTTGCGCATGTTTAGTTTTATTATCCCCAACATATTCCATAATCAAAGAAATTGCATAACCCACTCCCGTTCCTGCTATAAAAAGCAGCAAGTAAAAAATCCACGTTTTTGTTCTTCCTGATTGATAATTGCTTTTTGAAACAGCTGAAGGTTTCGTTTTTTGGGGACTCATAATACGGTAAGAATGATTAAAATTATAATACTTGAATAGTTTAAGAACACTGAATTATTTTAAAAACAAGTTTATTTCAGATGCAAATTTCAACATTAAAAGTTCAGATAGAATTCCTTTGTGAGGTTTTTATACTGTCTATTGAAGTTATGGCGTTTTTCGTCTTCTATTACCAGACGAGTTTTTTCAACCGGTATTTTTGAATGGGAAAATTCGAGCAAAACACGGATTTTCACCCCCCCTGCAGTAGCATAAACATCGCAGTGTCTCGCCACATGCAACTGCATTTTGAGTGCTGCCTCTACAATCTGTTTTTCTTTATCAGCGGGATATATCATCGAAAAACATCCTCTATCGGCCAACAGTCGGCTTACCGATTCGAATAAGATTTCGGGTGTAAGCAATACCGAATGTCGGGCCAATACACGTCTGGGGTTAGGCGATTGCATGGTTTCGGAAAAATACGGAGGATTGCAAACAATTAGCGAATAGCGGGTTTCTCGTGCATACTCCGAAATATTGCCACACACCACACTGATACGATTGGGCCAGGGACTTTGTTCAACATTGAATTTTGCTTCCTCGCATGCATGGCAATCAACATCTAATGCGGTAATATTAACCTCACTGCGTTGAGCCAGCATTAAACTGATAATACCGCAGCCTGACCCTATATCAAGAATTTCTCCATCATTAGGAATCGATGCCCAGGCACCCAACAATACCGCATCGGTGCCAACTTTCATTGCCGACTTGCTATGAACCACACTAAATTGCTTAAAACGAAAAATCCTTTCGGGCATAAGAATTAAAACTCTCGTAACGACTGGTGAACTCCTTTATGTATCTCGTACCAAAATTCGAGAGCAGCAGCGTGCTTGTTAGTATCGAAAGCCTTAAGCCAAAATAAAAAATCGGCTCCGTTGTTACCGTCAACTGCATGTTTGCGTTTCAAAAAACCATGAATAATGTCAACATTGCGTTCCGATTCCCAATACACCGACGAATTGCGACTGTTGATACGCGAAGCCAGCATAGCTGCATTTTCGATATATTCATGCTGTAAGTTATAGAGTGAACCCACTATTTCGGGTATCATTTCTTCGGCCCAATTTCGATGGAAACGGCAAAAACCCATATTGTCGAGCATCAATTCCTTTTTCATGCGATCGGCATTCAAATTACCCAGTTCGCGCGGGGGCAAAAATTCGTTGCCATAATACATATAATATTTTCCCATGATGGGCATGGGCGAGAATGCACCGGGCGTCCAGTACTGATTGGGCACCATCCATCCTTTTCGGGCAAATGCGGTGTACACAAAACTGTTTTGCAGATTGATGCCTTTACTCTTCGACATGCGGCGGGCAAATTCACGGGCTCCATCGAACATATCAAGAATGCCTTTGCGTGACACAATATTATCGATAAGTTCGATGGCAATATCGGCATTGTGCATCGAGCTTTTTACCACATCGAAATGCTTGTAATGAAACACCGGTTTTGCCGATACGCCCAACTCGGCAGGCGAGAAGTATTCTTTATCGAGACATTCGAACAACCACGAAAGCACACCTCCAACCGAAATGGCATCGAAACCACAGCTATCGGCATGATGGTTGAGTTTTTCGGCAGCCCGCTGGTCGAAAATACCACATAGCGGCCCCATGGTCTGGTAGGGTTCGTAGTCCTTTTTGTATATATCGTTCATCTTTTTACAAACAGCCACACAAGGTTCGCCGCAATTGAACTGCTGTTTTTTTTCGATGGTTTCTTCGTTGAACTGTTTCAGATAATGGTTCAGAATAAAGCGCTGATTGATCTCGAGGCGTTCGTCCTCGTCCCAATAAACACTGTTATAGTTAAACGAAAACAGTTTTCCGTACAAGGTCGCGTAGTTCACACCAAAGGTGCCGCCAGTATTGAAATTGGGGTCGAAACGATACTTGGTGGTTGCTTCAATATCTTTAGCCGCCAACTTCTTTTGATATTTTTCTTCGAACCATTGATTCGCCACATGGCGATCGCGAAAATCTTCATCAATGTATGTTCCTCCATATATCACGGCAACTATACCATGGTCTTGCAGCATTTTCGACCCAAAGCCGCCTCTGCCTGCCCAAGTGTCGATATAGGAATTCTTTCCATTTTTCACAGGTGCCGAAGCTATCGCTCCAAAATCGGTTGCCAGTGCTGCCTGCCCCACAGCCAACACTCGTGGGTCGGTAAGATAGCGATTTCCAAATTTCTCCAAGGTATAATCCATCATGGCATATACTCCACCTCTGCCCTCTTTCCATATGGTTTCAGCATCAACAGGCAATAATTCCACTTCGATTTCTTCGCCATGCACTCTGTTCAGGTACAAAATCGATGGGTTCGATGCTTTACCCATAATCGAAACCATGTTTACCCCCAAATTGTCGAACACCAAGGCTGCTCCTCCCATCGATGATATAAAAAAGCCACCCCAGTTATTCGAAAATCCGTTCACTATTAAGCGATTCGAGCCGGGAAATATTGACCCTGCCAGCAATCCGGTTCCTATATTCAGGCTATTGTAGCGACCGGCAAGATGCAGCCCCACGTCAACAGGCCCAAAATAATCGCCCACCACAAACTTAGCCGAACGATAAAACGAGGTCTTGGCATCAACCATTAAAACTCTGAAATAGGAATTCATTTAGTTCGCGTATTAATTCTCACACAATCCTTTTAAAAAGGTTTTTACCAAACCTTGAACAGGCCCTGACATATCAACGTAGCGATCTTGCACAAAGCTGCATAATTCACCGCGCATTTCATCCGAGGCCAAAGGCAGGTTCTCCTGGATAATGGTTACTGCCTCGAGGCACTCGTAATACTTGCCCTGTATCAGAATTCGGGCAAACACCATAAGTTCGTTGCTAAAATCCACATCCGAAATCCAGCAACAGGCCAGCATTTCGCGAAACCCATTGCTGCCACGATACTTTTCAATTTGCTGCGCCCAAATGCCTGCCACACTGTTATCTTTTATATCGCCTAAAAGGTCAACAATCTCCTGACGCACAATTGCCGAATCGCTGGAAAAAAAACAATCGATAAGCGGTTCAATAGAAGAGGCATTTCCATAGCGACGTAAACTTCTGATAGAGTCTGTTACCACAGCTTCTTCGTTCGACTGCAAATTCAAAATAAGCTGTTCCAAATTTATTCCCATTTGCCTGAAGTTTTGTTAATAAGCAAAAATACTCAAAATTATTGTAATGTTTTCATTAATTTTGACATGAATTTTGCGAGCTAAAACCAAAACTTGCAACACGACTATTTGTTTATGAGAAGAGCGCGTACCGAACCAATATCCGACATTCTGAAAATGTTTGTAAAAGCCTATGGGCTAGAACAGAGTTTAGGTTGTGCTCGCATTATAAATCATTGGGAAGATGCTGTAGGGTCGTTAATTGCATCGTACACCACCGACCTTAACATTTACAACCGCAAACTATATGTTAGCCTGAAGTCATCGGTAGTTAGAAACGAATTGATGATGATTAAAACCGATTTGATAAAGCGATTGAATGAAATCGCCGAAATTAAGGCTATCGACGATATTATTTTTAAATAACAAGATTTTGAAAATACTGGGTATTTCGGCATATTATCACGACTCGGCAGCATGCATCAGCATCGATGGGGCTATTGTGGCTGCTGCTCAGGAGGAACGATTTACCAGGCTGAAGCACGACAGCAGTTTTCCGTACAAAGCCACAACATATTGTTTAAACTATTGTGGATTGTCGATTGACGACCTCGATGCTGTGGTATATTACGAGAAGCCTTTTCTGAAATTCGAACGACTAATTGAAACCTACTATGCCCATGCTCCGGCAGGCTTAATGTCGTTTATAAAAGCCATCCCCTTGTGGACGCGCGAAAAGCTATTTATTAAAGATAATCTCCGTAAGGCTCTTAAAGAAGTGATGCCTTACAATCGAAAAAAACTTCGATTACTTTTTACCGACCATCATTTATCGCATGCTGCCAGTGCGTTTTTCCCTTCGGCCTTTTACGAAGCGGCCATTCTCACCCTCGACGGAGCCGGCGAATGGGCCACCGCCTCGCTGGGAATCGGCAAAAACAACAGCATCAGCATCTTAAAAGAACTGCACTTTCCAAATTCTATCGGATTACTCTACTCGGCTTTTACTGCCTACTTGGGTTTTATGGTAAATTCGGGAGAATACAAACTCATGGGACTGGCTCCCTATGGCAATCCCGAATCGCCCGATACAGCCGACTATATCGAAAAAATTAAATCGTTTTTGCTTAGTATTCATGCCGATGGCTCGGTGCAACTCCATCAAAAATATTTTGGATACGCTACAGGATTACGGATGTATCACGAAAAAAGATGGAAACAACTTTTTGGGTTCGGACCCCGAAAGCCTAATGAAGAAATAATGCAGCATCATTGCAATCTGGCCTATGCCATTCAATCGGTTACCGAAGACGTGATGTTACTGATGGCTGCCGAAGCAAAACGGCTTAGCTCTTGTGAAAACCTAGTACTTGCCGGCGGTGTAGCACTGAACTGCGTTGCCAATGGTAAAATACTGAAATCGGGCTTATTTCAGGATATTTTCATACAGCCTGCGTCGGGAGATGCCGGCGGAGCCCTGGGTGCGGCATTGGCAACCGAATACATTTATTACCGCACCAAACGTACAGTTCAACAACCCGATGCCATGTCGGGGGCCTTGCTTGGGCCATCGTTTACCGATGTACAGGTTGAAAGCTGTTTAAAAAAATATGGGGCTATATACCGAAAAGCCGACAACCTGAATACATTGGCCGATGAATTGGCGCAGTGCATCAACAATGGCATGGTGGTAGGGTGGTTTCAGGGACGAATGGAATTTGGTCCTAGGGCACTAGGAAATCGTAGTTTTTTGGCAGATGCACGCAATATCGAAATGCAGAAACAACTGAATCTGAAAATTAAATTTCGTGAAGGATTTCGGCCTTTTGCTCCCGTGGTAATTGCCGACGACAGCCATGAGTATTTCGACATCGGGGTTGCATCGCCATATATGTTGCTGGTAGCACAATTGCGCGAAAAACACCGCATAACGCTTCCCGACAATTATTCAGAAATGGGTTATATGCAAAAACTGTACACTTCAAGAAGCAATTTACAAGCCATCACTCATTGTGACTTTTCGGCCCGGCTGCAGACTGTGCATGATGATATCAACCCCGAATTACATTCGCTGATGCAGGCTTTCAAAAAACTTACCGGTTGCAGCGTGATGGTAAATACCAGTTTCAATGTAAGGGGTGAGCCAATTGTGTGCTCCCCCGATGATGCGTTCAGATGTTTTATGCGTACCGAAACCGACGTACTGGTTATGAACCGATTCATCATATTCAAGAAAGATTTGGGCAGTTTGTCGGAATCTTTCGACTTTAACGAAACTTTTAAAGCCGATTAAAATGGAATTTCTTAAGGATTTAATACGTTTTCTGGGTCAGCGCAAAAAATACTGGCTTATACCCATGCTTATTGTGCTGGCTATAGTGGGCATGTTACTGGTGTTTGGCGGAGGGAGTAGTGTTGCTCCATTTGTGTACACATTATTTTAATCGGCAACATGAAAAAACCGCGATATAAAGCATCCGAAAGCATCCTGGCAATAGTGGCAGGCTTGATTCTGGTGTATTTCCTTTTTAAAACAGGCGAAATCGTACTTATAATAGCATTGTGTATTGCCCTGCTTTCGATTCTGATTCCCCCTTTTGCCACTATGCTGCATTATGCCTGGTTCTATCTTGGCACAGCATTGGGTTATGTGGTGGCTCCGATAGTTTTGGGCATTGTATATTTCGTATTTCTCACACCAATAGCTCTGTTAAAAAAGCTGTTTCATAAACCTTCTTCAACAATTCGCAATGGCGCATGGGTCGAAAAAAACAAAACCTATTCACCCAACGATTTCAATGATTTATGGTAAACAAATTCAATTGGGCTATTAACGTACATTTGTTGAAAAAACGATAGTATAAGCAGGGAAAGCAACAGCCATACCCGATATTTTTGTTTCATCTAATTCCGATTGATGAAAAACCGACTGTATATCGCATTTTCGCTGCTAATGATAAGCCTCACCGTGTCTGCACAAAAAACGGCCGAGCAATATATAGCCGAATTCTCACAAATGGCCGTAAGAGAGATGAAACGTTCGGGCGTTCCGGCAAGCATTACTCTGGCGCAGGGTATTTTAGAATCGGCAAGCGGGAATTCGCGCTTGGCAAAAGAAGGCAACAATCATTTTGGCATCAAATGCCATTCTAGCTGGACAGGTGCAAAAATTTATGCCGACGATGATGCCAAAAACGAATGTTTCCGTAAATACAAATCGGCCGAGGAGTCGTATCGCGACCACTCCGACTTTTTAAAGGCAAACAGCCGCTATCATTTCCTGTTCGAACTCGACAAAACCGATTATAAAGCCTGGGCTCACGGGCTTAAAAAGGCAGGATATGCCACCTCTCCCACCTATGCCGAAGCACTTATCCGTTTAATTGAAAAACACGAATTGTATGCATACGACAGCGATGAGAAACCCGATATAAAACCCGATAAAAAACCGGCGCGAAAAACCAATACCGATGATAATTTCAGTTTGAACCCTTATGGGCGCGACATAATGTACAACAACAACACACCTTATATTATTGCTAAAAGCGGTGATAACATTGAAAGCATCTGCAACGAGTTCGACATGATGCCCTGGCAAATACGACGCTATAACGACCTTCGAAAAGGCGACAGCATTGTTGCCGGCGAATTCATTTATCTGAAACCAAAGCGCAACAAAGCCGAAAAGGGTCTTGACACACACACCATAGCTCCCGGCGAAAACATGCGCGACATTGCTCAACAGTATGCTATAAAAGAGAAGAAATTATATCGCAAGAATAAAATGGAAAAAGACAGCCAACCGGAAGTCAATACCAAAATCAATTTGCGAAAAACAAAAAAATAATCAGGGCTGATAGCGCGATTGACTCAATATTTTTTGATTATCGGCTTCTTTCATGATATCTGTTACCGAAACTTTGTTGTTTTTGGCATATTCGCTAACAATGCGCCATCCCAAATAATTTCCGACACGGGGAGGACTACCCAGACCAAAATCTTTGGTGTAAGGCGAATTGCTACAGAAATTTCGTATGGTTAAATAATCGGTTTCGAAAAGCAGTTTTTTATCGATAATGTATGCCCACATATCGCGCTCGTGCCGACGACAATACTGCATATCTTCTTCGCGGTAAGCATGCTTAAGGCTTAGTTCAGCATCCGGATACATGGCGTCGAGAAAATACAACAGCTTACCTTCGTAAATCATACGGCCCAACAAGGTCTCGTTTTCGGTATCGTAAGGGTATTTTTCTTGTGCCAGAGCAATCATCACATCAAACGGAATACGCTCAGGAACCATCTGGCGTTGTGCATAATCGGGAATTTGCATTAGTTTATACAGTTCGCATCCGCTCCCCAGATATTTGTCGAGACCAATACCCACAAAACCTTCGATGGTTACTATAGAATGATTGAAACCGGCAACAAAAGCAATCACACGCGGTATTTCCTCGTTGCGATAATAATACTTATAGTGCTTAAACCCACTGGTAAGCTCTTTTTCGAGTTGGCTTACATCGCTAAAAACACTGTCGACTGCCCGAAATGCCTCCATTACAGCATAATCGTCGAGAAAAGTCTGCAAATAATTTGAATACGAACGGTTTTCTAAACCACCAATAGAAATAATATCGTAGTTGAAAGCCTCAAAAAACAAATCATATCTCTCATTTATTTTCTGAATTCGTTCTTCTAATGGAATTTTTTTGTTGTTCAACATTTTGTCGAAGCGTTCGAGTTTTATTTCGAGTTTGATATGCGACACATTTACCTTAAGCGGATTTCTGTCTTTAAGTAACTGCCAGACCACAATAAGGCCAACAAAAAAAAGAATAATTGCCGGTATCCAAAATTTTTTCATTTCGCTGCAATGTTTTAAATAACAAAATTAGTTTATATTTGCTGTAACAAAAATATATGTTTCAATAAAACCAAAAATATGAAAAAGTTAAGTATCCTTCTTGTTGCATTGCTCATTACAATCGGTTCATTCGCTCAAAAAGTGTCAGGAGGCTTATTTGTAGGCCCCAATCTGTCTTGGTACACACTCGACACAAAAATTGCTGAAAACCAAGGTGTCAAACTCGGATATATGTTTGGTGCAATGCTCGATTTCAATCTTGTTGATAATTTCGCTCTCACAACCGGAATAAACTTCAATAGTTTGGGAGGCAGTCAGAAATACCAATATGGAGCCCATAATTTCAACCGTCAAGACTACGGCGATACCACGCTGTTGGCCAATTCGGTAGTAAAATTCAAAATGGATTATCTCGAAATCCCTATCGGTTTCAAAGGGAAAACAAACGAAATAGGTTATTTTACCTATTTCCTGAAAGGCGGCGTTACTCCCGGCATTAATATAAAAGCCCGTGCCGATATAACTGTTGGTTCAAACGACATCATAAGTGAAGAAAGCAAACTGCTGAATATGGGATGGTATCTGGGTGGAGGCTTTACTTTTTCGCTTGCCGGAAATACTCGTTTGCTTACTGAGGTAGTATATACAGGAGGTATTTTCGATACCGATAGAATTGATGTAGTTAAGGCTGACGCAACCTCGGCTAATGTAAAATCGAAGCTCAACAGCATTGCCCTCAAAGTGGGCATATTGTTCTAAACGAATTTCAAGTATATTTACACCCGGGGCAATTTTGTTCCGGGTTTTTTATTCTGACATCATGAAAATTGCACTGGCACAACAAAACTATCATATTGGCAATTTGCCGGCCAATACCGAAAAAATAGTTTCGGGCATCGAAAAAGCCAAAACTATGGGGGCAGAACTGGTTGTTTTTTCGGAGCTTGCCGTGTGTGGTTATATTCCGCACGATTTACTCGAGCAGCGCGATTTTGTGGAAGAAACGCTGAAAGCTGCCAACAAAATTGCATTACATTGCACCGGTATCGCTGCCATTGTAGGATGCCCCACACTGAACACCGACGGCAAAGGCAAACACCTATACAACTCAGCCCTGGTTATGGCAGATGGAAAAATTGTTCGTCGCATTCATAAAACCCTGTTGCCCACCTACGATATTTTTGATGAATACCGCTATTTTGAGCCCAACCATAAATTTGAACTGTATGAATTGGGCAACATACGTTTTGCCATTACTATATGCGAAGACCTGTGGGACGAACAGCACGACCGCATTCATTTTGTAAACGAAGCCTTGTATAAAATATCGCCCATGCAGCAGCTCTGTGAGTTGGGTGCCCAATGGGTGATAAACATTGCCGGATCGCCGTTTTCGTACAATCAGGCCGATGCCCGACGTAAAATTCTGGAGCGCAATGCTTCGAGGTACAATATCCCAATTGTTTATGTCAATCAGGTGGGTGCGCAAACCGAAATAGTGTTCGACGGCGGGTCGCAGGTGCTTAACGCCAATGGACAGGTGGTGAAAGAACTGGCATACTTCGGCGAAGACTTTACCATTGTCGATACCGAAAGCATAGCACAAATGCCGGCACTTCCCGCCCGGCAACTCAATAAAACTGAGATTATTCACGATGCACTCATACTTGGCATACGTGATTATTTCGCAAAAATGGGGTTTAGCAACGCTGTGCTTGGTCTTTCGGGTGGTATCGATTCGGCTGTAACACTTGCCTTGGCAATAAAAGCACTTGGAAGCGAGAATTTACACGCCCTGCTGTTGCCTTCGCCTTTTTCGTCGACACATTCCATCAACGACTCGGTTGATATGGCCAAAAGACTGAATATCAGCTACGACATTATACGCATTGATACCTTGTACGATAGTTTTCTGAATAGTTTACAAACGATTTTGGGCAACAACGACCTCGGCCTTACCGGCGAAAACCTTCAGGCACGTATCAGGGGAGTGTTGCTGATGGCCTATTCGAATCGTAATGGACACATACTGCTGAACACAAGCAACAAAAGCGAGGCAGCAGTGGGCTATTCAACCTTATATGGCGACATGAACGGTGGTCTATCGGTACTGGGCGATGTGTATAAAACCGATGTATATGCGCTGGCCGAATACCTGAATATGCCTATCGAAATTATCCCCCGAAATATTATCGAAAAAGTGCCCAGCGCCGAACTTCGTCCCAATCAGAAAGATTCCGACAGCTTACCCGAATACCCGCTGCTCGATGCTATATTGTTCGAGTATATCGAAAACAAAAAATCGATGAGCGAAATTTGCAACCTAGGCTTCGCTGCCGAAACGGTGCAAAAAGTACTGAATTTGGTAAACAACAGCGAATACAAACGATTTCAGGCCCCACCCATTATCAGAGTATCGTCGAAAGCCTTTGGGTTTGGCCGTCGCATGCCACTTGTGGCTAAATATTGAGTCACAGGCTTAAAAAAAGTTAAGCCATATAAAACATGTAAAAAAAGCTGTATTTTTGCAGTACTAAAACATTTGGATGTTTACTAATTGTTCGGATAGGGTGATGTAAATAAGCAAGGCGCACAGCCTAGGCGTATCACTTTTGTTTATACCGGCTTGTAGAAGCCGGCAATTCATGTATTGTATTTTTTTGGTAATAACCGAAACCTGTCCATAAAATGAAGAGGAAATAAAAAGGTTTCACAATAATTTTGTATCATGAGTAACGAAAATAGTTCAATTCACGATTTCGATTTTCATTTAATATGCGATTATTTCTCAGCCATAGAGCGCCAGGGGCCCGGAAGCCCCGAAGTTACGCTGAAGGCACTGAGTTTTATCGATAACCTGAACGAGCACTCGCAAATTGTCGATCTGGGCTGCGGCACAGGAGGGCAAACTATGGTGCTGGCGCAACATGCTCCGGGATATTTCACAGGAATAGACCTGTTTGACGGGTTTATCGATATTTTTAACAAAAACGCTGTAAGCATGCAACTTCGGCACCGCGTGCAAGGCATTGTGGGCTCGATGGAAGCAGTGCCTTTCGGCAACGAAACGCTCGATCTGATATGGTCAGAAGGAGCCATTTACAACATAGGCTTTGAGCGTGGGCTTCGCGAATGGCGCCAATTTCTGAAACCCGGTGGTTTTGTTGCCGTTAGCGAAGCTTCGTGGTTTACCGAAAAACGACCTGCCGAAATTGAAAACTTCTGGCTCGACGCCTATCCGGGTATCGACACCATTCCCAACAAATTGTTGCAGTTGCAAGAGGCCGGATACCTACCCGTGGCTTGCTTTATTTTGCCCGAAACCTGTTGGACAAACAATTTTTATGTGCTTCAGGAACAAATGCAGGAAGCCTTTCTGAAAAAACATGGCGGCAACAAAACTGCTGAGATGCTGGTTGCCAACGAACAGCGCGAAGCCGAGTTGTACGAAAAATACAGCCAATACTATGGCTATGCGTTCTATATTGGCAAAAAGCTATAGTATCCGAAAATATGCAGGCATTGTCAACGGGCGATGCCTGTTTTTTCTAACTCATGCGGCTTATTTATCGTGAATTTGAATATAGAATAACTTGCTTGGAAGTACCGAAACGGACACCGAGTTTCCGCCTTAGCGGAAGTATCGAGGTGACCGGTGAATAACAATTTTTCAGCGGAGCATTACACTACGGACTTCTCGATACAATTTTCTCCCTTGTGGTCGAAAATCACTCGAAGTCCGATGAAAACCGGACACCGAGTGTTCGACGATAGGAGAACGTATCGAGGTGACCGGTGCTTTCCGGACACCGAGTGATGTATCGAGCATGTCGAGATATTTCCGCCCTAGCGGAAGTATCGAGGTGACCGGTGAATGATAATGTTTCAGAAATGTGTTTTCGTAGTAAGTATGCAGCCAGCGTGGACGCTGGCTGCATATATAAGTTTCAGAGAAGCGTTACAATACGGACTTCTCGATACAATTTCCTCCCTTAGGGTCGAAAATCACTCGAAGTCCGATGAAAACCGGACACCGAGTGTTCGACGATAGGAGAACGTATCGAGGTGACCGGAAAATAACAATGTTTCAGAGAAGCGTTGCACTACGGACTTCTCGATACGTTTCGCTCTTTGGAGCGAAACACACCTCGATTTCACTCGGTGCACCGCTCGAAGTCAGATTTGCTACAACCCCCGATAATCGGTCCAGTTGCACTGGCACCACTTGCCGCGTTCAATTTTCACAGCCTGCATAATGAGATGACCATTCATATATTCTTCGAGCACAACGCCGGGAACATCTTTATAGCGGGAATGAAAATTGTAGTCAAGTTTCTCGAAATCGGCAAGAGGGGCGTACCACACATCGTAAATTGTAGTCTTATCGGTAACCGATGCATAGCGGCATTCGATACCCAAAACCGTACGCGTTTTATCGGAAAATGTTACACGCACATGATCGTATAACTTTTTCTTTTTCAGTGCTTTGAAACTGGTAACGGCATTGGTGGAATTATACGATATGTCGTTATACTCTTTAATCTGGCTTATTACTTGCTTATTGCGAAAATCAACTTTATCGAGCATCAAAATGGGGGGTATATTCACCATTTCGCGCACAATGCAGGTGTCGCTGTACCAGTGACGCAGAGTAACATCTCCAATAAAATTATAGATAATTTCAACTGTTTGAGCATTTAGGAATGCTGCAAGAATGACAAGATAAGAAAGCACAACAAATTTTTTCATATTAAAAGTAAAAAATAAAAATATAACTTAAACTACTCAATTATCTTAAATTCAACCCTACGGTTCAGGCGTCGCCCATCTTCGGTATCGTTGCCGGCTACCGGGTTGTTTTCTCCATAACCCTTGCTCACGATGCGGTTGCGTGCAATGCCTTTATCGATGAGATATTTGGCTACCGAATCGGCCCTGTCTTGCGATAGTTTCATATTGTAGGCATCGTCGCCGTCGCTGCTGGTATGGCCGGCTATTTCGATGCGAATTCCGGCGTTATCGCGCATAAACTGTAACAGTTTATCGAGTTCAACAAACGATTCGGGGAGTAGCACTGCCGAAGCTTTTTCGAACAAAATATTTTCGAGAACAATTGCCTGGCCCATGGCAATTTTCTGCAAACTGACACTGTATTTATACGGATTTTGCGAAGCGGAACTAAAACGGATTTTCTCGGTTTTAGTAACATATCCAAATGCTTTCACCTCGATGGTGTAATCGGTATTCAACTCGGGCTTCAATGTAAACTCGCCACTTTGCGAAAATGTGGTTGCCACAGGTTTATCATCAACATACAACACAATTACTGCATGCAATGGCATGGCAGTGCGTTCGTCGGTAACCATTCCGTTCAGTACAAAATCGACAACCACGGGCCCATCTTCCTTCACCTTAGGCGGTTTTGGTGGTTTTTCGCGCTTCTTTATTTTTATATCCGCTATATTCAGTTTCACGGCAAAAGTAATTCCCAAATTGCCTCCGGTAAGTTTCTTCGAGGCTGTGTCGGCCGGGCTCCAGTATCCATCGAAATTGCCAAGCCAACCCACCGACATACGCGAAAACATAGCCTGATAATAAGTTCTGGCCACAATTTCAATAGGGATTCCGGCAAACGGCTTATAACTCACCTGAAGCATAGGGTCGAGCGAAAACGATCCTTTCTTGGTCTCCACTATCATATCTTTGCGACGAGGACTTATTTGCAGCGTATCATCGTCCCAATAATACAGCTTGCGCGACAGAAAGCCCATACCTATCCCCGGTGCTATCTGAACCCTGCCACTGCCATAGTAACGAGGAAACAAAACAGCAGCCTCTACGGTGCCAATTCCATAGCCGATATCAACCCTCAGATAAGTAGGATTGTTAGCCGGGTCGTAGTAAGCAAACGTATGGTTAAACTTGCGTGAATAGTTTATCTCGAACAACAAACTGTTTCGGTAATTCATACCAACACCGTAATACAAGCCCTTCAGACACTTCATATTATCGAAACCATGAGTGAATACGTAACCATTACGCTTTACGGGGTTTTCGTTGTAAAGCCCAATAAACTCATGATAGGTTTTAAGCGGTGCCCGTGTAAAGGTATAACCTCCAGTAAGGTAAAAACTAAAGTTTTGAGCGGGTAGAGCATTCCACGCAAATAGTGCTGTTGCAGTAAGAGCAAAGCCGATAAACAGGTTTTTCATGGCAGTTGATTTATTGCAAAATTAACAATGATTTTGCAAATCCAATACCTGTTTCAATAACAAAAAAGCAACTTTAAAAGAATATTATTGATTAAGTACCTGCATCTTAATTCGTGGAAATATCTGCAAAGCAGTGGTAAAACCGCTTAGGTCGGTATACAGTCGTCCGTCTTTTCCCGAATAATGCCCATGCCCTATCGGGGTGAAATAATACACATCCATAAGCACATCGGTATTTACCTCTACAGCATACACCAGCGAAGGCTGACACGAAGCCCTGTAGTCGGGGTCATCGGGAAATTTACCCGAATACCAGAAGTCGTTTACATCCCATGCCTGATTGATTTCGATGAGCACCCTGAATTGTCGCATCAGTTTATTTTCCGATTTTGTATTCAGACTGAACGAGGCTTTTGGTGTGGCACCCGTATAGGCATCGGCAACCGGATTTTTTGGAGAGGGCACCATATCAGCCAGCTCAAGCCCTAAAGCCCGTTTGTGGATATAGTAGGGCAACACCGACTGATAACGCCGTTCGCCCGGAACCCATTTGCCATCGCTTTCAGCACCATAGCGAAACTCACCGCGCCCAAACGACTGCGTTACAAACAGCTCCTGCATATAGTTACCCTGCATATCTTCAATCCATATTGCAAAGCTGGGGCGGTTATGACGTTTGCCATGAGTGAAATCAAACATAAATGTATATCCGACTGCATCGGAATTAATTTGCACTTTTTCGATGGAGGCTACACGTTTCGATGCTTTTTTGCCTTGTTGAGCAAACGCCGCAGGCATGCTCATCAAACTTATTAATACTATTACAACTAGTGTTTTCATAATTCAAATTTCTTAAAAATCGACAATAATTCCAATTGTGGGCACAATAGTACCGCTACCATCGTTTTCGAGTGCGCGCAAAATGTACAAGTCGGGGTTCATCGGGTCGATGGCAGGGGCACCCGACGGCAGGGTATTCACAAGAATATCCTGAGATTGCGACTTAAAGTTGTAGGCATTCTGAATATCGACATACAGCTTGAGTGCACTGCGTTTAAAATTCCACACCTTGTCGATTCTCACGTCGAGCTGATGGAATGCCCTGAAACGCTCGCCATTCAGATTGGTGTAATCGAAATAGGGACTTCCTTTAATATCCCAAGCAGCACGCTGCGACGACAATGCAATATCGTAAGGAGTATAAGGCAAGCCGCCTGCAAAGCGCCATTTAACACCGGCACTCCAGTTGCGTTTAAATTGTTTTATGGCAATCAGATTGAAAACATGCCTGTTGTCCCAACTCGAAGCAATGTAGTTCCCGTTTTTATCGGCAAACTCGCTGATTGAAAAAGTATAAGAAACCACGAGGCTGAAGTTGCCCTGAAAGCGGTTCTGCGAAAGCAACTCGAAACCGTAAGCCCTGCCTGTGGCTTCGCTGCTGATGGGGCCGTCGCCCACAATTCCAAAATCGACAGGCATAAAAGCCAGCGCCAGCGAATCGTTCAGGTCGATGGGGAAATTGGCATAGTCTTTATAAAAACCTTCGATGCTGATTAAACTGGTTGAAGAAGGACGAAACTCAAAACCGGCTATCAAATGGTCGGCTCTAACGTAATTTATGTTATTGGTTTTGTTAACCAGCACACCATTGCTGTCGCGATAACCCAGGCTGGTATAGGGTGGCAACTGAAAATATCGCCCTGCGTTAGCATTGATTCGCCATTTTTCGCTAAGCAGATAGGTGAGCGACATACGCGGCGAGAGTTGCGGAAGCGGGTTACTCATAGCTGCACTGTAGGTATTGGCATCGGTGCGCAATCCCACCGTAGCAGTAAGACGGTTTCCGGCAAACGAACGGCTTATCTGACCCGAAGCACCATATTTAAAAAAGCTCAAACTACTGCTATAGTCAAGAGTGTCGAGCATATCGAAGCGGTAAAACTTACGAAACGTACTGTTGTTATATTTCACAAACTCGGCATTGATTCCATAGCTGATGCGAAAGCCGTTGTTGGTTTGAATAAAATTTTCGAGGCGCATTTTGTTTTCAGCTTCAAAGCTGTTGTAATCGCTGATTAAACCCGCTGCATCAACCACATTGTTGAAGTATTTAAACGAGCGGTTATAGAGCATATTACGGCTCAACACAAATGTTTGATAGCCATTGTCGCGATAATGCTTATACACGGCACCCAAGGCATAGGTCCACTGATTGCTCTCTGGAATATTCCCGAGCAGGTATGCCTGAAACTCGCTGGGTTCGGCAATATCGGTATCGAGCACATTGGTATCGTATGAAGCTAAGCCAATAAAGCTGATTTCGTTGCGGTCGTCGATGCGTGTTTTTACCTTAAACTGCATGTCGTTGAAAGTGGGAAGAAATGGCAAACCGATAAGTTGAAACAAAAATTGCAAATACGAACGCCTTGCCGACACCAAAAAAGTGCTGCGTTCACCTAAGGGGCCATCGAGACTGAGTGCAATTTCGGAAGCGCCCAAGCTTCCTCTGAACCGCAAATCTTCTTTGTTGCCGTCGATT
The DNA here is from genome assembly GCA_964511665.1 of uncultured Bacteroidales bacterium. Lineage (GTDB taxonomy): Bacteria > Bacteroidota > Bacteroidia > Bacteroidales > ML635J-15 > JAGOEF01. Next base: position 73,054 of record CAZEHA010000010.1, read on the forward strand.
TGTTTAAAGTTAAAAACGCCACTGAGGGCATTCCCACGGTTAGCCGGAAAGGCTCCCGAATAAAAATCGACCTCGCGGATAAAATCGGCGTTTATTATGCCATTGGTTCCACCCGAAGCACCCTGAGTGGCAAAGTGATTGATATTGGGGATTTCGATATCGTCAAGAAAAAAGCGGCTTTCGTTCGATGCCCCTCCCCTAACAATAATATCGTTACGGTTTTGACCCGAGAAAGCAGCCACACCCGGAAACGACTGTATTACCTTAGAAATGTCGCGGTTGGCACCCGGATTATTCTCAATTTCCGACACCCCAATGCTGCGCAACGATACCGGGGCTTCCTCCACCTTCTTAAAAATACTGGCTTTCACGGTAACCTCTGTTAACTGCAAGGCAGCCGTCCGCATGGCTATATTTATATTTGCTGTTTTACCGGGCGACACCCTGATTTCTTCGGTAAAGGTGGTTTCGTAACCCAACGATTGAGCCGTGAGCCTGTAGATACCCGCATCGAGTCCGGTAATCAGAAAATTGCCATCGTAATCGGATGTGGCGCCAACAACCGTGCCTTCGATATAAATATTACTGAAAGGCAAGGGAGCGTTGCTGGCTTCTTCATAAATTCGACCTTGTATGGCTCCCTTCTGTGCCACTAAAGTATTGGCAACTGAAAGAAAATAAACTATAATTATAATCCTGTTCATGATACATCAAATGTTAACAACACAGTAACAAACAAAATTAGAATTTGTTCCCGGTTTTATTTTTAAATTCAATTAGTAAATGCGACAGAGATTGATTTTTCTCTCTTTCCGAAAT
>CAZEHA010000011.1:0-73500 GCA_964511665.1 uncultured Bacteroidales bacterium
TGTGGACCCTGGGCGCCGGTTGGACCTATGTCACCTTGTGGACCCTGGGCGCCGGTTGGACCTATGTCACCTTGCGGACCTTGGGCGCCGGTTGGGCCTATGTCACCTTGTGGACCCTGGGCGCCGGTTGGGCCAACGTCACCTTGTGGACCCTGAGCACCGGTTGGACCTATGTCACCTTGTGGGCCTTGGGCGCCTGTTGGGCCGGGATCGCCTTGTGGGCCTTGGGCACCGGTTGGGCCGGGATCGCCCTGTGGACCAGTAGGACCTGCCATACCCATTAATCCTTGAGGACCTGTCGGACCCGGATCACCTTGGGCTCCTGCAGGACCCATGGGACCCATCGGGCCTTCGGGACCTATCGGACCTTCCATCATATTGCACACTGAATACCACGCTGATGTGGCTGACCTGTAAAAAATAACACAGGATGAATCGGTATCAAATACCAAAAGTCCATCTGCAGGATTTACAATAGCCATACGTTGCAGCGATGTCATTCTGGGAATTAACATCCCCTTCTCTAGCGAATATACATCCAGAACACTGGAGGGGTGGGGTGCATGCGGAACATCAGAAATACTAACGTTTTCCTGTGAAAGCGCAATTGTTGCAATACACAACGATAGGGCAACTGCAATAAGATTTTTTGAAAAAATCATATTTTAACTTTTTATAAATACTCTTCTTTACAATATTTCAAACACTAACTAGACGTTTAAGAACTTGCTTGGTTGGTTGTACAAAATAAAACAAAACATTGTATTATCAGTAAATATTGACAACAACAATGTTTAAACATTTAAAACACTATTTTTAACATCAACACAATAACACTCAAACATAAAACCTCTTAACACATCTAAATTACCTCACAAAATTACGAATAAATAATGTTGCGATTGAAATTTTGTTACGATTTTTAGTATTTTTTTGATGAAAGCAAAAAATAATAAAATGTCTTCAATATTATTATAGTTTTGCCAAGACAAAATAGAATTGATTATGCATTTATCATTACCAACAACTAATACGTTTCGTATATGAATAAATCAATTATAGCGTTTTCGTTATTAGCGATAATCTTAATAATTTTTGCCTACAGCAATCACTTTAACAATTCGTTTCATTTCGACGACTCGCATACTATCGAGAATAATGCTTCCATTAGGAATATGAATAACGCAGCAATGTTTTTTGTTAATGCAGAAACATTTAGTGCCAACCCTATGAATCAGTCGTACAGGCCATTGATTACCCTATCGTTTGCCATTGATTATTATATTGCGGGAGGCTTAAACCCAGCAGTTTTTCATTTGCATTCGTTTATTGTTTTCTTATTGCAATTGGTCTTCATGTTTTTAATTTTCAAAAAGATATTAAAAGACTCTATTGATTGCGATTACACCGATTACATTAGTTTGTTTGCAGTAACATGGTATGGCCTTCATACCGTGAACGCTGAAACATTGAATTACATAAGCGCCCGGTCTGATTTGTACTCAACTTTTTTTGTGGTGGCTTCTATGTTTGTGTATATATATTTTCCTAAAAAACGCAAATATTTTCTCTATCTCATCCCGTTGATACCCGGAATATTATCGAAGGAGCAAGCTATTATGTTTGCGCCAATTTTGTTCATGTACATTTTGTTATTTGAAAACAGAAACCCTATTTCAGAATTATTCGTTAAAAGAAACAGAAAAGAACTTGGCCAAATCTTTTTAAAAAGCTTAGCAGCAATAGTAGTTTGCGGACTGGGAAGCATTATTGTAATGAAAATGCAACCCGAAACATTCAATCCGGGAGGGACATCAGTGGTTTCGTATTTAATAACTCAACCCTGGGTTATATTGCGATACTTCATTTTATTTTTCATACCGGTTCAGCTTTCGGCCGATACCGACTGGGTGGCCATTAGCAATATTTTCGATGAACGCGTACTGGTTGGAATTGCCTTTGTTGTTTCGATGGTATTTCTGATGATTAAGTTATCGAACAAGCGTGAATGGCGACCTGTTTCATGGGGGATAGCCTGGTTTTTTCTGGCATTGTTACCCACATCCAGTTTTATTCCATTAGCTGAAGTCACCAACGATCATCGTATGTTTTTTCCGTTTGTTGGATTAAGCATATCGGTTATGAGCGCTATTGCGATAGCTCTGAAAAGATATCATATTTCTAATAATAAGTTTCGCTTTCGGAAGCCTGCTATCATTGTTGCAGCGATTATAATACTGGCAGGGAATTTATATGGTGTTCGCATCAGAAACGAGGTTTGGAGAACAGAAGAAAGCCTTTGGTACGATGTTACCATAAAAAGCCCAAACAATGCCCGGGGTTTAATGAATTATGGTCTTGCTCAAATGAGAAAACAGAATTACGATACTGCATTAACATATTACAATAAGGCATTATTGATTAGTCCCTATTATCCCTACCTTCACATTAATATGGGTGTTCTGTATAACTCAACAGGCAACACAGAGTCTGCTGAGAATTCATTTATTCAAGCACTTAACTATGGCGACAACCTGTATTTATCTCATTACAATTATGCTGCATTTCTGTATGCTCAAAAACGAATTTCGGAAGCGAAGCCCTATGCCGAAAAAGCCCTTGAGCTCAGTCCCGGCTATCTGGCAAACAGAAACTTACTTGCCGACATTTATCTCGACCTAAATGAGACTATTGCTTTAAAAAACGTAATATCAGAAACACTGAACTTATATCCCGGCGACCCGCATTCAACAGCACTAAGTAAGATTGATTTTAATGGAAAGCCCGTCAGGCTACAACTGGCTGAGCAGACTGCCAAAGACAATCCTACTGCATCGAACTATCTGAACCTCAGTCTCGAATACTACAATCAGCAAATGTATTATGAATGTATCGATGCCTGCTATTCGGCATTAGCTATAGACCCCAAATATGCCATGGCCTACAACAATATTTGCAGTGCTTACAATGCACTTGGTGAGTGGGACAAAGCCATTGAGGCCTGCGAGAAAGCGATTGAACTTGACCCTGAATACACACTGGCCAAGAACAACCTAAACCTGGCTCTGAAAAACCGCAATCAGTAATTACTTCGTTTTACCGAAAAGAAAACGACTTGCTTTAACGATAGTGTAAAATCGCCGGAAACCACCCGGTGCAAAAAAACTTAAAAAATACCGCCACATTTTTTGGGGACGCATGTAAAATTTTCGATATATTTCTCGATGCTTGGCCAATAACAGGTCGTGTGTAAGACCACTTGGAACAAATACCGGTCTCCAATAATTGTATTGCGACCAATCGGTAGTATTCAGGCTTCCATAAATGCTGTATTCGTCATACTGCTGCGAACCCGGAATTGGAGTGTTAAGGGTTACCACAATATCATCAAGTTTCAGCCTACAGGCAAGCTGAATGGTCTGGTTGATAGTTTCGATTGTTTCGCCCGGATGACCAATTATGAAAAAGCCTTTTGTTTTAATGCCTAAGCGCTTGCAATCTCGAATAAGCTCTTCGGTTTTTTGCAGCGAAACATATTTTCGTATCCGGCGCAATATCTCTTGGTTGCCCGATTCAATACCAAACGATATATGCCAGCACCCATGCTGCTTCAGGAACTTCAGAAAATCGTAGTCAACATCATTAATCCGGCTCAAACACGTCCAATTGAAATGCAGATTCATGCTGTATAGAATAGCAAACAGCTGGTATATACGCTTCTTATTCAACAGGAAGGTATCATCGACAAAGGCAATTTCGCGAATCTTATATTTTTTGCTCAGCATTGCAATTTCTTCGGCCACATTCTCTGCCGATCGCTGACGGCACGTATTACCAAAAATATTTTTGTCGCAAAAACTACATTTACCGGGGCAACCTCGGCTGGTAATCATATTTATCACCGGCAGGGTTTTGTAGTTGGACGGCGGCGGATAATACAACGACAGGTCATCTATTAAATCGAAGGCAGGAAATGGCAATGCATCAAGATTGGCAATAAAGGGTCTGCGGGGAGTAGTAATGTATTCTCCGCTAAGCTCATCACGACAAACAATACCATATATTTCGGTTAGCGGTTGCCCCGAAATAAAGGCATTTGCCAATTCCAGAAAGCTATACTCCCCTTCGCCAATTACTCCAGCGTCGAATAGGCCTGTATTCATTGACTCTTTGGGATTTGCACTTATATGTGCCCCACCCAGTACAATAAACAGTCGGCGCAATCGCTGTCTCATTTCCCGAGTAATTTCAACAGCACGATGAAAAGCCATTGTAGTAGAACTCACACCTACTATATCGGGAGAAAATTTCTCGATAGCATCAATTATATCATCAGAGCTAAGTCGTTGTGCTTCGGCGTCAACTACTTTTACATCAAAATTATTCTCACGCAGGAATGAAGCCAAATAATAAATGCCTAAGGGTATCTGATTTCCTCCGGCATGACCAATATCTGACGAATACCGTTCGTGTTTCGAAACAGGAGGATAGAGAATAAATATTCTATTTTTTGCCATAGTTTTCCGATTTGCCAAATTCTTTATCTAGCATTTCGAGTTTCTGTTTCATCAGGGCAAGGTCCTGTGCCATATTTTTATTTTTTTCTTTTAACAAAGAAATCACAATAGAAAAATGCAACAGGTAAACAAACACTCCAAAAAGAGCCACCAGAAAAACCAGATTTGGCGCATCGTACACTCCAAACAGGTCAGAAAAAAACTGAAGTCCATCGCGCCAAAACGAAAACAGCACAAGACAGGTGGTAACAGCAATCCAAAAAATTGCATATTCGGCTCTAAGTTTGCCTTTCACAATTAGTCGTACAGCAAAAATTAACAGCGCAACACTAACTATGATACTAATAATTTGAATGCGAAGACTAAAACTATCCATATTATATTGATTTTTTATTACCAAGGAAAGTAAAGAAAATGGCCAGCGACACTTTTATCATATAATAAAGGCTCGCAAAATCGCGAATTGAGGATTTTCCTCCCTGACGAGATTTCATCGACACCGGTATTTCTGCAATAATCAAATTGTGTTTGTGGTATATTATGATTGATTCCGGCTCGGGATATTCATCGGGATAATTATTGCTAACTATTGCAAGTGCTTTGCGATTGAGCAGGCGAAATCCCGACGTGGCATCGGTAATACTTAGTCGGGTAAGCAGGCGTATTATCAGTTTTATCATATTAATTCCCATGCGCCTCATTGCCGACGATTGAAATCCCGTTTTCACAATATATCGCGAACCAATCACAACATCTGTATGGGGATGATGATGCAAATAATCGAAAAACTTACAAATTTCGGAGGCAGGATGCTGTCCGTCGCCATCGAGTTGTAAGGCGTAGTCGAAGTCATTCTCGAAAGCATATCGAAAACCTGTTTGCACTGCACCTCCTATACCAAGATTGCATGGCAATTTAAGCAAGACACAAGAGGTTTCGGCAGCTTTGGCAGACGTAGCGTCGTGCGACCCGTCGTCGACCACCACGGGAACAATCGAAACAAATTCATTCGCCGCCGATGTCAGCACATCGTTTACCACACCGGCTATCGATGCTTCTTCGTTATAAGCAGGAATAACAACTGCCAGTTTTTTCATGATACAACATTACAGAGGCAAATATAATAGAAAAGAACACTAAAACCGAAATTGTCAGGTTTTGATACAAAAACTTACTCGCCCCCCGATAGCCCTAAAAAAGAATCCTGAATCAATTATTGTCCGAACACAAAACTGATGATATTGGCTCCCATTTGCAGTGCTTTCGTGCGAATTTCCTCGGAATCGTTGTGCACCGATGCATCTTCCCATCCATCGCCAAGGTCGGTTTCGTAAGTATAAAACAGCACAAGCCTTCCCTGGTGAATAATGCCAAAACCCTGCGGCGGTTTACCATCGTGCTCGTGAATTTTCGGAAGACCATTCTGAAAACTATATGTTGCATGATAAATGGGGTGGTCGAAAGGTAGTTCAACCAGCTCTTTGTCGGGAAAAATTCGTTTTATTTCGCGACGTGCAAATTCATCCATGCCATAATTATCGTCGATATGCAAGAATCCGCCTCCAATAAGGTAATTGCGTAAGTTTTCGGCTTCGGCTTCCGAAAACAGCACATTGCCATGGCCGGTCATATGAATAAACGGCAACGAGAAAATATCGACACTTCCGGGCTCAACCGTAACATAATCGGGGTGAATGTTTGTCTTGAGGTTCTGATTGCAAAACCTGATGAGATTGGGCAAACTGGTTGGGTTTGCATACCAGTCGCCCCCTCCCCTGTATTTGAGTAAGCCTATTTTAACGCTTGTGTTCTGAGCCGAAAGCATTAAAAAAGAACAAGCCAGCACTATTGTTAATAACAGAAATCGTATCATAAAAGGCAAAAATCGTGTAAACAAACAACGGCAAAAATAACAAATCATTATTGATGAAATAATTTTTTTGCAGAAACAGAAACTTTATTATTTTTGTACGCCCGCTTTTGGAGAGGTGGGTGAGTGGCTGAAACCAACAGTTTGCTAAACTGTCGTACTGGGAAACTGGTACCGGGGGTTCGAATCCCCCCCTCTCCGCAACCATCTGAAAATGACCCGATTAGGGTCATTTTTTATTTACATGGCATTGCAAATTCATTTGCAAAATGCCATGTGAATAAAAACCAAACCTGCAAAGCAGGTGGTTTCAGATGGTTGATTCCACCCCCCTTATGGGATCACGAGCAAAGCGAGTAATCCCATAACTACATGCACATAAGGTCACAATAAAAACCAAACCTGCAAAGCAGGTGGTTTCAGATGGTTGATTCCACCCCCCTTATGGGATCACGAGCAAAGCGAGTAATCCCATAACTACATGCACATAAGGTCACAATAAAAACCAAACCTGCAAAGCAGGTGGTTTTCAATTGGTTGATTCCACCCCCCTTATGGGATCACGAGCGAAGCGAGTAATCCATAATATTTATCTCTTTTAGGGGTCAGTATGTGCCGGAATGGCAGCTTTTTTACACCATATTTTTACTGCTTTTTATGCCCTGGTTGGGGGTCAGTTTAGTCCGAAATATCCATCAACTCTTTAGCCGAGAATTTATATCTTGAATCGAACGATGAGTTTCGCTGGCTTACAAACAACTCGCCAAACGGGAAATACTGCAAATGCTGGTAGGCACGGCCCACAATGTTAGTTCTAAATGAGGTTGCGCAATTTACACGATGACGCAAATCATCATAAACATAACAACTGATATTGCAAATTTCGTGTAGCATTTTCTATTGGAGTTTATTGATTTTCACTCATTCGCATTTTTGCAACTTCAATTGATTTTCGTAATTGCTCCTCCAGAAGCTTTTTATCAGGTAATTCAGTATAATATTGAGCTACTTTAATACCGGCTTCATCAAGTTTAAGCAGCTCAATTTGTTCGGTACCGCCATTGGTACAAAGAATGAGACCAAGCGGACTTTCCTCACCATCTTGTCGTTCATACTTGTTTAACCATTCAAGATAAAGCTCCATTTGACCTTTATAAGCTGCCTTAAATTTTGTAATTTTTAAATCAATTGCAATGAGCCTTTTTAATTTTCGATGATAAAAGAGCAAATCTAAATAAAAGTCTTCGCCATCAATGATCATGCGTTTCTGACGTTCGACAAACGTAAAACCACTTCCCAACTCCAAAATAAATCGTTCTAACTCGCCGACTAAAATGTCTTCAAGAGTTTTTTCCGAAAAGTATCCTTTTAATCCTGTAAAGTTTAAAAAATATGGACTTTTAAAAACCAGTTCCGGCGAAATCTTATTATTTTCACTCAAATCAGACAATTCCTTTTTAATAAAATCTTCGGGTTTCCCACTAATTGCAGTTCGTTCAAAAAGCATTGATGTAATTTGTTTTCGCAATGTGTCGCGCCCCCAGCCTTCGTGAATTGCCATTAAGAGATAAAACTCTCGTTGCAAACCATCTTTTATTGTTAATAATTCGATAAAATGCGACCAAGTCAATTTTGTCGCAGCCTGCGACACTTTTTCTTTATTCGAGAAAAGAATTGAAAATTGAATCATTCTTCTTAAATTCCTAATTTCAAACTCTTTTCCATAGTTCTGAGTTAATAATGTCGCAAGTTGCGACACAATTTGTTTCCCATATTCTGCCCGCTTGTTTTCAAGAATTTCAGCATTGATACGACCTCCGACATACCAATAAAGCATTGTTATTTCTGAATTAACTACCCTGGCTATACCGGATTTTGTTTGTTCAATTAGTTGACAAACGTCTTTAAATACCAAACTCCCAATTATGTTTGATTTTATTTCTTCCATTTCTCTTTTAATGCAATTGAAACTGTTTAAAATGATAAAATTACAAAATTATTTCTGATTAAGTTTTTCATGATGTTTTAAAAAAAGATGGCTGATGCGTTTAATACTTCGATTGCTTTATCCTAATCTTAGTCCCGAAAGTTTTCGGCACTAAGATTAGTTGGGATCCACTCTCCCCACCGGATTATTCTGGCAATAACTATACGGGCTAACCCAGCTTCTTTCACTTGCCAACGGATCCACACTCAGCCAGCTACTCAAGTCGCTATCGTAATACCTTGCGCCGAAGTAGGTGTAATTAGTCTCGTTATCGAGTTCATTGGCAGTGAACTTGTAGCGGGGGGGTATGCAATATGACAAATCAAAATTCACCAGTGTATAGTCCTAATATTTCAATTATTTTAGCATTCCTTTGATACTTTCTCCCACCTACAAAAATATATCTTTGATGATCAATACAAAACTCGAATATTTCATTTGTTGACAATTTTATCAGACAAACTACACGTATGTCTGGTTTTGACTCATTGATCTCTCCCAAAGCCATAGTATTATTTAACTCCTCAATTAACAAATTAATTGTATCATTGTCAGAAATTTTACATTTCCTTGTTAGATCGAATTTAAGTAAATCTTGTTTGCTCATTTCAATGAACATATTCGCACTATATGGAATAAAATAAATTTCCACAACATGATTCCTATATTCTTTCGTAACAATATTCTGACATGACGAAATTCCGAAGATAAAAAATAGCCCTAATAATATTATTATATATTTCATAAAATTTAAGGATTTTCAATTAAACTAAACTGGTCTTTCACTATTCCATCTGATCTGGTATTGGCAGAATATGGATTATCAGTCTCAATATAAATTCCTGAATTACCATTGCGCAGCGCTTTGTTTGTTGATGATAAAACTTTATTATCAAACTTGTGTATGACAAAAAACTCCTCAAATCCTCCCCAAATAGAATAGTCTGTAGTTGGATTATATCTCTGCCCTCTTTTATCTTCACTATTTGGATGCTCCCATAATAAAAAGCCTTCTCTTGCTGCTTCCTGATATGTGGGTGATTGCATAAAGAGTCTATACCATTGATGTCCCATTTCGTTTGATAACCCAATTATTGGGGGAGAAATTTCCCCATTTTCTGATTGTTTTCCTACTTTAGGATTCCAATAAGATACTTCATTTATAGTACAAGTGGTGCTGCCGTAAGAAATATAAATTGGCCTTTCGTCATTATTTAACTGATTTATTTCATTATTTAGTCCGTTACTCATTAAATAACTCAAGCCATCAATAGTTGTTTGTACAAAAGGGTTGTCGGGAATTTTCATGTCGGATCCATACTTATAGGATTGCATATTGCCATTTTTGTCTTTATAATTTATCCATATCTCTTTACCATCAATATCTACCAACATCACCGGATTCCCCGCACAATACATATAAGGCGACAAACTCAGATATTTATCACTTAACGGATCCACACTCAACCAGCTACTCAAATCGCTATCGTAATACCTTGCGCCAAAATAGCTGTAGCCTGTTTCGTTATCCAACTCTTTAGCCGAGAATTTATATCTTGAATCGAACGATGAGTTGCGCTGGCTTACAAACAACTCGCCAAACGGGAAATACTGCAAATGCTGGTAGGCACGGCCCGAGCTGTGCGATATTACCGCTGCCGAACCTAAACCTGTGCTGAGCGCAGCCGAAGCATGATCGGGGTGGTAGAAGTATTGCAGGTTTTCGAGCGAATCGTATCCGTTGCCGGCAGGTGCTAGTTTTTTGTCCCACTCGTAGTAGTCTGAGTAATTCACACAGGCAAGTTGTCGCCGGCAATAGTCGTCTAATTCCTGAGCCACATCCTCGGCATCTCCATGTAGAAAATCGAGAACCAAGTTGGCAGGCTGCACATTTGCCGGACCAAAACCACCGCCAATTTTACTGCACACTCTTTCGCCTTCGATGTAATAATGCTTGGTGTAATCGCTCTCGGTCATCACAAGATATGGCCCTGTGTAGAGCGTTTTTTCGAAGTAGATGTTTGAACTAACTCCCGGGTTATGTTCCGATAAAACCATTTCGAGCACTTTAAAACTTTGCTGTGTAAATGTATGAAAAACAGATTAACAAAACAAATCGCAACGGGTATAAACCGCATTGCAAATGCGATGGGTAAATGCATTCGATGTTTCAAATCAGATCGAGCCGGGCGGTATTGTCAAAAGCAACTTCGTAGCTTAATCCTCGCCCACAATTTTTAATTCAAATTTCTGAGGCCTGAAACAAAAAAAAGCGCCGGAAATTCCGACGCTTCAATTTTTTTGCACAGCTTTTGCTTAGTCTTCGGGGTGAATTGCTTCAACCGGACATACATCGGCACATGCTCCGCAATCGGTACAAATTTCAGGGTCAATCACATAGATGTCACCTTCGCTGATAGCTTCTACCGGACATTCGTCGATGCAGGTTCCACATGCTGTACAATCGTCATTAATTTTATAAGCCATTTCTATAAATTTAAGTTATTAAATAAAGTGTTCATTTTATTGTTGCAAACATATATACAATTCATTAAAAAAAGAACGAAAAACCTCATACAATCTCTATTTATAATCAGTTTAAATAAGCATTGTGTTTTAAATTAAGCTCCAAGTGTTGCTACCATCACAGCTTTAATGGTATGCAGACGATTTTCGGCTTCGTCGAAAACAATAGAACGAGGCGATTCAAACACGTCATCGGTGCATTCCATTGCTTCGATATTGAATTTTTTGCAAATCTCGGCGCCTATTTCGGTTTCATCGTTGTGAAAAGCCGGCAAACAATGCAGAAATTTCACTTTATGATTGCCGGTTAACTCAACCATTTTTGCATTTACCTGATATGGCATCATCAAGTTGATGCGCTGTTGATACGCTTCATCGGGCTCTCCCATCGACACCCAAACGTCGGTATAGAGGAAATCAACGCCTTTTACACCTTGAGCCACATCTTCGGTTAAAGTAATTGTTGCACCGGTTTCTTTTGCAATTTCGCGGCAGGTTTTAACAAGTTCTTCATTAGGCCAGAATTGCTTGGGAGCTACTGCCCTAAAGTCCATACCCATTTTAGCAGCACCTACCATCAGGCTGTTTCCCATATTGTTGCGGGCGTCGCCACAGTAGGCAAACGAAACCTGATGCAAGGGTTTATCGCTATGTTCGCGCATGGTGAGGAAGTCGGCCAATATTTGTGTGGGATGGAATTCATTGGTTAAACCATTCCACACCGGTACACCGGCATATTTTGCCAATTCTTCAACAATTTCTTGTCCATATCCGCGATATTCTATTCCGTCGTACATGCGTCCCAGCACACGGGCGGTGTCTTTCATCGATTCTTTTTTACCCATCTGCGAACCCGAGGGGCCGATATAAGTAACATGGGCGCCTTGGTCGAGAGCAGCAACTTCGAAAGCACAACGGGTACGTGTGCTATCTTTTGCAAACAAAAGAACAATGTTTTTACCTTTCAGACGCTGCTGTTCGGTGCCTGCATATTTTGCCTTTTTCAGATCGGCCGACAGGTCAAGCAAAAAGTTAATCTCTTGTGGTGTGAAGTCGAGAAGTTTCAGAAAACTTCGGTTACGCAAATTAAAAGCCATAAGTCAGTTATTTAAGTTATTTAACATTAATGATTTCTTACAATACGGGTTCCGGCACCGGCTACACCCAACTGGGTGGCATCGGTAATGATACATTCTTTGCCGCCATTTTCAACAAAACGCAAGGCAGCTCTGATTTTTGGAGCCATACTGCCTTCGGTAAAATGCCCCTCGGCCAGATATTGTTTGGCTTCGTCAACACTTATTGTATCGAGTTGTTTCTCGTTGGGTGTATGAAAGTGAAGGCATACTTTAGGCACATCGGTTAAGATATAAAACTCGTCGGCACCAATTTTTGTTGCCAGCAGGGCCGAAGCCAGGTCTTTGTCGATTACGGCGTCGATACCTTGCAAATGATGTTTTTCGGTGTAAATTACCGGAATACCACCACCACCTACCGTAATTACGATATTACCATCGCGTGCCAGTTTTTCGATAGAATGCACATTATTGATTTCGATAGGAACCGGAGATGCAACTACCTTACGGTATCCCCTGCCTTTGGGGTCGGCAGCGTAGGTTTCTTCGGGATTTTGCTTTACCAGCTCTTCCATCTCTTCCTTTGAATAGTATGGCCCTACCGGTTTTGTAGGGTTTTGAAATGCTTTATCTGTTTTATCGACCACTACCTGGGTTACCAGTGTGAGAATATCTTTCTCTATATTTCGGTCGATCAACAAATTGCGCAATTGCTGCTCGATTATGTACCCAATATATCCTTGGGTATACGACCCGCAAATATCAAGAGGCATCAACGGAAGATCGAATACTTTATTACCGGCAATATTGCATAGCATCGCATTACCAACCTGAGGCCCGTTACCGTGCCCTATCACCAGATTGTAGTCGTTTTCAATCAGTTGCAACAAACTTTTACAGGTTTCGTAAACATTGTGTTCCTGCTCCTCTATTGTGCCTTTTTGTCCTGCTTTCAACAGGGCATTACCCCCGAAAGCCACTACTGCTAATTTCTTACTCATATAAAGTTGTTTTTAACGTAAGCCACAAAACTATAAATATTTTTAATTATCAGCTAATCAATAAAATGTTATAAAAATCATAATTTGCTGTAATTCGACAAAAAAAAATTATTTTTGCATGTATTTGGTACGAAACTTGAAAATTACGAAAACCTAACTTAAAACTAAACATTATTATGAAATTAGCAGCAAAAATTCTTGCCGTAGCACTGATATCGCTGGTTGCAGTGAATCTGTCGGCGCAAAAGGCAGCAAAACCTTTCGAAGGATATGTCAAATATGGCCTCGACCTTCAGGGCGAAAATGTAGATGCCTCAACCCGGGCTCAAATGCCTTCAGAAATCGGCGTTTACTACAAAAGTCAAAAAGTTCGCACCGAAATGATTACAGCTATGTATTCGGTAATAACCATTTCTGATGTAGCCAATGGTTCAATGATTCAAATGTTCGAAATGATGGGCATGAAGTTCTACGTGGAGCAAACAGCTGATGATATTGCAAAAATGAAAGGCGATAACGACGAAAAACCCGAGATAAAGCTTATCGATGAATCGAAAACCATTGCCGGTTACAATTGCAAAAAAGCCGAAATAACCAAAGACGGCGAAACAATGGAAGTGTATTACACCGACGAGATAGCTGTTCCCTTCGATAAGAATTCTCAATATCAGATAGAAGGAATAAATGGCATTCTTATGGAATATGTTGTCGATCAGCAAGGCATGACCATAACTTTCAGGGCCAAAGAAGTGAAAAAAGCCAAACAGAAACCGGCACTTTTCACCGTTCCTTCCGATTTCGAAAAGAAAACTCTCGATGAGTTCAATTCAATGTTTGGTGGATAAGAAACTATTGAAATAAACAGTTATGGCAAAACAGGAAAATTCTCATAGGCTGAGGGTTTTCTTGTTTTATATATAGATGAAAAAAAACAAACAAACAGGTAAAAACAGCGAAAGCAAATCGGGCAGAACACGTCGCGAACGATTTCGAGTATTCAAATCACTAGCTTCGTTCATGCGCGACGAACGATTTGCCGTGGCACTGGGAGTGCTGTTTATTGCTTTCAGCATTTTGCTCACTTTGTCGTTTACGTCGTATCTGTTTACCTGGAAAAGCGACCAGAGTTTGTTGCATGTGCCCTTTCAGAAAATGATTTCCGACGATAGCATTGTGGTCGAAAATTGGGTTGGAAAACTGGGTGCTTTGTTGTCGAATGTGTTTATTAGAAATTGGTTTGGATTGGCATCGTTTTCGTTTGTGGCCATTTTTGGTCTTCTCGGATTCCGATTGCTCAAGGTGCGATTATTGCCTTTACGTAAGTCGGTTTTCATGCTGATGATAATAACCATATGGCTAAGCATTACCCTGGCATATTTCTTCTCCGACAAACTGTTTTACTTGGGAGGTGCCCACGGATACTTTGTTTGCAAATGGCTTAATGGCCTTTGGGGCAAAGTTGGAACACTGGCTTTTATTGGTGTGGGTGCATTTGTTATTGTGATATATAGTTTTAAAAATGCGCTTGCTTCATTTAAAAATTGGTTTGCGAAGTTGGCCGCCCTGAAAAAAGAAGACCTAACCGAAAACGACAGCGGATTTGCCGGAGATATTAATGACGAAGAACCTAAAACCGACAAAAGCACCGAAGAACTTCCGGTTGATACCCAAGCCCGGGAGGAATTTGTAGTTCACGGCGAAGAAATTGATCTGCCTGTTGAAATTACCGAGCAAGTTATTGAGAAGGGAAGTTTGTTTGATGATATTGAGTTGGAATTGCAAGAGACCGAAAGCGAAGAACTGGTTTCCGACGAAGAAATCGACGAAGAACCCATGGGCGATTACGACCCTACCGAAGATTTAAAATACTATAAAAAGCCGGGCATCGATTTACTGGTTGAATTGCCTCCTTCGAAAAACGAAGTTTCGGCATCGGAGTTGAACAGCAACAAAGACCGAATTGTTAAAACCCTGCTCGATTATAAAATTGAGATATCAAAAATATCTGCTACCATTGGGCCCACAGTAACACTCTACGAAATTGTTCCTGCTCCGGGTGTGCGAATATCAAAAATAAAAAACCTTGAAGACGACATTGCTTTGAGTCTGGCTGCTCTTGGAATTAGAATTATTGCACCTATGCCCGGAAAAGGAACCATAGGCATCGAAGTGCCAAATTCAAACCCCGAAATAGTTTCGATGCGTTCGGTGATAAAATCGGCAAAATTTCAGGAAAGCACTTTTCAATTACCGGTTGCTATCGGTAAAACCATTAGTAACGAAACCTTTGTATTCAACCTGGCCAAAACACCCCACTTGCTTGTTGCAGGCGCCACGGGTCAGGGCAAGTCGGTGGGTATAAATGCCATCATTACTTCGCTGCTCTATAAGAAACACCCATCACAAATAAAATTTGTGCTTATCGACCCCAAAATGGTAGAGCTATCGCTTTATTCTAAAATCGAGCGGCATTTTCTTGCGAAACTACCCAACGAAGAATCGGCAATTATTACCAATGTCGAAAAAGTAGTGCCGGTAATGAATTCACTGTGCATCGAAATGGAAGATCGCTACAAATTGCTCACCCAGGCCGGTGTTCGAAATATTGTAGAGTATAACGAAAAGTTTATTTCACGCAAGCTAAATCCTTACAAAGGGCACAAATATCTGCCTTACATTGTTGTAATTGTCGACGAGTTTGCCGATATTATCATTCAGGAGGGCAAGCAAGTGGAGGCACCTATTTCGCGGCTTGCTGCCAAAGCACGAGCCATTGGCATTCACCTTATTGTTGCTACCCAGCGTCCGTCGGTTGATGTAATTACAGGGGTAATAAAGGCTAATTTTCCAACCCGTATTGCCTTTAAAGTGATGTCGGGGCACGACTCCAAAACCATAATCGATGCTACCGGTGCCAATCAGCTCATTGGCAAGGGCGATATGCTGATGGTGGAAACAGGAAAAGCCGTACGCATTCAATGTGCTTTTATCGACACTCCCGAAGTCGAAAGCATAGTCGATTTTATTGGCAAACAACAAGGCTATGGGGGCGCATTCGAATTGCCCGACCCGGGTGTGGATGGAGGCGAAGGCAGCGACTTTAGCTTTAGCAGCGACGAAAAAGACCCGCTTTTCGACGAGGCTGCCCGCCTTATTGTTCGTCATCAACAAGGTTCCACGTCGCTTATTCAGCGAAAAATGAAAATTGGCTACAACCGCGCAGGGCGCATCATCGACCAACTGGAGCACTTTGGCATTGTTGGACCCTACGAAGGAAGTAAAGCCCGCCAGGTTCTTTTTAGCGACGAATATTCTTTGGAACAGTTTTTGAAAAACTCTGAAAACAAAACACAGTAACATGAAAAAAGTATTTTTTACACTGTTGTCATTAGCCATTTTTTCATTAGGCTATGCACAAAGCGATCAAAAGGCTGTCGATTTGCTCAATTCGGTATCGGCAAAAGCCAATGCCTATAAATCGCTAAATATCGAGTTTAAGTTCTACATCGAAAACCTGAAAGATGCAAGCCGAAATATGCATCCCGGCAAAGTATGGTATCGCGGCGACCGGTATAAAATGGACATGATGGGGCAACTCATTTTTTCTGACGGAAAAACCAACTATACCTATCTGAAAGACGCCGAAGAAATAAATATTACCGAAGCCTCCTCGGCCGATGAAACCGTGTTCAACCCACAAAGCATTTTAAACAATTTCACCAAAGATTACAAATGCAGATGGATAAGCGATAAATTCGAAAATAACAGGGCTTTGGTTGAAATAGATTTATACCCTGTGAAAATCGACGATAAAAAATATTCGAAAATTACCCTGAGAATCGATAAAACCAAAACGCAGATTTTCTCGGTGCATTACATGGGTAAAGACGGTATCAACTACTACATCGAAATCGATAAGTTTATCGAAAACCCAACCATTGCCGACAAGGATATAATTTTTAATGCCGCATCGTTTCCGGGAGCCGATATTATCGATATGAGATAATGTGGCATCGTTACAACATCAGCATGCATACTTAGGTTTGTTCGCACCAAATCATTATCAGATTTTCGTATTCTTCAAATACCTTGTAATTCAAAACTAATTGAGTGTTTTTAACACGAGTTATGATGTTTTGTTGCCCTATGGTTTCGATGCAAATGTGCCTACGGTAATCAAGTGGCCGGTTACCAAACCACTTATAAACGCATTCCTTAGCACTCCATATAAGACTTAAATTCATTGATATTGAAGCAAAACTAAGGCATTCCTCATCCGACATAAAACGGGCCTTCATTTTTTCGATACGCGTTTGAGGCCTTTCAATATCGATGGAAACATTTACATTTCGGTTCACAATTATGGCGGCATAATTTCCACTGTGCGTAATACCGATACATGCAGTTTCGAGGCGTGGTTTTCCGCTGTAGTCGTAAATCACTCCATCGTTGAGATTCAGGAACAGTAAGCACTGTCGCACAGCCGCGTATTCGCGTTGCCGCTGAATGCATTTGAACTTCGAAACGGCATCGATGGTTTCGTGATGCAGCCCTTGCAACAAGTTCTCTACATTTTCGGTGATATGCCAAAGCACCAATTGCGAGCCGTTGTTGGTATGTTGCGAAAAAACTACCGGCATCAGTACCACTCCATACTTTCGATTAGCCGCACAATGTCTTCGCGAAGAAAATCGACAACGGGTGCCAGCGAATCTTTGTTGGGACTACACGAAAAATACAACGACCCGCGAAGAAAATGCCGGGTGCTGTCGGTAATAAAAAACTGGATGGGGCTGGCTGCATTGCCCTTAATATCATATAAAATACCATACACATTTTTGTCATCATCAAAATAGTAGTTCTCCTTAATTGCATC
This sequence comes from uncultured Bacteroidales bacterium, assembly GCA_964511665.1. Classification (GTDB taxonomy): domain Bacteria; phylum Bacteroidota; class Bacteroidia; order Bacteroidales; family ML635J-15; genus JAGOEF01. The sequence goes on from CAZEHA010000011.1 coordinate 17,854, forward strand.
GGCTTTCACCGTGTGTTTATACACAAACTCTCGCGATTCCTCCATGCAACGCGAAAAGTCGTTGTTCAGTGCTTTATAAGTGATGTAAACTGTAGCACGGTTTAGCGGAAACTCCACATTCGACCAGTTGTTGTTTATGCTGTCGCTGATTACAAAAGCATAGGTTGGAACATCGAAACTATATCGGGTGCTGTCGGTAAAATGTTTGTATACTTTATTCGGAAGGTCTATCCTGAAATAAGCATATGGCTTTGGAGTGTAATGCTGTTTGCACGATACCATCAGGAACAGCGAAGCTGCAAAACACAGCCACCGCAAGGTTTTATTCATTGCTGTTGTATTAGTGTTGTATTGCGATTTTGAAAGAATGCTTTTCATGAAGCGAATATACCCAAATTATCGTTACTCTGTTTGTTGAAATCGATCAAATGTATTAGTTGTGCAATTTCATAATCGTGAATTTATTGCCGGCACAATGCAACAATGCAATTAAGCTGTCGTAAGAAAAAGTTATAATTTCTCCCTTTCGGTTAGCTAAGAAACTTACCATGCGGCATTGGGGTAATCGGCTGTCGATAAACACTTCGGTGTGATGATTGATATCGTTGAATAAGCCGAAAACCGAAACGGCACCGGGCTCCACTCCCATGTAGCGCATCAGTCGGCTGTTTGATGCAAACGATATTTTTCCCTTATTGAAGTGTTTTTCGAGGATGCGAATTTGCACCTCTTCGTAATAGGGGGCAACAATTAAAAAATGTCGGTCGCCTTTATGATTTCGTAAAAACAGGTTTTTGCACCGTGTAGCCCCTGTTCTTTGCCAGAAACTGCTGTCGTCCTCGTCCGAAAAATCATGAGGCGCGAGGTATCTGCTGTAATCAATTTGTAAATTACTAAGAGTGTCAATTACCGACATTCCGTTCTTCATCACAAGTGCCTCCATAGATTAGGTAGCCTGATTTCGCATTTTTTCAAAATACATTTCAACCAATTTGCGTGCAGCCACAAACGAACTTATTGAGTTGGTTTTTACCTTGGTTTCGAAATGAGCCATTGCTTTTTTTAAGTCGCTATGCCGATAAAACTCCTCGAGAACCGACTCTTTTATTGTTTGATGCATCCAGTAAAGCGATTGATTGTTTCGATTGGTTTCGAAATAATTATTCGACCGGGTAAGCGCAATATATTCGCTGATAATTTTCCATAAATCAGCAATTCCGTCACCACTTATTGCCGAGCATGTAAGCACCCGGGGTGTCCATCCCGAAGCAGAGGGAGGGAATAGATGCAGTGCGCTCTGGTATTGTGCTTTAGCCAGATTGGCTTTGTTGATGTTGTTGCCATCGGCTTTATTTATGGTTATCGCGTCGGCCATTTCCATAATACCTCTTTTTATCCCCTGAAGTTCATCTCCGGCACCGGCCAGCATCAGAAGCAAAAAGAAATCGACCATACTGTGAACGGCAGTTTCTGACTGCCCTACACCTACGGTTTCAATGAATATGTTGCTGTACCCGGCAGCTTCGCACAACACAATGGTTTCGCGTGTTTTGCGTGCTACTCCTCCCAGTGTGCCTGCCGATGGAGAAGGCCTGATAAAGGCATTGGGGTGCACTGCCAGCTTCTCCATTCGGGTTTTGTCGCCCAGAATACTACCCTTCGATCGTTGACTGCTTGGGTCAATAGCCAATACTGCCAGTTTTTTTCCTTGCTCAACAATATGCAAACCAAGGGCTTCAATAAAAGTGCTTTTCCCTACCCCGGGAACCCCTGTAATGCCAATCCGCACCGAAAACGATGATAAGGGCAGGCAATGCTCAATAAGTTTCTGCGCCAATGCCTGATGTTCGGGCAGAGTGCTCTCAACAAGGGTTATCGCGCGCCCCAGCATGCTACGATCTCCGCTTCTGATGCCATCGAACAACTGGTCGAACGTAGGTTGCTTGCGCGATGAAGTTTTTTTGTGTTGTAAGAGCGGATTTATCTGTGGTGGTTGGTCAACACCATTGTTAACACTAAGTGCACTGTTGCCGGCCTTGCTTTCTTCAACTTCACCGATAAATTTCTTTTTATTGCTCATAGGCTTAGGCATATCGGTTGTATTTCAGATAACTCGCAATATAATCGTGAACACCCTTTTCGATTGGTGTGAACATTTCGCCGTATCCTGCTTCGCGTAGTTTAGTAATATCGGCACAAGTGTAGTATTGATATTTGTCGCGGATATCGGCAGGTGTGTCGACAAACTCAAGCTGCAATGGTTTTTTACAGGATTCGAAACAGGCTTTTGCCAGTTGATTGAACGAGGCTGATTGCCCTGTGCCAAGATTATAAATACCTGAATGCTTACGGTGTATCATAAAAAAGAAAAGAACATCTACAGCATCTTTTACATAAATAAAATCACGTTTCTGTTCTCCATGCTCTATATCGGGTCTGTGTGAGCGAAACAATTGAATTTTATCGCTTTTGCGTATTTGATTATAAGCATGCATCACAACCGAAGCCATACGACCTTTGTGATATTCGTTGGGGCCATAAACATTAAAAAAACGAAAGCCAGCCCAGAACCCGGGTTTCTTATCCTGTTGCAATACCCATTTATCGAATTCAAGTTTCGAAACACCATACGGATTCAGGGGTTTCAGCAAAGGACTAATGCTATCGGCATCGCTGTATCCAAGTTCGCCGTCGCCATAACATGCCGCCGAAGAAGCATATATCAGCGGAATACCATATTGCGCACAAGCACCGAATACGAACTTACTGTAGTTCAAATTCAACAAGTCGAAAACCGCAGGGTCGAATTCGGTGGTGTTGGTGCGGGCACCCAGATGAAACACCAGTTGAACAAAACGATGATTGTTGTGCAGCCATTCGCCAAAATCGTTGCGGTGTACCAGAGAAGTGTACTTTTTGTTGCAGTAGTTTTCTTGTTTTTCGCCACATGAGAAATCGTCGACCAGCACCAAATCGTAATACGACTCGGCATTCAGCCTGGCAATCAAATTGCTGGCTATAAAACCTGCGGCACCGGTAACTACAATCATACAAAATGTTTTTACAAAATTAATAAATTTAATATTGCAGCTAGTTTTTGTGAATGCTTTCTGTTCGTTTTTAGAAACTTCGGAATGAAACAATACTACAATTCGCGATTAAGGCCGCTGGTTTAAGACGGTAAAACTCCTCGAAATGCTATTCCCATCGGCATCAACCACTGTTAAACGGTGCTGCCCTTGAGGCATTTGCACAGCCATCTTGTGAGGTGCTGTGGTTGTACCTTTAAATGTATTATCAACATGCCAGTACAAAGTGGTATTGCGATTTCGGTGGGTGATTTCGAATATCACATTTCCCTGCTCACCCGAAAGACCTCTTGGGATAAATATTTGGGAAAGATTTGATGGGTACACCACTTCCATAATTTCGTCGCCTGCAACTGCGTTGTCGTTGCAGGCTTCGTGCATGGGCGGCAGTGGTTTGTATTCGGGATGATGATTTCGATAATACCATTCCATGGTTGGTGGCAGAACGAACCAGCCTGTTTGTTGCATTTCGCTTATCGGATAACAATGTGCATTTACACGATACATACCTGTTATGTCGAGAAATATATTTTTGTGATACGGACATATTTCGAAGCGGCCTCCAGAAGCTGGAATCAGACAAGTGTCGGTATTTGTGCACATATCTGATGCCTTGTACCCACTTTGTAGGCAAATATTGGCTTCTGTCATATCGTCGTAGGGGATGCTGAACCAGGCTTCGCTACCGGGCAGTGAGCGAAACACATCGAACATCACCGGAGCGGCAGCTCTCACTCCAACTATACCCGGTCTGCCATGTCCCTGAGCGTTACCCACCCAAACGCCAACCACAAATCTGGGTGTAATACCTATCGACCATGCATCGCGAAACCCAAAACTGGTTCCCGTTTTCCATGCAATAGGCTGACGAGAATCGAACATTTGCCACATACCCTGATCCTCGGGGCGTTCAGGCTTTTGCATGGCTTCGAATGTAAACCAAACGGCTGCAGCCGGCAGCACAGAATGACGAGTTCCGGCACTGTAGCTGTAATCATATTCGGGAGCCTGATTCTCGAGGTAATACGGTGGATGAATATCGCAGCGGAAATATCTCGATTCATAGCGGGTGTAGTGCATAAGTATTCTTGCCATCGACGAATAGGCCCCACAGAGTTCCCAAAGGCGGGTTTCGGCACCTCCCAGTATCAGCGATAAACCATAATCGTCGGCACTGCGGTTTACTGTGGTGAGCCCCAAATCGCTCAGAAGATATTTGAATCGTGCAATACCATAGTCTCTAAGCATAAGAACCGCAGGTATGTTGAGCGAACGAGCCAAGGCGTCATCGGCGTTTACTGCACCTGCATAATCTTTATCGAAATTTTCGGGAGCAAAACCTCCGATACGTGTTGGTACATCGGCAACAAGTGATGTTGGCAGTAACTGACCGCTACCGAGCATTCCTGCATACAGGAACGGTTTCAATATGCTTCCGCTACTGCGTTTTGCCATAATCATATCGACCCATGGACTACACTGGTAATCGGCTGTGTCGGTCGAATTGGCTGCATATGCCAAGGTTTTTCCCGTTTCGGTGTCGAGAACCAATACCGCCAAATTGCCTATGTGGTTTACCGATAAGGCTTGTTGATGGCCTTGAGCAATGCGCAACACTCTTTCCTGAATGTCTTTGTCGAGCGTGGTCAACATAGGGCCGCTGCGCATATGGTTTGCAATTTCGTTGTTTGCACGCACCACCAAATGGCGGGCAAGAGAAGGGTAAGGGTAAGGATGATCGGGGATATCTTCTTCGAGCGAAAGAATCAGGGTAACACTGTCGATGCTGCCTTGGGCATAGAGGCGGTGCAATAAACGGTTGCGCTTTTTGAGCAATGCCTGTCGGTTTTTGCCGGTATGTATTAGCGCAGGACTGTTAGGCAACACGGCAAGCATGGCACTTTCGGCCCACGATAGTCGTTCGGGCGGTCTCCCGAAATATCGCCACGAGGCAGCATCGAGTCCTACAATATTCCCTCCAAATGGTGCGTTCGATGCATACAATGCAAGAATTTCGTCTTTCGAATGGCTAATTTCAAGCCGAAATGCCATCATCATTTCTATAGCTTTCTCAGCTATTTTTCGTGGTTTACCCTTGCGATGCAGTCTGATTACTTGCATAGTTATGGTGCTGCCACCACTGCGAACGTCGCCCGACTGAATGTTTTGCTTTGCTGCCCTGACTATAGCAAACGGATCGACGCCGGCATGATGGTAAAAGCGTTTGTCTTCGAAACAAATGAGGCATTCGCGATATTTTTCGGGCACACTTGGGTTTTGTGGAAATCGCCATTGCTGGTCGGAAGCAATTTGTGCCCCCAGTATTGCACCATCCTTGTCGAGAAGAACCATGCTTATCGGGTCGCTAAACAAATTTACAGGAATACAGAATACAAACCAAAGAACAAAACTCAGGCAAAGAGAAAAAGCTGCAAACCAGATATAACGTAGCCTTGATTCCATCGGCATTAAATATTCAGTCAAAATTACAATTTGTTTGTAATTGCTTTCATTTATTTTGGCAATTAGATAATAATTGCATGTTTTTTGTTGCAAATGTATTTTTATTATGTCAATGAATAACCCATCGGCACAGCATGAATAAGGCATTAAGTTTGCGAATGAAACCGGCTATTCTCACAATTGCATTTGTTTTGCATACAATGCTTCTTCACTCACAATACTATGTAACTACAGGATATAATGCCATTACTCCGCTTAAGTTTCAGAATTTCGATGCAATTATTGATGTTTACAACAATAACTGCCCTAACCTGAACGAAAGCATGGAGTATATGAATTATTTACAGGGTTTTACTATTACCTGTGGATATCGCTATCACGGAGTATTTGCAGAAGCCGGCTATCGTGGAGGAACACAAAAAGCAAAAGCATCGTACTCCGACTCACACGATTTTATTGTTACTCGTGAAATGAGAGTGCGCATTAGGTGCATCGACCTTTCGGTAGGTATTTGTGCACCTTTTTACGAATGGAATTTCTTTGCCTTGGGTGCGGGTGTATCGTTGGGGAATTTATCGGTTCGAACACGAAGTAATGCATCGTATAGCAGCAAACCCCAATGGAGCAGTAATTTGATAAAAGACGGCAATGTGCTGGTGTCGTACAATTTGTTTATGCGGTATTCACCCTATGGCGGCTTGGTTTGCCTGGAACCGTATATCAGTGTAACACCCAAGAAAATATTTGGAGCAGATATGTATGCCGATCTCAGTCAGGTAAACCAAAACCTGAATCCCGGAGCGGCAGCCGTCGACCCACAGGAACTGGATGTATTGCACACCCATGCAGGCCTTAAAATTATTGTGATTATTCCTCTGGGAACCGGCGAGTAACTATTTCTTCCAACTCCAAATTACCGTTTTTTGCCCCTGCATATAACTGAGCATAGTTTGGTTGAAATCTTCAATCGGTTTCAGGTCTGTAATCATATCAACTATCAACTGACGCTCTTTCACAAAATTATCCATACGGTTTTGATAAAATGTTCTCAATTCCGACAGGTTTTTCACGCTGTTAACCTGATCTTTTAGAATACCGGCATCTTTTTCGGCCTCCTCGTACCAACCCATTACTTTACGCGGTAAGTCGAGCGGAGTAAAAACATTTTTTGGGTCGTATAGTGTAAACACATCTTCGATGCCTGTGGGAATAGAAGTTCCCCAGTTGATGTAATTTTTAAAGATAGAACGCAGAATATTCGACGACAAATCCATTTGTGTTTTAAGTAGTAATTCGTTTATCTGCTGAACATTGTCGGAGCAAATCTGATAGTTCTCTTTCCATTTGTCTGATACTGTTTTCAAATCGCCAATGTGTTTCATCGACAGGTCGCTGGGCAAGCCAAGTAAAGTAACACTGCATTGGTATTCGGGGTTTTTCTCTTTAGCCCTGTCGATGTTTTTTTGCAATTCGCCAATCGAAGTTTTCAGATTTACAAATTGCATTTGTGCCGAAGTCATGTTCTTTTGCAGCAGACTTTTTTCGATTTCGTTATAGGCGTTTTGAATACGGTCGAGGGTATTCCTCACCGAGAAATCTTCAAGTCCTGATGCGGCAATATTATTGGAAGAGTACCACACCCCTTCGCCGGCTTCGAGAACAAAATAAAATGTTGCCGTACCTTCGTTGGTTTCGTCTTGTTCCGACCTACCGGCCTGAGTGTTACGCACATAGTGCCAGTTAGTTTTTGAATTCACTTTAAAAAATACTTTCGAATAATTACCCTGTTTGAATTCTACCATGGCACTACGTTTCATTTTCGGGTTACTTATATCGGGAGTAATTGCTACTTCGGCACCTGAGGTAAAAGTTGCATTTTCTTCAGTAAGACTCCACACTCCGCTGAACTGACCACCATTAATGTTAAAACTCATACCGTTTTCTCCCTGCGATTCGATGACAGTATTTTTTCCCACATTAGCATAGGTGTTCGGATTGGAGCAATAATCGCGACGACCGCCCATCAAAACGGCTTCTACCTGAATTTTTTCTCCGGGGCGAACTCGTATTTCGGCACCTTCGTTATATTCCACCCCGTTGATACGCAACACAACGAAAGGGGTTCGAGGTTGTTCTGCAGCATATCCAAGCAGAGCAAACAACAATATTACAATACACACGGTTCCCGTTTTTTTCATATGATAGTTTTTATAGGGTTTAACAATTACTTTGCAAGATACAAAAAATGATATTTCGAATGTAGTGTGCCGAAAATATCGTGCTAAAAAATGTAGTGAAGCAAGTATTTTGTAAATTTGTTGAAATTACATTTTTATGAAAACCAAGCAGGAAATAGTAGAAAACTGGTTACCACGATATACGGGTAAACCGCTAATGAGTTTCGGTAAGCATATTCTTCTAACGAATTTTCAGTTGTACGTTGAGTTATTCGCCAAAATAAGAGAAGTTGAGATTGAGGGCCTCGACCGCAATATGCCATCGGCTACCAGCGACGACATTACCATCATTAACTTTGGCATGGGAAGTCCCAATGCTGCTACCATAATGGATTTGCTTGGTGCCATTCAACCCAGAGCCGTGTTGTTTCTGGGGAAATGTGGCGGACTCAAGAAAAAAAACCTACTGGGCGATTTAATACTACCCATAGCAGCCATCCGAAGCGAAGGTACGTCGAACGACTATTTGCCGGCTGAGGTTCCGGCTTTACCTGCCTTTATGCTACAGCGTGCCGTATCGTCGGCTATTCGTGATTACGGACGCGATTACTGGACCGGCACAGTGCTAACAACGAACAAAAGGGTATGGGAATACGACGAGCGTTTCAAAAAGTATTTGCAAAAAACCCGGGCCATGGCCATCGACATGGAAACAGCTACCATTTTTGTGGTGGGATTTGCCAACGAAATTTCTGCAGGTGCTTTGCTACTGGTCTCCGATCAACCGATGATTTCGACAGGAATAAAAACTTCGGAAAGCGATCAGGGTGTTACTCGGCAATTTGTTGAAGATCATTTACGAATAGGTATTAATGCTCTCGAAATTATCAAAACCGAAAATAAATCGGTGAAACACCTGCAGTTCTAACCACTTTTATATTTTTGCAGGGCTTTTCTTACTGCAGTTTAACACTACTTTAACAGCTTTTAACAATTATCTAAGTATTAGTAGAGTTATAGTACTTGCGAAACAGCTGCGAAAACTGTATTTTCGTTGTCGCTTTTTTTAACGATTGAATTAACACATTGCAATTATGACTACACAAACACCAAATGTAACCGAGTTGAATGAGCGTATTCGACAAGAAAGCTCATTTGTTGACATTATCAATTTTGAGCTTCAGAAAGTGATAATAGGTCAGAAACACCTGCTCGAGGGTTTGTTAATAGGCTTACTGAGCGATGGTCACATATTGCTCGAAGGCGTTCCCGGCCTTGCCAAGACATTAGCGATTAACACATTGGCCACTAGTATTGATGCGGGTTTTAAACGCATTCAGTTTACTCCCGACTTATTACCTGCCGATCTTATCGGGACGATGATTTACAGCCAAAAACAGGAAGAGTTTATTGTAAAGAAAGGACCTGTTTTCAGTAATTTTATTTTGGCCGATGAGGTAAACCGTGCTCCCGCAAAGGTGCAATCGGCATTGCTCGAGGCTATGCAGGAAAGGCAGGTAACAATTGGCGACAAAACCTATTCGCTGGCCGATCCCTTTTTAGTAATGGCCACTATGAATCCTATTGAACAGGAAGGCACATATCCCTTGCCCGAAGCACAACTCGATAGGTTTATGCTAAAAATAGTAATCGACTACCCGCGCCTCGAGGAAGAAAGGCTTATTGTGAGAGAAAACCTGGCTCAAGATTTTCCGCAAGCCAAAGCAGTGGTGAATCCTGCCGATATCATCAAGGCCAGAAAAATGGTAAGAGAGGTTTACCTAAGCGAGAAAATAGAAAATTACATTCTCGATATTGTATTCGCATCGCGCTATCCCGAGCAATATAAGCTCGAAAAGTATAAACCGCTTATTGAATATGGAGGTTCGCCCCGCGCAAGTATCAATCTGGCATTAGCCTCAAAAGCTTATGCGTTTATTAAGCGTAGAGGGTTTGTAATCCCCGAAGATGTGAGGGCAGTGTGCCACGATGTAATGAGACATCGCATCGGCTTAACCTATGAAGCCGAAGCTGAAAACATTACTACCGAAGAAATTATAAGCCAGATACTGAATACCATAGAGGTACCTTAACAGTAACATGGCAAGTGTTTTTCTGTTGGTGTACATCAATAATGAAGCAAGATGGAAGCAACCGAATTGTTGAAACGGGTACGAAGAATCGAGATTAAAACCAAAGGTCTCTCGAATCAGATATTTGCAGGAGAGTATCACAGTGCTTTCAAAGGCAAGGGTATGGCTTTTAGCGAAGTGCGCGAATACAACTACGGCGACCCCATTAAGCACATCGACTGGCATGTTACAGCGCGTTTTAACCATCCTTATGTGAAGGTGTTCGAAGAAGAAAGAGAACTAACGGTGGTGTTGCTTATTGACGTAAGTGGATCGGGTAAGTTTGGCACACAAGTGCAGCTAAAACAGTTTATGGCTGCCGAAATTGCAGCTGTATTATCGTTTTCGGCCATTCAGAACAACGATAAAATCGGTGTGGTTTTCTTTAGCGACAGAATCGAAAAGTTTATTCCTCCTAAAAAAGGGCGTAAGCACATTTTACACATTATAAGAGAGTTACTCGACTTTGAGCCCCAAAGCCGACGCACCGATTTAACCGAAGCCCTGCGTTTTTTAACCAATGCAATCAAAAAACGCAGTACTGTATTTGTGCTTTCCGATTTTATTTCTCCCGACTATTCCGATGCATTAAAAATTGCTGCCCGAAAACACGACGTAGTTGCATTGCGACTCACCGACAAACGTGAGGGCAACATGGCCGATATGGGATTGGTGCAGTTTGCCGACAACGAAACCGGAGAAATTTTCTGGGTGAACACATCATCGCCGCGAGTACGCAACCAATATAACGACTGGTGGCATAAGCACGAGCGACAATGTCGTGATGTTTTTGCCCGATGTGCAGTTGATGCCGTTACAGTTACCACCGGCGACGATTATATTAAACCATTGATAACATTGTTTAAAAAGCGATGAATATAACAAGGTTCATACAATTGTTTCTTGTGCATGCAGCATTAATCCATTTCAGTGCTGCTATAGCACAACAAAATGCAAAACTTCGCACTGATGTTGATAGCCTGGTAATAGGTGACCAAATAAACCTTGCTATTGAATACTACGGAGATGAAGCCGACGAAATAATCTTTCCGAACTATACCGACACTATTTCGAACAAAATTTATATTGTTAAGGCCGGAGATGTTCAACACAATAAAGACGGAAAACAACCTCTGTATTATCGCAACTATGTGCTCACTTGTTTCGATACAGGGTTCCATTATATCCGTCCGGCTGGCATTTTCGTTGTAAACAAAGGCGATACCATTGGTATTGTAACCGACAGTTTGCATTTGAAAGTATTACCGTATGTTATGATGGACACTGTTCATCGCGACACGGTGAAGGCTTCGTTTGCAGGCATTGTGGTTTTTGGCCGTAACAATTTCGAAAGTGAAATAAATCAGGTTATTACCGATTCTATTGTAAAAAGTGTAAGCGAAGAAAGACTGAAAGAAATGCGCGATTCGGTTCGTCTTATTTACACACAGCAATTTGCTTCCGAGTTATATCGCAACACAGGATTCCGTAACGATGCAGCAGTAGTGCTGATTGCTGCAGGAGCCTTACAGTCGATTTTTATTATCGACCGAAACGAAATTCTAGAAAGTTTCAGAATACCCGGAGCCAACGATACGGTATTTGTGCAGGAATACGACACAGTGGCCAAGGGAGATATGTTATTTGTAACAATTGATGTAAAAAACATCGACGAAGAAAGGTTTAACACACCGCTTACCTGGGCTGAATTTTGGTGGATGGTGGGTCAGTTTATTAAAAAGAACTGGTGGTGGCTGTTAATAACATTGGCATCTGTGCTAACCCTGTTGTATTTCTTATTCTTTCGCAAAAAAAATATCCGCCAACTGTTTCGAAAAATACCAATACCTGAACCTGCTCATCAGGTTGCACTGCGCGAGCTTGAACGAATTCGCAACGAGAAAAAATGGCAATCGGGAAAATACCTTGAATTTTACAGTGAATTAACCGAAGTGTTGCGTAGATATATCGAAAGCCGCTTTGGAGTTTTTGCATTAGAAATGACAAGCGACCAAACCCTTGATTCAGTAGCAGAACTTTCTGAGATTTCGCAGCATCAGCTAAATATGTTAAGGCAGATATTATACACTGCCGATACCGTGAAATTTGCTAAAGCCGAACCCCTATTTCACGAGAACGACCAGTGTTTAAAATATGCTTTCGAGTTGGTTGAAAGCACTATTGAAACAGTCGATCCCGAAGCCGGGAAACCCGTGGAAGCATTTATTGAAGTGGAATCGGAAAAATCAGAGGAGGATCAACAACATGTTTAACGATATCAGCTTTTTCAATAATGATTGTTTGTGGCTTCTGCTTATCATTGTGCCAATTACAGTGTTTTATATCCTACGGCATAATAAGCAGCAAGCTTCTATGGCTATATCATCATCGTCGGTTTTCAAAGGTATCAGACCCGGGTTAAGAGTGAGGATGAGACATTCGTTATTTGTATTGCGCATGCTGGCACTGGCTTGTATAATTCTTATAATTGCACGACCACAAAGTCGAAATACATGGCAAACCTCCACTACCGAGGGCATCGATATTATTATGGCGATGGATATCAGTGGCAGCATGTTAGCCGAAGACTTTAAGCCCAACCGGATGGAAGCGGCCAAAGATGTGGCAATAGAATTTATCAACAACAGGCGCAACGACCGCATTGGTTTGGTAATTTTTGCAGGTGAAAGCTTCACGCAATGTCCCTTAACCACCGATCACACTGTTCTTATAAACTTGTTCAAAGACATTCGTCACGATTTGTTGCAAGACGGAACTGCCATAGGTTCAGGCTTGGCTACCTCGGTAAGCCGGCTTAAAGAAAGCGATGCATTAAGTAAGGTTGTAATTTTACTTACCGATGGGGTAAACAATACAGGGGCAGTAGCCCCTCTTACTGCGGCCGAGATTGCCAAAGCTTTTGGCGTAAGAGTTTACACTATCGGTGTAGGAAAAAAAGGAACAGCTCCATATCCTGTAAAAACTGCTTTTGGCACCCAATACAGAGATATGGAAGTGAAAATTGACGAAGAAGTGCTCACCGAAATAGCAGAACTTACCGGAGGAAAGTACTATAGAGCCGAGAATAAAGAAACTCTAAAGGATGTATATTACGAAATCGACCAGCTTGAAAAAACAAAACTAATGGTAAGCGACTTCAGCAAACCCGAAGAAAGGTTTTTTTGGTTGGCAATTACTGCTCTTGCAGCAGTGTTTCTCGAATTGTTGTTGCGTTTTACTGTGTATAAACCTATGCCATAGGAGGATATATTATGTTTCAGTTTCATAGCAAAGAATATTTATGGTTACTGCTGGTACTACCGGTGTTCGCCTTGCTATGGTGGCTTGCCGGTTTGTCGCGAAAACGTAGTTTAAAGGCTTTTGGCGACAGCAATGTGGTTTCGTTGCTTATGCCCGGAGTGTCGGTGGGTTTTCGCAATTTAAAAATCGTTTTATTATTGATGGCATTTGCCATGCTGGTACTGGCTCTGGCAAGACCACGCTTTGGTAGTAGCCTGTTGGACGTTAAGCGTAATGGCATCGAGCTAATTGTTGCTATCGACGTTTCGAACAGTATGTTAACACGAGATGTAAAACCGAACCGGCTCGAAAGAGCGAAAAAGGGTGTAGAAAAACTGATAGCCGAATTGGAGAACGACCGAATTGGTCTCATAATTTTTGCCGGTGACTCCTATTTGCAATTACCGGTTACTAACGACTATGCATCGGCTCGTATGTTTCTGCGATCGATTAGCCCTGCATTGGCTCCCAAGCAGGGAACAGCCATTGGCTCAGCAATCGAAATGGCAACACGCTCCTACACATCGGGCGATCAGATGAGTAAGGTACTGGTAATTTTTACCGATGGAGAAAACCACGAAGACGACCCGGTGGGAGCAGCAAAAGAGGCTTACGAAAAAGGTATTATTATTCATACTGTTGGGATGGGCTTGCCTAATGGTCAACCGGTACCAATGCCCGATGGCAATGGATTTATGAAAGATCGCAGTGGTAATGTGGTAATGTCGAAACTTGATGAACTGTCATTGCAGCAAATTGCATCGGCAGCACATGGCATTTATGTGAGAACCGGAAGTAGCAATACTGGTATTGAGCTTATTGCCAACGAAATATCGAAAATGCAACAATCTACCATAACTTCACGGCAATATGCCGATTACGACGAAAAATTCGTGTATCCTGCAGCATTAGCATTGCTGTTTTTGGTATTGGGAGTACTGCTACCCGAACGGAAAACAATCAGACAACGGAAAATCGATTTATTTAAAGTAAATGATTGAGATGAAAACCTATAGTATCATATTTCTGGTTGGCATACTTTTACTGGCCTCTTTGGCAACACATGCGCAGGCCGAACGTAAACATATCCGACAGGGTAATAAATCATACGAAAAAGGAAACTTCAACGAGGCAGAAGTATCGTTTAAAAAAGCCGCCGATTTGCAACCCGATATCTATCAGATTCGAAAGAATATGGGTGCTGCTTCGTACAAACAAGAAAAGTATGAAGATGCTTCCAAGTCGTTTGCCGGATATATGCTGGCTGCACGATCTGTAGATGAGCAGGCTGTTGCCTGGTATAATCTGGGAACATCGCTATTACAAGCCGGCGACTATGTGAAAAGTATCGATGCCTTGCAAAAATCGTTGATATTGAATCCGGCCAATAATCAGGCCAGACATAATCTGTCGGTAGCCAAATACATGCTTGCTAAACAGCAAAACGAAGGAGGAGGACAATGCAGTCGCCCCGATGGCGATGAGCAACAACAGCAACAGCAACAAGGGAACAACAACGAACAGCAGCAGGAGCAACAAGATGGTCAAAGCCAACCGAATCCCGAAGAAATATCGAAAGAGGATGCCCAGCGTATACTCGATGCACTAGAGCAGGAGGAAAAGGATGTGCAAGATAAGTTACAAAAACAAAAAGCACGTGTTCAAAAAATTCAGGTCGAAAAAGAATGGTAATTCTTTACTGCACCGCTAGGTCAGAATTCGAGTCGGAATTTCATGCCGAAGGTATTCAGCAGTGGCACTTTGTGTGTTATTAACAATTTCTTCGGGGCTGCCTTCGGCTATTATTAGCCCCCCTTTTGCCCCTCCTTCAGGCCCCATGTCGATAATATGGTCGGCACATTTTATTACATCAAGGTTGTGCTCAATAATGATTAGAGTATTTCCTTTGTCTGCCAATCTGTTCAATACGTGAAGCAATACTCTGATATCTTCGAAATGTAAACCTGTGGTGGGTTCGTCAAGGATATAAAGGGTTTTTCCCGTATCTTTCTTCATAAGTTCGGTAGCAATTTTTACCCGCTGCGATTCTCCACCCGACAGGCTGGTTGACGACTGCCCCAGCGAAATATATCCAAGTCCTACATCTTGCAAGGTTAATAGCTTATGCGAAATAGACGGAATGTTTTCGAAAAACTCTATAGCATTGTCTATCGTCATATCAAGTACATCTGATATCGATTTCCCCTTAAATCGAACCTCAAGGGTTTCGCGGTTATAGCGCTTTCCGTGGCAGGCTTCGCATTCGACATGCACTTCAGGTAAAAAATTCATTTCAATAATTCTAACACCGGCTCCCTGACATGTTTCGCAGCGACCACCTTTCACATTAAACGAGAAACGTCCCAGCTTGTAGCCTCGAATTTTTGATTCGGGGAGGCTTTCGAAAAGCTTGCGGATGTCAGTAAACAAACCCGTGTAGGTTGCAGCATTCGATCGTGGACTACGGCCAATAGGCGACTGATCGACCTCGATTACTTTATCGATGTTTTCAATGCCTTTTAAATCCATATAGGGCAAGGGTTCGTTTTGCGAACGATAAAAGTGTTTGCTTAAAATTGGATACAGTGTTTCGTGAATAATGCTCGATTTTCCGCTACCCGAAACACCGGTAACGCAGATGATTTTACCAAGAGGAATGCTTATGCTAATGTTTTTTAAATTATTCCCTGATGCTCCCGATAAAACCAGACTTTTTCCATTGCCTTTTCTGCGGTTTTTCGGGGGTTCTATGTGTTTGCTTCCATTGATGTATTGAGCTGTAATACCGTCTGATTTATCAATATCTGCAGGGGGCCCCGCATAAACAATTCTACCACCCTTACGACCTGCTCCCGGCCCAATGTCGATGATAAAGTCCGATTCCATAATCATTTCTTTATCGTGCTCAACCACAATAATTGAATTACCCCTGTCTCTCAGTTCTTTTAATGATGCAATTAGCTTAAGGTTGTCGCGTGGATGAAGCCCAATACTGGGTTCGTCGAGGATATACAGAACATTAATGAGACGAGATCCTATTTGCGTTGCAAGCCTTATACGTTGTGTTTCTCCTCCCGAAAGACTCTTAGCCGGCCGGTCGAGCGACAGATAGTCGAGCCCAACATTGATCAGGAAAGAAATGCGACTGAGTATTTCTTTTATCACTTCACCGGCTATCAATTGTTGCTTTTTACTAAACTCCTGAGGTGCTTTTTCAAGCCAATCGTAAAGCATACATAAGTCGAGTGCAGCAAGATCGGCAATGTTTTTTTCGTTGATTCTGAAATGTAACGATTCTTTCTTCAATCGTTGCCCATTACAAACCGGACACACAATTTGAGTATGGAACTGAAAGTTGTCTTCAATCGGTTTGCCGTTGCCTTGCTCTTCGGTATGCTTATTCCTTATTTGATTCACTATGCCTTCGAAACGGACTACATATCCCGGATTTGCTCCCAATGGAGTATTCTTTAGCAGTAATGGTTCCTCGCAGCCATATAATATACATTGTAGTGCAGCGTCGGGAAGTTCAGAAACGGGAATGCTCAACGAACACTTATACTTTTCGCAAACTGCCTCCAAAATCCAAAAGGGAAATGTGTTTTTGAACTTTCCGAGACTTACAATAGCCCCCTCTTTAATACTAAGCGATTCGTCGGGAATAAGCTTGCTGATATCTATGTCGGGCAAAACACCTAATCCGTTGCAATGCGGACAGGCTCCCTGAGGCGAATTGAACGAAAAGGTATGCGGAGCAGGCTCATTGTACGAAATACCGGTAGTGGGGCACATTAGGTGTCGTGAAAAAAAACGAGACTCACTGTTATCTTTTACTTGAAGCATAATAACCCCTTTGCCATACTTCATAGCTGTTTCAATTGATGCCTTTAGTCGGTTATGGTCTTTTTCATCAACCACCAGTTTGTCGATAACCAATTCTATATGATGGGTTTTATACCTGTCGAGCCTATGCTGAGGACGTATTTCTTCAATATTACCATCGATGCGTGCATGCAAAAAACCTTTTTTACGAAACATTTCGAACAATTCGCGATAATGTCCTTTTCTACCGTCAACTACCGGAGCCAGCAAATAAATTGCTTTGTTGCTATAGTCGCTGATTATTTTGTTAATGATTTGCTCATCGGTGTACTTTATCATTACTTCACCGGTGAGGTATGAATAGGCTATCGATGCGCGTGCAAACAACAATCGTAGATAATCGTAGATTTCGGTTACTGTTCCCACTGTCGATCGTGGGTTTTTTACCGTTGTTTTTTGTTCGATAGATATCACCGGACTTAGACCCGTAATTCTATCTA
This sequence comes from uncultured Bacteroidales bacterium, assembly GCA_964511665.1. Lineage (GTDB taxonomy): Bacteria > Bacteroidota > Bacteroidia > Bacteroidales > ML635J-15 > JAGOEF01. The sequence continues at coordinate 35,337 of CAZEHA010000011.1, forward strand.
CCTTGGGTCGTTCGAGATTGCCAATAAATTGCCTGGCATAGGCCGAAAAAGTTTCAAGATACCTACGTTGACCCTCGGCATAAATGGTATCGAATGCCAGCGATGATTTTCCGCTTCCGCTTAATCCGGTAATTACAGTAAGCTGCCTATGAGGTATGGCTACATCAATGTTTTGCAGATTGTGCTCATTTGCACCATAAATTTCAATAAAACGATTCGTTTTCATACCCTTCTGTTCCACCTCTAAGTTTCAAGTGTTTATTGATTCTTACTTGCTCTGTTAACAGTTCTCGATTCAGGCGAAGGGATGAGAAGAATGTATTTTTTCGCGGAACGATTCATCAGGAATGTATCTCTTATCCATGGGTTATACATCTTAAGTATCTTATAGTTTATTCCAAATGAAGCGGCAAAATCGGGCAAATTGTTTATTGATGTGTCTACTTGCACTTCATTGTAGGTTAGTTCTGTGTATTTATCAAAATCATCAATGTAGAATCCGTAGTTTTCGTGATCCTGCATGATTAGTTTAAGTGCAACAATACGATATACATACCGTGCAGGCTCCTCGTGAAGGTATAAATCCCAGTAATTGTTTTGTTTCTGGTGTTTGATACGTTGCGAAAGACCGCCCATTCCCATATTGTAGCTTACTGCCGCGAGACTCCAGCTACCAAACATTTTGTACGCCTTATTCAGGTAATCGCAGGCTGCTTGTGTAGATATTATCAAATTATATCGTTCGTCAACATAGCTATTTACTTCCATTTTATACTCCTGAGCAGTCCCCTTCAGAAATTGCCAGAAACCAACAGCATTCGAAGGACTAATAGCGTTTGCCAGACCGCTTTCAGCGACACACAGGTATTTGAAATCATCGGGTATTCCGTTCTTTTGTAAAATCTTTTCAATGAGCGGAAAATACCGTTTTGCTCTCTTAATATATAATATGGTGGATGAATGTCGGTAAGTATTAATCTGCATTTCGAGATCGAGGCTTTCGTACACGTCAAAATATTCGAGTGGAACCCTTTCGCCTGCAAAAAATACCTCGTCGGGTATCACGGGTTGAAAAACATGATAGGGCAACACTTCCACTACCGTATCATTCAGGGGTTTATTGCCTGATGATTTCTCGTGAGAAAAAATAAAGAAATTCGACAATAGCAATCCAATGCCAATGCCCAATATTACAAAAAATGGAATTTTAACCGATGCCTTATTCAACTGCATTATTTGTTCTTTGGTTTCGAAATCTTGGTAATACTATATAAACACAAAAACACACCTATCGGATACATCATAAATAGCCAAAAATGACGGGGCTCCCATCCTTCAAAGACAATAATAGTGTAAGCGAGAAACAAACCTATACAATTCAGACCAAACAGCAAGAGCGCTATAAGTCGTTCGTGCAAGCCCAGATAATAAAGGTGATGAGTGGTGTGATCGCGCCCTCCTACAAAAGGCGATTTTTTTCGCAACAATCTATTGATAGTTACCGTGGTCGTGTCGGTTAGAGGTACAATAAAAGCTGAGGCTACAATCGCAATTTGTTTTGTATTGTACCCGTATGAGAACTCAGCAATATCGATTCCGTTCCAGAAATATGTAATCCCCACGAATGCCAGAAAGCTCCCCAATATTTGACTTCCGTTGTCGCCCATATACATTTTTGAAGGATTCCAATTATAAAACATAAAGCTGATAAGCGAAGCTACCAACACCAGCGAAATGAAAAACGACAAGGAGCATGGTTCCATGTAATTGCACAATAGAGAAGAGACCACAATGCTGCCAATAATGCTTAATGAAACAAGTCCGGTAATTGCATCCATGTTGTCGAGCATGTTGATGGAATTCATGATGCCAACAACCCATAGAAAAGTAATGATAAAATTAATGTAATCATGTGGCGATATCTTGATATATATCTCGTTAAAGATAAAAACTACTGCAACCAAAAACTGAACAATGAATTTAAAGAACGGTGGAGTGCTGATAAGATCATCGGCCAAACCCATCAGAAAAGAAATGGTAACCACAATGAGTAGAGAGATAAATTCTTTGGTAGCAGCCGTTTCGAACCCGAAAATGAATAAATAGGCTAGCATACCTAAAATAAATAAACAGAAAAATCCCACTCCGCCAAAAATGGGCTTTGATTGACTACTCCACCGGATGGCTGTACTATTGGCTTTCTTTACCAAAAAACCCATTTGCCTGGTAAGGAAAAAACGATTGAGGAGTAAGCCAATTACCACGGCTACAACAAAAACAATAATATAAACATAGAAATTTTGGATTCCCATAATTATTTCGGTGTTCTAAATTTTAGCAGTTCTAAAAGTATTCTAAATAACGAGGGTTTGGGTTCATCGTCTTTTGAATAATAATTGTTCATGTTCGAGTAATCGGTATATCCATACCCGTAACCATATCCGTAGCGGTTATAACCGTAACGATAACCATAACCATATTTATAGCCGTAACCATAGCGACTTTCGCTACCCTCGATGCCATTCAATATTATACTCAGGTTTTTGATTTGCGACGACTCGGCAAAATCGTTTACATGTTCAATAAACGCCTTGGGTGAAATTGTCGACCTCATAATGTATATGGGGAAATCGGCAATATGATACGAAGCCATGGCATCAGTAACAATACCAATAGGTGGCGTGTCTACTATCACGTAATCGTATTCCATCTTTAGGTTGTCGAAAAACCGATTATACGATTCTTGCATAATAATTTCTCCGGGGTTTGGAGGTACCGGCCCCGAGGTAATAAAATGCATATTGTCAACAGTGGTTTCATGAATACACTCTTTGTATTCATGACGGCCGATTAATATAGTACTTACACCTTTAAGATTGTCGGTTTCGAAACTTTTGTGAAAACGGGGTTTGCGAAGGTCGAAGTCGCACAATATTACTTTATAACCTGCCATGGCTAAAATGGCCCCAAGATTTATGGCAACAAATGTTTTTCCTTCGCCCGAAATTGTTGAAGAAATAGTAATAATCTTGCTTTGTTTGCCGGGATTGATAAATTCCAGGTTCGAACGGATATTCCTGAATGCCTCTGCCAGCATCGACTTGGGGTGATTATGTATAATAAGTTGCGACACCTCCGATTTAATGCGGTGCGATGGAACACCACCAATAACAGGTATTTCGCTAAATGATTGAATGTCGTCGACCGAAACAATTTTATTGTATAGCAGGTAGCGAATCAACAAAACAACAATTATTCCGAATAAACCAATTATTATGTACAATAGCATTATTGTACTAAGAATTGGGGATTTCTGCGACTTTGGAATAGCTGCTTTTTCGAGAATAATATTATTCGACACAAGGCCTGCCTGCGATATTAAATATTCTGCTTTGGTGCGAATCATTTGATAATAGAAACTTTCGTTAATTCCGTATATTCGATTGAGTTTGGTAAACTCGATTTCTTTATAGGAAGTGTCGAGAAACATTTCCGATTCAAACTGATTGATTGTGGCAATATATTGTTCTTTTCTAAGTAATTGCCTGCTAATAGCCGAGTTGATAAAATCGATAATTATGGCTTTTTTTGAATCGATAAGCTCGTCTATTGTTTTTATTTTCAGGTTATTGGCAGTTACGTCAAACATCAGAACCTGTTTTTGGTCGTATAGGTTTTGTAACGAACTGAGAAGTCCTGTAATGAATTTTTCGGTATTGGCTCCTGAGGCTAAAGCCATCAACTCGTAAATATTCATATTGGGATTATTGGCTATTTCATTCTTGATTTTTTCAAGAGTGAGTATCTCCAGTTCTAAATCAATTGTTTGGTTCTCGAGTTCTGCTACTTTAGTGGAATACATGCTTATACGACTTCCTCCATACGAGGTTACTCCGGGAGGTATCTTATTAACTTTTCTGAAATCATGTAAATCGCGTTCTGTTTGGTCAAGCTCATTGTATATATTCTCGAGTTGCTGGTCAATGTAACGAACAACATTGGTGGCACTTTCTTTTTTGCGATTCAAATCATAAACCAGAAACTTTTCGGCAATGGTGTTTGCTATTTCGGCAGCTTTACGCGGATTATTATCTTTGTACATGATAAGAATAGTGCGTGCATTGTCGTTTTGAACTCTTACAATCAGGTTTCTTGATATTTTTTGTTGCATTGTGGCCGGATTGTTGATAACGAAGAAATACTTCGATTTGGAATCGGAATCCTGCTCAACGCGTATTGTCTTAGGTGAGTCGTAGTGTACAAAAATTTCACCTCCAACTATAGAATGCCAATCTTCGGGCGACAATATATACTCATACTCTTCGCTACCTATTTTATAACGCAACTGGTATTTATCTTTGATAAACCCGATGTCGATACGCCTATCGTAAATAGCAGCGTTGCTGATGTTTACATACACTGAAAAAGGCGATTGTTTATAAATTTCAGTCGAAACAAAAGTTCCTTTTCGGTAGTAGCTGATGTCGAGCGGCAAATCAACAAAACATTCACGAAGAAAGGTCCTCGACTGTATAAGTTCGGTAACACTGCTTAAATCGCTTTGGGTAACATCGTGGTCAATTTTCAGGATTTGCTTGGTGCGGTTTTCGTCTTTTACCTGTAAAATGGTTCTTACTTCATATACAGGAAGGGTGTAACGATAATACAAGAAACCGGCAACCATTGAAACAATCATAATGAGAATCACAAGCCAAAGACTACGCTGGAAAATTCTCAGGAAAATTCGAAGATCGAAAGTCTGGTTAAATGCAGGTATTTTAGTTTTCTTCATAAGGCCTTGCTATCGTTTAAAAAAAATACCATAAACCGAGAGTGCTGTTGTTGCAAGAGTAAGATAAGGTGCTATTTCACGAAGAACTCTGCTAACATATTGTGGCTTGCTATCGATATATACCACATCGTTTGCCTCGAGTAACAAATTGCTGTTGCGCAGTTCGTCGAGTGAAGATAAATTCCAGTAAAAAACCTCGGGATTGTTGGTAAGGTCTCCTCTTATAAGTTTAATTCTGTATGACCGGCTAATATCAGTAAGACCTCCAACATTGCTTATTGCTTCAATCAGGCTTAAGTTTTCGGGAGGAATGTTAACTGTGCGTGCCTTGGTACCACCATCAAAAAAGATAAACGCTTTTCGATTGGTAACATTTAGCAAAACAAATGGCGATTGATAATATTCGGCATACATATCTTCGAGAAGCTTTTCTGCTTCGCGAACCGTATATCCACTCAGAGATATTCTTCCCAATGTTGGAAGTTTTACCAATCCATCAAATTCAACCAGATAACTAAGACCTCTTTGCCTCATTTGGTAATCGCTATTGCTGTCAACCGACCCGAGACCAATCAGAGAAAAACCATCGTTTGTGGTGATGCGAATTGATAGTTCATCGAAAGGTTTTATCTTATATTCCTTCTCCGAAGGGCGAAATTCTGATATCGGGTATTCTTTTCCTTCTTCAAGCATTTCCGACGGACGTAGTACTTTGCACGAGCTTACTGATAGCATCACGACCACAAAAACAAGAGGAATGAGCAGAGTTCTGATCTTCATTCGATTGAAGTTTAATTAATTTTCAAAATTAGAAAAAATAATTTACATACAATCATTGCTGAGCAAGTAATTCGTTATACAGGTCTTTCATATCGGAAACCAGACGGGTGTAGTGAAATTTGTTTTTCACGTAGTTGTAGCCTGCCCCCGACATTTCTTCGCGAAGTTCTCTATTATTAGCCAACAGGCACAAATTGTCGGCAAAGGCATCTAAATGATTGTTTTCGCTAAGCAATGCAGTTTTCCCACTTACAACCACATCTTCAATACCTCCTACCTTAGTTGAAACTATGGGTTTATTAGCAGCCTGAGCCTCAATGAGCGATACCGGAGTACCCTCGTTGAACGACGTCAATGCCACAATGTCGGAACCGGCAAACACATAATCGGCATCTTTTATCCATGAGGTAAATGTAATGTCAGTCTTTTTTTGTTTTTGATTTTTATCAGTATAGGTCAGCTCTAATTGCGTAGCAAGTTCGGTAAGTTTATCGAACAAGCCTCCGTCGCCCACAATAAAAGCTCTCATTTTAACAGATGAACGCTTTTTCGCCATAGCAAAAGCCTTTAGGAACAAGGTGTGGTTTTTTACCGGTACCAGCCTGCCAATAATAGAAACGGCAATTTCATCGTCGTCGAGATTGTATTCTTTACGGAATGAGGTTCTTTTTACATTGTAAGAATCTTGAAAACGTTCCAGGTCGAAGCCAAGCGGTATTACCCTGAATTTTTCGGGAGAGGCTATGCGGTGCTCCTCGCAAAGCTCCTGAAGTTGCAGATTGCTTATTGCTATAATGGCTGATGTTTTTTTCGCCAGATTCCGCTCAAGCGTTTTGAAAAGGTAGGTTTTGTATCGGCTAAAATAGGAATGAAAAATATGCCCATGAAAGGTGTGAACAACAATTGGCACATTGCTGTTGATGGCAGCATAGCGACCTAAAAACCCGGCTTTTGAGGCATGTGTGTGTACAATATCCGGTTTAAAATCATGTATCAGCGTTTTTATCTTCCTGTAGGCAATCATGTCGAGTCGTCCATTAATTTCTCTCTTCATTTCAGGAATTACAACCGGATTAAGACCTAATTTCTGAATGATATAATCGCTGCTTGCTTCATTTTCGTCGATATCGCCACCCACAAGCAGTGTTTCAAAATCGGGAGCCATAAATTTACTCAGATAGGCCACGTTGTAGGTAGGACCACCCAGATTGAAACGATTGATAATTCTTAAAACTTTTGGCATAACTATTACATGTAATATTTTTTCCACCAATGCTGAAACACCAGTATTGCCCATATTTTTGCAGCACTGTCACCCGGATTATTACCCTTCAGTTTTTCTTTGAGTTGAGCAATGTATTCATACCTAAACATATTTTGTTCAGATACAAACTTTTGCGAAAGAAAATCTTTATCGATATCGTTCCACAATTCGTTTCGGAACCATGATATCAGGGGGACTTCAAAGCCATGCTTCGGCCTCTGATAAATTTCGGGGGGTAACATATCGCGGAATGTATCCTGCAATATCATCTTTTTTGTTTGGTGATTAATTTTGTATTCTTCGGGTAAGCCGAACACAAAGTCAACCACAGTGTGATCGAGAAAAGGAACCCTAACTTCGAGACTATTACCCATCGACATAAGATCGACCTTGGTAAGCATATCGTTTTGCAAAACCATATGCATATCGGTGTACAAAATATCACGCATTTCGTTTTGCCCTTCGAAAAACGAAAGCAGTTCTTCTTTCATTACTTTGGCTCCGGTTTTGTTCATACAATCGTTTTTCAACAAACTCTGGCAATGTGCGTCGTCGCCTATCGAAGCCCATCTAAAGTACCGGTCTTTTGCCGATAGTCTTCTTCCCTCGCAGTATTTGTTTAACTGCCTGAACAGGTTGCCGTGTTTTGAATTTCTCGACTGGGGCATCTGTTTCCATAGCCATCCAAAATACTCGGCCATATGTTCACGCGCTCCAGGGTACATGGTCTTGTAGTGAGCCATGTGTTTGTTGTAACCGGCAAACAATTCATCGGCACCGTCGCCCGAAAGCGCAACTGTTGCCGTTCTTCGTGTATGCATGCTTAAAATATGTACTGCAATGGCCGAACTGTCGCCAAATGGTTCGTCGAGGTAATCGAGAACTTTGGGTAGCTGATGCAATAAATCGTTGTTGCTTAGTTTGAATACCGTGTGATTGGTGTTGAGTCGATGTGCAACTTTTTCGGCATATTGCGTTTCATCAAAATAGGGTTCATCGCGGTATCCAATCGAAAAAGTATTCAAATGTGGAGTGTGCTGCACTGCCAATGCAGCTATTACCGACGAATCGACACCACCACTTAAAAACGAACCCAGTGGAACATCGGAAATCAGTCGGCGCTTCACGGCAGCGTTAAGAAGCTCTTTCAGCTGGGCTTTTGCTTCGTCGTACGAAATATCTGTAATGTTGTTCTTTGGAATTTGATAGTAATCGCCATGCGAAATACCATTTTTGCGAACCATCAGATAACTGCCGGGCCTGAGCCGGTGAACGTTTCGAAAAATAGTGTGATTGCCCCCGATATAATTCAACTGAAAGTAATTGTATAGCGAGGCTGTGTCAATGTTCTTGGGAATTTCATATGCCAGAATGGCTTTCATCTCTGAAGCAAAAACCAACATATTGCCATCGGTGTAATACAATAGTGGGTTTATGCCCATACGGTCACGTGCCAGCAGCAATTCATCGTTCTTATTATCGTAGAATGCAATCGAAAAGCAACCGTTTACCTTTTTTAAGCCTTCGGCTCCTTCACGTATAAGCAAATGAAGCAGCACTTCGGTGTCGCACTTACTTTTAAAAATCACCCCTTCCTTTTCGTATTCTTCTCTAAACTGCAGGTAATTGTAAAACTCGCCATTATAAACAAGGCTGTATCGGCCGCTTAGATCGGTAAAGGGTTGTGCGCCTGCATTGCTGGTGTCGATAATCGATAGTCGTGTGTGACCAAGTCTGGCGCTATTTCCGGTAAGGGTTCCCGACCCATCGGGGCCACGCAGATGCAATTTTCTTACCGCATCGTCAACACATCGAAACTTGTCTTTCGCATTTTCGTTAAACGCATATATGCCGGTTATTCCACACATTTTATCATTTTCTATTCGTCCATAAGGAACATTGGATCCCAAATGGGTAGCATCACAGGAGTCTGTTCAAGCACTTCAAGCACTTTGTCATCTACAAATTTGCGATGAACCACTACCCTGAACATATACTCGTTGAACCATTCATCGGTTAAGCTCAGGTATCCGTTGTGGCCGTGCGATGCTCCCCAGCTGTTTTCGAATTGCCATTTCAGTGGATTTCCATTTTTGTCGAGATCTACTGCCATGAGCAGCATGGCATGTGTTGAGCCTGAGTCGAAGCTTTTAATTCGGCTTTTTTTATCCATACCAAAACTCACTCCAAACAGCGATTCATAATCGTAGTTGTTCATATCGAGTGTGCCATCGTCGTTGTTTCTGAATTTACCCACATCACACGATGCATACATGGCTTCCCCGCCTTTAATGCTGGCAATCGCAAACTTTTTGATTTCGTCTGCAGGCAAATTAATGTATTTCCAGTTGATGCCTTCAACCATATTTTTATCGTTTTCAATCTCATACAACTTAAAATATTCGCGACTTGGGTCGTTCATCAACATCACATATTCATTGGTTTTATAGTGAGGAAAGTGTTTGGTAAAAAACGATAAGGGCGTGTATTCTTCAGGCTCTGTTGTTCTTTTACTACCGATTTCGAAGGCATAGTTGAAAGTCAGTGGTGGTTCACCCAAACAAAAGGCCAACATGCGGTATATTTCGGTTAACATTTCGGTCTTAGTATTTCGAAGAACATCGACACCAGCGCCGCTTGCATGTTGTTCTCTTAACAATAGAGCGTCTTCGCGAAGCTTACGCTTAAGCAACTGGTTCATCTGTGCAGTGTTCTCAGAATGATAGGTTTCGGGCATAACAGATTTAGGTACCAAACCGTATTTGTTCACTAAATTGGCAAAAGAATTCCATACGCCGCCATCGCCAATGGGGTCTTTCAGCAACCATTCCACTTTTTTATCATCAATCGCAAGCTCGGCATTTACAATGATGAGTTCCAAAAATAGATTCGCTTTTTCAAGCTGATCGAAAAAAAATAAATAATTGGTCGAAAATTCGAACGAACTCAGTTTGTGCTTTTCGATAAGCTGAGGTCTTAATATATTCAGCCCTGTAAACATCCAGCAACGCCCACTGCTTTTCTGATCGGTAATGCCCTTCACTTCTACCTTGTGCGAAAACCGGTGTTCCTCGCGACCTACATGCTGACGACTTGTGGCTATTTTCACAAGGCTGTTGCCACTTATTGCGTTCATTAGAGCCCTGTCGGCAGGCTTAGAAATATCGACACCTTTCGAAATATTCTCTAAAACATTTGTGTCGATGGTGTTTTGACTTAGTGTGAGAGCTGTACTAAAACCAAAAATCATAATAAAAGTAAAAATCCTCATCTCTGTAGCCGATAAAATATTGCTACAAAACTAACTAAAAAAGCTGAATAGAGTGTTAACAAAACAATGGTTTTTTAACCTGTTAACTTAAAGGTAACTTTGCGTAATTATGCAGTACAAACAAGCATAAGTTGGTTTTATAAAAACCTATCTCCGATGTAAGTGTTACAATAAAACTAAATATGGATGTTAATCAATCCTTTCAATTCCGATTTTTGTTGTAGTCCGGCAGCTTCCCATACAGGTTTTCCTGAACTGTACAGAATAAGGGCAGGTATTCCCGTAATTTGAAAGCGACTTGCCAAATTTCCATATATATCAACATCTACCTTTAACACTATGAGTTTGCCGTCCATTTCTGTAGCCAATTCATCGAGAATAGGCGACTGAACTTTGCAAGGTCTACACCATTCTGCATGAAAATCGACAAGAACCAGATTATTTTCTGAAATAATATTATCGAAATCTTTTTCACTGTGCAGGTTGATTACATACTTGTTATTACTTTCAGACCCACCTCCACGCGAACAAGCAGCCGTAATCAAGGTAATCACCGTAAACAATACTATTATTATCGATTTCATATTTGCTGATTTTCCTTTTTGTTTGTTTTAAAAAGACCGGCTACCAGAAAGCCCAAAATGCCTCCGTACAAGGTGCTCAGATACCATTTCGATTGAATGGGGCAAGAACCACTTGCACATCCCACAAAGTACCAGTAGGCGAATCCGGCAATGGCTCCCAAAAAACTGAAGACAAACTTAAGCCGGTGTTTTAACAAAAAATCTTTTATTACTGCTGTTTTCATGTGATAAAAACAGAAATACAACAGTTTTGTTTAAGGCAAGATCATTTTCTTGAGTTCTACAATAGCTGCTTCAATTCCTACACCGGTTTCATACACATTAGAAGCCAACATATAGCAGGGAGTGGTGATTACTTTATTTTTCCAATCAACAAATGCCTCGTTGTAATTACAACTTTTATGGCTACCTCCAAGTGCTTCAATGTGTTTGGCTGTTTTACTGTCGTTTCCAATAGTAACAGCAGCCCCAAGCACTTTGGCAACAATTACCGGGGCTATGCATAGGGCAACAATCGGTTTTTGTGCGCTGTGCATCGCTTTTAAAACCAATACTAAATCATTGTGCACTTTGCAGTTTTCGCCATCGAAGGCATAAGTGCTGAGGTTTTTGGCTGCTCCAAAACCACCGGGCATCAGTAAACCATCGAAATCATCAGAAGAAAACTCTCTGAGTGGTTTAATATTCCCTCGGGCAATGCGTGCCGCTTCAATCAGCACATTTCGCTTATCGCTAGAAACCTCTCCGGTGAGATGATTAATTACATGATACTGATTGATGTCGGGAGCAAAACATTGATATTCGAATCCATATTTGCTCAAAGCATACAAACCTAGAGTTGCCTCATGTATCTCACTGCCATCGTACACACCACATCCCGAAAGAATTACTGCAATCTTTGCCATTGTATGTTTATTTGGTTAATATCAATTTATGGCTGCTTACCACATTGTTTTTGTTGATTTGAACCACATAATTCCCGTTGGGCAGGGTGTTCAAATTGATGCGGTCGGCTTCAAAATTATTAATTTCCATCACCTTTTTTCCCAACATATTGTAGATAGTGATGTCGGCATTTCTTGCATTATTCACGAACAAATTGCCTTTTGAAGGGTTGGGATAAATTGTAATTTTATCGCTGCTGCGATTAAAACTGTTCGATGAAACAAAATCGCCCAAGCTGAAAGTGTCGGCCTTTAGCCAACTCCCGGCCGTAAGCGTTCCCACTTCATATCCTATCATTGTGCTGTTACCTCCCGATGTTATGCCCATTTGAATGCTGTCGGGGATTCCCCAGGTGTACCACTGAATATTGAGGGTGAACTGAGTCCAAGAGTTTTGCACTCCTCCAAACATTGTGTCAGCCGATGCAATAATGTTCCCGTTGTTGGTAAGCCTGATGTAAAAGAGGGCCGTATCGCCTTCAGCCAAATTATATTTTATAAAACCGGTAACACTACCGGGCACCGAACTATAGGGCTCTCCGGGAATAGCCGACAGATTTACCAGCTTTCCAATGGTGGCCATGCCGGGTTGTAACCCAAAGATAGAACTCTTGGTTTCGAGTTTCAATGCTGAGGCTCCACTGTGTACATCGCTGCTTTCTTTTGAGGCATTCAGAGTTACCCAGCCATTCAGATTATCGCCAATCATGCTGCTTGTCCAGTTCTCGAAGCCTAAATTGTTTACCCCATCCTGAGCGATTGCTCTATTGTCATTAATTATAATTAGTCCAAGTATAGCGGGTATTAGTAAGTATAGTTTTTTCATCGATATTATATTTTTAATTCATATACGCATTTATTTCTTTATACAAGAATTATGCAAAAAAGTTCAGTTAAATTTATGTTTTACAAAAAATATTCACAAAAGCTCTATTTGGCTTCAATAAGTATTTCCCGTAAATTAACAGTCGAAATGTTTGTTTTTAATGAATTTACCCATGCATGGGGAACTCCATCAGAAGAATCATACTGTCTTTTTCAGCTTCCATAGTAACACTCTCGAAATCGCTTATACCAATGCCATCGCGTCGGTTTAAGCTGATGCTGCCAATATTCAGACTTCCCTGTATTACAAAAATGTAAACACCGTTGCCCGGTTTGTAGAGATTGTAATCCCACACCTGCTTACTCGTAGTAAGAGCCATGCTAAACCATGCATTTTGATGGATATACACCGTAGTGTCTGACGGCTGTGGTGTAAGTATCAGATGTAGCCTATTTCGCATCGACTCGAAGTCGAGTTTTTGTTGCTGGTAGCGTGGACTATGGTTCTTTTTATCGGGGAACAGCCATATTTGTAACAATTTCACCGGTTTCTCTTTATCGGGGTTAAACTCACTATGTAAAATGCCTGTTCCGGCACTCATCACCTGTATCTCACCCTTTTCGATAACTGAAGAATTTCCCATATTGTCGCGATGCTGCAATTTGCCCTCGAGAGGTATGGTAATAATTTCCATATTATCGTGAGGATGCATGCCAAAACCCTGACCGGCAGCCACCTCGTCATCATTCAGAACTCTGAGAACCCCATAATGTATGCGTTCGGCATCGTAGTATTCGCCAAAGCTAAACGAATAACGTGTTTTTAGCCATCCATAGTTGGCGCTGCCACGAGTTTCCGATTTAAATATTGTTGTTTTCATTGAAGCGAAAAGATTGTTTTACTTATTAACCGGTTTTACCACATCTATGTTCAGTAAATATACTTTCTGAGAATGTTGAATTTCAAACATTCTACAAAAACCAATCATAGTTTTTCAGCTATAGAAATACCTGAATTTCCCTAACCACATTAGTTAGCAGATTGGGCTCTGGAGCCATTTGAACTCCGATGAGGAATAAGAGCTGGCACTTCGAGAGCCTCAGTGCCAAAATTTTAGAATGCTTTGTGCCTTGGTTTTTTTACTTCAACCATTTATCGAGCCACGAGCGAAACTCGCGCTGCCACAGAATGGCATTTTGTGGTTTCAGCACAAAGTGGGTTTCGTCGGGGAAAATAAGCAAGCGTGCCGGAACATTGTTCAAACGGGCTGCATTGTAGGCTTGCAGGCTTTCGGTGTAAGGTATCCTGAAATCGTTACCGCCCGATATTATCAAAATTGGGGTATCCCATTTATCAACAAAGCGGTGGGGTGAGTTGGCATACGATTTCTGGGCAATGGCATTGTTTTTATCCCAATAGGGCCCGCCCAGATCGAAGTTCACAAAAAACATTTCTTCGGTTGCTGCATATTGACTCTCGAGGTTGAACATACCACAATGCGAAATAAAAGCCTTGAAACGGCCTTCGTGGTGCCCGGCAAGCCAAAACACCGAAAATCCTCCATAGCTTGCGCCTACCGCTCCCAGACGGTTTTCGTCGACATAGGGTTCTTCAGCCAGCGCATCAATTGCGCTTAGGTAATCTTGCATGTTTTGGCCACCATAATCACCACTGATTTGTCGGTTCCATTCCTGTCCGAATCCGGGAACACCCCTTCGGTTGGGAGCCACCACGATATATCCACCGGCAGCCATCATCTGAAAATTCCATCGATACGAAAAGAACTGGCTAACGGCACTTTGTGGTCCACCCTGACAATACAAAATGGCCGGATAATTTCTGGTTGAGTCGAAATGGGGTGGATAAATTACCCATGTAAGCATTTGTTTTTTGTCGGAGGTTTCTATCCATCGTTCCTCTACCCTACCCATTTTAATAAAGTCGTAAATATGCTTATTCACAAAACTGAGTTGTGTGTCGCTACCATCGGGTTCTATTCTGAATATCTCGGTAGCCATACTCATGCTCATTTTTAAAGCCAACATGGTTTTCCCTGCTTTGGCAATTGAAGTGTAATCGTGGGTACCCTTTGTTAGCATAGTGATACTTGCGTTCTCGGTATTCAAATTATAAATCTGATGGGTTCCGTGAATCACACTGATAAAGTAGAGTTCTCCGCTATTTTCGTTCCACACCAGATTGGCGGCCGGCTGATCGAACTTTTCGCTCATGTTCACAACACTGCCCGTAGCCAAATCCATTAGCATAATACGGTCTTTGTCTGATTCATAACCCGGCGTTTCCATACTTAACCAGGCAAGGTATTTCATATCGGGCGAAAACACAGGGTATTTATCGTATCCGGGCATATCTTCCGAAACATTTATTGTTTTACGTGTTTCGGTGTTGTACACATAAATATCAGAGTTTGTATTTAATGCATACTCGCTGCCCTGATATTTTTTACAGGTGTATGCAATGCTTTTCGAGTTGCTGCTCCACACCATCTCGGCATTGTCGAAGTAGGGGCTCATGGGAGCATCCCAATATTCGCCAAACATAATGTCTTCGGGTTCAGAGATGTTACCGTTTTCGAATCCTGCAATAAAAATATGACTATAGAAGTTGTCGTTCCAATGGTTCCAATGGCGATACATCAGGTCGTCGGCTATATACACCTTGGCTAATGGCAGGTCAGGGTACCAGTTGCTCAAATCTTCGCCCACTTTTACTTCTTTGCAATAAAGTATCTTAGAGTTATCGGGCGATATTTCGAAACTTCCGAGCCCGTTGAGCAATGTGTCGCACAAACGACGATTACTCCCATCGGCATTCATTGAGAACAATTGTGAGTCGCCGTTTTCGTCGCAGATAAAATAAATTTGTTTGGCATCGGCCGACCAACGCATATTGTAGCAGTTGAATGCTCCCTGAGTAAGCTTTTTTTGCTCGCCTTTATCGGTATCAGCCAAATAGATATGTGTATATCCTTTGTTTTCTTCGATGCTATAGTAGCTAATCGTAAATAGTACATTCTTTCCATCGGGCGCTAGTTGCATTTCGCCAATGCGACCAAATTTCCACAGGATTTCGGGTGTGAGAACGCCTCCACTTTTTTCTTCATCGGTTAAACTCACATCAACCATGGTGCATTGGTCTTTTTTATCGGGCACACAAGCCAACATCAGCCATCCGCTAAACGCAAACAGCATAGTAATAATGATAATTCTCATAGTGCTTTTTTTATTATTGTTTTGTAATTCGGTCGATGCGATTCAGTCCGTCAACAGCAAACTCGAAGTTGGGCACCAGTTCGAGTGCTTTATAGTAATCGGCTTTGGCTTCGGCAAATTTACCCATATTTTCGAATGCGAGGCCTCTGTTATAATATGCTTCGGGCGATTTGGGTCGTATCTCGATAGCGTTGGCAAACAGGAGTCGGGCTTTCTCAAAATCGTCTTCATACACCAGCAGATAATATCCCATGTTGTAGTTGGCCTGATAGTCAGAGCTATCGACACGAAGTGCTTTTTCGTACACCTCGCGTGTTTTTTCGTAAAAACCAAATTTTTCGTAACACAAACCTGCATTTAGTAATATTAGCAGGTTTTCGGGGAAAAGACGTGTTGCAGTATTAAAATACTCTACTGCCAGCGGGTCACCACGATCGCAATACATCATAGCAAG
Source organism: uncultured Bacteroidales bacterium (assembly GCA_964511665.1). Classification (GTDB taxonomy): domain Bacteria; phylum Bacteroidota; class Bacteroidia; order Bacteroidales; family ML635J-15; genus JAGOEF01. The sequence goes on from CAZEHA010000011.1 coordinate 51,485, forward strand.
CATGTTGTAAGCTTCTGTATGATTCTGATTGTATTCGATGGTTTTACGCAAGGCTTCGGTTGTTGCCTGAAACATATTGTTTTCTTTGTAAACCATAGCCTTAAGGTAGTAGGTCTTATCGCTTTGCTTAGCCGCTTGTTCAATAAATGCAATTTCGGCCAAGGCATCGTCGTATTGCTTAACGTAAAAAAACAATTGGGCTCTCTTAAACCGCGCATCGGTGTTCTGCGGATAGCGTGCAATACATTTGTCGAGATATTCTTTCGATTTCTCCGACTTACCCAGCATAAGAAAATAGTCACCGGCAGTGAGCAGATACACCGGGTTTAAAGAATCGAGTTTCAATGCAATTTCGATATCGTTAGCCGCTTCGTTCACATTTCCCTGCTCAAAGTACAACGCCGATCGCTGAAAAAACAATGCATGCTGTCGTGGATTTTTTCGAATTTTCTCCGAAATTTTGGCAATATCATCGATAGAATCTGATGGCATTGGGTTAACAACGGGCTTATCGGTATTTTTTGAGCACGAGTCGCACGAAATTGAACAAACCGCCAGCAGCACAAATGCCAATGCAAGCGGCATTGCAGTGATACCAAATTTCTTCATTAACATTAGTTTGCTTCCAGTTTGGCAATAATTTTCTTTTCGAGTTCTTCCGACAATTCAGGATTATCGGAGAGTAACTGCTTCACCGCATCGCGTCCCTGCCCAAGTTTTGTTTCGCCATAACTAAACCACGAACCGCTTTTTTTAATGATTTCGTATTCCACTCCCAGATCAATTATCTCTCCTATTTTGCTGATACCTTCGCCATACACAATATCGAATTCAGCTTTTTTGAAAGGAGGTGCCATTTTGTTTTTTACGACTTTTACGCGGGTTCGGCTACCGGTAACATCGTCGCTGTCTTTTATTTGCGAGATTCGACGAATGTCGAGGCGTATGCTCGAATAAAACTTGAGTGCATTCCCACCGGTGGTTGTTTCGGGGCTGCCAAACATAACACCAATTTTATCGCGCAACTGGTTGATAAAGATACAACAAGTTTGTGTGCGATTGATGTTAGCAGTAAGCTTACGCAGGGCCTGCGACATAAGCCGTGCCTGGAGACCCATTTTACTGTCGCCCATTTCTCCTTCTATTTCGGCTTTGGGGGTTAAGGCAGCTACCGAGTCGATTACAACAATATCGATGGCCCCTGAGCGAATCAGATTATCGGTAATTTCGAGTGCTTGTTCGCCATTGTCGGGTTGCGAAATAAAAAGGTTTTGGGTATCGACACCCAGTTTTTCGGCATATGACCGGTCGAAAGCATGCTCGGCATCGATAAATGCGGCAATACCTCCCAGTTTTTGCGCTTCGGCAATAGCCGTAATAGCCAAGGTGGTTTTACCCGATGATTCAGGACCATAAATTTCGATAACCCTACCGCGCGGATAGCCTCCAATACCAAGAGCATAGTCGAGACTCACCGAACCGGATGGAATAACAGGTACATCTTCAATCACTTTTTCGCCCAATTTCATAATAGCACCTTTGCCATAATCTTTTTCGATTTTACCTATGGTTAGCTGCAATGCTTTTAGTTTTTCGAGACGAATATCGTCGCTTGTGTTTTTTGCCATAATATTTAGTTTTTTAATGATGTTACTATTTGTTGAGTATGCTTTTTGGTATCTACTTTATCGAAAATTGCCTCAATAATGCCATTTCCCGAAATCACAAATGTTTTTCGCAACACTCCCTCGTAGGTTTTTCCGTAGAGTTTCTTTTCGCCCCAGGCACCATAAGCTTTCATTATTGTTTTATCGGTATCGGCTATCAGATTGAATGGCAACCCGTGTTTTTCGATAAAATTCTGATGACTCTTTTCACTATCAGGGCTTATGCCAATCACTTGGTAGCCTTTTTGCAACCACATATTGTAGTTATCGCGCAAATCGCAGGCTTCGGCAGTGCAACCGGGCGTATTGTCTTTCGGATAAAAATATAATATTAGCTTCTTACCGGCAAGCTGTTGTAATGTAATGGTTTCACCTGTTTGAATACGTCCTGTGAAATCAGGGGCTTTTTCTCCAATTTTCAAATTCGGCATTTCACTCATTTTTTGATTCGTACAAATATATTTTATTTCGAAGAACCCTTAAAATATACAGGTGAAAGTTTATCAACAATTATAAAATTTAGCATTCACACTGAATAATGGTCTTTAATCATATCAGTAATTTAATAAATATGTATCTTTATAGGTTTTATGGATAATCAGTATTGATGACATCTATAGACAGAATAAAATAGTACACAACTGAAAAGAATTGCATACATAGCAATGCTTATTCTATTGGCATTGATGCCATTAGGAGTAATACCATTGTGTGCACAGCAAATCTCGGTAAAACTGCCTCCGGGCGAAAAAGAGGTTTTTGAACGATCGCAAAACCAGTTTAATGAGGGCGATTATCAACCGGCTAAAGAAGGTTTTTCGCAGCTTCTCAGCCTATACCCACGTGAAATATACTTTAATTACGCCTACGGAGCATGCTTGGTAAACCTTAACACAGAGTTCGACAAAAGCATACAGTATCTTGAATACGCCCTAAAAGGAGGAAATTACCACGCCAATTACTATTTGGGTCTGGCCTATCATTTGCGTTATATGTTCGAGAAAGCCATTATTCATTACGAAGCCTTTAAGACTCAGGCATCATCAAAAGAGATGCGTCAATTTCCTGTTGCCAGGCAGTTGCGTATGGCATATAATGGCGTGAGCCTAATCAGATATGCTTACGACCTTCAGGTTGTGAAAAACAAAAAAGTAAAAACTCAGAATTTTCATTACTCCTACGATATTCCACACTCGGGAGGAGAAATAGTGGTAGTTCCCGAAGAGTTTCGAAGCAAAACCGATAAAAAGAAAAAGCACAAGGGGCTCATGTATGTGTCTTATGTTCACAATCGTGCATTTTATGCCAGCTACGGGAACAGCAAAGATGCCAGTCTCGACATTTACATGGTAATAAAAGAAGGGGACAAATGGAGTGCTCCAATACTACTGCCCGCTCAGATAAATACCAGCGAAGATGAGGATTTTCCTTTTTTTCATCCCGATGGTGAAAAATTGTATTTCAGCTCGAAAGGGCACAATAGTATGGGTGGCTACGATATTTTTGTAGTTCAATACGACCGGCATCTCAATAGCTGGTACGAGGCAAAGAACCTAGACTTTCCGATTAATACTCCGCTCGACGACATCATGTACATCACCGACTCGTACAACATTACTGCATATTTTGCATCGAACCGCGAAACAGAATCAGGGCGCATTGGTGTGTATCAAATATTATTAGAAAAAGACCCTCCGCTGCGATTGGTCGAAAATATGGATGACATCCGCAAAACATCGAAACTCGACATTACACCGCTGGCGATGCAGATATTTGAAAAGCGCATGGAAGATGCTATGCCGGTAAACACCGATACCATTACTGCTGACAGTTTGCTGGTGGTTGTGCCCGACGAAAGCAATGGGTTTCAGCGCGATTCGGCCGTTTTTGCCAGCTTCGAAAACATTGTAATGGAGACTTATGAAAGCATTGATGAGCTAAATAATTCGATTGAAAACTACCGTAACAAAGAAAACCTGGCACTGGCAAAAATTGATTTTTATATCAGTAAAATCGAAGACATCGAAGAAGAAAAGAAAACCGTGGAACGAATGAAGATTCAAGCCTATGAGAAAGAAGCCAAACTTCGTGAGCTCGACGAAAAGCAATACCGGTATATCGACAGCATTGCCATGGCCAAATATGTATATGATGAGTACGAAAAAACCATTGTAAACCTTGAGGCCAAAGCCACCAATTACAAAAGCACAGCCGATAATGCTGTGAGCAACAAAGATGTTACCGAGTCGGGCAACAATACATTACGAGAAGTTACAAAAAATATCGACAACGACATAGCACTTAATACTGACGATAAAATTACAGAACAAAACCGATCTGCTTACGAAGATAGTCGCAAGGCTATCGAAAAAAATGAGACTGCACTAAACCAAATGAAATCGGATATTGAACGCATCGACAACGAAATACTACAATGTTACAATGGAATAAAAAACACCGACAACTACGAAGATCAACAGAAACTAAATCAGCGGATTGCCTCGCTTGAGAAGGAGCGCAACAGCATTGTAAAAGATTATAAGGAATTGTATCTTAAGCAAGAATTTCTGTTTGTCGAAAATCAGCAATTGCAAACCGACTTAAACGTAACACAAGCACTGATAGCAGAAACCGACAGCCTTGTTCCTTCATATAGGCCCGAAAAGGTAGATGCCTTGCTGGCCAATGCCAACCGATATATTATGCGGCGCAACCAAAAAAACCTGAAGGAAATGGCCGACGTGCAAATGCAAATACTCGATTCGGTATTTTTCGATAATTCTCAATTAATTACAAAACAATTTGATGAAGAGAACAATGAAGTGGTTAAACAAATATCAGCCGACAAAACCAGCCTCGAACAAATAACACTCATTGCCGATAATCCAATTCTTAGCGACATTGAAATTGACAACAATTTGAAAGAAGCAAGGCAGATTGTTTCAACTATGGACTCGATAAATAAGCAGCTTCAGGATGAAAGCGATGTGATTGTTCGCAAAAAACTACTCGACGACTATGCAATGCAACAACAATCATTAGATTCTGTATATTCCGAAATAAACCAAAACATTGCAGCGCTTAACAACACCATAAGCGTTACTGTGTATAAAACCAGCGACAACACACCGGTTCGCAGTCATACCGAAGAAAAAATTACTGCGATTAAAGAAAGTGGGAACGAAAAAGAGGTGCTGTTGGCCGAAGATTATCTGAATACTGCCGATTCGTTGTATGCCATGGCCGCAGGTAATACTGAGAATAACGAATTGTTACCGGCAGTGCAGGATTTTTATTTAAAACAAGCCATTGCCTACGAAAACAAAGCTTTCGAAATTGTGGAGCAATTATCAGCAGATCCGTTAGCATTACTGCAAGACAATCAGACCGACAGTATTACAACGAGCAACCAAAACAGGCAAATTCAAGAAGATGAAACTCAAGTTTCTGACAGCATAACCAGATACACCACCGTAGGTAATACCAAAGACAAACTGAATGAACTGACTACAAAAAACAACGATGCGGAAGCCGACAAGGCCTGGCAGGTTGCTGTTGAAGAATACAGCCGTGTTGATGAATTACATAGCAAAGCAGAAAAGGCAAAAAACGAAAGCAAAAAAGCTGAGGCAATTGACGAAGCAAATCAGGCATACCTGAATGCACGCAAGAACCATGCACAAGCTGCATTAAACGATATCGACGTAAAATCGGATGAGTATGCCATTATAGAAAAAGGATATGCCGACATTGCCGGAACACAGTACAGCGATGTACAGAAAAATACCGCCGAAGCACTGAAAACGGAAGCGGAACAATTGCACAACCAAGCCGTTCAAGTAATGCTTGCTGCCGAAGAAACCAACAACGACAGCCTGCGCAACGAGCTACTTATAGCAGCAGCCGATTTCGAGAACAAAGCAGTTGATACATATCGCAATGCTTTTGAAATTATATCAGGAGAAGAAATACCTGTTAATGAGACCATTGCCCAAAACAATCGGGTGATAAGTAATTCTACAATTAACGATGTTGCCGAAAATCATCGTAGTGTTATATTGGCGCAAAACAATGCCCAAACTGAAGATACCGATGCGGAACAAAAGGCTTACACCGATATGCGGAAACGCAATCTGGAACGTGTTGATTCGCTGCTTGTTGAAACTGAGAATTTTGACAATCAAATTGCAAGACTCGAAACTGAATATGCAAACACAGAAACCACAGCTGAGAAAGATAGTATTATTAAAGAAATTGTACAAATTCAGAACAAGCGGCTTGATGCCAACGAGAAGGCCATTGCAATTATTGCCGATATGCAGGATGAAGAAATACGCAGAAACCGTGAAGCAATTGATAGCAATAAGAAACTGTACAGAAGCAACAAAGATTTACTGGTTGAAATCGACAATGAATTTAAGAAATATGAGAATATACGCTCCCAGATGCGTAATCGAAACGATAACACTTACATATATATGCTGAGCGAAGTAGTGATTCTGGGCGAAAATCTTCTCGAAAAACAAAAGCGCTTGTTGGCATCGGCAGGCAACGAACCCTCAACAGAACCAAGCGATGAGTTGACACAGTACCGCAACAAAATCGAGAAGACACAAGTTGGTATCGCCAAAACTACTCAGTGGATTACCGAACAGCAAGCCATCGCTATGCAAAACAATAGAGACAGTGTTGATGTTGTAACAAACACCGACAGTTTGTTGGTTCACAAAAAGACCAAAGCCGAAATTCAATATGAAAACTCGCTGGAGGAACTCAACAATCTGGCAAAAAACGATGTATTCGTAACCGAAGCAGTCCTTTCGATTACACGAGAAACCGACAGTTTAGTTGCACAAGCAAAGCAAATTCGCAACGATATAGAACTAAACAAAGCGACATATTCTGACCTGAAATTACGGCAAATGGAGCAAGAGGCCGACAGCTTGGTGATGCTTGCGTCGAAACGCCACGAGGCATTTATTGAAGACTATTCCGATTATCTTGCTTACATTGAGCAACAACAGCGATTGAACGACGAATACATACAACGCAAGAAAAAAGTGGAACAAACACAGGTCGGCGATAGCAGCGCAGCAGCAGTGCAACGTATTGCAGTAGTAAGCGATGAGTTGTTGCATGCTGCCGATTCGCTAGACCTTGAAATCGCCGAGAACTATTATTCATACAATTCCGATGAAATTAGTCGACTAAAAATGGAATCGGCACAACTGAGAGAAAAAGCCATTGCTCTATACCAACAAGCCGAAGAAATTGCGTTGAACAACAACGATGCATTGGCACACGAAATAAACTCAGAATACCAACACATCAATGTAGCATCTGAAACCTCAACCGATACCTTGCGATTAACTGCAGTAAACGATACAATAATCGACAATAAGGTGCTGCCGCGTTACCAAATCACAGTCGATTTTCTGCCCGACGAAACACAGGAAAACAGCGAATACAATAAATTCTTAAAGCAACGCGATAAAAGCCTGTACAAACACGAAAAGCTTTCTGACCGCATCGAAGTGTTGGAAAGAACAAAAACAGAAATAGTAAATAAGAAGAAAATTGCCCGCATCAATAAGAAAATCGACAAAATTGATGCTAAGCGCGACGACAATTTAATAGGCTATTACGAGAGTAACGAACACATAGCTGAGTTGCAGCGCAGGCATCTCGATAATACTTACGACACAGCGGAAATTATCTATTACGAAAATAGAATCATTGCCGACAGCCTATACCAAACAGCCATTGAAGCCGATAATACATCGGAATTGTTAAGGCAACAGGCAGAAACAGAAAAAAACAAAAAGCAGCGCAGACAATTACTAGAAGAAGCTGCCAAAGCCGAAGAGCAAGCGCTGAAAAACCGTCAGGAGGCCATCGCTGCAGCCACTGCATCAACCCGTATCAGGCCTGTAGAAATTAGCTCCGATACGGCATTAATAGTTGTGAACACCGACACTGTTTCTAATAGACAAGACATACAGGCTCAAAACAACGACCCGGTAATACACCCCGTTCAAAGTGGTGATACCATAAAACTTCAACCCGACTACAGCAACTACGAAGGTCTAATTTTCAGAATTCAGTTTGCTGCTTACAATCGTATTGTAGGAGACGACTATACGAAGGGATTGTCGCCTATTTTTACCGAAAATGTACCCGGTAAAACGCTAATCCGCTACATGACAGGTGTATTTGGAACGTATAATGCAGCAACCACCGCTTTGCCGAAGGTAAAAGCATTAGGGTTTGGCGATGCATTTATAGTTGCCTACCTCAATGGAGTACGGGTAAGCATCTACGAAGCCAATCAGTATTTAGCCAGTCATCAGGCCAGCGATGTGAATCTACTGGTTGTTGGAAATGATATCATTGCAGATAATGCCGGCACCTATCAAAAAACAGTCGATCGAAATACAGAATCAGATAGTCATACAAGTACACAGTCAGCTATTACCTCTCAAAATAACGACGACACCAGCTACAAAAACATAAATTCCAACGCCGAAGTAATACTCACGGTGCAGTTCGCTGCTGCAAAAAGACTGCTGCAACCCGGGGAAATTTACGGAATAGAAACCGATTTTGTTGAATACCTTGATAACGGGTATATCAGGCACATGTATGGCAAGTACTATACCATGAACGATGCAAATGCTGCACGTAACCAACTTCGCGAAAAAGGTGCCCGCGATGCTTTTGTGGTGGCGTATCGCGACGGTAAACGTATTCCGGTAAACGAAGCCCTCGAAATCATTCGCACAAAACCTGTTGAGAAACAAGTAGAAACCAACGCACAGCCTATCGATACAATTATGCATGATCAGGGAACAGCTCCCCACCTTCCCGATAAAACCAGTGGTATTGTTATCGATATCTATGTTCAGGTAGGGGCATACCGTCAGGAGGTTTCCGATGAAACCCTCAAGCTATTTGCCAACATTGCCGACGGAAATCAAATCAAAACCTTCAGCAACAACAATCTGATAATATATCGCATTGGACCTCTTGAATCACAGGCCAAAGCCGGCATCATCAGACAAAGGGCAATTCAGGCAGGCATTACCGATGCTTTTATTGTGGCTTATAAAGATGGAAAACAAATTCCACTACAACAGTTAACCGAATAAAAAAAAGAGCTATATTTGCTTTATGACAAGGAAACAAACACAGGAAACTCCGATAGAAATTCAACAGGAGAAGTTGAACACCAACCATGTGCTGGTTTTGTACAACGACGATGTTAACACTTTTGAATATGTTATCGACTGCTTGATTGATATTTGTGGGCACGATGAATTGCAGGCCGAGCAATGTGCTTTTTTAACCCATTACAAAGGGAAGTGTGAAATTAAGAACGGGAAGTATTGCACACTGAAGCCGATGAAGGACTCTTTAACCGACAGAGGACTGAGTGTTACAATAGAATAAAAAAAACAGCGGGTTAAAACCCGCTGTTTTTTTTATGCTTGAGGCGTAGGTCCGCCGAAAGTCATGGGAATAATCGGCCCTTGATTTTGATCCGATATTTTTATGGTACCGTTGGTTTGCTCAAACTTATTGATGTTTTCTTTAAGCGCCATCATAAGTCGTTTGGCATGCTCGGGCGTAAGTATGATGCGTGACTTAACCTGTGCCTTGGGAACTCCGGGCATAATGCGCACAAAGTCAACAATAAACTCTGCATTGCTGTGAGTTATCACAGCTAAATTCGAATAGGTTCCCTGAGCAACATCTTCTTTGAGTTCGATGTTGATTTGATTTTGTTTTGGCATCTTGTCGTCCATAATTCAATTATTCGTTTACGGTTTCATATTTTTCGGTCATATAGGCCAGTTCTTCTTTATTGCCAACAATTAAGTTTTTATATTCTCGCAATCCGGTGCCGGCAGGTATCAGATGACCTACGATAACGTTTTCTTTCAGACCTTCGAGATAATCGCGTTTTCCACTTATGGCAGCCTCGTTAAGCACTTTGGTAGTTTCCTGGAACGAAGCGGCCGACATAAAGCTCTTGGTTTGCAGTGCGGCACGAGTTATACCCTGAAGCACCTGACTCGATGTAGCGGGAATAGCATCGCGGCCTTCGATTAGTTTAAGGTCTTTTCGTTTCAGCATCGAATTTTCGTCGCGTAGTTTTCGTGCCGAAATAATCTGGCCTGCATGAACGCTTCCCGAGTCTCCCGGATCGATTACCACTTTTTTGTCGAAAATAGCATCGTTCACTTCGCGGAATTCCCATTTATCAACAATTTGTTTTTCGAGGAAGCGGGTATCTCCCGGGTCTTCAATTTCTACCTTACGCATCATCTGACGAACAATAACTTCGTAGTGCTTGTCGTTGATTTTCACACCCTGCATTCGATACACTTCCTGAACCTCGTTCACGATATACTCCTGAACCATTGTTGGTCCTTTAATATTCAGAATATCGCTGGGGGTAGTTGCTCCTTCCGACAGTGGAGTTCCGGCTCGAACAAAGTCGCTATCCTGAACCAAAATTTGTTTTGAGAGAGGAACCAGATAACGTTTTTCTTCGTTTTCTTTCGATCTGATAATTATTTCACGGTTTCCACGCTTAATTTTTCCAAATTCAACCTGGCCGTTTATTTCGCAAACCACTGCAGGATTCGAGGGGTTACGCGCCTCGAACAATTCGGTAACACGAGGCAAGCCACCGGTAATATCACCACCCTTACCAACAACTCTTGGAATTTTTACCAAAATTTGTCCGGCAATAACTTTCTCGTTCTCCTGAACACTAATGTGAGCTCCTACCGGCAAGTTATAAATTTTAAGAATCTCTTTCGAGCTATTGAGTATTCGCACAACAGGTATTTTCGATTTATCGCGTGTTTCAATAATCACTTTTTCGCGATAACCGGTTTGTTCATCGGCCTCTTCGCGAAAGGTAGTGCCTTCGATAACATTTTCGAAGCTAACCTTTCCGGATACTTCGGTAATAATAATCGAGTTAAACGGATCCCAACTGCAAATCACAGTTCCTTTATCGACATGCTGACCCGGTTTAACAAAAAGCTTCGATCCGTAAGGAATGTTATTTGTCATAATAACGATTCCTGTATTCTTATCGATAAGTCTCATTTCGGCCATACGTCCGATAACCACATCTACCTTTGTACCATGTTCATCGAGATGTTCTACTGTACGTAGGTCATCGATTTCTACAATACCTTCGTATTTAACCATTATGGTTGATTCGGTAGCTATGTTACCGGCAACCCCCCCAACGTGGAATGTACGCAGAGTAAGCTGTGTGCCGGGTTCTCCAATCGACTGAGCAGCAATAACACCTACGGCTTCGCCTTTTTGCACCATACGTCCGGTAGCAAGATTACGACCATAACATTTACCACATACTCCACGCTTCGATTCACAGGTCAATACCGAGCGAATTTCGACTTCTTCGATGGGCGATTTTTCAATAATTGTAGCAACGTCTTCAGTAATTTCTTGTCCGGCAGCAACAATCAAATCGCCATTAAGTGGGTGATACACGTCGTGTACAGTAGTGCGACCCAAAATGCGCTCGTAAAGGGTTTCTACTACCTCTTCGTTCTTCTTTATTGTGCTTGCTACAAGACCACGTAAGGTTCCGCAATCTTCTTCGGTAATAACAATATCCTGAGCCACATCCACCAAACGACGCGTGAGATAACCTGCGTCGGCAGTTTTTAGTGCAGTATCGGCCAAACCTTTGCGAGCACCGTGGGTTGAAATAAAGTATTCTAAGATAGAGAGACCTTCTTTAAAGTTTGAGAGAATCGGGTTTTCGATAATCTCGGCACCGGTTGAAACCGATTTTTGCGGTTTCCCCATAAGTCCCCTCATACCACACAACTGACGTATCTGTTCATTAGAACCGCGTGCACCTGAATCGAGCATCATATACACCGAATTGAAGCCCTGATTATCGGTTGATAGCTGCTTCATTACCTCTTTGGCAAGATTTGCATTTACGTGAGTCCATACATCAATTACTTGATTGTAACGCTCGTTGTTTGTAATATACCCAGATTCATAGTAAGCTCTGATTTCTTCAACCTTCTTATACCCTTCTTCTATCATAACCTGTTTCTTTGCAGGCACAATTACGTTGTCGAGGTTAAAAGAGAGTCCACCTTTGAAAGCCATACTGAATCCGAGATCTTTAATATCATCAAGGAATTTAGCAGCAGCTGCAGTACCGGCTTTTTTAAGCACATTCCCAATGATTGTTCTCAGCGATTTTTTTGTAAGAAGCTCGTTGATATATCCAACCTCACGTGGTACTGCCTGATTGAAAATAACCCGCCCTGTGGTGGTTTCTATAAGATGATGAATATAGTTACCATCTTTGTCAACATCATCAACCTTTACCTTGATACGTGCATGCAGGTCTAATTTACCTTCGTTGTATGCAATAATAACTTCTTTAGAACTGTAAAAAATCAGATCCTCACCCTTGGCACCATCACGCTGTTTGGTAATGTAATACAATCCGAGAACCATATCCTGAGAGGGTACAGTAATAGGAGCCCCATTGGCAGGGTTAAGAATATTATGAGAGGCCAGCATCAGAATTTGAGCCTCGATAACAGCTTCGTTGCCCAATGGCAGGTGAACTGCCATTTGGTCGCCGTCGAAGTCAGCATTAAATGCGGTGCAGACCAAAGGATGTAACTGAATGGCCTTGCCTTCGATAAGCTTAGGCTGAAACGCCTGAATACCAAGACGGTGAAGAGTAGGAGCACGGTTAAGCATTACCGGGTGTCCTTTCAATACATTTTCGAGAATATCCCAAATAACTGAATCGCGTCGCTCAACAATTTTCTTTGCCGATTTCACCGTTTTAACAATTCCTCTTTCGATAAGCTTGCGAATAATAAACGGTTTATATAATTCAGCTGCCATATCTTTGGGTAAACCACATTCGTGCATTTTAAGCTCCGGTCCAACCACAATCACCGAACGTGCCGAATAGTCAACCCTCTTACCCAACAGGTTCTGGCGGAAACGGCCTTGTTTTCCTTTAAGACTGTCGCTCAGCGATTTCAGTGGGCGATTGGCCTCTGTTTTTACTGCGTTCGATTTACGCGAATTGTCGAATAATGAATCTACTGCTTCCTGAAGCATTCGCTTTTCGTTACGCAATATTACCTCTGGTGCTTTAATTTCGAGAAGTCGTTTCAACCGATTGTTTCTAATAATAACCCTACGGTATAAATCGTTCAGGTCGGAGGTTGCAAAACGACCGCCGTCGAGAGGGACCAAAGGTCTTAGTTCGGGTGGAATCACGGGAATTACTTTCATAATCATCCACTCAGGCTTATTGCGACCTTCCGATTCGCGAAAAGCTTCTACCACACTTAAACGTTTCAATGCTTCGCTTTTACGCTGTTGCGAGGTTTCCTTTCCGGCTTTGTCGCGTAAATCGTATGACAATTCGTCGAGGTTAATTTTCATTAACAGATCGAACAAAGCATCGGCGCCCATTTTCGCTATAAACTTATTGGGATCTTCGTCGGGAAGCATTTGGTTTTCTTTTGGCAAACCCTCTAAGATTTCGAGATATTCGTCTTCGGATAAGAAATCGAGTTGATTAATTCCATCGGCCTGCTTCACACCGGGCTGTATAACAATATATCGTTCGTAATAAACAATTGCATCTAGTTTTTTAGAGGGTAATCCCAATAAATAACCAATTTTATTTGGAAGGGTTTTAAAATACCAGATATGGGCTACGGGGACTTCAAGTTTAATGTGCCCCATGCGTTCGCGGCGTACCTTTTTTTCGGTAACCTCAACACCACATCGGTCGCAAACAATGCCCTTATAACGAATTCGCTTGTATTTACCACAATGACATTCGTAATCTTTAACCGGTCCGAAAATTCTTTCACAAAACAAACCATCGCGCTCGGGTTTATAGGTGCGATAGTTGATGGTTTCAGGTTTGGTTACTTCTCCGCTCGATCTGTCGAGAATATCTTCGGGGGAGGCCAAACTGATACTAATCTTTGTGAAATTTGTTTTAACTCTTGTTTCTTTTCTGAAAGCCATATTACAATTTATATTCGATTGTCAAATAAATCAATTAATACTTTAACACTAGTCAAGCTCCACATTCAGTCCCAATCCACGCATCTCGTGCAGCAACACATTCAGCGATTCAGGTAGTCCAGGCTCAGGCATGGGTTCACCTTTCACTAAGGCTTCGTAGGTCTTGGCTCGTCCGATTACGTCGTCGGACTTAATGGTAAGAATTTCTCTTAAGATATGAGATGCTCCAAATGCTTCGAGAGCCCAAACTTCCATTTCACCAAAACGCTGGCCACCAAACTGGGCTTTACCGCCTAATGGTTGCTGGGTTATCAACGAATAGGGGCCAATGGAACGAGCATGCATTTTATCTTCGACCATATGACCGAGTTTCAACATGTAAATAACTCCAACCGTTGCGGGTTGGTCGAATTTAACTCCGGTGCCACCATCGTACAGATAACACTTTCCGTATCTTGGAACTCCGGCTTTTTCGGTATATTCATTTATCTGATCGATAGATGCACCATCGAAAATGGGAGTGGCAAACTTCAAACCCAGTTTTTCGCCGGCCCAGCCCAACACTGTTTCGTAAATCTGACCCAGATTCATACGCGAAGGCACACCTAAGGGATTAAGAACAATATCAACGGGGGTTCCGTCTTCGAGGAAAGGCATGTCTTCCTGACGTACAATTTTTGCAACTATACCTTTATTTCCATGACGACCCGCCAGCTTATCGCCAACGGTAATTTTACGCTTGCTTGCAAGGTATACTTTTGCCAACTGTACAATACCGGCCGGCAGTTCATCTCCAATAGAAATATTAAGGCGCTTTCTTCTTGCTTCGCCCTCACATTTCTTAAATTCAATCATATAGTTAAACAGCAACTTATCGATAAGATCGTTTTTCTTCTTATCGGTTGTCCATTTTGACGGATTTACATTCAGAAAATCAATCTCAAATAAAGCTTTCTGGGTAAATTTATTTCCTTTGGGAATGAGTTCATTACCAAGATTGTCTTTCACACCTTGCGATGTTTTGCCATTCACTATAATAAAAAGTTTTTCAACCAGAGTTTCTTTCAGCGCAGCGGCGTTTTTCTCGAAATCATGCTCAATAGCATCAAGCAACGATTTATCCTGATTCTTGGCTTTGCGGTCTTTGATTGTTTTAGAAAATAGCTTTTTGTCGATAACAACACCGTTGGTAGAAGGCGAAGCTTTTAATGAGGCATCTTTTACATCACCGGCTTTTTCTCCGAAAATTGCACGTAAAAGTTTTTCTTCGGGAGATGGATCCGACTCTCCTTTTGGGGTAATTTTACCAATAAGGATATCGCCTGGTTTCACATAAGCACCAATGCGGATTATACCATTCTCATCAAGATCTTTTGTAGCCGTTTCGCTTACATTAGGTATATCGGAAGTAAGTTCTTCCAATCCTCGTTTGGTATCTCGAACTTCGAGTTGATGCTCTTCGATATGTATTGAGGTAAAATAGTCGCTGCGAACAATTTTTTCGGAAATTACAATAGCATCCTCAAAATTATATCCTTTCCAGGGCATGAATGCCACTTTAAGATTTCGACCGATAGCCAATTCACCATTTTTGGTTGCATAGCCTTCGGAAAGAATTTGACCCTTAACCACTCTTTCGCCTTTCCGAACAATTGGTCGTTGATTAACACATGAGTTCTGATTGGTTTTCAAGAATTTTTGCAGATAATAAACTCTCACGTCATCGGTAAAGGAAACAAATCGTTCTTCTTCGGTATAATCGTAGCGTACCACAATCTGTTTTGAATCGACATACTCAACCGTTCCGTTGCCTTCGGCCACCACTAGTATTCTTGAATCTTTGGCCACCTCGTGTTCAATACCGGTGCCAACAATTGGTGCTTCGGGGTTTAATAAAGGTACAGCCTGACGCATCATATTAGAACCCATCAGGGCACGATTGGCATCGTCGTGTTCCAGAAAAGGAATTAACGATGCTGCAATTGAAGCTATCTGGTTGGGTGCCACGTCCATAAGATCTACCGTATCTACCTCAGCGAGAGGATAATCGGCTTCGAGCCTTGCCTTTACTCTGGGATTAATGAATTTTCCGTTTTCGTCAATTAACGCGTTTGCCTGAGCAATAATTTTTTCTTCTTCTTCTTCGGCACTCAGGTAAACTACCCGACCACTAACATCTACTTTAGCATCATTAACTGTGCGATATGGGGTTTCGATAAAACCTAATTTGTTAATTTTCGCATACACACACAAAGATGAAATCAGACCGATATTAGGTCCTTCGGGTGTTTCGATGGGGCACAGCCTGCCGTAGTGAGTATAGTGCACGTCGCGCACTTCGAAACCGGCACGTTCGCGAGACAAACCTCCCGGCCCCAATGCCGACATACGACGTTTATGGGTCATTTCGGCCAACGGATTGGTTTGATCCATAAATTGCGACAACTGATTAGTCCCAAAAAACGAATTTATTACCGACGATAATGTTTTTGAATTAATCAAATCGATAGGGTGAAAAACTTCGTTGTCGCGAACATTCATTCTTTCGCGGATGGTACGGGCCATACGAGCCAACCCAACACCAAACTGACCAGCAAGTTGCTCTCCTACAGTTCTCACACGACGATTGCTCAAATGGTCGATATCATCGATATCGGCTTTAGAGTTAATAAGTTCAATTAAATATTTTATAATCGCAATGATGTCATCGCGTGTAAGCACTTTTGTGTCTTCAGGAATTTCGAGGCCAAGTTTCTTGTTCAAGCGATATCGCCCTACCTCTCCCAAATCGTAACGTTTGTCGGAGAAAAACAGTTTATCGATAACATCGCGTGCAGTAGCATCGTCGGGCGGCTCACTGTTGCGTAATTGGCGATAAATATGTACCACAGCTTCTTTCTCTGAGTTGCAAGGGTCTTTTTGCAGTGTATTATAAATAATAGCAAAATCAGAAGTTTTCTGACTTTCTTTATGCAGTAATATTGTTTTAGCACCCGAATCAACAATCAAGTCGATGTGGTCGTTGGTTAGTTCCACTTCGCGATCAACCACCACGGTGTGGCGTTCGATTGATACCACCTCACCTGTATCTTCATCAACAAAGTCTTCTGTCCATGTTTTCAGTACACGTGCAGCCAATCTTCGTCCAACAACCCTTTTAAGAGCAGTTTTGCTCACTTTCAATTCTTCGGCAAGATTGAATATTTCGAGAATGTCTTTATCGCTTTCGAAGCCAATAGCCCTTAGTAGGGTTGTAACAGGCAATTTCTTTTTTCGGTCGATGTAGGCATACATCACCGAATTGATATCGGTGGCAAATTCAATCCACGAGCCTTTAAATGGGATGATACGCGCCGAATACAGTTTTGTACCATTGGTATGAACACTTTGTCCGAAGAACACACCGGGTGAACGATGTAACTGCGACACAACCACTCTTTCGGCCCCGTTGATAACGAAGGTTCCACTGGGCGTCATATAAGGAACTGTACCCAACCATACATCTTGAATGGTTGTTTCAAAATCCTCGTGATCGGGATCGGTACAATACAGCTTAAGCTTTGCCTTTAATGGCACGCTATAAGTTAATCCACGCTCAACGCATTCTTGAATTGAATACCTGGGCAGGTCGACCGAATAATCGAGGAATTCGAGTACAAAGTTATTTCGGGTGTCGGTAATCGGAAAATTATCCTGAAACACTTGATACAGCAACTCTTGTTTGCGTTGCTCGGCTGTTGACTCAATTTGGAAAAATTCTTGGAAAGATTTCAATTGTACTTCAAGAAAATCAGGATATTGCAACTGATTTTTATTAGATGTAAAATTGATTCGTTCGTTAGTTTTTATAGCCATTGATAATATTTTAGAGAAAGAACTAAATCAATAACAACGAAAGGTTTAAAACCCGAACACGGGTTTTAAACCTAAAAAATACGTCACGGAAACGAAGTTATTTAACTTCAACTTCGGCTCCTGCTTCTTCGAGACTGGCTTTAAGTGAAGCTGCTTCGTCTTTCGAAACTTTTTCTTTAATTGGTTTTGGTGCAGAATCAACAAGTTCTTTTGCTTCTTTAAGCCCTAAACCGGTAAGTTCTTTAACCAGCTTGATTACTTGTAGTTTTGTCTGTCCGGCTGCTTTCAGAACCACGTCGAATTCAGTTTGTTCTGCTTCAACAGCGTCAGCGCCAGCACCGGCGGCGGGAGCAGCTACAACTGCTGCTGCTGCTGCGGGTTCAATTCCATATTCATCTTTCAGGATACCTGCAAGTTCGTTTACTTCTTTTACGCTAAGATTAACCAATTCTTCAGCTAATTTTTTTAAATCTGCCATTTTACTTTAATTTTAATATTGTTTTACCAATTGTTTTTACTCTCTCTCCGAAAGGGTTTTAACCACTCCGGCAATAATGTGTTTACCTGAATTCAACTGTCCCAACAAATTCTTCATGGGCGATTGCAGCAACATTACCACATCGGCAATAAGCTCATTTTTGCTCTTAATGTGAATGAGAGCTTCGAGATTATGTTCTCCGATATAGAACGATTCCTCTGCAAATGCAGCTTTAAGAACAGGTTTTTGGTGAACTCTGCTATACTCCTTAATCAATTTACCCGGACTCGATGCAGAGTTTGAAAAAAACACAGCCGTGTTGTTTTTCAAACTTGGGTACAATTCCTCGAAATTATATCCTGAACGTTCGAGGGCAAATTTGAATAGGGTGTTCTTAACAACCACCATTTTTATATCCTGTTCGAAGCATTTTCGCCTTAATTCTGAGACTTCCTGAGCATTCAAATCGGCTGCATCAGTCAAATAAAAATGACTGTAGCTTGCGATTTGCTCTTTCAGTTGTTCAATCAGGGCATCTTTTTCTTCACGTTTCATAACATGCTACTTCTTAATAATTACTATACAACAGATTTTGGATCGATTTCGATTCCGGGGCTCATGGTGCTCGACAAATAAATGCTTTGAATATAGGTACCTTTTGCGGTGCTGGGTTTCAGCTTCACAATGGTTTGCACCAATTCACGGGCATTATCGATGATTTTTTCGGGTTCGAAAGATATTTTTCCGATTCCCGCATGAATTATACCGTACTTATCGACTTTAAAATCTATCTTTCCTTTTTTCACATCAAGAACCGCTTTACCGACATCCTGAGTTACAGTCCCCGATTTTGGGTTAGGCATCAAGCCACGAGGGCCTAAGATGCGACCAAGTTTACCAATTTTCGCCATGATTTGGGGCTGAGTGATAATGATATCAATATCAGTCCACCCTTTTTCGATTTTTTCGATAAAATCGTCGAGTCCTACATGGTCGGCACCGGCATCTTTAGCCTCTTGCTCCTTATCGGGGTTACACAATACCAGAACACGAATTTCTTTTCCGGTACCATGTGGTAAAGTGGTGACTCCACGAACCATTTGATTGGCTTTTCTCGGGTCGACACCCAGTTTCACATCAATATCAACCGAAGCGTCGAATTTTGTAAAAGTAACATCTTTCACAAGGCTTGCGGCATCTGTAATGTCGTACTTTCTACCTTTCTCGATTTTCGATAAAGCTTCTTTTTTATTTTTACTTATCCTTGCCATCTTATAAAAATGTGCTTAATTAATTTTTAAAGGGGTCATCACCTTTGATAGTGATACCCATACTTCTTGCAGTACCGGCGACCATTTTCATTGCTGATTCTAGAGTAAAGGCATTCAAATCGGGCATTTTGTCCTGAGCAATGGTTTTCACATCGTCCCAGGTAACTGAACCTACTTTATTACGGTTGGGTTCTGCCGATCCTTTTTTTACTTTAGAAAACTCAATCAATTGGACAGCAACAGGAGGAGTTTTTACGATAAAATCGAATGATTTATCGCTATACACAGTAATCACAACCGGCAGTACTTTTCCTGCTCTGTCTTGAGTACGTGCATTAAATTGCTTACAAAACTCCATAATGTTTACACCTTTCGACCCTAGAGCTGGCCCTACGGGAGGAGAAGGATTGGCTGCACCGCCTTTAATCTGCAGTTTGATAAAATTCTCAATTTGTTTTGCCATAACGCTTTTTTACAATCAGTGATTATTCTTTTTCTACTTGCATAAAGCTAAGTTCAAGCGGAGTTTTACGGCCAAAAATTTTCACCATAACCTTCAGCTTTTTCTTCTCCTCGTGCACTTCTTCGATGACTCCGTTAAAACCGTTGAACGGACCATCAATCACTTTTACCGCTTCACCAACAAAAAATGGGATGTTGATTTCTTCTGAACTCTCGGTCAGTTCGTCAACTTTACCCAAAATGCGGGCTACCTCGGCCGGTCGTAAAGGAATTGGTTTACCATCTTTTGATCCTAAGAAACCCAGCACTCCCGGAACAGCCTTGATAACGTGCTCTACCTCTCCATCAAGTATCGCTTCTATGAGAATGTAACCCGGAAAGAAACTTCTTTCTTTGCTGATTTTCTTACCTTTTCGCACCTGGTATACCTTTTCCGTCGGAATCAGCACCTGTGATATCTGGTGAGTAAGCTTGGTCTTAGCGATTTCGTTTTCAAGGTATTCTTTTACCTTTTTTTCTTTACCGCTTAGTGCTTTCACTACATACCATTTTTTATCAAGATCACTCATACGACCCTCCGACATTTTTGGTTTTAATAAAATAATCCGTACAATAACTCAAGAATATTTCTAAAAGAGACATCCATAGCAAGTACTGTAAGGGCTATAATTAAGGAAGCAACCATTACTACTATCGCGCTTGTTTGTAACTCACTCCAAGTGGGCCATGTAACTTTATGAGCCAACTCATCGTAAGTTTCTTTAAAGTATGCTTTTATTTTTGCCATACATCACAAGTTTTGCACGGGTGGCAGGCTTCGAACCCACAGCCTATGGTTTTGGAGACCATCGCTCTACCAATTGAGCTACACCCGTAGTTTTTAAGTTGGCTGATTTGACTCAGCCAACTTAAAAGCATTGGTTATTATTCAACAATTTCAATAATCTGACCGGCACCTACTGTGCGACCGCCTTCGCGGATAGCAAAACGCAGACCAACATTGCAAGCCACTTCATAAATCAACTCGATGGTTATGGTTACGTTATCACCGGGCATTACCATTTCAACACCTTCGGGAAGTGTAATTTCACCGGTAATATCGAGCGTTCTGATATAGAATTGCGGACGATATTTGTTGTGGAAAGGAGTGTGACGACCACCTTCTTCTTTCTTCAACACGTAAACTTCGGCTTTCACTTTGGTGTGAGGTTTAATAGAACCTGGTTTTGCGATAACCATACCTCTTTTGATTTCGTTCTTATCGACACCGCGGAGCAACAAACCAACGTTGTCGCCGGCTTCGCCACGGTCTAATATTTTACGGAACATTTCAACACCTGTAACCACGGTTTTGCGGTTTTCGGCGCCTAAACCAATAATGTGTACTTCGTCTCCGGTATTTGTAACACCGGTTTCAATACGACCTGTTGCAACGGTACCGCGACCGGTAATCGAAAATACGTCTTCAACGGGCATCAGGAATGGTTTTTCGTTATCACGCGGAGGGATGGGAATCCATTCGTCAACAGCAGCCATCAATTCCTGAACTTTTTCTACCCATTTGGGTTCCGAGTTCAGTGCGCCTAATGCAGAACCACGAATAACGGGGCCATTATCGCCGTCGAATTCGTAGAAGCTCAGCAATTCGCGTACTTCCATTTCAACCAATTCAATGAGTTCTTCGTCGTCGACCATGTCAACCTTATTCAGGAAAACAACGATTTTAGGAACGTTTACCTGACGGGCGAGCAGAATATGTTCGCGGGTCTGAGGCATCGGACCGTCGGTTGCAGCTACCACAAGGATAGCGCCGTCCATCTGAGCAGCACCGGTAACCATGTTTTTAACATAGTCGGCGTGACCCGGACAGTCAACGTGTGCATAGTGACGATTTTTTGTTTCATACTCAACGTGAGCGGTATTAATCGTAATACCTCTTTCTTTTTCTTCAGGAGCGTTGTCAATCGAATCGAAATCTCTGTACTGTGCCAGACCTTCAGACGCCAATGATTTTGTGATAGCGGCAGTAAGGGTGGTTTTACCGTGGTCAACATGGCCGATTGTACCAATGTTAACGTGAGGTTTCGTTCTTGAGAATTTTTCTTTAGCCATGGGTTTAAAATTTACAATTTAAGTTATTAGACAATAAAAAAATATTTCGAGCCAAAGATGGGAATTGAACCCATGACCTCTTCCTTACCA